>MPMJ01000056.1 GCA_002238425.1 SAR202 cluster bacterium bin16 | reverse complement strand
CGCAAAAAGACCACACAGATGGTCGTGCCCCGCCGTGTTTCCTAGTCGCCGCTCCGGTCTTGGCCGGTCTCCCTCGCAAGCGTCCCGGCGAGCCTGCGAAACTCCTCCGCCTCGTCCGCGTCGCCGTCGGCCTCCATATCCCGGACACGGTTCTCGGCGAACGGGACCGCCAGGGTCTTGCATCCTTCACAGACGGTTCCCACCGGAGCGCCTCTCCTCCGACAATCCAGATAGTAGTCCACGCCCATGCGGCCTTCGGCCGAGCTATCGGCCCCGCAGAGGGCCTCTTCATCGCGGGCATTCCCGTCGAACAGGTGCATCTCCATGACCTCGTACCTCCTACCGGTTTCAACTGACCGTGTTAACGGTCCATCGCCATTAGGTTTCATTTCCTGCACTCCCTTCAAGGTTGCTGAACTGTTCTCCCAATAGAAAAAGACGCCATACATTGGCGGCGCAATCGGTCTTGAGCGCAAAAAGACCGCACATATGGATGGGCGGGGAAGGCCGTCGCAATGGCTGCGACGACCTCCCCCCGTGTTTCGCGCGCTCCGGCTGTTTAGAAGAGCCTCAGCGTCTGCTGCTGCGCCTGCTCCGCCTCCGTCTCGGCGTTAGCGGTCTGGCCCGTCTCCTGCTGACGCCTTCGCTGGCGTCGGGCCGGGGGAGCGGGCCGCTCGTAGGCGGGGTGCTTCGGCGACTCCTCCCACCGGGCCCTGGCCCTCTCGATCACCGCCGCGACCTCCTGCGTCAGCCCAGACTCATCCAGGTTGTCGAAGGACTCGATGTGCGGGTCCGACGAGGGTTGCTGCACCCCTATGGTGGCCCTGCTTCCCTTGATGGACACGATCACCTTCAGGCCCTCCTGCTGGGCGTCCGTCTCGGCATTGCCGGACTCCTGCTGGCCTTCCGCGGCCTCTTCTTCGGCGTCGTCGGGAGCGTCTTCCCCCGGTTCGGTCTCCCCTGTGGAGACATGCTCCTCGGCTACCCCGGCCTGCGAATCGTCCGGGGCATCACCGAAGAGGCTGTCGTCTACGCCCGGCGCGTCCGAGCGGGCCGTTTCCGTTCCGGTCTCGTCTGGCATGGTCTTCTCCTTTCCTTATATGTGTGTGCGCTCGCGTGGACCGGTCTCCCTGCTACGCCGCCAGGCTCGACTTCCGCTTTATCTCCCCCAGGGTCTGCGGCTTCCAGTAGAGGTCGCGCTCCACGGCGGGGACCTGGCCGAACACCTTGGCCTCCGCCAACTCGGTCAGGTCGAAGTAGCCCAGCTCGGTCTCGAACCCCTCGACGAGGCCGAAGCAGAGGCCCGTAACCGGATCCATCTCGGTGATGTACCAGGTCCAGTTGCTGTAGGGCGAGAAGAGCTTGGCCGGCGCGAGGACGGTGTCGTAGTCCTCCACGTTCTCGTTGGCGTAGAGGGCGGGGATCGTGTCGGCGAGCTCCTTCGTCATCAGCTTGTGCCTGCGGAGGCCGCTGTGGGTGTCCTGCCACATGGTCTTGGTCGTGGCGGTCCCGTTCTTGTCGCTCATTGTTTCTCTCCTTGTCGTTCTTCGAGTGTGTTCGCGTGCGCCGATCACTCGGCGTGGGTCCCCACCGTCCGCTCCACCGCCTCCGGCGTGACGTAGGTGGGTGTGACCGTGCCCAGATCCATGTCCAGGTAGAGGGCCATGAAGGGGCAGGTGCCCGCCACCATGCGGCGGACCACCTGGAGCACCAGCGACGCCATCATCTGGTTGATGGTCGGGTCCTGGTCGGTGAGGTCGAGGGCGGCGGCGCAGTCCACGTCGGGAGGCCTGGTCGATACGGCCGTCAGCAGGTCGGGGCGCTGGAGCGTGGGCGCGGGGGCCAGGTAGCAGGTCTGGTCGACGAAGGCGGGCTCGTCCCAGTCCACCCGCCCTGCCACATTGCCCACCAGCACCTGTCCCCAGTTGGTGTCGTTGCCCGCGTCGATGAGCCAGCGGGCCGGGTGCCCCGGCAGGCACTCGGCCATCGCCTTCCGTGCAAGGGCGTTGTCGGCGCAGCCGATGATGAGGCTCTCACCGACGTCGATGAGGCCGGGGTAGCCGTGGGCGTTGGTGCGGGAGTCGTGGTCGTACTCCCTGAAGGGGTAGACCGAGTAACCCACCGGCCTCCCGTAGGCTTTGGCCAGCCGATCTGCGAGGACCTGGCTCTTGAAGCCGCCCACGTCGCCGGGGTAGAAGTTCTGGCGGAGCAGGTTGTGGGGCTCGACCCGGTCGTGGTCGACGAGGACGATGTTGGCCTCCCGCCCCTGGAAGAGACGGCAGAGTCCCTCGGCGACGAAGCCGCCGGTCCCGCCGCAGCCGACCACCGTGATCCAGGGGTCGTCCAGCAGGAATGCGTTGTCCAAGTAGTACGGCATCTCTCAGTCACCTCCTTCTATTGGATTGGTTGGGTCAGGGTCCTCGGCCACCAGCCGGAGGCCGGGGTTCGGGCCGTCGAACTGCGACCACTGCACCGGGGCGAAGTGGCCGTAGACGCCGACCCGGAGGCTCAGCTCGGGCCGGTCGCTGTCGAGGCGTCCGGCGACGCCGTAGATGCGGAACCCCTGCTCATCCCGGTCGTCGGTGGCCGAGAAGAAGGCGCGGGAGCGTCCGTGGGAGTGGAACTCGGCGACCACCCCTGCGGGGGGCCGGTACTTGAGCCGGGTGGCAGTCCCTTCCTGCTCGGGAACCACCAGCCGGTAGGAGCGCCCGTCCCACCGCACGGCGAAGAACCGCTCGGTGTCCGGGTCGTCCTCGAACCAGCACAGCCCCAGCTCGAAGAGCCGGGCCGGGATGGGGCCGTGGGCAAGCTCCACCTTCTCGGCCACGGGAGCCAGCCCCCGCACCTCGCAGGGGGCGACGAGCACACGTGCCGTCAGGTGGGCGCTCTCGGACTGGACGTAGAGACCCCCCGATCCGAGCACGTAGTCGTAGCCGATGCCCTGCGCTCCGGTCAGCCCCTCCTTGCGATTGACGAGGTAGCCGACGGGCGTCGGGCGGGCGGTCGCGGCATCTCGGCCGCTAGCGGTAGCCATAGCCCCGTCTCCCCTGGGAGGCCGCGATGACCTGGGCCACCGTGCACTGGGGAACAAGGTCCTCAACCGGGTACTCAGTCTTTCCATCAAGCTCCTCCCATAGCGCGTGCAGGTTGTCGGGGTGCTTCTTCGACCGCTCCCTGGTATCGCCGGTGCCCGAGAAGTAGGACTGGAAGAAGGACTCCGGTATGAGCCCCACCTCCTCGGGGAACTTGTGGCTTCCGGGGCAGACCCGCCCGTCCCGGAAGACGTTGAAGGCGGGCATCCGGTAGAGCTGCTCATCGGCGTCAGTGGGGCGTGACAGGGCCGCGTAGACCCATGGCGCCCGGCCCGGAGAGCAGACGAAGACCAGCCCCGGCATGGGGAGCCGGAGCCGTGCGGGGGGCTTGAACGCCTCCCGTTGCAGGGCCACGGGCCAGACCTGCGGCGGCCGCCAGAGGGCCACCACCTGCCCGGTCTCGCCCTGGTTCCACCAGAGGGCGTCCTGGGGCAGCAGCCCAGATGAGAACCCCAGGTGCTGGGTGAACACGTTGGCGATCTCGTCCGCCGAGACGGTCCTGACCCAGACGGAGTCTCCCTCGAAGCCCCGCAGCAGGAGCGTCTCGTCGTAGACCTCAAGCTGCAACTGGAGCTTGTCCCTGGGCATGTCGTCCGGGCCGGGCAGGGACCAGCCGGTCTTTTCAGCGTCGGTCGTCATGGTCGTCGTCCTCCTTTCCTTGTTCTTGTTCGGGGAGCCGGGGCAGGACGGTGTCCAGCATCTCGGCGAAGCGGGCCGGAAGGTCCTCCTCCAGCCAGTCGGCCAGCGTGCACACCGAGTCCATCAGATCTCTGGCCTTGCGCCACTCCTCGGTGCCTTCGGCGATGATGTCGTCGTCCCAGGGGTCGGCGAAGCCGTCGTAGCTGCCATGTAGGGTAGGCCGCCGGCGAGTTACCCTGATTGCTCAGGGCACTTTTCCGTCGGCCCCCCTCCGAACCGGACGTGCACCTTTCAGCGCATCCGGCTCTCCAGTGGTTATTTCTGCTGTCGCGGTTGCCAATCGCCTCCGTGGGCGGTCAGGTGACATGGGCGACAGACCACTAGGGTCTTGCGCCGCCTAGTCGCCATGAACTGGGCCCACGTAGGCTTTTCACCTTGGCCCTTCACGTTCAGGTCGCTTAGGGCGCGGATGTGATGGACTTCGATGCCCACCGTGGTTCCGCACATTTCGCATTCCCCCGCTAGGAGCCGTGTTATGAGCTCGTTGCGGAAGAACCTGTACCGTTGAGGCTGTTGGTCGGTGAGAACTGCCTGCCGTTTCCGCTTCAGGGGTATGCCACCGAACCGTGCCACCAGTGGGCGTTTCCCATTGCCCCGCTGTACTACGACCTGGAGGCAAGCGCGTTCCCCATGCTCAGTCTGTACGGTGCTCTTGTAGCGCCGTATCAGCTTGCGGCGTGGAGTCTTGTGCTTGTATGCCAGGGTTTTCGCCAGCGACTGCTGCATGACCCATTGCAGCCTCCCGAAGTGGGAGACGTTAGAGGCCAGCATGTAGTACTGGACGACGCCCCGGAACTCCGCTTGATACCGGCTGATGATGGTGTAGTCATCATCGTCCAGCAGGAATTTGCGGTGTGCCGGTTTGCCGTTGTCCATGTAGGCTTGGCAGTGTTGCTCGATGACTTTGGCGGGAACCCGTAAGCCGATGCGGCCATTGACTTTGCGCCGTCCGGTGTGGTCGTGCTTGTCGTTGGCCTGTTGGTTGACGAGTTCGTAGCCGAGGAACCTTGCCGCCTGGCTGGTGGCGTGGGTTATGAGAGTCTTCTCCCTGGATAGCTCCAGCTTGAGCGTGTCGTGCAGGAACGTCTCCAGGGACTCCTTTATCTGCCCGGCTTCGGCCTTTGATCCGATGAAGCCCAGCACGAAGTCGTCAGCGTAGCGAACGTACCGGAGCCGCCGGTAGTCCGGGTCGAAGGGGTCAACCGAGGGTAGCTGTTGCATCTGCTTGCGCAGTGCGGTCGCCTTCTCGTGATCCCCGACTTTCCGGTAGTAGGCCGACTTGCTCTTTAGGTTTGCCCACTGACGATTGTATTTTCGGGCTGTGCCACGGGTGTGTGCTGGAATCAGCACCGTTTCGACGTACTTGTCCAACCGGTCTAGGTAGATGTTGGCGAGGATGGGACTGACCACTCCGCCTTGCGGCGTACCACTCAGCGTTCGGCCATACTTCCAATCCTCAAGGTAGCCTGCCTTCAGCAAGTACTTGAGCAGGCGCAGGAATCGGTTGTCGTGGAGCTTCTCTCCGAGCACCGACAACAGGACATCGTGGTCGATGTTGTCGAAGCACCCCTTGATATCTCCCTCGACGAACCAGCGGACACCGGTCCAGTGGGTGACCACATCGTTTAGTGCGGTGTGGCATCCCCGGTCGGGCCGAAAGCCGTGGGAATGGTCTGAGAACTGCGGCTCGTAGTAGGCTTCCAGAATCATCCGGATGACCTCTTGCAGCAGCTTGTCCGTCCACGTCGGTATGCCCAAGGGGCGGGTTCCCCCATTAGGTTTGGGAAGGTTGACCCGTCGCACCGGCGTCCACCGGAACCGCTCGTAACGAAGCTCTTCGATGATGCGGTCGATTTTCGCCAGTGACATACCGTCCACGGTCTCTGCGGTGGTTCCCTTGGTCATCGCTCCCTGGTTTGAGTAGAGACGACCGTAGGCCCGCAGGTACAGGTTCCGGTTGTACAGTTGCCGATAGATGTCCTCCAGCGGCAATCCTCGTGTTCCGCGATCGCGGATGACGTTCAGTACAGTTTCGGCGGTTCTCATCACGAGTACCTCACTTTCATGTTTCGTCGTAACCACCTGCCTCCCTTCGCCATGTGCCGGGCTTTCCCCGGCTCGGACTACTATGGAGGCTCCGTGACCATAGGGGTCTCCCCCCGTAGGCCATCCCGCGTTCCGTTGACATAGGACGTGATAGCGCGACTGTAGGTGCCCCGTTCGTCCCCTTGAATAGACCTCATTGGTCATCGCCCACCCATCGGAGATGCACCGGCCACGAAGACCGACCAGTGCAATGGATGGCGCCGGGTTCCAAGCGTTCTACCGGCGGGTGACACGCATACACCGTCTGGGAACTGGGGTTCAGGCAATCCAGCTTTCACCGTATCGCGCGGGCCTTGCGGAACCGGTCTTACAACGCTTTCAGACCGTAGCCGCTTTACCGACATGCTACTGTCCCCTTCGGCTCTCGCTTCCAGGTTGGTCGGTTGGCCCAAAGATGTTCTCCGAATCTCTCCCGATTAGGTCGGGAATCCTATGCCGCGTGACGCGGCGCACCCTCGTAGGAATGGTCGAGGAAGAAGTTGCCGGTCTCGGCGAAGACCCATGAGGCGGCCTTGGCCGCCCCCTCGAACCGGGTCTCCTTCACCGCCTCGGTGAGGCTTTCGACGGGTATGCCGCCCTGGGGAATCCGTTCCAGGGTCTCCTTGGGGATGCGCTCGGCGGCGGATTCAAGCCATGCCACCCGTATCTCGTCGGGCTCCCCGTAGAAGGAGTCCGGGGGTTTGGCCAGCAGGAGCAGGGCCGATATGCCGTCCCGGTAGCCGTTCCACAGCTCGTGGAGGCCGTCGTAGCCGAAGCCCATCAGGTCGAAGGGGATGCCCCGCCGCAGCCAGGACCACGGGGGGGCGTCGTCGGCTTCGGTCCAGAACTCGATCACCGGCATGTACAGGGGGAAGTGCCGCTCCCCGAAGAGGTTGGCGAATCGCTCCACCCTGGTGCGCACGTCGGGGGCCGAGAGCGCCGCCTCCCCCTCGTTTGGGAAGAGGCGGCGCACCAGTCCCATGAACCATGCGTAGTCGTCGGCGTAGCCGATAACGGTCACCAGCTCCCGCAGCGACGGCGGACGCCGCAGGAGCAGTTGGGAAAGGCCGCTCAGGAGCGCCGGGGCCGCA
This sequence comes from SAR202 cluster bacterium bin16, assembly GCA_002238425.1. Lineage (GTDB taxonomy): Bacteria > Chloroflexota > Dehalococcoidia > Lucifugimonadales > Australimonadaceae > Bin16. The sequence goes on along the minus strand of MPMJ01000056.1, from coordinate 9,597 downwards.
GCCGCCACCGCAGCGCCTCCTTGAGCCGGCCCGTGGCCGAGGCGTAGTCCTGCGCCTGGGCGCAGGCCATTTCGACATCCTTCTGGCGTGCGGCCGCGGCGTCCAGGTCGAGGGAGCCGTCGGGCCGTGTGAGCTCCGCCGTGAGCTCGGTTATCTTGAGGTCCGTAGGCGGTGTGACCGCCAGCAGGCCCATGAAGGTCCGGTTGTCCATCGGATGCCCTCCTTACCGGGTGAAGGCCCCCTTGGTGCCCACCCGCCGCTGGAATTCATAGATGGTGTCTTCGCCGCGCTTGGTCTCCTTCACCGATGCGTTGGCGATCTCGCCGTAGAAGTCGCTGAGCGTTGCCTTCACCTGGTCGACGCTCATCTCGGGGTCCGGGTCCGGGAACTCGCGGTCGTCGTACACGAAAATCCTTGCCATGGTTGGTCTCCTTTCTGATCGCTTCTTCTGCCCGTTGCCATGCGGGAGAGGCCGCCGCTTCGCGTGCGACGGCCTCCTCCATACCCGTGCGGCCTGGCGTCACACGCCGACCGTCTCCTGCTCCCTTTCCATCGCCCACTCGAACATCGAGAGGCTTGCGGGCTGGGGCTTTCCGTTCTTGCGCTTCGGCTTCTCCGGCTCCTCCGCCATGAACTCGGCCCAGGAGAAGAGCGACCGCTGCGGCTCCTCGTCGTCGTGGTGGCCGTTAGCGCCGTTGCCGTTGCCGTTTGCGGGCGCGTGCCCGTTGCTGGGGACAAGCTCGACCGTCTTGCCAATGTCGAAGGGGTCGTGGCCGTTGGCGTGGTGTCCATTGGTCCCGTTGCCGTTGACCGCTACGGCCTCCGGCTCTATTTCGACGGCCTTCCAGCCGTCGTCCACCAGCAGTTCCTCGGCGCTGGCCTCGGCGTCCCGCGCCTGGGCGAAGGCGTCCTCCACCGTCTCGTCGTCGGCGTCCTCCTCGTCGCCGCTCACGATCTTGCGGGCCAGGGCCATCATCAGGTCGTCCCCATCGTCGCCGTAGGCGGCCAGCCCGTCCTCGGGAAGCTCCCCCTCGACGGCGAGGGAGCTCTGGAGCTTCTTCGCCACCAGCTTCAGGGCGTCGGCCTGCAGGGTGTTCCGGTAGGACATGAACACGACCTTGACCGGCCGGGTCTGCCCGATGCGCCATGAGCGGCGGGACGCCTGCCGCATGACGTAGGTGCTGTAGTCGATCTCATCCCAGACGATGGTCGGGAAGTCGATGAGGTCCAGGCCCGTCTGCACCAGCCGGGGGTGGCAGACCAGCACGTCGATGCCCTGCTTGACCTTCTCGGCGACCCACGCCTCCCGCTTGTCGGGGGCCACGGCGTCGGCCTTCATCACCGCCACCCGGAAGCCGTGCCGGGTCAGGAAGTCGTCCATCCGCCCGGTGATGTCCCGCGTCCCCGTGTGGGTGACGTAGACCAGCACGCGGCGTCCGGCCAGCCGCTCGGCGGCCACCAGGTCGACGAGCGCCTTCTCCTTCGGGTACAGCTTCTCCTCGGAGAGGGGCGGCACCGCGACGATGACGTCGCCCGACCTGGGGTCGAAGACCGTCTCCCCCCTGGTGCAGCCGTCCGGGTAGGCCAGGAGCGTCTGGAGGTAGGTGGCCAGCAGCCGCTTGGACCCGGCCTTCAGCGCCTGGGACAGCTCCTTTTTCAGCTCCTCGAACACCGTGTTGTAGGCGCTGCGCTGGGAGTAGCCCGTGCCGTCCTCCTCCGAGTCCATCGAGGACAGGAGGATCTGTTCGTCGTAGTCGGGCAGGCCCGATGCAACGTCGGCCAGCTTGAGGAAGATGGTGTTGCCGATGATGTGGAACAGCGCGCTAGGCACCAGGCCCGGCTTCTCCCTGACCACCTTGCGGTAGCTGCGCCTGCGGCTGTTGCGCCCGTCCTCCAGGGCGTCGTCGTCGGGCTTGCCGATGGAGACCTCCTCGAAGCCGTACCGCTGAATCCAGCGGTGCTCGTCGGAGCGCCCGAACTCGGTGCGAATCTCAGGCGAGAACCGGTAGAGGAGGTGGAACAGCGTCGAGCTGTACCCGCCCATCATGGTTCCCGTAAGGCTGAGGGACTTGCCGCAGGCCTCCGCGAGGGTGCCGGCGGCGATGCCCTGGGCCGAGCCGCGAGACTTGTACTCGTGGACCTCGTCGCCGACCAGCAGGTCGAAGAAGCCCTTCATGTGGTGCTTGACGTAGTCGGCCAGCGGGTAGCGGGCAGGGCCGGACTTGTCCGCTTGCCACAGGGGTTCGCCGCAGGCGTCGCAGGTATGCTTGCGGCGGTTCAGGTCCTTCTCGGTGAGCGGCACGCCGTCCTTGTCGACGATCTGCGCCGTGCAGGTGGGGCAGCAGGGGACCCGGAAGGGCTCCCCCGTCTCCTCCTCCCGTAGGAGCCTGCCCCTGGACGTGGCCCACCGGTAGTTGACGGCGGGCATCCAGCGGTAGGACAGCTTGGCCCGCTCCCGGCTCATCACCGCGAACAGCGGGCCGGGGCCGACGGAGAAGCGGAGCCGCTCCAGGTCGGTGATGGAGGTGACGATGACGCCCCGTGCGCCGGGCACCGTCATCTCCACCTCCCGCTTCCACTTGGGCACCAGGTGGGGCGGGCAGAGCACCAGCACCTTCTTGAAGCCCGCCATGTGCGCGGCGGCGGCACCGATGAAGGTCTTGCCGGTGCCCATCTCTCCCACAACCGTCGTGCCCCGGTGGGCTTCGAGGGAGAGGGCGGCACCCCTGATGGCGTCGGCCTGCGCCCCGAGGGGCCTGCGGAGCAGGCGGGGCAGAATGCCGCCGTTCTCCGAGGGCCGGTAGAGCGGCGGGTAGGACTCCACCACCCGCCGGGCGATGGCCTCCTTGAACTTGTCGATGAACTCTCCGAGGTTCATGTCGGCGTCTCCTTTCCTTGAGGGACACGCCACGGAACTCCCGGGCACACCGACCACCGCCGGGCCGCAGGAGGCGACCTAGCGCAAGGCGCACCTCGCCCACTCCCCCCTGTGGGAGAGTAGGATTGAGGGCGCCCCGAGGGGTGCTGGGAGCGCACGAGGGCGCCCTCTCCATGTACTTCGGCTGTCATGCCGATTGGTCTCTGTCTTTCGATGCCTCCGCATCTGCGGGGCCTCGTTGTGCGGCCCCGTGCGGGCCGTCTATGCGGCGAGCAATGTCTCCCTGCGGGCCTTCTCTGAGGCCCTGTGGTCTTCGTAGCAGTCGCCGCTGAGGTGGTAGGACTTCACCGGCGAGGACACCGCCCTGCCGTAGTCGTCGATGTCCACCGATGCGGTCTGCATGGTGGGCTCGCCGGGTGCGATGGGCTGCCCGCACCGCGAGCAGGATTCGAGGACCATGATGGTCTGCGTCTGCATTGGTTCACCTTCCTTTCCCTATAGAGGTGATGTGTTGGGTGGCGTCGGGGCTAGGCGGCGATGTCCTCGATCCGGCCGTCGGCCAGGTCGAGGGCGACCACCGTGGTCTTGAGCTTCTCGCGGTGGACCTCCTTCTCCGGGCTGTCCTCCACCAGCTCCATCTCCTTCGACGTGCGCCCCTTGACCAGGATGCGCCTGCCGTCACCTTCGAGGACCAGGTTGTTGAGGAAACCCGCCGCCACCAGCATCGCTATGTGGCCCCGGCGGAGGGGCATCAGAGGGCGGGTGCGGGCGTCCCCGGCGGGCCAGAGGGTGTCCGTGATGTCCGTGTTCGTCCACAGCCCCGACCGCCGGGCCTCCGTCGCAGCGGCGACGGGATCGACGGTGCGGGTGGTGAACAGCACGTCGCCGCTGGGCGACGTTGCCGGGGTGTACTCTCCGTAGGAGTACGGGTCGTGCCGGGAGCGCAGCGGCTCCGGCTCCCCGATGGACCACTCGACCACCATGCTCTCGGCGGCCGCGTCGGGAACGGGGTCCGTCTTCCGGTAGCCCATGAGCACCACCTGGTCGAAGACCTCGCGCTCCGGGTCGGGGAAGGCCCAGCACCGCAGCCGCCCGTAGTGGGTGGACAGGTAGCGGGCCGAGACCGCGAGACGCTGCCGCGGCACGATGAAGACCAGCAGGCCGCTCTCGGCCAGGTAGCGCGTGCAGTGCGTCAGGAAGGCGTGTTCCGTCCGCTTGTCCTCCGCGTCGTAGTCGTAGGGAGGATTCAGGAGCAGCAGGCCGAAGGCCCCGTTCGCTATCGACGTGGCGAACAGGTCCGAGGCCAGGGTGCGGTGGAGCCGCTCCTCGGCCTCCTCCGCCCGGTCCCGGTGCAGCTCCACCCCGTAGGTCTCGATGGTCATCGAGTTGGGCCGGTCGAGGTTCTCCGCCAGCCTCCGGAGCGCGTCCCCGCCCCCGCAGCAGGGGTCGAGGATGCGGATGGTCTCCCGCTCCCGGTGGTAGTAGCCGGAGGGCGTGTGAATCAGTTCGGCGATCAGGTCAACCACCCGCTCGGGAGTCGGGTAGTATCCCCCTTTCGCCTGTGCAGCCAGTCTCATGTCGTCTCTCCTTTCTTGCTTAGTCCTGTGTCACCTGGCGTCGCACCCAGACGGACTGGGCCTTGCGCTCGCGCGTCTCGAATTCCCACTCGTAGGTGCGGCCGTCGAAGGTGTCTCGTAGTGCGCCGTCCACGATGGCCGAAACGTGCCTGGTGGTGCCGACGACGCAGTCGCCGTACCGGTGGTGCGCCTCCGTGAACGTGGGCCGCTCTCCCGCCGGCAGACGGACCTTCCTGAAGCCGTAGGCTTCGAGGACGCGGTCCTGGACGCGGCGGGCGATGAGTTGGCCCCTGCGGCGGGGCGCTTTGCGCTTGCGCTCCCGTGTGGCGTAGGCGTTGCCGCTGGCGGCATAGCCGTTGCGCTTCATGTGTTCGGCCATCGTCAGGTAGACGGCGCGGTAGTCCTCGCGGGCGCAGACGGTGATGGCGCGGACGACGCAGTCGCCGGTCTTGCCCCGGTAACCCGCAGCCGCCCGGCCGCCGTCGTCATAGAGGTAGCCGATCATGGCGTCCCGCCTTCCGCCTCCTCGCGGGGCAGCGTGAGCTTGCCCGACGCAACGGCGTAGGACAGGTCGTCCCGCAACCTCTTGGCGTTGGGGGAGCACCGGTAGGCCGAAACGCCCACCGATTGCAGGGGGACTATCTCCTCCTCCTCGATGCCCCGCTCCCAGAGCCATCCGGCCCAGGATTCGTGGAGCGGCAGGGGGCTGCGCTTGTCGAGGAAGCGGTGATGTAGCGCCGGAGCCTCCTCCTGCGACTGCGCCAGGAGAAGGAAGGAGTCCTTCTCGTAGCCGTACTCGGCGGTCTTCGTATACACGAGGGCGTGCCACCCGCCGGTGGCGGGCAGACGGGCGATCTTGGTCGTCCAGGTGCCGATGGTCTCGTAGGGAATCACGCACCGCTGGTAGCCGCCCTGCAGCGCCATGCCGTCGGCGCCGCGGATGATGTGGGCAACGTCCGGGGGCTGCTTCAGCAGCGAGGCCCAGATCGCCTTGAGCGCCGTCTGGGAGCCGACCATCGAGACGAACCAGAGTCCCTCGGTGCGGTCGTCCCTCGCGAAGGCGTCGGCGGTGGCGTTGAACCCTCCGGCGCTTATGGTGAACAGGTCCTCGGGGTCTATGACGTGGGTCTGGAGCATGATGGGTCTCCTTTCGCTGTGTGGGTTGGTCCGATGCGCGGGGTGCGATGCCCCCGCGTGAGACGCCGGACGGCGCAGGCCGTCGGGACGTGGAGGGTCAGCCGAGGAGGCCCCGCTCCTTGAGGCTGACGAAGCGGTCTCCGCCGATGACGACGTGATCGAGCAGATCGATGCCCAGCAGCTTGGCGGCTTGGGACAGCTCCCTGGTGCAGGCCGCATCCTCCGGGCTGGGCGTGGGGTCGCCGGAGGGGTGGTTGTGGCAAACGATGATGTGGGGGACGGCCTCGACAACGGCGGGCCGCAGCACCTCGGCGGGCCGCACCATCGACGAGTTCACGTTGCCCTGGTAGACGACCCGCTGGCCGACCACGACGTTCTTGGTGTTGAGCAGCAGCACCCGCAGCTGCTCCTGAGCCAGGCCGGACATCTCCGGCGCGAGCAGCTTGTGAACGTCTTCGGGAGTCGTGACCGAGGGCGGGGCGTCCGACCGTTCCGGCTGGACCTCCACGCCGTAGCGCAGCGCGATCTCTCCCAGGAGGTCCAGGTTGTTGCGCAGGGCGTCCAGCAGCGCCTGCCCCTCTGACTGGAAGAGGGAGAGCTGGGAGCCTGTCGATCGGGTGGCGGCGCGTATCGCTGTGGCGGACATGAGGGCCTCCTTGCCTATCGGTTAGAACAGAAGCGGGGCCGCATCCGGTAGATTGGGAGCGGCCCCGTGGTGGTGCGCCCGGTGAGAGTCCGGGCGTCGGTGTGCGGTTGTGCAGCGGCTAGAAGGGGGAGGCGTCGCCCGCCTGCCCGTGCCCGTTGCCGTTGCCGTCGAGGAACACGACCTCGGAGGCGTGGACCTCGGTGCGGTGGCGGCGCTGGCCGTCGTCGGTCTCCCAGGTGTTCTGGACGAGGCGGCCCGCGACGTAGATGCGCTGCCCCTTGCCGACGTAGTTGTTGACCGCCTCGGCGAGCCCGGCCCAGCACGTCAGGTCGTGCCAGTCCGTCTCGGTCTCCCCGTTGGAGCGGGGCCGGTCGGTGGCCAGCCGCAGCTTGGTGACGGCGGTGCCGTTCGGCGTGTAGGTCATCTCGGGTTCGGTCCCGACCCTGCCCAGCAGCTCTACCTTGTTGATCGTCCGTGACATCTTGATTCTCCTTCTGTGTGTAGTAGCGCGGTGTCCCCGCGCCCGTCTGAAATTGAGAGCGGGGCCGCTCCCGTAGATGGGAAGACGGCCCCGTCCTGCGCCCCTGTGAGGGAGCGGCTAGCTGACCCTCACGTACTCCGATTCGCTCTCGGTGACGATCTCCGCCCTGGTCTCGGGGTCGAGCGCCTCGTTGAGCTTCCGGTGGTTCACGGAGTACCGTGTCGTCTGCACGAGGCTGACCGTCTTTCCTCCGACGGTCGCCTTCGCGTCCCCCTGGCGGCGCATCCACGCCTTCAGGGTGTCCAAGGCGGTCCGCTTGGCCTTCTCAGGCTCCCTGATGGATTCCTGTGCCTCTGCGTAGGCCGCAACCGCGTCCCGTGCCTGCTCGTCGCTCACCTCCTGTTCCTCGATTGCAGGCTCCTCGCCGGCCTCCGCCAACCCGGGCAGGCAGACGGCCAGGAAGGGGCAGGACCGGCACTGCCAGGTGTCTGCCGTGAAGTCGCGCTCCGGCAGCGCGTCAAGGTCGGGTCCGTGCGCGACGTGGTGGGCCGCAAGCTCGCCGAGCCATGTGCAGGCATCCTGGAGCGCCTTCTCCAGCCGGTCGGCGGGTATCCGCTCCCAGTCCCAGGTGCGGTTGCCCGTGTCCATCGTGGCGATGACGGCGGCCCGCATCTCCCCGAACTCGCCCAGGGTGTAGAGGGCGGCCTGTGCCACCGCCGCCGGGTGGCTGCGCTCGGCCCCCAGGGTCTGCCAACGCTTGAAGGCGTCCGGCCCCCGCGTCTTGATCTCGACGACCATCGGGTCGCCGTGGGCGGGAGTCTCCGGTTCGTCCTCGAAGAGGAACACCTGCGGCGCGGCCGCCTCGTCTTCCGATAGCGGGAGCCGCACAGTGCCGTCCGGGTGGCCGGTGACCAGCAGGTTCGGGCCGACCCTCACGGCCACCTGCTTTGGGTCCTGGGGATCGGGGGCGTCCACCTGCCAGCCCGCCCGCTCCATCGCCCGCACCACCACCGGCTCCAGGGCGTTGCCCGCCTCCATCGCCGTCAGCGATTCCTCCGTGGGGGGATTCGTCGGCTCGTAGTTGGTCGCGGCGTACCACAGGGCGCGGCGGCAGCCCAGGGCCGATGATGCCCGCACCACCAGCTCGCCGTCCTCGTTTATCTGCGCAGCGGGGCGGGAGAAGACCTCCGCCCTGTCGTCCATCGTCGTTGTCATCGTCTGTACCTCCTTGTGTCCGATAGGTGATGGGAAGGGGCGTTCACGCTGCCGCCTTCACCTCCGTGTCCTGCTTCGCCTCCCTCTCTTCCCTGGCTTTCAGGTGCGCCTTGAGGATGTGGGCGATGCCGTCGCCGAGGCCGTGGACGGGCACGCTTCTGCCGTCACCCAACAGGTTCCAGAAGGGCTGCATCTCCTGGATGCCCTGCATCTGGTCGATGACCTCCTCCAGCGGGGTTCCCCTGCGCAGGTGCAGGGAGATGAGGCGGCAGGCAAGCTCGGTAACGCCGTGCTGGAACGAGCCGCCCTTTCCCAGGAAGCCGAAGACCTCGAAGGGCTCCCCGTCCTCGTCCAAGGAGACCGTGACGAACAGGTTGCCGAACTCCGTCTGGAGCTTGGTCGTCGTGCTGGGTAGGCTGCGCGGCCTGGACCGCGTCCCGGCGGTCACGGCCTTCCCCCTTCCGGCAGGCAGACCGGGCGCGTCCGGGTGCACTCGATGGCTTCCATCCGTCCGTACTTCCTCACCATCTCCGGGTCGCCGGCGAAGGACTCGGCCTCGATGCGGGTGTCGAACCGCTCGGAGGACTCCCACCCATAGGCTCCCCAGTAGATGAAGACGTGGTAGTGGAGGCCCGGCGGGTAGTGGCGGACGAAGGGGAGCGCGGGGGCGTACCTCTCGAAGTAGTCCGCCACGATGAGGGCCATCTCCCGGTCCCGGTCGTCGCCGATGTCCAGGAGCAGCCGCACGATGGGCTCCTCGCAGTCCTCCTCGGCGAAGGTCGGCGTGAGCATCGTGTCGCGGACGGCGGCGGGAAGCTCGTCCCACCGCTCCCGGCTGAGCTTCAGCCCGCCGTGCGAGGGCGTCGTGACCCGCAGGATGCCGTCCGCCAACTCCTCAACGTCGTGCGTCCAGCCCCAGGGTGTGTAGGTTGCAGTCATGGTGGTCATCGGTCCTGTCCTCCCTTTCCTGTAGTGAAGGAGCGGGGCAGCCCCCGGAGGAGACGGCCCCGCTCCGTTGTGCCGGTCTGTCCGGTCGAACTAGGCGGCCTGTTGCGCCTGCTCCTGCTGCATCTGCCGGAGCTTGTTGGCGGCGGCCTCCACCAGCGGCCCGAGCTCGGCGGCCGTCAGGTCGTCGATGTCCTTGCCCGTCCGGTCCGTGACGGCGCTCCGCACCTGGCCCTCGTCGAGGCCCTGCTCGGATGCGATCTCGATGAGCCGCTTGCGCAGGGTCTTCACCTGGGCGTCGTTGCGGCCCCTGGCCTGCGTCTGCGGCTGGGCGGGCCTGCCGCTGGGTTGCGCCTGGGACTGCCTGCCGTTGTCCCTGGCCTGCGTGGGTACCCGCTCCGGCTGAGGAGCGCTCGCCGACTGGTCGCCGTAGAAGGCGTTTCCGAACTGGCCGCCGAAGCTCCTGAAGGCACGCTTCAGCCCGTCGGTCACCGCGCCCTTCATCGCCGTGTCGTGCCCGTCGAAGTTGTCCTCGGTGACCGGGTGGACGCCGAGGTCGGTGCGGGGCAGAGCGCCAGCGACGGTGACCCGGACGGGTGCGCTGTAGCCGAGCGAGACCTTCACCTCGCCGGTCTGGCCATCGACCGTCTCGATTGTGCGCAGCGTCACGTCGCCGACCAACTCGTACCCCCAGCCTCCGTAGCCGAATATCCGGTTC
>MPMJ01000055.1 GCA_002238425.1 SAR202 cluster bacterium bin16 | reverse complement strand
GCCGCTCTTCATCTACGTCAACGTCGAGAGCATCGAAAGGCCCGAGGTGAAGGCGCTCGTTACGTTCTACATGGACCACGGATACGACCTTACCCTCGAGGAGGGCTACGTTCCCGTCGAGCGCAGCGTCTACGCCGACAACAAGTCTGCCGCCGGACTCTAGAGACAGCGTCCCCCTGTGGGGCGGTGGCCTTCCTCCCACGAGCATTGCTCGATGTGCCACCGCCCCACCTCCTTTTCTTCCTGCAGGGCTAGACGCGACGAGGACATGTGATGGACACTACGGCACGAGATGGCTTTGCAGTACCGATCGGACAGCGCCAGACAACTATGCAGTTGAGCCGCAATCGCAAGCGGGGCGCGCTGCAGGGCCGCATCGTGCACTGGCTCTTCTTCGCTTGCGCGGTGATGTCCGTCATAACCACTTTCGGCATCGTGGTCAGCCTGCTGAGCCAGTCGCTCGGCTTCTTCGGTGAGATCCCCTTCTGGGAATTCCTCTTCGGCACCAATTGGTCCCCCATCCTCAAGGACGCGGAGGGGAACCGGCATTACGGCGTGCTGCCACTGGTGAGTGGGACTCTCCTCGTCGCCTCCATCGCAGCTGCGGTTGCGGTGCCTGCTGGGCTGGCCATAGCCATTTACCTCTCGGAGTACGCGCCGGACAAGGTCCGCCGCAGCATCAAGCCGGTCCTGGAGGTCCTGGCGGGCATCCCAACCGTCGTCTACGGCTACTTCGCTCTCACGTTCGTCACCCCCCTGCTCCAGAGCATCCCGGTCCGCGTCTTCCGGGAAGACCTGCTCGTGTTCAACGCGCTGAGCGCAGGTCTGGTGATGGGACTGATGATCATTCCTATGGTCTCGTCGCTCAGCGAGGACGCGATGGTTGCGGTACCCCGGTCACTCCGCGCCGCCGCGTACGCCCTTGGCGGAACGAGGCTGGAGGTCTCGCTCCGGATAGTTGTGCCTGCCGCGTTCTCCGGCATCATCGCCTCGTTCATCCTGGCATTCTCACGCGCCATCGGCGAAACGATGCTGGTAACTCTCGCCGCGGGCGCAACGCCGCGTCTGACATTCAATCCCATCGAGAGCATCCAGGCGATGACGGCCTTCATCGTCCAGCTTGCGCTCGGGGAAACCCCACACGGCTCCCTGGAGTACAACACCATCTTCGCGGTCGGACTGCTGCTCTTCGCGCTCACGCTCGGCATGAACGTGATTGGGCATTTCCTGGTCCGCCGCTTCCGGGAGGAGTACTAGCATGGCTAAAGCAGAGGTTACGGCGCTGCTCAACCCGCGCCTTGCCATGCGCAAGCGCATCGGTTCGGTGGCCTACGTCATCTTTATCCTGGCCATCCTCCTTGGACTTGCCGGGCTCGCGGCGCTGCTCCTGCGTGTGCTCTGGCAGGGGGCTCCATGGCTCAGCTTGCACTTCCTCACGGACTACCCTTCCCGCTTCCCTGAGCAGGCAGGCATGAAGTCCGCCATCTTCGGGACGATATGGATCATGGCGCTCACCGGCCTCTTCACCGTACCCGTGGGCGTTGGCGCAGCCGTTTACCTGGAGGAGTACGCGCCCAAGAACTGGTTCACGCGCATCATCGAGGTAAACATCTCCAACCTCGCCGGTGTACCGTCCATCGTCTACGGCCTGCTTGGCCTCGCCGTATTCGTGCAACTGCTCTCGATGGGCCGAACAGTGCTCGCCGGAGCGATGACGATGTCGCTTCTTGTCATGCCCATCGTCATCATCGCCTCTCGCGAGGCGATACGCGCTGTGCCATCGACCTACCGTGAAGCGTCGTACGGTCTGGGCGCGACGAAGTTCCAGACGGTGAAGGACATCGTCCTCCCACACGCCACGCCCGGCATCATGACCGGCACGATCCTCGCCATGTCCCGGGCCATCGGGGAAGCAGCGCCCATGATCGCTATCAGCGCGCTCGTCTTCCTCACGTTCATCCCCACCGATCCGCTGGACGAGTTCTCCGTGATGCCTATCCAGATCTACAACTGGGTGAGCCAGCCCAGGCCTGAATTCAGGGGCATCGCCGCGGCAGGCATCATCGTCCTGCTGTGCGTCCTGCTCTCCATGAACGCCGTGGCGATCTACATCCGCAATCGAACGCAGAAGAGGTCCGAGGAATGACAACCACGACGGGACCCACCGCAACCGACACGACCCTGAGCGTCACGAACCTGGACATGTACTACGGCTCGTTCCGGGCGCTGCGGGACATCAACATGGAGATCAAGCGGCACAGCGTGACCGCTCTGATCGGCCCTTCCGGGTCCGGCAAGAGCACGCTGCTGCGCTGCTTCAACCGCATGAACGACCTCGTTCCCGGCGCCCGCGTGGAGGGCCAGGTGCTCTTCAACGGGGAAGACATCTACCACCCCAGCATCGACCCCACCGAGATACGCCTCCGCGTCGGGATGGTCTTCCAGAAACCTAACCCCTTCCCCAAATCCATCTACGACAACGTCGCCTTCGGGCTCCGCATCAACGGCTTCCGCGGCAACATGGATGAGGCGGTGGAGCGCTCCCTGCGCAGGGCCGCCCTCTGGGACGAGGTGAAAGACCGCCTCAAGGCGAGCGGCCTCACCCTCTCCGGCGGACAGCAGCAGCGGCTCTGCATCGCGCGCGCCGTCGCGGTTCAGCCGGACATCATCCTCATGGACGAACCCGCATCCGCCCTTGACCCTATCTCTACACTGGCTATAGAGGACCTCATGCGTGAGCTCAGCCGGGACTACACCATCATCGTCGTCACGCACAACATGCAGCAGGCTGCGCGTGTATCGGACTGGACCGCATTCATGACGATGGGAGAAGACCGAGCAGGCTACCTCGTAGAGGTGGGCGACACGCACCAGATATTCACCAACCCCCGGGATGAACGCACCGAGGGGTACATCACCGGTAGGTTCGGCTAACCACGCGGGAGGCGTTGCCAGGAGGACGTAATGACAAACCAACCCATGGGCAGGCACCAGCGTGCAGAGTTCGACCGGGACCTCCAGAACCTGCAGGACGAACTCCTCGCACTCGGCAGCATGGTGGAGAAAGCGACATTCCTCGCAGTCGAGGCACTCAGGACCCGTGACCTCGCGTTGTCCCAACAGGTGATCCGCGACGACGACGTCATCGACAGAAAGCGGGCCGAGCTCGAGGAACGGGCCGTCGACCTGATTGCCATCCAACAGCCGGTCGCCTCAGACCTTCGTATGCTCATCGCGGCCCTCCACGTCTCGATGGAGCTCGAGCGCATCGGCGACTACGCGGAGGGCATCGGCAAGATCAGCCTGATGATGGGCGACCAGCCCCCGATCAAGCCCCTGGTCGACATCCCGCGCATGGCCGAGAAAGCCACCGCTATGCTTCGTGCCTCACTCGACGCGCTGGTCAAGCACGACGTCGAGAAGGCTTACAAGGTACTGGCCGACGATGACGAAGTGGACGCCCTCTACGATCAGGTCTACCGCGAGTTGCTCCTCCTCATGGTGCAGGACCCCAAGGTCATCGAGCGCGGCACCTATCTCCTCTGGACCGCCCACGACCTCGAGCGCATCGCCGATCGCGCCACCAACATCGCCGAGCAGGTCGTCTACCTCGTCACCGGCAAGCAGGTTGATCCCAGCCACGTCTCCAGGTACTAGCCGCCAGCGCCGTCTTATCCTGCAACCTGCAGGACCAGGCTGTCCTCCAGCATGACGCCCCCCGCGGCGTACGACGAGTGGTCGTTCGCGTTCAGCGTCACCCGGACCTCGTGCGTCCCTGGTGCAAGGCCGTCCGGGTGGAACCACTCGCTATAGACGCGAGTCTTGACGCCGTTCACGTACAGGTGCGCATGACCCTCGCCGGGGACGTACGCCGCCCCGGCGCTCTCCGGCGCGAAGCGGAACCCCTGCGTCGCGATGCGCAGGTTATACCCGCTCACACTGTCCGCGATCACCTGCAGCGAAACAGACATGCCCTCCGACGCCTCGACCGGCGTGCCGTGTGTCATGCTGCCGTCGGTCATCGTTCCTTCGTGGGTGTGCGAGCCCGTCCCGGGAGGGTGCGTGTGCGGTTCGACTTCGGCATCCCCATCAACGATTCCGCATCCGGCCGAGAGCATCCCCACGGTGAGCAGCACAGCGATGGCGTTCCTTATCGATCGCATGCCAGTTCCCCTGTCCTCCACGGCCTGCCGAGCAGGACCCGCCTCACGACGGTCGCCGCCGCTTGCGGGGGACGAACACGAGCCACAGGATGGGCAGCACGATTCCCAGCGCCGCGACGAGCACCGCCCACGGGAACCCGCGGCTGCTCTCGCGCACCTGCACGGGTAGTGTCAGCGACGACGGTCCCCGATCCGAGTCGATATTGATGACGATGTCCCAGCGCCCGGGCATGTCCGGCCTCAGGACCGCCACGTATTCGTTGACCGAGGTCCGCCCCTGTTGCGCCGCCTCCGGCCCGATCCGCAAGCTTTCGCGCGACGCCAGCACAGCGATGCGGAGAGGGTAGGAAGGACCATCTCCCGCGTCGCCCATTACCGGATCGGCGACGATTGTCACCTCCAGGAATCCTACGAGCGGCACAACCGTCACCAGCACCTCATACGGCCCGCTGACGCCCTTGAACAGCGTCTCGCTGCCCTCGTGCGTCGTATGCGCCGACACTGGCAGCGCGCTACACACCATCGCCGCCGCAGTCACCGCCGTGAATGCCAGCAGATATGCGCGACGCATTCTCCCAGCCAACGCCATCGGCCTTATTTGGCTTCCCCGAGGCGGAGCACCGTTTCGAACTCTTCCTCCGTAACAGGGGTGATGGAGAAGCGATTGCCGCGCTTGAGCACCATCATCTCCGCGAGCGCGGGCTCGGCCCGCAACTCTTCCATCGTGACGATATCCGCGAACTTCTGATCGGCCTTGATGTCCACCATGTACCAGAGTGGCTTGTCGGGGGTGCTCTTCGGGTCCGGGTGGTCGGAGTCCGAGTCCCACGCCGTATGGTCCGGGTACCCTCCCCGCACGACGGTAGCGATGCCCACGACGCCTATCGGCTTCGCGCTCGAATGCCAGAACAGCAGGCGGTCGCCCGGTTTGATGTCGTCGCGCAGCCAGTTCCGCACCTGGAAGTTGCGGACGCCGTCCCACTCGGCAACGCCATCGCTCACGAGGTCGTCGTAGGAGTACGTTGTCGGTTCGGACTTGAACAACCAGTAACGGGACATCTGCTTGTCTCCCCTCGGAACCGCGCCGCCTACGCGAACTGCGGCGCGACCTCCTGCGCGAAGCGCTCCATGACGCGGGCATCGAACGGGCGAGGCGTCATCAGGATGAAGTGGTCTACGCCAGCGTCCACCCACTTGCCCAACTGCTCTGTGATCGCCGCGGGCGAGCCGAGCAGCATGCTGTCGCGAAACTGCTCTTCCGGCGTCGCGTAGTAGGAGGTCTCCTGCGTCGCAAGCGTCGCGCCCCTCGCAACAGTAGCCTCGACCTCCGAGGCGTCGTCGGTGAGCTTGATCTGTATCTGTATGGAGTGACGCATGCCGGAGAAGTCCCGTCCCGCTTCGTCACAGACCGCCTGCATACGGCTCAGGTTCACCTTCGCCTCTTCCAAGGGCGCGATCTGGTTGTAGTCGGTGGCGTGCTTCGCCGCGATCTGCATCGTCCGCTGGCCGCGCCCCCCAACGATGATGGGCGGGTGCGGCTGCTGCACCGGCTTCGGCATCTGCGGAGCTTCGTCCAGCGAGTAGTACGTCCCCTGGAACGATGCAGGCTCTTCGGTCCAGATCGCCTTGATAACGGAGAGCGCCTCGTCCAGCCGGTCAGCGCGCTCCTTGAACGGCGGGAACGGGATGCCGTGGACGTCGAACTCGTGCTTGACGTTGCCGCTGCCGATGCCCAGCTCCGCCCGTCCGCCGGACACGTGGTCGATGGTGTTGACCATCTTTGCCGTTATGACAGGGTGGCGGAAGTTGTTGTTTATCACCAGCATGCCGAGCCGGAGGCTCTTCGTGTGGCCGGCCATCGCCGCCATCACGGTCAGACCGTCGAGCCGCGCCGGAGTCGTTCCCCGGCCCGGGTTGATCTGCATCAGGTGGTCCGACGGATAGAACCCGTGGAACCCGAGCTCATCGCAGGTCTGGCATATGTGCAGGAAATCGCTCCACTCGAGTCCCGAGCTACCGCCAACGCTGAAGAGAACCTTGCCCATGTGCGCCCCTCCTGTGGTGTCGGGGGCATTGTACCCGCTCACCGCCCCCTCGGGGACTGAGGATGGCCCGGCGTGCATGCAACAAGGCCGGACAGTATTGCCCGGCCTCTGTCTTCAAGAGCCTTGGAGGGTACCTATACCGCCATCACTCCGACACCGGCCGTCACCATCGAAGCGGACACCCAACGGGAGCGCCCTTCCCGCTTCCCGAGGACGGCGCGCACGCTCATGCCGCTCGCCGCCACCCAGAACAGGAGCAGCACGGGCCTCGTCGACATGATCGCGGTGCTCAACGACACCGGACCCTGTTCGAACGCCATGAACGACACCACGAACGCGAAGAGGATTATGACCTGTGCAACACCCGTAGAAATGAGCGCCGGCCTCGAAGCGAGGGCCTCTCGTATGCCGGCGCGATTCCTGAACCACGCCATGCTTGCCAGCCAGGGGATGGAGAACGCCCAGGAGACCGCGTACATCTGCCAGATGGACATATGGCCTATCACTGCCTTCGCCAGCACGGAGTACGTCGCTATGGCGAGGGCAGCGCCCAGTATGGCCAGCAGCGAGCGGTTCAGCTTGATACGCGCGCCCGGCAGCGACTGATGCCACGACGCGACCATAACGCCGAAGGCCACTAGAACCGCTGCGCCTGCCTTCAGTGGCGTCAACGATTCGCCAAGCACCACCACCGCCATGACCAACACGAGCAGCGGGTACGCATCGAAGATCGGGACGATACGGGAGATGTCGGATTCCCTGCAGAACGCATAGCTGCTCAACAGCTGGATGGCTGCGTGCAGCGTTCCCGCGATGGCCATCGCGAGGACAGGCCACGAGAACCAGTCCGGAGGAGCTACGAGCAGAATAACGCTTGCGATGAACGCGTGCGGGATGCACGAGAGCGCCGCAAAGGTCACCGCCCCGTCTACATGGCGATCCAACACGCGCTTCTGGATCACCGAGTAGGCGGTGAAAGCAACTGCGCTAGCCAACGATAACACTACCCAATCCATCTCTGTCCTTCCCTCTCGCTTGGGCTGTGCTATGCGCTATACCAACTACGAGCACGCTCGTTCAGGAGTGAACGCGTGCTCGGTTTGGGGCGTCCGCCCGGGACTGGAGCGGACCGGCGGGGTGGTATCCCCTACCGGAGCCGAGGCGCCAAAGCGTTATTCTGTTCCCTCTTCGCTCTCCTCGCTGTCCGGGTTCTCTTCCGAAGCCTCGGCTTGCACCAGGGCTTCCAGGTCAAGTACCTCTCGGATACCTGCGTAGTTGACGCCCTTGTCGGATAACTCCGCTATGCGTATGACCAGGGCAACCTCGACATCCGAGTACAGCCGCGTACCTCCCTCTGTACGCTCGGGCTCGAGGAGCCCTGCTGACTCGAATGCGCGGAGCCGGTGTTCAGGCACGCCAGTGAGTCTCGCGACCACACTGATGGGGTATTTCCCCGTGTTCTCGTCCGCGTCTACCACCAAGGTAATCTAACAGCGCCAGACAGATTATGCAATAGACACTTGCAGGATTTCAGCCTGTTAGTCTTACGTTAATCTACCGGTTACAGCAAGGTTACGTCTCATCGCCAGGCAGATACCTGCAGGCGTAACGACCTGGTTCCTCTGGTGGCGGCCTGACGACGGAAAGCGCACACGCGGTACACTTGGGGCATGACCACCCGCGTTCGAACAGAGCCTCGCGCGCCCGAGTTCGCGAACCGCCTCGGCGCCCTGCCCGCACACCCCGGCGTCTACCTGATGAAGTCTGCCGGCGGGGGGATCCTGTACGTCGGCAAGGCCGCGAGCCTCCGCAACCGCGTGCGCTCCTACTTCCAGACGCCGTACGGCAAGGAGCCCCGCATCCAGGCGATGGTCCGCCACATCGCGGACTTCGAGTTCATCGTCACCGAGTCGGTGCAGGAGGCGCTGCTGCTGGAGAATCTGCTCATCAAGCAGCACAAACCCTTCTACAACGCCAGGCTCAAGGACGACAAGACCTATCCCTACATCAAGATCGACCTCGCCGAGGAGTTCCCGCAGGTCTATTTCACCCGCCGGGTGCTGGCCGACGGCGCGCGCTACTTCGGACCCTTCGCCAGCGCCAGCTCCGTCCGCAAAACGATGGACCTGCTCAAGAAGCTATTCCCCTACCGCTCCTGCACAAAGGTCATCACCGGCAACGACGAGCGTGCTTGCCTGGAATACTTCATCCATCGCTGCGTGGCCCCGTGTATCGGCGTTGTGGACGCAGGCGGCTACGGCGAGGTCATACGCCAGGTGCTGCGGTTCCTCGAGGGCGACTCCGAGAGCGTGGAGATGGAATTGCGCGTGAACATGGAGCGCGCGTCCGAGGCGCTCGAGTTCGAGCGCGCCGCCGCCCTGCGCGACCAGCTTCGCGCCATCGAGTCCGTCTCGCAGAACCAGAAGGTCGTGTCGAACCGGAACGAAGACTCGGACGTCATCGCGCTCGCGTACGACAAGGGCGAGGCGTGGGTCGAACTCTTCCGCGTGCGCCGCGGCAAGCTGATCGGACGCGACCACTTCGTGATGGAAGGAGGCGAGGCGGAGGACGAGCCTGCCCTGCTGGAGCACTTCGTCCAGCAGTTCTACGAAGCGTCCACGGACGTTCCAGGGACGCTGCTGATGCAGCACGACATTGAGGACGCTGAAGCTATCGCAGAGTGGCTTAGCGGGAAGCGCGGCAGGCGTGTGTCGATATACCGTCCGCAGCGGGGCGAGAAGCGGCAACTCGTGCAGATGGCGGCGGCGAACGCCGTGGAGGCGCTGACGCAGCGGCGCATCCAGTGGCTGCACGAGTCGGACAAGGTGCTGCAGGCGCTGGCCGAGTTGCAGGAGGCGTTGAGTCTGCCGGAACTCCCACGACGCATCGAGTGCTACGACATCTCGAACATCCAGGGCACCAACTCGGTCGGCAGCATGGTCGTGTTCGAGAACGGACGCCCCAAGAGCGGGCACTACCGCCGGTTCCAGATCAAGGGCGTCAGCGGGATAGACGACTACGCCTCGATGCAGGAGATGTTGCGCAGGCGCTTTCGGCGGCTGGGCGAGCAACGGCGTGCCGAGGCGGAAGCCGGTGCGAGCGCTCCCCTGCGCCCCGATGCCGGTGCGACCGGTGAAGCCGAGGGGCCGCCGGACGACGGGCGCAGTACGCAGAACTCGTTCGGGTTCGTGCCCGGCCTGGTCATCATCGACGGCGGCAAGGGACACCTCAACGCGGCGCAGCAGGTATTCCTGGAACTGGGGCTGACGGACATCCCGCTCTGCTCGCTCGCAAAGCGGGAGGAGGAGGTGTTCCTGCCACACGTGCCGGAACCGGTACTGCTGCCACGGCGGTCGCAGGGGCTGTACCTCGTGCAGCGCGTGCGGGACGAGGCGCACCGGTTCGCCATCACGTACCATCGGCAGCGCCGTTCGCGGGCGGCGACGCGCTCGCGGCTGGACGACGCGCCCGGCATCGGGGCGAAGCGGCGCCGCGAGTTGGTACGGCGCGTCGGGCATGGGGCAGAAGCGCCGCCGCGAGTTGATACGCCGCTTCGGGAGCGCCGCGGGAGTCCGCGCCGCGAGCGTCGACGAGCTGGCAGACGTAAAGGGGATGAGCCGTGGCTCGGCGGAACAGTTGAAGGCTTTCCTGGGAGGAGACGACTCGCCTCCTCCACAGCCGCAACCGGAGGAGACGGAGCGATGAGCACAGACCAGAACGAGAGCAGGCCGCCGGTCTGGGTGGGACACGTCAGCATGGGGACCGCGAAACTCGCGGAGTCCCAGGCGTTCATGGAGCAGATCGGCATGAGGCCGATGTTCCGTAACGAGTCCGTCGCCATCTTCGAACTGCGCGGCGGGACACACCTCGTGCTGGTTGCCGATGAAAACGCGCGAGCGGGGGACGCGCCGTTCGATCTGATGGTGGAGGACCTGGACGAGACGCACGCCGATCTTGCCGAACGCGGACTCTCGCCCTCCCCCATCGAGCGTGGGCGCATCCACGCCTCGTTCACGGTGACGGAGCCCGGCGGCGGGCGCATCACCGTGAACTCGACGCACGTTTCGAGCCTGCCCGTCTAGACCCCTGATCACTTCCCCCTCGGTGGGGGAAGGCAAGGATGGGGGTGAACCCTGGGTCAGGACCTGCGCTTGGCGAGCGTCTCCCTTGTAGCGAAAGCCAGCAGCAGGCCGGCGATGAGGAGGACCGGCGCGTAGGCGAGGAAGGGCGCGGTCGGGCCCACCGTGTTGATGAGCAGCCCACCCATCAGCGGCGCGCCGACGCCTCCCACTTCCGCGACCGTCCGCCGGAACGCTTGCAGGCGGCCTCGCACGTGGTCCGGCAGGACGTCGTAGGTGCTCGCGGCAAGCGAGCCGAGCGAGAGTCCGTTGCACACCGCCATCAGGCTCACCAGCACCACGACGTGCGCATACGTGTCGACGAATGGCATGAGCAGGAACGTGACCCCAGGCAGGAACGTGCTCGGCACGGTCGCCCACTTCCGGCCGAGTTTGTCGAGCACAAACCCGGCGGGGAGGATCATCGCGAACACCACGCCGCCCGATATCGAGAAGAGGAAGCCGATCTGGGTGGGCGAGAGGCCCAGCTCTTCGTCCGCGTACAGCGGCAGGACGCTCTGGAGCGTGATGCGGAAGGTGAAGCCAGCGAACGTGGCGAGGACGAACACCCAGTAGCTCAGGCGCAGGCCGGGCTCGATCTGCTTGAACAGGTCGACGAGGTCCCGCACGCGCCCGATGAGTCCGGTGCGGGCGGGCGCGTCCGTGGGCCGGGATGCCTTCGGGGCGTAGGTGTCGTGCGCGAACAGGCCCAGGGCGACCGCGACGCCGGTGAGCGCGGCGAAGCCCAGGAACGTCGCGCGGAAGTCGATGGTCTCCGCGAGGAAGCCGCCGAGCAGCGGGCCGATGGCCAGCGCGCCGGAGTGCATGCCGTGGAAGCCGCTGAGCACCCTGCCCCGCTGGTCGAGACGCACGAGGTCGATGCCGGCTATCTCACGTCCGAGCGCCCAGAGGCTGTCCCCTATGCCCACGACGAACGTGGCCAGGAGGATGGGCCAGAACCACGGAGTGACCGCGCCGACGAGCGCGCCGAGCAGGACGAGTCCCGGCCCGCCGATAAGCATCTTCCGGGTGCCGAAGCGGTCGACCAGCACCCCCGCGCCCGGGATGCCGAAGAACCTCCCCAGGGCGTAGGCGGTGACGACCTGCGCGGCGGCGCCGGGGCTTATCTCGAAGTGGCGGACGAGCACCGGCGTGATGGGGAGCACCATCGCCCAGCCGGAGCCGGAGATGAGTGTGCCCGCGTACAGGTTGCCGAGGCCGCGGGCCGTGGGGCTTCGGAACAGGGCCGCCGGTGAGCGGTTCACCGGCGACCTCGGTCATGCACCCGACGCTCCGTCAGGAGACGGCCGCTTCCTGCCAGGGTGGCGCGTCCGCCCACGCACGCAGGAAGTCCTGAATCTCCTTCAGGTGCTCCGGGCTCTGGCCGGACTGCGAGGGCGTGAAGTTCGCCAGCCGCGCGGGGTTGTTCATGGACGGCCAGTGCTCCAGCGGCAGTTTGATGCACTCGTTCTCGCCCTCGTCCCGCACGACGGCCATCGGCTCGCCGCCGTCGGCCACGATGGCCATCTGCTCCGTGAGCAGCTTGCGGTAGAGGATGATGCCGCGGTCGGACTCGCCGAGGTGCTCGCGGTGGCGCGGCGCGATGCCGCCCTGCGTGATCCACGCCACGAAGTCCTGGTGGTTGACCAGGTCCTCGATGAGCCTCCCGTCCTCCTCGTAGAGGTTCACGTTGAAGTACGGGATGTCCTCCTGCGGCGTCACGGCCTGGCCGGGCGCGGCGCGGTAGAAGAACCACGTCACGTGGAGAGTGTTCTCGTCGTCGACGGGAGTGCGGAACTGCATGGAGCAGCGCACCGAGCTGCCGACGAACAGGATCTGCGGGAACATGATGGGGTGGCCGATGGCCCAGTCGCCGTGGCTCTCGTCGATGCCCTCGGTGATGCGGCGCTTCACGATGCCGTAGTCGAAGACGTCGAAACCGATCTTCTTGTGCGGCTTCGGCAGGATGCCGACCTCCTCGGCCTTGGCGAGGCCGAGGCGCACGGCCTTGTCGTGCTGCTGGCGGACGCCCCAGTAGCCGTGCAGCCACTCCAGGTGCACGGGGTCGAGCGAGTTCTCCATGCACTGGAGCCAGTTGCACGGGAGCGGCGCGAGCGCGACCTCGCTCCAGCCGTCGCCCCAGGTGAACGGCTCCCAGTTCGGGAGCAGCGGCGCGGGGGCCGGGCCCATGTACGCGAACACCATGCCCGCGAGCACCTGCACGGGGTAGCCTGCAACCTTCACCTTCTCTTTGAAGCGCCCGTCCGGGTGGACGGTCTCCTCGAACGGTTGCTCGATGCACTGGCCGGTCTCGTCCATCATCCAGCCGTGGTACATGCAGCGCAGGCCGTGTTCCTCCGGTATGCCGTAGGAGAGGTCGACGCGGCGGTGGGGGCAGAAGCGCTCGATAAGGCCTATGGTGCCGGACTTGTCCTTGTAGAGGACGAGGTCCTCGCCGAGGAGCCGCACCGCCTTGGTGGGGCGCTCGTCGAGTTCGCCCGCGGCGGCGATGGGGTGCCAGTAGCGCCGCATCAGTTCGCCCATGGGTGAGCCCGGGCCTACTCTCGACAGCCGTTCGTTCTCCTGGATACTGAGCATCGCTCTACCTCCCTGTGCTCACTTCACCGTTCCCGCGTGGAGGGCGAGACATCCCCGCCCCACCCCAAAGTACCCTCACCCTAACCCTCTCCCCTTGTAGGGAGAGGGGACCCGAAAGGGCCGGATGGCGGGATTGTACCGCACGCTGCAAGTTCCGGCGCGTCTTCTTCATCCGCCGGTTCTTCTCGGCGTTTCTTCTCGTCGTCCGCACTCGTGGGGCGCAACGGTTTCGCCTCATTGATCTGTTTATCGAGCAGGCCACGGCCTTGTTCCGCGTTCAACTCTTCAACTCGGCTGCCCGGAGACGCTGTGTTGTGTTCGGGAAGCGAGTAGAGCCAGTAGCCGCTTCCGCGCGGGCCACCTGGCGGACATATGCGGCGGTAGGTCACATCGAGAGCGGCACGGGCGTGTTTGAGGTGGTATTCGGCGATGCCAAGGTCGCGGGCACGCCTGTTGAGTTCGGCGGCGGGGCGGGGGCCGTGGGCGAGAGCATCGGAGAGGAAGCGGCAGGCGTAGGCCGTCATGTCCGGGCGCTGCGAGCGCGGCGCCTTGGGAGTGTTAAGAGCGAGGAGGCGCTCCTGGGGGATGGGTTCCCGCCAGGCGATGGGCGGGGCCTCGTGGAAGTTGAAAGGGATGGGCGGCAGGGCGTCCTGCATCGGGGGGCTGAGGGGAACGAGGAAGCGGGAACGGTCCTTTCCCACGAGAGCGATGGTGAATACGGTTCCGGCCATGCCGAGGCGGGGCTGCATATAGCGGGCGGCAGCGTTGAGGGAGTGGGCGGGGTTGTGCGCGAGGGCGAGCACGGCGGCGCCGGTGCGTGTAGCGAGAGCGTTGAGCATCCCAGCGACACGCGGAACCCTGGCGTTGTGCAGCAGCGCAAGGTGTTCGATCTGGTCGACGATCAGGAGCGCGGCGCTCCCGCGGGTAATGAAGTTGGCGAGCCGGTTCATGACGAAGCGGAGCGACGGTTCGCGCGGCAGCTCAGGAGGCTCAGGGGGCGGAGGCGGCGGGGCGAAGGGGTCGAAGTAGTGAGGCGGTCCGCCGTCGTGAGCGTCCTTAGCCACGTCATCGAGGGTCTCGACACCCGCTTCCTCGGGGAAGTCTGCGAGGTGCATCGGCGAGAGGAGGTCGGCGTGGTAGATGAGGCTGAGGTCGGCCCCGAGGCTCCTGAGTCGCGGGAGGAGTGATGCGCGGGGGTTCTTGAGCGGCGCGGCGATGACCACGGGAGCCCTGATGAACCTGGCGCCGGGCTGGTCAGGCGTGTCGGCGCCGAGGGAGACGCGCGTTGCGATGTCGAGGGCAACAGCGGTCTTGCCCGATGCCGGATACCCGGCAACGACGGTGAGCTCGCCCATGGGGATGCGGTTGGGCCAGATGACGGGATATGGGTCCCCTCTGCTTACAGGTCGAGCATGGGCGGGGCGAAGAGTTCCTCCATGTCCGGCTTGCGGGGGAGGAAGCCCTGCTCGTGGGAGAGGCCGGTGATGGGGTGGGTGTAGATGTTCGCTATGTCCGGCGTCGGGGGGATCAAGCCCTGCGCGGGGGAGAAGCCGATCATGGTGTCGATCATCTTCTGGTTGTCCTTCAGGCCGTAGGTGAACGGGTCCGAGCCGAAGATGGAGCGGGTCTGGGCCATGTACTGGGAGCCGAAGATGAGGTCGCTGGGGACCTTGCTCGACAGCTCGGCGTACCACTCCTCCTTCGCCCGTACGAACGCGGCGTAGAGGTTGAAAGCGACCCAGGGGTACTTCTCGTGGATGTCGCCGCGTATCGCGTAGCAGTGGTTGGCGGGGATGTAGCCATGCGTGTCGAAGAAGCGCTTGCCCTCGCCGATAAAGTCAGGGAAGAGCGGTTTGACCTTCGCAAACTCCTCCGCCCTGGGGCGGATGGTCGTCGAGCGGTCGATGACGTTCTTCTCGTTGGAGAAGGCGCGGCCTATGGAAGCGGCGTCGAGTTCGCCGCGGACGAGCATCGTGGCGAGGCTTTTGTCCTCAGGTATGCGGTTGAACTTGATGCCGTCCATCGGCTTGAAGCCAGTCGCGCCGCCGTGGCTCAGCTCCTCGGAGCGTTCCATCCACCAGTCGACGCTGAACTGGTCGACGCCGAAGTCGTGCTGGAGGACGCCGCGCGTCCAGAGGGATGCGGTCTGCTGGTACTCGCCGACGCCGATACGCTTGCCGTAGAGGTCGTTGGGCTTCTCGACGCCGGAGTCGACGTTGACCGAGAGCAGCGCGTGCATGAAGCGGCGCGACGGGAAGACGGGGATGGCGACCATGTTGCTGCCGCGCGCCTTGGCGATGAGGAGCGAGGAGAAGGACATCTCGCAGACCTCGAACTCCTCGAACTTGAGTTGCCGCCAGAAGGTTTCCGAGGGGTCGGAGTTGGTCCAGACGAGGTCAACGCCTTCCACCTCCACCTCGCCGTCGAGCAGCTTGGCGATGCGCTCGTTCCTCGCTGATATGAAACTGAGTTGCACTTTGCCTGCCATAGAGTCGCCCTCCTCTGGGATCGATGGTGTTCCGCGTGGCGAACATACCCGCCGGTATGGGGGGTGTCAACGACGCGCCGTGTTACCGGAAGTGCGCCGCCAGGTGTGGTTCTGTTGCTTCCAGCATGCGTTTCGTGCGCGGGTGTTACACGCCGGTTACGAGCGCGGGCGGCGATTGCAGGAGTGGTGGGGCTGGCACCAGGTCGCTGACCTGTAACAATCTGCAACATTCAGCAACATCTACTCGTGGACCCCGTGGGTCGGGCTTCGGCGCAGTGGGGCTGCCACACCAGCGTAGGCAGCCGGTGGCGACGGCGCAATGGGCGGGTGGCACTGCCCCTACCCGCTCCGCTCCACCGCGTGCCCTGTCGGGCACTCTGGATTCCCGCCTTCGCGGGAATGACGGGAGAGGGGCGGGAATGATGGGTTGGGCCTAGCCCACATCCTCGGCGGCGGCGGCGCCTGCGATCTTGCCGAAGACGGAGCCTTGCATGAGACCCGCGCCGCCGGCGTAGTTGTGGTAGAAGAGGCCGCCGACGATCTCGCCCGCGGCGTAGAGGCCGGGGATGGGGTTGTCGGTGGTGTCCATGACCTGCCCGCGGCGGTTGATGCGGAGGCCGCCGAACGTGAAGGTGATACCGCACGTGACGGCGTAGCCCTCGTACGGCGGGGTGTCCAGCGGGAGCGCCCAGTTGGTCTTGGGGGGCTCGACGTTTTCAGTATGGACGCCGTCCAGCACGGTGGGGTTGTAGTCGCCGGGCTGGCAGGAGGCGTTGTATTCGGCGACGGTCTGCGCGAGCCCGTCGGGGTCGATGCCGAGCTGGTCGGCGAGTTCCTCGATGGTGTCGGCTTCGCCTTTCGTGACCTGGGGGATGCGGTACTCGTCGCGCAGGAGGTGGAGTGTCTTCTGGTCAAAGAGCTGGAAGGCGGCGCGCTCCGGCTGGAAGAGGATCTGCTTGCCGTACTTGGCGTAGGTGTAGTTGCGGAAGTCAGCGCCCTCGTCCACGAAGCGCTTGCCGTCCACGTTGACGATGAGGCCGAACGGGTACGAGTGCTTCTGGTAGAGGTCGGTGATGGAGCGGTTGCCGAACGGGGGCGCGTTGAGGTCCCACGCGACGGCATGGCAGCCGCTGTAGTGGCCGAACGCCTGCGCGCCGACGTCGAACGCCATCTTGTGGCCGTCGCCGGTGTTGTAGCGGACGCCGCGCACCTTGGCGAGCTCCCAGCCGGGGCCGAGGTAGCGCGCGCGCATCTCAGGGTTGGCCTCGAAGCCGCCGCACGCGAGGACGACGGCGTCACTGTTGAGGGTCTGGCGGCCGTCCGGCGTGCGGACGGCGACGCCGTTCACGCGCCCGGCGTCGTCCTGCTCGAGACGCATCGCGGTGTGGTCGTAGCGGATGTCGATGCCGCGCTCGATGGCGATCTCGAAGAGCTGGTCGGAGAGGCCCTTCCCGCCTCCGACCGCCTGCAGGCAGAGGCCGCCCCAGAAGCGGAACTTCCCCTCCACCTTGAACGCCTGGTGCGTCCACGACGGCACGAAACGGACGCCCTGTTCGTACATCCAGCGCATGGTGGGGAACGACTGGCGCACGAGCGTGTCGGCCATCTCCTGGTCGGAGAGGCCCTCCGTGACGCGCATGAGGTCCTCGAAGTACTTGGCCTCGGTGTAGGAGCCGACCTCCATCACTTCGAGCTCGGCTGGTGAGAGGTCGGGCACGAGCTGGACGACCTCGTCGATGCCCTTGTAGGAGAAGCGGATGGCGCCGCCGGTGAAGTAGGTGTTGCCGCCGCGCATGGGCTCCGGGGCTTTCTCCAGGACGACGACGCTGCGTCCGGCTTCGCGGGCGGCGAGTGCGGCGCAGAGGGCTGCGTTGCCCGCGCCGATAACGATGAGGTCTGCTGTTTTTGCGTTTGTTGTGCTCATGGCGGGTTAGGTTAGCACGTTGGAGGTACGCCGCGTGCGTACCTCCTGCTCGCTTTGAGGGGTGTAGTTCTTCCCACCCACCCACCCGGTATGTTGTGGGGGGACA
>MPMJ01000007.1 GCA_002238425.1 SAR202 cluster bacterium bin16 | reverse complement strand
CGCGCCATCGCCAAGCGGGCCATACGCGGCTACTTCTACGAGAGGGAGCCGGCATGATGGTCTACGCATCCCTCGGCCTCGTCGTCCGCCACCGGGACGATGGGGACGAGGAACGCTGCCTGTGCGGTGCGCCTCGGGGTCATCCAACCGCCAGGTGGGCGTGCACCGCCCGCTCGAGCCTGACGGCGCGCATCATCGCTCAGAGGAGAGCATCACGGGAGGAACCGCCCACGTCGCCTTGGCGATCGTGGCGGGACCGTCAGGACGATGCAGACCGCAGCCAGCCCCCACACGGAGATGCCGCACCGGCAAGCGTCCAACTGAGCTTGGCGCTCGGTGCTTCGTCGAGTTGACGCGGGACGCAGACCGTTCCCACCGTGCGGGAGGGCTCCGGAAGCGGAGCCCTCCCGACTCATTCCAGAGGAGACTGACCCATGACCGAACAGAGCATGACCGAACAGGTGATCGCGGCGGCCTCAGCGGGCCAGCCCATCATCGACCGGATGCGCGGCAGCATCGCCAATATCCCCGGCCTGCAGACGCGGCAGAGCACCGTCAAGGAGACCATCCCGCTGGTGAACCGCGTGACGACCTTCGTCGTCGAGACCTGCACGCCTACCTGACAATGGCGCGGAACTGCTCGCGTGCTATACTCGTCATAATCTAACCTGCTGACCGGGCACTCTTTGGAACGCCTATACTTCTTGCGCGTATAGCTGGAAGTTCGGAACACGAGGAAACCAGTGGACATCCATGAACTGCCCCAACAACTGATCCTGCTCATCAAGTCTGTAGTCTTCATACTGTTTGCGGTCCTACTTGGAGTAGCATTCACATTGGTGTATGTAGGGGTAACCCTTGCCAATGTCTCATTCTTTGGAGGTGTTGTAATGGAGGATGATAGTACGGTGGCAACGCCGTTCATGCTCGCTCAAGTTGTGGCAATCTTTGGAGCATTCGGTTTGGCAGCGGGTTTTTCCGACCGCATCGAACATAATCTACGATTAGACATGCGCCGTATAGCGGTTCTTCATTTGGTGGCGGCTTTCTCTCTGTGTATGGTTGGTCTGTTGTTGCCGCTCTCACCACACTTAGAAGAAGGGGAGGTTTCGTTCTGGATAGTAGCCATATCTCTAATCGTATTTATCATAGCGTCCGCAGGGTGCTTTGCGGCAGGAACGACTTGGTGGCTATTCGACATTCCCAAGATAATAGGAAGGAATGCGGAAGGCCAAGAACCAACCAAACCTCCGTTGGAATGACGATGCCTGACGGCCATGTCAGGGCTGCGAGGCAAGCCAACAGGCAGCTGGGCGTTCTGCCGTTCTGCCCGTAACCCCCGCTACCAGACAGAACGATCCTGTTCCGTCGTTCCCTGTGAATCTGTGTTTCAGTTGGGATGAAGATCAACGTGAGTGCAGCGGCCTAATGCCATAGCCTGGTGGGGATGAGCATGGGCGGTGGGGGTCGGCCTCGGCGTGAGGCGGGCGCCGGTGTCCATGACTCCGACGGTCGGCGGGGCGGAGCTGCACGCCGCAAGCGCGAGCACAAAGGAGCGGCAGGGCGAGGAGCGTGGCGACTTTCCTTGCCCTACGCATGGTGATTGCCGTTCTCCTCTCGTAGCATGTACTTGCGGATCGCACGCGTATATTGCGAGAGAAAGAAAGATATCCCCGTGTCCATTGCGGGATTGTCTTCAATCGTCCTCTCTACCAAATCGGCTATCTCGTCGTACCCTACGGGGATGTACCTCTGCTTGTTGTCTGGTGACTGCGGATACAATGCCCTTATAGTCAAGAACACAGGGAGGATGATAAACCCTGCGTATTCGGATTCTACTATCTCTAAGTATCGAGACAACTGATCCGAGTGTTCGTCGCTGAAAACCTTGTTCTCTATAAACCAGACAACCTTGTCCACTCCATCACACCCGATGATATCGATGAAACGCCATTCGGTCACAACTTCAACGTCATCCAATAGCCAACCCGCAACCGTCTCCTCCGTAGGCGGCTGAGAAGAGAGAGTGCCATCCTCGAACAGGACACGCGCTTCTGCTGCTACGTATCCTATAAACGCGCGCAGGAAGGCGTTCCCTAACCCGTGCGAGCTCGCTGGGTCCATGAGCCATGCGAGGAATTCGGAATGGACGCGTTCCTGCTGCCAGACCTCAATTACGTTGAATAGGTTGAACTCTGGTAGGTTAGGCATCGTCAGAGCCTCTCCACTCTATTGGCTCCACTCCAATCGTTCCGCTTCAAGCTCGATCTCGCTCCGTTGCATCAATGTAACCCCTACCGGCCAATTATCCGCAGGTACTCGTCGTGGCCGCCAATCCAGAACCAGACGAAGTCGTCACCGTCTTGTACTGCTACTGCCCTGTAGGACGCGCTCACCCGCGCAGACCAATAATGTCCGACGTTTCTAAAACGCAGCGAGGGATGTCTGGGGTTCTCTTTCAAGAGTTCAAAGTTCCGGTGGGCCGTCTGCCGCACCGACGCGGGCAACTCTTGGAACTGCCGCCAGAAACGGGGAGCTGTCTTATGCATTCTAAAGGGCCTTGAGTTCGCCCTTGGTCTTGGCTTCCAAGGCCTCAGTCGCCAGAGTGTCCAGCTTGCCAGCCCGTACATCCTCTTCGAACTCTCGTTCCCATCGCTCCCAGTCTTCATCCATCAGCCAGCGGCGCAATTCGGTGTACTCGGCCTCGGATAGGCCCAGAATGGCCCTTTGCAGCTCCACTACGTTCGTCATGCGTCTCTCCTCGCCCTATATTGGGTTTGCGCTGCTAGTGCGGCTAGCCCTAGCCTATCAGTGCCCCGTTCAACTCCTCAAGGAGTCCGCCCAATTCATCTCCAAACAGTTCGTATGCCTTGCCCAGGCTGCCCTGCTGGTCGATGGGGCGTACTGGAAGTCGCCCATCTCCATGACGACACTGTCCGCGATGTGGACGTGCAGGCGAGGGTTCTCCAAGAGAACGGGAGCGCCCTGACCCAGCGCTCGCAGGACTGCGACCGAGCGCCGCTCATCGTCCAGGTGGCGTGGTCGGCCCAGCGGCAGTGCTGGGGTGTGGTTCGAGTACCTCGACGAGATCGAGGACCTGATCGAGCAGCCGCTCTACGGCACGGTCGAGATCCGGGACCCCGCGGTGGACGGGGTCCTCGCCATGCACGAGGGCGGCACGGCCTATGGCCAGCTCTCCCGTAAGCGCAGGTCGCAGACGGAGGTGGCGATGTCCGTCGAGGAGATGTCGGAGTACCGCGAGCTGCTGCGGCTCGTCACGGAGCCCGTCGACTGGCGGGGTTCGACCGAGGGCTCGTGGCGCTGGCGCGCCATCGCCAAGCGGGCCATACGCGGCTACTTCTACGAGAAGGAGCCAGCCTGATCTCCAACGCACTCCTCGTCCCCGTCGTCCCGGTGGCAGACGACGGGGACGAGGAACGGTACCTGTGTGGTGCGCCCCACGGTCATCCGAGCGTGACGGCGCGCATCGTCACTCAGCGGAGAGCATCACAGGAGGAACAGCCCACATCACCCTGGCGTGCGTGGCGTGGCCGCCACGGCGACACAGGGTCACAAGTGATCCTCATTGCGATGGCCTCCCTGCTAATCCTCAGTGTGGTGTGTGTTTCGTGCTTATGTATGTGAGTGCTCTGCTATGTCTCCACCTGTTACCATGCCTGACACGCACTGGCAGCGCCCCCCCCGCCCGGAGGGAACCGCAGAGTCGGCTCCACAACTCACCCGAGGGCAGGGGCATCGAGAATGCCGTCCGTGAGCAGTTTGACCCAACGGTCCGACTGGTCCTCACGGGATTACCCGATCATGTCATACGCAACGCAGACCAGAGACGACGAGAGGTGGGGGCTCCGCTCCTGCCTCTCCCTGGACCTCGAGGTCGGTCGACGTGACGAGCGGATCAGGGCATTCGCCGGAGTGCGTGGCGATGACGGACGGCTCTTGGTCTACCCCCAACGGGGAGACAGTTTCGCCGCAGCATTGGCCAAGTTAGACGAACTTGCAGACCGCGCCGACTTCCTGCTGGGTCACAACCTGATCGCCTTCGACCTGCCTCACCTACGAGCAGCCAACCCGCAACTGCGGCTCTTGCGACTGCCGGCTGTGGATACGCTCCAGCTGAACCCCCTGGCGTTCCCCCGAAACCCCTACCACCACCTTGTCAAGCACTACCAGGACGGAGGACTCAGGCGTGGGCGTATCAACGACCCCGAGCTGGACTGCAGGCTTGCACTCGAGGTCTTCGACGACCAGTTGAAGGCCCTGCAGGAAACATCTCCCGACCTGCTGACAGCCTGGCACTGGTTGTCGACGTTGGCAGACGGAGCGGGATTCGATCAGGTCATCTCCGCTCTGCGCGGCTCCCCAAGGCCGACCGACGTCGAGGCCCACACCACCATGCAGGCGCAGTTGTACGGGAACGCCTGCCAGACGCACGCCCACGAGATCATCGCGGAAGCAGCCAGACACGGCTGGGCGCTGGCCTATGCGCTGGCGTGGCTGTCTGTGGCGGGGAGCAGCTCGGTCATGCCGCCCTGGGTGCGGCATCAGTTCCCCGAAGTGGGCCGGCTGGTCAAGCGATTGCGCGACACCGCATGCACCGACCCCGCCTGCGGCTGGTGCCGCTCGCGGCACGACGCCCGCAAGGAGCTTGCACGGTGGTTCGGCTTCGCCGACTTCCGCTCTGAGCCGCAGGACGAGCGTGGGCGGCCCCTGCAGCAGTCCATCGTCGAAGCGGCCATGGCCCGGGAGCACGTGCTCGGCATTCTGCCCACAGGCGCGGGCAAGTCGCTCTGCTACCAGCTGCCGGCGCTCTCCCGCTACGACAAGACCGGCGCCCTGACCGTGGTGATCTCGCCGCTGGTTGCGTTGATGGCCGACCAAGTGGCGGGACTCGAGGCCAGGGGTATCGGCTCCTGTGTCACCATCAACGGGCTGCTGCCCATGCCAGAGCGCTCCGATGCCCTGGACCGGGTGCGACTGGGGGACGCGGGCATCGTCATCGTGTCTCCCGAGCAGCTCCGCAACGTCTCCTTTCGACGCGCTCTGGAACAGCGGGAGATTGGCGGCTGGGTGCTGGACGAGGCGCACTGCCTCTCCAAGTGGGGGCACGACTTCCGGCCCGACTACCGGTACGTGGGGCGCTTCATCCGCGAGAAGGCAGGGGATGAGCCAGTCCCGCCCGTCCTCTGCCTCACGGCGACCGCCAAACCCGAAGTAAAGGCCGAGGTCGTCGACTACTTCCGTGAGCAACTGAACATCGAGCTCAGGGTCTTCGACGGCGGTGCTCGGCGCACCAACTTGGAGTTCGTCGTGGTGCAGACGAGCACGGGGGAGAAATCCTCCGATGTCCACCAGATAATGGAAGCCGACCTGTCGGCGGACGAGCCGGGCGGGGCGATCGTCTACTGTGCCACGCGACGCCACTGTGAGGAGCTGGCGGCGTTCCTGCAGGCCATGGGCGTGAACGCAGATCATTTCCATGCAAGGCTCCCCCCGGAGACGAAGAAGAACGTCCAGGAGAGATTCATCCGCGGGGACCTGCGGGCCATCGTCGCCACTAACGCCTTCGGCATGGGCATCGATAAGCCAGACGTACGCCTGGTCATCCACGCCGACATCCCCGGCTCGCTGGAGAACTACCTGCAGGAGGCAGGCCGCGCCGGAAGGGACCAGCAGCGGGCGCGCTGCGTCCTGCTCTACACACAGGACGACGTGGAACGCCAGTTCGGCATGTCTGCCCGCTCCCGGCTCACGCGGCGTGAGATCCACGGCGTGCTGCGGGCTCTGCGCAACATGGACAGGAAGAAGCGCCTGGATGGCCAGATCGAGGCCACCGCCGGAGAGATTCTCGGAGAGGACGACGAGAGGGCCTTCGAGCGGGACTCCGCTACGGATGACACCCGGGTGCGGACAGCGGTCTCGTGGCTGGAGGAGTCCGTGCTGCTCACCCGCGAGGAGAACCGGGTGCAGGTCTTCCCGTCCTCGCTCCGGGTCAGCTCGGTGGAGGAGGCGCGGGCCAGACTCGAAAGGGCGAGCATCACCGATGGATATCGCCGCCAGCTGTTGGCCATTGCGGAGGCGTTGGTCGAAGCGGACCCGGACGAGGGCATCTCCACCGACGAGCTGATGACCGCGACGCGCCTGACCTCCGAGGGCGTACGCAACGCCCTGCACGACCTGGAGCGGCTGGGGATCGCCAGCAACGACACGGTGCTGACGGCCTTCGTCCACAGGGGCGTGGAGCGCGCATCGGCGCGGCGCTTCGAGCAGGCGGCGCTGCTGGAGAGCGGCCTGATCGCCCTCCTCCGGGAGGCGGCGCCAAACATGAGCGTTGGCGATTCGTCCACGCTCCACCTCCGCCTCGCCACCCAGCGGCTCAAGGACGAGGGCAATCCCCACGCTCTGCCGGAACGCCTGCTGCGGATCGTGCGGAGCATCGCCGGCGACAGGCGCGGCGAGAGCGGCAGTGGAGGGAACCTCGGCGTGCGCCGATTGGATCCCGACACCGTTCAGGTGACCCTACAGTGCGAGTGGGGAGCGCTGGAGCGGATCGCCGAACTCCGCCGCGCCGCTGCGCGGCGCGTGATGGACCACCTGCTTGGCGCGCTGCCGCAGGGAACCCAGGGCACCGACCTGCTGGCGGAGACGACCCACGGCAAGCTGCTCGGGGCGGTACGGTCCGATCTCGTCATCAAGAGCGAGGCCCCTGACCCCGCACGGTTAACTGACCGCGCCTTGCTGTGGTTGCACGAACAGGAGGTCATTCGGCTGAACAGGGGTCTGACAGTGTTCCGGCCGGCCATGACCATCCGCCTGAAGCCGGAGACGCGCGGCTTCGCGCGGACCGACTTCGCGTCGCTGCAGCTCCACTACGAGGAGCAGGTGCTGCAAGTCCATGTGATGGCAGAGTACGCGCAGCGGGGGCTGCGCCCGACGGCCGACCACCTGCGCCTGGCAATGGACTACTTCACCCTCCCTGAGGATGACTTCCTGGGCCGCTGGCTGCCGCAACGCGGGACTGAGACCTCCCGACAGACCACCCCTGAATCCTGGCGGATAATCGTCGAGAGCCTGAACAACCCCGTCCAGCGCCAGATCGTGGCCGACAACCGGGAGCAGACCAACGTGCTGGTGCTCGCCGGTCCGGGCTCCGGGAAGACGCGGGTGCTGGTGCACCGGATCGCCTACCTGGTGCGTGTGAGGCGGGAGAACCCGCGCGGCATCCTGGTGCTCACCTACAACCGGCACGCCGCGGTGGACGTCCGCAGACGCCTCGCGGAGCTCATCGGCGACGACGCCCATGGAGTCATGACGCTCACCTGCCACGCCCTCGCCATGCGGTTGGTGGGCGCCAGCTACTCGAGGGGCGCAGGCCAGTTGAACGACAAGTACTTCCGAGACGTATTGTGGCAGGCCACGGACCTGCTGCGCGGGAAAGGGCTGCCGCCCGACGAGGCCGACGAGTATCGCACGCGACTGCTGGCGGGGTTCCGCTGGATACTGGTCGACGAATACCAAGACATCGGACGCGAGGAGTACGAGCTGATCTCTGCGCTGGCGGGCAAAACGCTCACCGACGAAGACGAGAAGCTGAGTCTCTTCGCAGTTGGGGATGACGACCAGAACATCTACGCGTTCAAGGGAGCTTCGGTGGAGTACATCCGCCGATTCGAAGCGGACTATAGCGCAAAGCCGACCTTCCTGACGGACAACTACCGCTCCACCGGGCACGTCATCGCGGCTGCCAACGCCGTCATCCAGCCAGCCCAGCAGCGCATGAAGGCTGGGCACCCCATCGCCATCGACCGCAACCGCGCCCGCGAGTCGCCCGGCGGCGCCTTCGCGACACTCGATCCGGTGGCCCACGGAAGGGTGCAGGTGCTGCCGGCGGGGGACGACTCTATCGCCCAGGCACAGGTTGTCGTGGCAGAGCTCCGGCGGTTGTCCGGCCTCGACCCGGAGTGGAATTGGTCCACCTGCGCAGTCATAGCGCGGCAATGGCGTTACCTAGACCCTGTGCGCGCCCTCTGCGAGCTCGAGGGCATCCCGGTTGAGATGGCGAACGAGGACTTCACGGGCTTCTGGCATCTCCGGGAGACGAAAACTCTGCTCGCCTGGCTGAGGGCGCAGAACCCCGCAGTGGTGAGAGGCACGGACATCGCGAAGTGGCTGGACGGGCAGGCCGCGAACCCATGGATCGAGCTTCTGCGGGAGGCCGCGGGCCAGTACGAGGCGGAGACCAAGGGCGCGGATGCCCCGCTGGACCACTTCACCGAGTGGCTCGCCGAGTGGGGGCGAGAGTTCCGCCGGAGCCAGCGCGGGCTGCTGCTGACGACCGCGCACCGCGCCAAAGGGCTGGAGTTCGACCACGTGGCCGTGTTGGACGGCAGCTGGGACCACATCGGAAACGGGGGTGGCCGCGACTCGCCCCGGCGGCTGTTCTACGTGGCGATGACCCGAGCGCGCCGGACGCTCACACTCGCACGCCTCCAGGGAACGCATCCCTTCCTGGACACCCTGCAGGCCGACCCGTCGGTGCTATGCCGTGAAAGGCCACTCTCCCTCCCACGGCACGCACATGAACTCGCACGGCAGTACAAGAGGCTCAGCCTGCGCGACGTCTACCTCAGCTACGCCGGATGCAAGCCTCGTGACCATGTCGTGCACCGCGCCATCGCTGCGCTCACTACAGGCGACCGGTTGGGGGTGCGCGTCGGCAATCAGCGCTGGGAGCTCACGGACAGCAACGGGACGGTCGTGGGCCAGTTGGCCCGCAGCTTTGATGTTCCCCGTGGCATGCGCTGTGTGTTCGCCACGGTGATGGCGGTCGCCACGTGGGACCGCGAGCGTTCGGAGCCCAAGTACCGTGACGGCTTGGCATGCGACGCCTGGGAAGTGGTCATCCCCGAGCTGGCGTTCGAGCCGGATGCTGTCGACAATGAGGCCCAGCGGCTCACTGTTCCGAGCAAAGACACTGACGAGGCGCGTCACCCATAAAGTAGAACAAGGTGCCACGATGCAGAAGGTGTTTCATCAGAAGGTCACGGTACAGCCCGGGGGCAAGGTCGAAGTCGTCAGCGTGGAACTGGAGGCAGGGCAGACAGTGGACGTAGTCGTGCTGCATGAATCGCACCCGGAACGCCGATCTGCCTTGTCCGGCTCACCAAGGTTCCAGTACAGGAACACTCGATTGTTGAGCGCCCCGGATGTTGTCCGGTGCGAAAGCGATTGCCTGCCCGAAGTCCCCCACCGCCAGGGCGGGGCTCACCTAAGTCGGCCCGGGCGCGCTCCCTCACGTAGTATGCCCTGGTGCTCGGCCAGAGTGAGCTCGCTCAGCCTGTCGCAGCCCCGCGCCGCCTCCAGATACTCCCCCCAGCGAATCCGCGCGCTATGCACCTCGGGGTGTCCGGGCCGATGCCGATGATGGTCGCTGGTGCCGTAGTACATCCCTTCGGAGGTCGCTCTTGGAGATGCGGCCTCTGAAGGGAGAAGGCGGGTTTCGCTCTCCGTGTCCTGTTCGGTATTAGACCTTAAGGGCTTCCTGCCGGTTCGCGAGGCTCCTTGGTTGGTTCGGCATCCGCGCGCGGGTAAGGGTTTTCCTGGGGATAGTCTGAACAAGCCCGCCTCCGTCGTTCCTGCGGAGGCAGGGAACCTCCTCCCCGCCTGTCATGTTGAGCGGAGCCGGAGGCGGAGTCCGTGCTTCAGCGCGCAACATCATCTCGGGGAACGTTCGCTTGTTCAGAGATTCCCTGGTTACGCCTCGCAGGCGGCGAGACTCTCGGAGAAATCATTGACGGCCTGCCGCTCCTCTTCCGTCAGGTTGCCCTGCTGGCCGAACATCTTTGGCCCGACCTCTACCTTGTACAGTTCCACGAACCTCCCGCCGAGCAGGTCTCGCGCGCAATGGATGGATTCGATGAGGGCAACGTTGTCCATGGAGATGGACTCATCCTCGGGCAGTTGACCGGCAAGGAAGTCCACGATCTTCTCGTCAGGGAGGCAGACGTATATCGAGGCGGCGAGAAAAGCGCTCGTGATGGCGATCGTGTCCTGGGGGTTTCCTGACCGCAGGCTATCGGCGACTCCCAGCGAATCGCGGTTGTTCTCACGGATGCACGCCTGCTGCTCTTCCGTTACGCCGCCTATCCCTACGATTAGCTCAGATGTTGAAAGCCCGGCTTTCTGCTCACGCGTCAGGCAGTTGAAGTAGCCGGGAGCACCCAGGAATTGGACTATCGGGTCCGGCGGATCTTCGTAGTCCTCGCCTATCGCCTCCCGTAGGCAACTCTCGATCTCGACTGTCAGGTCAACGTTGCTGACCAGGGCGGTTGTGACGATATCAGCTAACTCTTGACTGTCGACGCAGTCCGGGGCGAAGAGCACTATGCCAAGCAGGTCCAACGGCGAGAGCCGGCGCAACTCCTCAATGAGGTAGTCGCGATCTCCAATCTCTGCACCCCCCGCACTTTCGTAGATGCATGACACTTCGTCATCGCCAAGCGTGTCCACCCACTCGGAAACATGCACGTCTGGTGTGGGATAAACGTCAGCATGGAATAAGCCGTCAGGCAAGCACACAAGCTCTCCCTCATTGCCAAAGGAGTCAGGTGTCGATGCGAAAACCGCGGCGATGTGCTCACGTATACACGGCTCTATGTCTGCCGGAGGACCTGCCGCTTTGAAGACGACGGCAATGGTGAGGTCTATTGCCCGGTTGAGCCCGATACAGGAAGGGAGGAACGAGGGAAGACTCAGGAAGGTCAAGCTCGGCAGGTCGAGGAAGGCGCGGTAGAGCTCCTCATCTCCCGCATCCTCCTTGATACACGCCACCTCGTCATCAGTCAGCATCGCGACCAATGCACGCACGGGCGTATCCGGCTCAATGCCGGCAGTGAAGGCCTGGAAACTTGCCGGCGTTGCCGTTGGGCTGGGCGTGGGTGTGGAAGTGGGCGCTGGGGTTGCGGTTGGCGTCGCAGTCGGTGCCACAGTCGGCGCCGGAGTAGTTGGGATAGGGGTCGGGGAGGGAGCAGGGGTTGGCGTAGGACTCGACTGACACGCGGCGGCAAGCAGGAGCAGCAACGCCGCGCCGCACCATAGCAACCTCAGCTTCCCGGCGGCTCGCTTTTCGGCATGGCATATACTTCCCTGTACAGTACCAGCCCCCGGGCAAGTTCTCCGTGGGTGTCTCATTTGCGTGTAGTAGCTCTCCGCCACGGCTCCCGGCTATGCCCGGACCCACACGCTTCCTCCCGTGGGCCTCACAAGGACTTCTTGCGGGAGAACACACCATAGCAGAACCTGACACCCTGCATTTGCAGCATCCCCCTTTCTTTGTCACCCGTATCTCTTGCATCCCGCCTGCGGCCGCCGCGTTGGAGTCGCGTGCGGCAGTTCGGTTTATTCGCTCCGAGGGATCGACCAGCTTCCCGCTCAGCGCTGTTTCGGTAGTGTGCTCTGCGGCGACCAAGGCGAACCACCGGTGGCGAAACACCCACACGGTGCCCCGCTGCTGTCTGCGTCACCGCCACAGCGCCAAGTGCGGCTGGGCCGGAATATAACAGACGTACAGATGTACACAGATGTAGACCCCGAAAGACCTGCGCCAGGAGGTCATGCGTACAATGCTGAGGCTATAGGTCGACTTCCAACCGGAAGGTTCGCAACACGGTATCCTCAGGCTCACCATGAGCGGGACAAGAGCGCGGAACAGGGCACCCACAAGGGATGCCCCTACACCAGGCACCCCTCACTCACCCCGCCGGTTCACCCCCTTCCTAACCTTCCCCCATCGAAGGGGAAGGGATCGGCTACACGAGCAGGGGGAAGGGACCGGCTAGACGAAGCCGCGCAGTTTGATGGCGCGGGCGACGCGCTCGACGCCGATCTCGTAGGCCGCTTCCCGGTAGGACTGACCCGTCTCGCCAGCTTTCGATGCGACTGCCTCGTAGGCGGCGACGATGCGCTGGCGCAGCTCCTCGTTCACGCGCTCTTCCGGCCAGCTGAACTGCTGGAGGTTCTGCGTCCATTCGAAGTAGGAGACGGTGACGCCGCCGCCGTTGACGAGGATGTCCGGCAGGACGGGGATGCCGCGCTCACAGAGGATGCGGTCGGCTTCGGGAGTCGTGGGGTGGTTGGCGGCTTCCAACACGAGTTTCGTGGGGAGCGTTCGCGCGTTCTCCTCGGTCAGCGCGTTCTCCATCGCGGCGGGGACAAAGACGTCGCAGTCGACGGAGAAGATGTCCTCGGTGCGGCAGTTCTCGCCGCCTGTGAACCCGGCGACGGTGCGGTGCTCCCTTACGTACTCGGTGAGCGCCGGAATGTCCAGTCCGTTGGCGTTGCAGACCGACCCGTGCAGGTCGGCGACCGCCACGACGCGCATCCCATGCTCGTGCGCGATGCGCGCGAACCAGGAGCCGACGTTGCCGAAGCCCTGTACCGCGGCGCGTGCGCCGCGCACTTCCATGCCGAGGTCGCGCATCGCCTCCACGAGCACGAACACGGCGCCGCGTCCGGTGGCGGCCTCGCGTCCCGCCGAACCGCCGAGTTCGATGGGTTTGCCGGTCACGACCGACGGGTTGTAGCCGTGCATCTGGCCGTACTCGTCCATCATCCATGCCATCGTCTGGGCGTTGGTGCCCATGTCGGGGGCCGGGATGTCGCGGTGGGGGCCGAGGAGGTGCTGGATGCTGCGGGTGTAGCGCCGCGTGACGCGGTTCAGTTCGGCCTCGCTCAGCAGGTGGGGGTCGAGTTCGATGCCGCCCTTCGCGCCGCCGAACGGGATGTCGAGCAGCGCGGTCTTCCACGTCATCAACGAGGCGAGCGCGCGGACCTCGTCCTCGTCGGCGTGGGGGTGGTAGCGGACGCCGCCCTTGTACGGGCCGCGCACGGCGTTGTGCTGGATGCGGTAGCCGATGAACACCTCGACGCGGCCATCGTCCATCCGCACGGGGAGGGAGACGCGGAGTTCCCGCCACGGTTCGACGAGCATGCTGCACATGCCCTGCGGCAGGCCCAACCGGTCCGCCGCGCAATCGAACGACAGCCGGACATCTTCCTGTGCGCTTCGCTCCTTGACTGCCATGGCCTCACCTCCCCTCAATTCGAGGATATCACCCACCCTCTGCATGACCCGTTCACGGGAGGAGCACCGCGAGGCGCGGAGGCTGCTATGCTCGCTCCATGGTGACGGGTAACGCATGAGCGCGCCAGGCCGGCGGAAGCACCCCGCCCTCACCCATGCCCCCATCTTCTTCTCCTTCTTCACGTGGGGGTTCGGCACGGGCGCTCAGAACCTGGGACGCCCGCTGTTCGTGCTGGCTGTCACGGGCAACGTCTTCCTCGTCGGCGTGATGCTCGCCGCCAATGCCGTGCCGCGCGCGTTCACCGGTCCCATAACCGGGTTCCTCACCGACAGGCTGGGGCGCAAGCCGATGGTGCTGATGGGCCCCATCGTGCGGGGCGTCACCAACGTCGGGCAGTACTTCGCGGACGACTTCGTCACGTTCTTCGTGCTGGAGGTCATCGGGCAGATCGGCGTCGCCATGTGGGCGACGAGCTCGAACGTTCTGCTCTCCGACGTCACCACGATAGAGAGCAGGGGCCGTGTGCTGGCGTTGCGCAACATGGCGACGCGGCTGGGGTTCGTCGCGGGCCCCGCATTGGGCGGCGTGCTGGCGGCGACATACGGGCTGGAGTCGGTGTTCCTGCTGAACGGCGTGAGCAAGGTCGTCATCGTGGTGGTCGTGCTGACGATGGTGAAGGAGACACGGCCTGAGGAACTCGCCGCGCCGGACGCACCGGGGCGGCAGCGGGCAAGATTGTCGTTCGAGCCATTCCGCAACCGGACGTTCGCGGTGGTGGCGATGGCGACGGCCGTGTTCTCGATGGCCAATGCGGGCATCGTGCAGACGCTTCTGCCGGTGCACGCGGTGGATGCGCTGAACCTGGACGAGGCGGTCGTTGGCTTCCTCATCAGTCTCACTTCTGCGCTGGCGTTCCTCTGGGCCTTCCCGAACGGGATGATCGCGGACCGCTTCGGACGAAAGTGGTCGCTCGGGCCGGGGTTGCTGCTGATGGCGGCGGCGGCGGTAGCGCTGACCGTGGGCGACGTGTACGCGGTGCTCCTCGTCGCGGCGGTCTTCCTCGGCATGGGCGAGGCGGCGGGCATGGGGACGTCGCAGACGTTCGCGATGGACCTGGCGCCGCCGGAGAAGCGCGGGATGTACATGGGCCTCTCCATGCTGGCGAACTCGGTAGGCGCAACGGCGGGACCCCTGCTGCTGGCGGCCCTGTACCACTTCGTCTTACCGGACGTGTCGTTCTTCACGATGACGGCGCTGCTGCTGCTGGCGACGCTCATGCTGGCGCTGCTGGCGCGGGAGACCGGCGGTCGGGCGCGGCTTCGTGGGGAGTGAGGGACGGGGTCCTTCGGAGGGACGACGGATGCGACGAAGCGCGGGGGGCGGTTCGCAGAACCGCCCCTACACCAGGGGAGGTTGCGCGCTAAAGCACGGGCTTCACAGGAACGACGAGGGAGTTGCGCCGAAATCTGATTGACCGGCATCGCGGATACGGCGCATCATCGCAATATCGAATCACACGTGGCATCTCCCTCCAATCCAACCGTCGCTCCGCCGTACTCGTTCCTCGACAGGCAGCAGGCGCTCGACGATGCGGTCGAGGCGCTCGCGTCGTCCTCGATGGTCGGCGTTGACACCGAGGCCGACAGCCGTCACCACTACCCGGAGAAGGTCTGTCTGCTCCAACTGTCCAACGGCGAGCGGACGTACATCGTGGACCCGCTGGCCGGTCTGGACTACAGCGCGATAGGCGATCTGTTCCGCGATGACGCCGTCCAGAAGGTGTTGCACGGCGGCGACTTCGACCTGCGCGGGCTGCACCGGGACTTCGGCTTCACGTTCGCCAACTGCTACGACACGTCCATCGCGGCGCGGTTCGCGGGCATCGAACGTGTCGGGCTGGCGTCGCTGCTCGAAGAGCTGCTGGACATCAGCATCCCGAAGGACCAGCGGCTGCGGCGCGCCGACTGGTCGCGGCGTCCGCTGCAGGAGGACGCGCTTGCCTACGCCGCTTCCGACGTGGTGCATCTGCCTGACCTGCGCAACGTGCTCGAAGAGCGATTGCGCGCGCTCGGCAGGGAGTCGTGGGTTGCGGAGGAGTGCGAGCGGCTCACGGAGATACGCTACGTCCCGCCCGACCCGGAGACGGCGTGGATGTCGGTGAAGGGTGCACACGTGCTGGATGGGAAGGGCCTGGCGGTGCTGAAGCCGCTGTACGAATTCCGGGAGGCAGAGGCGCTGCGGCTGAACCGCCCGCCGGGGTACGTGCTCCCCGCGCACGCGCTCGTGCACCTCGCGGCGCACCCGGACACGGCGATGGAGGACGTTCCGGGGATGAGCCCGACGCTCGTGCGGCGCTACGGACGTGGCGTCCGCGCCGCCATCAAGGCGGGCGTGGCGTCGCCTCCGCTGCGGCGTCCACGCCCTCAACAACCACTGTTCCCGCGCATGACGAAAGCCGAGACTGCGCGGCTGACACAGCTCAAGCGATGGCGCGCCAACCTCGGTGCAGAGCTGGAGGTCGACCCCTCGATCCTCTGGCCGATGCGGAGCCTGGAGCGGCTGGCGCGCGCGCCAGAGTCGCTCGACGCCGAGTGTGCGTCGGCAGACGTGCGGGCGTGGCAGCGGGAGCGGTTCGCGGAGCCGCTGCGCCAGGCATTGGCGACGTGATGCAGCCACCTACGATCCGGGACGTTTTCGAGGCGCGGAAGACCATCGCGCCCTACCTGAACCGCACGCCGCTGCAGTATTCGGCGGGGCTGAGCCGGTTGTTCGACGCCGAGGTGTACCTGAAGCACGAGGAGCACCATCCGCTGGGCGCGTTCAAGATGCGCGGCGGCATCAACCTGCTGGCGCATATGAGCGAGGAAGAGCGGAGCCGTGGGCTCATCACGGCCTCGACCGGCAACCACGGACAGTCGATAGCCAACGCCTGTCGCATATTCGAGGCTCGGGCGCTCATCGTTCTGCCTGAGAAAGACCCCAACCCGCAGAAAGTGGCGGCTATGGAGGCCCTGGGCGCGGAACTCGTCTTCCACGGGGACAACTTCGACGAGGCCAAGGCTCTCTGCGACCGGCTGGCCGCGGAGGAGGGCTACCGCTACGTCCATCCCGTCAATGAACCGCTGCTCATCGCAGGCGTGGCAACGCAGGCGCTGGAGATCATCGAAGACCTGCCCGACGTGGAGGTGTTGTACCTGCCGTTGGGAGGCGGCAGCGGCGTGGCTGGCGCTTGTGTGGTCGCCGGTGCGGTCGACAAGAGCATCAGGGTCAGGGCGGTGCAGTCTGAGGGAGCGCCGGCTGGTTACCTGTCCTGGCAGCAAGGGGAGCTGGTGCAGGCCCCGATGAACACGTTCGCCGAGGGCATCGCCACGATGTCCGGCTACGAACTCTCCCAGCAGATCATCCGCCACGCACTCGATGACTTCGTGCTCGTCAGCGACGACGAGATACGCCAGGCCATGGGTCTGCTCATCGAGAAGGCGCATACGCTGTCGGAAGGCGCGGGAGCCGCGGCGACGGCTGGAGCGTACAAGCAGCGGGAGTCGCTGTCCGGCAAGAAGGTGTCCATCACGGTCAGCGGCGCGAACACGACGACGGCGCAGTTGATGGCTGCGTTGGAGACGTACGTGGGTAGGCCCCAATCACCCCCATCCTAACCTTCCCCCATCGAGGGGGAAGGGACCAGGTGCGTCTCCCCGAGAGATTCCTCGGCTTCGCTCGGAACGCTCCCCCCTTGCCTCCCGTCCCCGCCGTGTGACCTGCCGGTCACGCTGGATTCCCGCCTTCGCGGGAATGACGGGAGAGGGGGGCGCTCCGTGCTATCCTTGCGGCATCCCTGATCTTTGCCGGAGTTTGCGATGGTTGCTCAACCCAGCGGGCGCGCTATCGGCGTGCCCACGCCCCGTATCGATGGCGTCGACAAGACGACAGGCCGCGCCAACTACACCGCCGACGTACAGCTGGACGGAGCGCTCTTCGGGAAGACGCTGCGCTCGCCGTTCCCCCACGCCCGCATCGTTTCGATAGACACGTCTGCCGCAGCACAGGTGCCGGGCGTGCACGCCGTCGTAACCGGCGCTGACATCCACGAAGGCGCGCGGCACGGACGGGCGGTGCTGGACATCCCGGTGCTCGCGCAGGGAGTC
This sequence comes from SAR202 cluster bacterium bin16, assembly GCA_002238425.1. Taxonomy (GTDB): domain Bacteria; phylum Chloroflexota; class Dehalococcoidia; order Lucifugimonadales; family Australimonadaceae; genus Bin16. The sequence continues at coordinate 75,587 of MPMJ01000007.1, read as the reverse complement.
GTGCGCTTCATCGGCGAGCAGGTCGCTGCCGTGGCAGCGGACGACGAGGACATCGCGCAACGTGCGCTCGACCTCATCGAGGTCGAGTACGAGGAGTTGCCCGCCGTCCTGACGATGGACGAGGCGAAGGCCGAAGGCGCGCCGCTCGTGCACGAGGACATGATGCAGGTGAAGGGCTACCCGAAAGAGCTCACGGAGCCGACCAACGTCTACACCGTATGGGAGTGGGCGAAGGGCGACGTGGACGCGGGCATGGCGGAGGCGGACGTCATCGTTGAGAACACGTTCACGACGCCGCGCCAGCACCAGGCGTACCTGGAGCCGCACACCTGCCTCGTGCAGGCGCATCCTTCCGGCAAGGTGGACGTCTGGGCCGGGAACAAGTCGCCGCACCCGGGCAAGCGTATGGTCGCGATGGCCATCGGGCTGGACGCCTCCGAGGTGGTGTTCAACCCGGTCACCATCGGCGGTGACTTCGGCGGCAAGGGCTCCGCGATGGCGATCCCCGCCGCATGGATGCTTTCCACGCGCACCGGCAGGCCGGTGAAGATCGTCTTCGACTACTCGGAGGACCTCACGTCGGCGAACCCGCGCCACGCTTCCCGCATCACGGTGCGCACGGGCGCGACACGCGACGGGGTCATCGTCGCGCACGAGGCGCTGGTGGAGTACGACAGCGGCGCGTACGCGGGGTTCAAGCCGGGCGGACACCTCGGCGGCGCGAGCGCGGCGGCAGGGCCGTACCGGGCTGCGAACACGCGCATCATCGAGCACCAGGTGTACACGAACAACGTCCCGTGCGGGTACATGCGCGGCCCTGGCGAGCCGCAGGCGATGTTCGCGGCGGAGTCGCAGATCGACTGCCTCGCGGCGGCGCTGGGGATGGACCCGGCGGAACTTCGTCGCAAGAACCTCGTTGTCGAAGGCGAGGAGGACTCGCTCGGCACCGTGTTCGAGCAGGTGCGCTCCATCGAGACGCTGAACGCTGCGCTGGACGCCGCGGGCTACGCGGAACCCAGGCCATCGGACGAGCGTTTCGCTTACGGCAAGGGCATCGCTATCGGCGAGCGCGTGCAGGCCGGTGGCGAGACGCATGCGGGCGTCACGCTGCACCCGGACGGGTCGGTCACGGTCAATACGTCCGTGTTCGAGCAGGGCACGGGCTCCTACACCGTCATGCAGCAGATCGTCGCGGACGAACTGCGCATGCCGATCGAGCGGGTGCGCGTCGCGGTGTGGGACACGGCGAGCACGTCGTTCGACTCCGGCATCGGCGGCGCGCGAGTGACGCGGATGGCGAGCGCGGCGGTGTGGAATGCGGCGCAGGCAGCGAAGGGCGAGCTGTTCAAGCTGGCGGCGGACATCCTCGGATGGCCCGAGGAGTCGCTGGAAGTGGACGGCCCGGCGCTGCGGCGGACCGACACCGGCGAGAGCACCGAGTGGGCGTCGCTGGCGGAACGCACCGGCGCGCCCATCGTGGGGCTCGGCGACGTGCAGGACACGGCCCGCAATCCGTACACCGCGTTCACGGCGCAGGTCGCCGAGGTGGCGGTCGACCGCGAGACGGGGCAGGTGAAGCTGCTCACGATCACGACGGCGCACGACACCGGCAAGATACTCAACCCGATCGGCCACCAGGGACAGGTCAACGGCGGGGTGGTGCAGGGCATCGGGTTCGGGCTGCAGGAGGAGCTGGCGGTGGAGGACGGTCGCGTCACCACGGCCTCGTTCGCGGACTACAAGATCCCGACGGCGGCCGATCTGCCCGAGTTGCGCACTGTGCTCCTGGACGAGGAGCAGGGCGGCGGATGGGGGCCGTACCAGGTCAAGGGCATCGGCGAGCAGTCCAACTCGCAGGCCGCGCCCGCGATAGCGAACGCCGTCGCTGACGCCGTGGGCGTTCGCGTGCGCGACCTTCCCGTCACGGCGGAGAAGGTCTACCGGGCGCTGCACTCTTAGTGATGCGGCAACCGGAGCGCGGAGACGCGTCTTCCGACGGCGAGCAGGGCGGCTCCGCGCGTTCCCCGCGCACCTTCGCCGCACTGGGGTTCGCGCAGTACCGGCGGCTGTGGGGCGGCACGTTCTTCACGTTCGCAGCGGGCCAGATGACGCAGGTTGCGCGTCCGTGGCTCGCCTACGAGTTGACGGGGTCCGCGTTCTGGGTTGGAGTCGTTGCGCTTGCGCAGGGCATCCCCATGTTCTTCATGTCGCCGCTGGGCGGCGTGGCGGCGGACCGGCTCTCCAAGCGTGCGGTGCTCCTTGCCTCCCAGACCGCGCTGCTGGCGATGGCGCTGATGTTCGTGGTGCTGCTGTACCTGGAGATCGTGGAGGTCTGGCACCTCGTGCTGTTCTCCCTCGTGCACGGGACGGCGATGCCGTTCAACATGCCGGTGCGCCAGTCCTACGTGCCGCTGCTGCTGCCGAGGAGGCTGATCCCGAACGGCGTCGCGCTGCAGGCGGCAGGGCGGAACGTCAACCAGGTCGCCGCGCCGGGCGTCGTGGGCATCCTGCTGGGGATAGACCCGCTCATCGCGTTCGCGACGGTTGCGGTGTTCCACGTGGTCTCGATGGGGATGTCGCTCACGTTCCCGTCGGGGCGGGCCGAGCAACAGCGTAGTCGCGGGATGCGCGGCGAACTGCTGCTGGGTTTCCGCTACGTGATGTCGACGCCGCTCCTTCGGCTGCTGTTCGCGATGCTGCTGCTCATGCTGGTACTCGGCATGCCGTACGTCCACCTGCTGCCGGTGTTCCAGGAAGTGCTGGAGATCGGGCCGGAGCTGCTGGGGTTCATGTACGCGGCGATCGGTTTCGGCGGGTTCTGCGGCTCGCTGACCGTTGCGTCGTTCTCACGGCTCGCGAACGGCATGCCGCAGATGATCGTCGGCATCGCTTTCGGGGTGGCGCTCGCCGGGTTCGCGCTGTCGCCGTACTACCCGCTCAGCATCGCGCTGCTGTTCTGCACGGGCTTCGCGCACCAGGCCTACACCACCATCAACCAGACGCTCATCATCACGCGGACGGACCCGGCGTTGTACGGGCGCGTGATGAGCATCAACCTCATGCTGCGCTCCTTCATCACCATGGCCATCCTGCCGTTCGGCCTGCTGGTGGACGCTTTCGGCGCGCCGGGCACGCTCGCGGTGACCGGCGTGGTGCTCGCCGCGGCGCTGCTGCTCATCGGCGTCGTGCGGGGAACGGCGGTACCGGAGGGCGTACGGAGCGTGTGATGGGGGGCGCCGAGGGGTGGGCGGAACCTGGCTGCCACTACGATGGACTGAACCATCCTGGGCGAGGAGTGAGTTCATAGTGGACACATTCAACGACCAGTCATATAAAATGTCTATGTGTGGGAAGGAGGTGCGGTCATGAAGACGATGGGAGCAGCGAAGTTCAAGGAGCAGTGCCTGGCGCTGCTCGACCAGCTTGACCTCGACGGGCTGGTCATCACGAAGCGCGGCAAGCCTGTCGCGCGCGTCGTCCCTTACCGCCAGGACGCCCAGGACGCCGACCTCATCGGGAGCCTGCGGCACAAGATCGAGGTAACGGGCGACGTCTTCACGACCGGCATCCGCTGGGATGCAGATGCTTAATCTCGATACTCACATCCTCGTCTTTGCTGTCAGCGGCTCGCTCCGGCCCGCAGAGCAGCGCCTGCTGGCTTCGAACAACTGGTCAATCTCGGCCATCGTGCTGTGGGAGTTGGCCAAACTCGTGCAACTGGGCCGCGTGGGTCTGGACCTGGACGACCGGGAAGTGATGCGCGTGCTGAGCCGGGTGCACGTGTGGCCGATCGACCTGGCGGTCGCACAGGCGTCGACGCGCCTCGACTTCAGAGGCGACCCGGCGGACGAGATCATCGCTGCTACCAGCATCGTGCACGGCGTCCCGTTACTTACCCGCGACCGCGTCATGAGGCGCTCGAAGGCTGTTCCCCTGGCGTCGTAGGGCATTCCCGCAGAGGATCCGGGGCAGTGCGCGGCGTTGCCCGCCGCCGTCGTGCTTCGGTAGACTGCGAACGCGTGGAACGCCGCGCGCGAGGCAACACCATGGACGAAGCTATCCGTGACCGGATCGAAGCCGCGTTGAAAGACGCGGGCGGGCAGTATGTGGAGGTGCACGTCGAGGAGGCGTCGTCTTCCACGATCCGCTACCGGGCCCGCGACCTGGAAGAGATTGGACGTGGGAGCGCGATCGGCGGTAACGTCCGTGCGCTCGCGGGCGGCGGCTGGGGGTTCGCGTCGTTCAACGACCTGGACAGCCTCGAGTACAAGGTGCGGCAGGCGGTCGAGCAGGCGCGCCTCATCGGCGGCGAGCGGGTTGAACTCGCGGAGACGCCCCCGGTGGTGGACCACGTTCCGCCCGTGCTTGGGCGCGACCCGAGCGCCATGGCGCTCGCTGAGAAGAAAGAGGTGCTGGACGAGTACGCGGACGTCATGATGGGCACGCCCGGCGTGCAGTCGGCCAGTGTCGGCTACACGGACGCGCGGCGGCGCATGGTGTACGCGAACTCGGAAGGGTCGTACATCGACCAGGAGCGCGTCGACGTGAACCTGCGCCTGAACGCGCAGGCTCGGAACGGGGCGGACGTGCAGCAGTACGGGATCAGCCTCGGCAGCCTGGGCGACTTCGAGTTCGTGATGAACCTGCAGGAGAGCGCGAGCGAGGCGGCGCAGAAGGCGGTTGCGCTGCTGGACGCGCCGGAGGTGAAGGGCGGCGAGTACACCGTGATCCTCGACCCCATCCTCGCGGGAGTCTTCATCCACGAGGCGTTCGGCCACCTGTCGGAGGCCGACCACATCTACGCAGAGCCGCGCCTGCAGGAGCTGATGAAGCCCGGCAAGCGGTTCGGTGGCGAGCACCTGAACGTGAAGGATGGCGCGACCATCCCGCGTCCCACGCTGCGCGGTTCCTACCTCTACGACGACGAGGGCGTGCAGGGGCAGGAGACTGACCTCATCCGCGACGGCGTGCTCGTGGGGCGGCTGCACTCGCGGGAGACGGCGGCGAAGCTCGGCGAGCGGCCCACCGGAAACGCGCGGGCGCTGAACTATCGCTTCGCGCCCATCGTGCGCATGACCAACACGTTCATCGTTCCTGGCGAGTCGAGCGTCGACGATCTGTTCGCGGACGTCGAGGACGGGTTGTACGTGAAGAACTGGTACGGCGGCATGACCTCCATGGAGATGTTCACCTTCTCCGCGGGAGAGGCGTACCGCATCCGCAACGGCAAGATTGCGGAGCTGTGCAGGCCGGTGATGCTCTCCGGCAACGTGTTCACGACGCTGCACAACCTGGACGCCATCGCGGGCGACCTGGAGATGAACGAGGGCGGCGGTTGCGGCAAGGCGGGGCAGAGCCCCCTGCCGGTCTCCAACGGCAGCCCCCACATCCGCATCCGCCAGTGTCTCATCGGAGGAGCGTAGCCATCGTTTCCCCGGAGCAGGCCAGGGTTGCGGCGGAGCAGATACTGGAGCGGGCGCTCCGTTCCGCCGACGAGGCGGAGGTCTTCTACGCCGCGTCGTCCAGCACGCCCGTGCGATTCGAGGCGAACGTCATCAAGGGCGTCGACGCGAACGACGCCATGGGCGCGGCGCTCCGCATCATCAAGGACGGTCGCGTCGGCTTCAGTTCCACGTCGAACCTGGACGAACCGCAGGCACTGGTCGATGCGGCCATCGAGACGGCACCGTTCGGTGCCGAGGCGCACTTCGAGTTCCCCGGGGCGCAGTCGTATCCGGACGTTCGCCCTTATGACGCATCCGTGGAGGAGGCGACCCTCGAAGAGATGGTGGCGCTGGGCGAGCGGGCCATCGATGACCTGCGCGCCTACTCCACCGAAGCGCAGATAGAGGGTGGCGTCGGCAAGTCCACGTCTACGCTTGCTCTGGTGAACAGCCGGGGCGGGAGTGTTGCGTATGAGCGCTCACGCTTCCAGTTGGGGTTCGAGGGCACGGTGATACGCGGCGAGGACATGCTTTTCACGATGGACAGCGAGAGCAGCATCGCCGCGTTGCACGACCCGTCCGGCGTCGTCTCGTCCGTCATCCGGCAGCTCGAATGGGCGAAGGAGACGGCGGCAGCGGAGACGAAAACCATGCCCGTGATCCTGATGCCGACGGCGGTGCGGAGCGTGCTGCTCTCGCCACTGCTCGCCGGATTGAACGGCAAGTCCGTGCTGCAGGGCACGTCGCCGCTCGTAGGACGGCTCGGCGAGCGCATCGTGGACGAGCGCTTCAGCCTGACCGACGACCCAACGCTCACCGGCGTGGCGGGCGCGCGGCCTGCCGACGACGAGTGCGTGGCGAGCCGCCGTATGCCGCTCATCGAATCCGGCGTTGCTTCGGCGTTCTTCTACGACCTGCAGACGGCGGGACAGGCGGGGGTCGCCAGCACCGGCGCGGGGGGGCGCGGGGGCGGCTCCCGGCCGGGGGCCGCCACGGGCGGGCTGCGCGCGGTGGGGGGGGGGGCCCCGCCCGGCGCGGGCGAGCGCGGGCTCGGCTCGCTGCCGGGACCGTCGACGAGCGTGCTGCTCGTGGACGAGGGCGACGCCGCGCTGGACGACATCATCGCGGGTATGGAAGAGGCGCTCATCGTGGAACGGCTGCTCGGCGCGGGGCAGAGCAACGTGCTGGGCGGAGACTTCAATGCGAACATATTGCTGGGGTATAAGGTGGAGCACGGCCGTGTTGTAGGCCGGGTGAAGAACACGATGATATCCGGCAATGCATACCGCGCCCTGAACGACGTGCTGGCGCTGGGGAGCGAGGGACGCTGGATGGGAAGCCTCTACGCTCCCGCCATCGCCGTCGGTGGGATCTCGGTATCCAGCACGGGTTAGCCATGGCGCTCGGCGACGTCATCCCCCAACTGCTCGACGCGGGCTCCGAACTGAAGCCGTCCCTGCTCGGACGCCTCAGCGGGCTGGCGCCCGAGGAACAGCGCGAGTTGTTCCAGGTATGGAGCGACATCCCCACGGCGCGCCGGCTGATGATCATCCGCGCGGTGACGGGCATGGCCGAGGACAACATCGAGATGGAGTTCACCGCTCTGCTGTGTGCCTCGCTGAAGGACGACGACGCTTCCGTGCGCGCGAGCGCCGCTGCCGGACTGTGGGAGACCGTAGACCGCATTGTCATCGCTCCGCTCACGACGATGCTCGAGACCGACGACTCCCACGAGGCGCGAGCGGCTGCCGCCAGCGCGCTGAGCCACTTCGCGGAGATGGCCGAGGCGGGGAAGCTGATCGAGCGCGACGTCGCGATATTGCGGAGCGCGCTCCTCGGCGCGGTGGAGGACGAGGCTGAGGAGGCCGCGGTGCGCCGCCGAGCGCTGGAGGCGATAGCGCCGATGCGCCACCCGGATGTTCCGGGGTGGATCCGGTGGGCCTACCAGAGCGGCGAACCGCTGCTGCGGCAGAGCGCCGTCTACGCGATGGGGCGCACCTGCGATCCGGCATGGCTGCCCGTCATCGTGGCGGAGTTCGGCAGCGACATCGCCGCGATGCGTTTCGAGGCAGCCAACGCGGCGCGCGAACTCGCGGATGCGAAGACGCTGCCCCACCTGCACGAACTGACGAACGACGACGACCCGCAGGTGGCGCTCGCGGCAGTGCACGCCGTCGGCGGCATCGGCGGCACGGCGGCGCGCAGACTGCTCAAGCACTACGTGGAGCAGGGCGATTCGACGCTGAGCGAGGCCGCGCAGGAAGCGCTGCGCGTGCTGGAAGCCGACGAGGGCGACTTCTCCATGCTCACGTTGCAGGAGCCGTAGCCATGGCAGGCGGTTCCCGGGTTACGCAGGCTGTGTCTGCGGGCGGCGTGGTCTGTGAGGAGCACGGCGGCGACGTGATGGTGGCGGTGTGCGGCCGTCTGAAGACCGGCCTGTGGGCGCTGCCCAAAGGCACTCCGGACAGCGGCGAGACGCTGGAGGAGACGGCGCTGCGCGAGGTGCGTGAGGAGACCGGGCTGTCCGTGGAGATAGCGGCTCCGCTTGGGCACATCGAGTACTGGTTCACCGGCGACGGTGAGCGCATCCACAAGCGGGTGTACTTCTACCTCATGCGACCGTGCGGCGGCTCGTTCGACGACCATGACCCGGAGTTCGACGTCGTGCGCTGGGTTTCCGCTGTGGAAGCCCGCGACACGCTGACCTACCCATCGGAGCGCGAGGTGTTGCAGCGGGCGATGGCGGCGCTGGACGCAGGGGAGCCCGTTCGATGAGCGAGAACGGCATCCGCGGGCAGAAGGTCGTGATCCGCGACAAGCGCATCGAGGACGGCGAGGACGACCATCGCTGGCGGTCCGACCAGGAGCTCGCCGAACTCGACGCCGCGCCGCGACTCCGGCAGCCGCTGGAGGACTTCCTGCGCGACTACGCGAACGAGTTGAAGTACCCCACGCCATGGGTGCGCCGCTACGGCATCGACACGCTGGACGGCCTGCACATCGGCAACTGCATGGTGTACGACATCGACAACATCAAGGGCCAGTGCGAGGTCGGCATCCTGGTCGGGAACCGGGACTACTGGGGCAGGGGCTACGGTCGGGAGGCGGTGCAACTGCTGGTGGCGCAGTGCTTCAAGAACGTGGCGATGGGCCGGCTCTACCTGCACACGCTGGAGTGGAACGCCCGCGCCCGGCGCGCCTTCGCGATGTGCGGGTTCCGCGAGGTGAAGCCTGTGCGCCGCGCGGGGTACAACTTCATCCTGATGGAGTTGACCCGCGAGGAGTGGGAGGCCCTGCAGGACGGGGCGTAACTCCCTCCACCCTGCTCACGGGCGAGGTTCCTGCCTTCGCAGGAACGACGTAGACGAAGGACTAGCGCGACGGCAGCGCGACGACGGCTTCGCCCGTGGTCGTGCGAACGCCAGCGCCGTTCTCTATCCAGATGTCGCAGCGCACGGAGCCTGCGTCCTCGTCACGCTCCACCACCGTGCCCTTGCACGTAAGCACATCGCCTGGAACGTCCATCTCGCGGTAGCGGACCGAGAGCGACAGCAGCCGCCCCTCCGCCCTCACCCAGTCCGTGACGAGCTGGCCGAGGTATGCGCTCTTCAGCGCGCCGTGCAGGATCACGCCGGGCAGGCCCTGCTCCGCGGCGAAGTCCTTGTCGTAGTGGATCTCGTAGAAGTCGCCGGACGCGCCTGCGTACATCACCAGCTGGCGGGTCGTCGGCTCCTTGACCAGCGCGGGGAGTTCCGTGCCGACTGCGGCGTCGTCCAGGTACGGCTGCGTGCTCATGCTGCGGGCATCCTTATGAGGGTGTTGCGTTGCGATGCGGCGAGTTCGCCGCGCTGGTTCGTGTAGCGGGTGACGTAGGTGGCGATGAGCATCGACCCCATGCGTCCCTCGCGCTCGATGAGCGTTTCCATCTGCGTGACGATCGTGATGGCGTCGCCCGGACGCACCGGCTCGCCGTACGTCCACTCACTGCCGCCGTCCAGCACGCGCGGCACGGACTCGCTGTCGGGAAGGGTGGGGATGGCGAGGCCGACGGAGCGCAGGAAGGTCGGCGGCGCGACGTCGGGGTAGGCGGGGTTGTCGTCGCCGATGGCGGCGGCGAAGCGCTCAATGGCGCCGCGTTCGATGATGGCGGTGCGCGACTCACCGTCGTGCCCGACGGCGGCCTGCATCGCGGGAGTGAGTATGGACACGTCTGCTGCTCCGGTGCTGGGATCGGCGGGGGGGCGCGTGGCGGGGGGGGGGGGGGGGGGCGGGGGGCGGGGGGGGGGGGGGGCGGGGGGGGGCGGGGAGGCTAGTGGCGGGCGTCGGGAGTGTCAAGCGGTGCTATGGGGCATGGGGCAACAGCAGAGGATGCGCCTGAGGCAGATGTTTCCGTAATGGTTGACAGCTGCACCGCCGGCGGGGTAGCCTGCACTCCTACATAGCGATACTTCATATCAATATGGTCTAAAGGAGGACCCTATATGAACACGTCTCGCAGAGTACCCGTTACCATCCTCACCGGCTTCCTCGGCTCTGGCAAGACTACCCTGCTCAACCGGATCTTGACTGAGGAGCACGGCAAGCGCATCGCCGTGATCGAGAACGAGTATGGGGAGGTCGGCATCGATCAGGCCCTCGTCATCAACGCTGACGAGGAGGTCTTCGAGATGTCGAACGGCTGCATCTGCTGCACGGTGCGCGGAGACCTGATCCGCGTACTCAACAATCTCAATAAGCGCCGTGACAAGTTCGACTATGTGCTGGTGGAGACCACAGGGCTCGCCGATCCCGGGCCGGTCGCTCAGACGTTCTTCATGGATGACGAGCTTCGTGCGGAGTATTCGCTTGACGGGATCGTCACGCTCGTCGATGCGGCCCACATCAACCAGCAGCTCGGCCGAAGCAAAGAAAGCACGGAGCAAATCGCGTTCGCAGACGTTCTCCTCCTCAACAAGACGGACCTCGTCAACGGCGAGGCCCTCGACAGTTTGGAAGCTCGACTCCGAGGCATGAACCGAATGGCGCGAGTCGTGCGCAGCGAGCGAGCGAACGTACCCGTCGACACTGTCCTCGACCTCGGCGCCTTCAACCTGAACGAGGTCCTCGAGCGTCGTCCCACCTTCCTCGAGCCGGAGTATCCCTTCGAATGGACGGGGGTCTATTCGCTCGATGCCGGCCGCTACGAACTCAAGCTTGCCGAAGGACCCGATCCGGCGATGTCGCTGATCGTCGTGTCTGGCCAGGCCACGGATGACGCTGCCCTCCGAGAGGGTGCGGAGTGGTGCGTCCGGGAGTACGCCGAGCCTGCGGAAATCATTCAGCCGGGGGGAGAGATTCCCTTCGACAAGCATGTGAACCTCCGGCTCGATGTCCCGGGAAGCAAGTCTTTCTTCCTTGAAGTCGATACGCCGGGGCTGTTTGGTCTTTACGCCCAGCACCTGGCGGAGGAGTTCCAGCTCCACCTGAGGAACGCGGATGGAGCGGTGGTTCCAGTCAAGGCCGACCGGACCTGGGTCGCTCAGCACGAGCACGACGATGAGGTGGGATCGATCTCTATCGAGAGAGACGGCGACTGCGATCCCCAAAGGCTCGACGATTGGCTTAGCAAACTGCTCAGTGAGCGTGGGGTGGACATCTTCCGCATGAAGGGCTTCATCAGTATTGCGGGAGACTCGCGTCGCTTCGTTTTCCAGGGGGTTCACATGCTCTTTGACGGACAGCCGGAGCGAGAATGGGGGGACGCGCCCCGGCGCAATCAGCTCGTCTTCATCGGCCGCAACCTCGATGGACAGAGTATGCGGGAGGAATTCGAAGCATGTCTGGTCTAAAGGCCGGCAGCCCAACGGGCGTTCTTGACCGAGGCTGGTCTGCAACGGTCGGCGACTACGCTATCGCCGGTGGTTGGGTCCTGGGCGGTGAGGCGCTGGTGGTCGGCGATGCCGGGGGTGGCGTGTACGGCTTCGATGGCAGATCCGGCGCGGCCGTCTGGGAGCGGCACGAGGTTCATGAAGGTGGTGTGCTCGCGATGGCGATCCACCCGAGTGGGACCGCCTTTGCTACGGCCGGCCAGGACGGGCGAGTCTTGATCTGGAGCGCCGCCGAGGGTCAGGTAGCCCGTTCTATCGACGTCGGCAGCGGTTGGGTGGAAAACGTATCGTGGTCGCCGGACGGCCAATTGTTGGCGGCCTCGTGCTCCCGGCAGGTCTGTGCGTATGACGCGGACGGAGCGGAGGTCTGGCGGTCCGACGATCACCCCAGCACCGTCAGCGCCATCGCCTGGTCGAGCATAAAGGAGCTGGCGACGGCCTGTTACGGCCGAGTGTCGTTCTTCAACCCTTCCACCGGCTCGCTTCGCCAGAAGATGGAGTGGCAGGGGTCCCTGGTGTCGATGGTGTTGAGCCCGAACGGGGATATCGTGGTCTGCGGTAGCCAGGACAACACGGTGCACTTCTGGCGTCGATCCACGGAACAGGACTCCATGATGTCAGGATACCCTGGCAAGCCGTCGGCCCTGGCTTTCGATAGCGCCGGCACCCTTCTGGCCACCGGTGGTGGAGAGGCGGTCACGGTTTGGAGCTTCCGGGGAAAGGGGCCAGAAGGCACGCGGCCCGGCGTTCTGGAGTTTCATCAAGAGTCCATAACGACCTTAACATTCGCGCCCGGCGTGAGGCGCCTGGCATCGGGCGCGCGCGATGGCGCCGTGGTTGTGTGGTCGCTGCAGAAAAATGGGAACGGCAGCCCGATCGGGGCCGAAGATGTGGGGGACTCAGTGGCCGAACTGTACTGGCGGCCTGACGGGGACGGGCTTGCCGCCCTCGACGCGCAGGGTGGCGTTACGGTCTGGCGGATCGGACCAGTAAACGGCCGAACCAGCCGCCCCCGCGCGGCACAGCGCACCAGTTCGAGTGGCGGCTGACCCTCCGCTCACGCATCGAGCAATCACACCTGGTGCGCCTGAGCCCGTGCCAGGCGCCGATCCGAAAGCAACCCTGCATACACGGAACGGACGGATCCCCTGGGCATCGGACCCCGCTACGTCTTCCTGATCGGGTTGCCTGCGGCAGATCGGTGACAACCCAGCGAGGCACTGCTGACTCCCTCCGCCTTATGCTCGTGCATGCCAACCAAGAAATGCGTGCCGCAAACTCTCTGGATATTCTGGTCGGAGATTCGCAATAGAGACGTATTGACAATGCATGGTGGAGGCGTTAATGTCTCTTGCTCATACGGCATACGTCGTGTAGCGTTGTGATTGATGACGGTATGGGTTGCCGGGCCATCCAGTTCCCGCAAGGCCTACCGCCCGTCAACGGCCCCTCCAGAGCGGAGGGGCTCTGACTTTAAAGGGGGTGGGCGCCACCCCCGAGCGATTGACCCTCAGAGGCGGCGAGTGCTACGCTTTGAGGTAGCGCAGGAGTGTAGCTCAGCCTGGTAGAGCAGCGGTCTCCAAAACCGCCGGCCGAGGGTTCGAATCCTTCCACTCCTGCCAGATCACCGCTTCGGAAACGGAGCAAATCGGGCGCAGGTGGTGGAATAGGTAGACACGCTGTCTTGAGGGGGCAGTGGGAGCAGTCCCGTAAGAGTTCAAATCTCTTCCTGCGCACCAACCCGGCATTCAACGAGAAGCCCCGGCGATCCGCCGGGGCTTCTTCATGCCTCCTCCCTCACCCGCCGCGCTGTCGTGACCTCTCCGAGGGGGAGAGGTGAGGCTGCGAGGTTGCGCGCTGAAGCGCGGGCCTTCGCAGGAACGACGGGATAGCCCCGAGGGGATGTTGCGCGCTAAAGCGCGGACTGCGCTGCGCTTCGCCCAACATGACAATCCCCCTCCCATGCCCCGCCACCGCGTGCGCTGCCCGCGCACGTGTGCCCTGTCGGGCACAGGGATTCCCGCCGGTGCGGGAATGACGGGGAGGGGCGGCTTGGCGGTACAATCCGCTCCGCACGCCCACACCCACGGAGGAGCCATGCCAACCGTTTCCCACGACAGACTGCAGACCATCGCCGACCGCCTGCTCCAGTGCGCCGGAGCGAGCGGGGAGGAGGCCGGCGTCATCGCCCGCCACGTCATCGGCGCGAACCTCGCGGGGCACGACTCCCACGGCATCATCCAGATACCGACCTACATCGACCGCATCAAGCGCGGGCACATCGTCCCAGGTGCGCCGTTCGACATCGTCAACGAGACGCCGTCGACGCTCGTGGCGGACGGGCACTGGGGGTTTGGGTACGTCGTTTCCGAAAAGGCGATGAGCCTCCTGATTGCGAAGGGGAAGCAGCAGGGCTCCGCCGCCGCGACGGTCTACCGGCAGAGCCACGTTGGGCGTGTCGCCGACTATCCCCTCATGGCAATGCGCGAGGGCATGATAGGCCTGATGACCGCCGACTCCGGCAGGACGACCAAGAACGTCGCGCCGTTCGGCGGACGCGAGCCTAGGCTCGGCACGAACCCGATCTGCGTTGCGGTGCCGAGTAACCTGGAAGGGCCGTTGTTCATAGACATGGCCACGAGCGCGGTTGCGGCGGGCAAGGTGGACCTTGCCGCGGCGCGCGGCGTGCCCATCCCGGAGGGGTGGGTCGTCGACAGCAACGGCAACCCCGTGACGGACCCGAATGTCATGCGCGAGCAGGGCGGCGCACTGCTGCCGCTGGGCGGCTCGGAGGGGTACAAGGGCTACGGCCTCTCCGTCATCGTGGAGATACTCTCCGGCCTGCTGACAGGCCTCGGCTTCGGCCACGACCCGCGCGGGTTCCACAACGACGGCTGCTTCATGGCCGTGTTCGACGTAGCGGCGTTCCGTCCGCTGGACGACTTCAAGCGGCAGGTTGCTGAGCTCGCGGGCTACCTGAAGGCGTCCAAGCGCGCGGCCGGGTTCGACGAGATCCTCTACCCCGGCGAGATCGAGCACCGGAACACGCAGCGCCGCCTGCAGGATGGCATCTTCGTGGAGGATGCGACGTGGGGCAAACTCGAGGGGCTCGCCGAGGAGTACGGCGTCAGCGCTGAGCTGGAGCTGTAGAGGCCGGACGCCCCGGACGAGCAGCGGCGCGGCTGCCGCGTCGCCTTCGCGTAGCGTGTACGCTCGCGTGTCGTACCCGGTGCCTGACCCGGCAACTGGTGTACGCCCGCATACGCACGTTCCGCTGCAGCAGCCGCGTGCGTGCTGTGTAAGCGGTCAGTTCCTTGTGCCGCCGCCTCCGGATGGTCTCCAGTTCGTGCCGGGCCTTCCGCACTTTCCGGACTTCCCGGATGACGGCGAACGCCAGCAGGAGCGGGCCCACGATGAAGGCGGCCACGCTGACGATGCCCAGCGCGAACCGCAAGCTGATGCCGAACGCCAGTGAACTGGTTGTTCCGACCGCCGGAGCCGCACCGGGGAAGAGGGTCAGCAGCTTTGCTCCCATCGGGCGCACGATGTTGAGGACCGTCGCGGACCACACCTTCCAGACGGTTCCTGCAGCGAAGCCCGCGCCCTGGCGTCCGATGATGCTGGTCCGGGAGTGCGGAGAGCCGTCGGCGACGGTGCGCTTCCGGCGTCTGAGGATCCGCCGCCACAGCGGCGGCGGTTCGGGGAGCGTCTCACTCTCCTGGAGGGAAGCCGGGTACTCCGGCTCCGGCACACCCAGCCGGTGGCAGAGATGCACTTGCTGGTCGTACTGTTCGAGTACCTCGTCCCGGTGACGCGATTCCAGCTCCTGCAGCTCGGCGCGCAGCGCGTTGAGCCGCTCGTGGCTTCGCAGCTTCGCAGCCGCCTGGGCTACGGCTGAGCCGCCGGCGATGGCCAGGGGGATGAGCAGGGCTGGTAATGGCATGGTCGTGTTCGGGTGGGGGACGGTCAGCGTCGCGTGGGCAGGCGCTCCTCACACCCATCAACATTCTACCAACCGCCCCGCCACTCCCAGCGGTGCCGTGCTATCGTTGACGGAGAGGTGCGTTTCTCGTTAACCTGATTCGTCACGGCGACGTAGCCAAGTGGTTAAGGCGGAGGTCTGCAAAACCTCTATTCGGCGGTTCGATTCCGCCCGTCGCCTCCAATCTCACTCAGCACGGCTCGCAACCTCATCGGAAGGAGCGGCTCATGGAAGAGATCGTCAGGAAGGTCCAAACGGGAGAGTCCGTCCCGAACGCTGCTCGCCAGGACGGCGTCCGGCGAGAGATCGTCATCGAGGTCGAGGCGGAGACGCTCGAACGCCAGCGCAAGCTGGCCCGCGTCCGCTCCGGCGGCGGCGCAGGCAGCACGTTCGAGATGATCTGCGACGAAGGGACCCGTATAGGCGGCGACGATACGGCGCCTTCCCCGCTCGCCTATTTCTCGGCGGGCGTCGCATTCTGACTGCTCACCCAGCTCGCTCGGTTGAGCGAGATGACCCACATCGCCTACAGCAAGGTGCGGTTGCAACAGACGACGCGCTTCTACCGCGACGGCTCCGCGCTCGCGGGCACCATCGTCGGCGGTCCTGTGGGACTCGAGACGACCGTCAACGTGGAGTCGGACGAGCCGCCTGAGCGCATACGCCGTCTCGTCGACATGGCGGAGTCGAGTTGCTACGCGCTGCAGTCGCTGGTGCAGAACATGGAAGCGACGTCCGTGTTCACGCTCAACGGCGAGGCGCTGCCGGAGGCCGCTCCCGTCTAGGGATCGTCTGGCGGGCCTGCACTGCAACCCTGCGGTACACCCCCATCCTAACCTTCCCCCATCAAGGGGGAAGGGGCGCGCTAGAGCGCGGGGCAGGGCTGCGAGGTTCCTGCCTTCGCAGGAACGACGAGGCCTCTCTCTTATTCAGCGTATTCCCTGCAGGGTATTGGTGGGCTAGTCCGCGAGGTCCTTGCCCACCTCGTTCATGAAGCGCTCGGCGAGGGCGAGGTGCTCGGCGGCCGTCGTGAACCCGCCGCGGCTCGTGTTGACCGCCAGATGGGTGGCGTCGAGTTGACGCCAGCGCTCGGCGGCCAGGGCCCATCCTTCAGCATCGCCTCCCACGAGCGGCATACGCCCCTGGACCTGTACGGCGTCGCGCGGGCGGCCGGCAGCCTCCGACGCGTTGCGGATGGTCTCGAGTTGCGCTTCGGCGTCACCCTGAGCGGAGCTGCCGGCAACCCAGCCGTCGGCCAGGCGGCCGATACGCTCGAGTGGACGCCTTCCGTGCCCTCCGCCTATCCAGATGGGGATGGGCCGCTGCACGGGCAGCACCGTGAGGCCGCCGTCGATGATGTGGTGCCAACGCCCCTCGAAGTTGACGACGTCCTGGGTCCACAGCATCCGCATGACCTCGATCTGCTCCTCGACGCGGGCCCCTCGGTTGTGGAAGTCAGTTCCGAGGCCGATGGCCTCCTCCTCGTTGCTGCCGAGGCCGATGCCGAGGCGTATGCGTCCTCCGGAGAGCGCGTCGATCTCGGCTGCCTGACGCGCCACGACGACGGTCTGCCGCTGCGGGAGGATGAGTATCGAGTTCGCGAACTGGATCGTGCGGGTAACCGCGGCGAGGAATGCGAACAGCACCATGGGCTCGTGGATGTGGACGTCCGGCGTGTAGCTGGCACTCGTACGGACGCCCAGGGTGTGCTCGAGCGCCGTCATGTGGTGGAAACCGAGCTGCTCCGCGCCCTGCGCGAACGCCTTCATCTCTTCAGGGTCGTGCAACTCGAGGGTAGGGAAGGAGATTCCGATCTTCATGGGCGCGCCTCCGTTGGTTGATGGCATGGTACCGCACGAGGTCAGTCCCAGCGCTGCAGCAGACCGATAACCACGGTCAGCGTCACGAGGCTGGCGACTGTGCCGATGATGACCGAGCTCGCCACGAACCGCGGCACGATGCGGTACTCGGTCGCGAGGATGGAGACGAACACGGCGGCAGGCATCGCGGCGATGAGCACGACGGTGTTGCGGACGACGCCTTCGAGGCCGAGCAGCGTCGTCACGCCGGCGCCGACCATCGCCCCTGCGATCAGCCGCGTAGCAAGGACCGTCGTCATGCTGCCCGGCTGCCGGAACTCGATGCCCTGCGCCAGCTGATAGCCCAGCACAAGCAGCATGGCGGGGATCGCCGCGTCCGCCATCATGGTGATCGGCCTCTCGAGCGTCGTGGGGATCGTCCAGTCGAACCCTCGTATGACCAGCGCGATGGGGACGGCGTAGAGCGTTGGCGCTCTGAGGGACTGGAGCAGCGGAGCCCAGCCCCTGGCGCGTCCGCGCGCGGCGATGTAGATGCCGACGGGCCAATTGACGGAGGTGTGCGTCACGAACACCATGATCGCCACGGAGAGTCCGTCTTCGCCGAACGCGAGGAACGAGATGGGGATACCCATGTTGCCTGAGTTGCCGAACGCTCCGGCGAGCATGAAGCCGCTCTCCGTCGTCCTGTCGTGCCGCAGCAGCCGTGACACCACCCAGGCGACAGCGACCATCGCGAGCATGGTGACGGCTGCCGCCGCGACGATGCGCAGGGAGACATCCAGGGGCAGCTGCGTCCGCAGCAGGCCGTTCAGCACGAGCGCGGGCCCGAAGATGTAGAGCGCTGCAGGCCCCAGCAAGCCCAGCGCCCCGGGCCGCATGCGCTGCAGCGCCGCGCCGGAGCCGGCGACGATGAAGATGGGCAGTACGACGGTGAGGAATATGTTGAGCAAGGCGCGCCTGAAAGGGGAACCGGGGCAGTGTACCTTCCCCGCCCAGAGGCCAACCAGCCTGTACGAGTACACGAACCCTCAAGCTGCAGTTCGGCCTGGTCATCCAGGCGGCTGGCCGGGTCACGCTGCCTGCTATAAGCTCTGGGCTGTGAATATCCAGCCCTATACCATCCATGTCACAGACGACGTCCTCGACGATCTGCGTGAGCGGCTCGGCAGGACCCGGTGGCCGGACACGGTCGATGGGGCAGGCTGGGACTACGGGGCCAACCTCGACTACATCCGCGAGCTGGCAGAGTACTGGCGCACGGGGTTCGACTGGCGCGCCCAGGAAGCGCGGCTGAACTCGCTGCCCAACTACCGGGCCGAGGTCGGCGGGATGGGCATCCACTTCATCCACGTCCGCGGCAACGGCCCCCATCCCCTGCCGATCGTGCTGACCCATGGCTGGCCTAGCACATTCCTCGAAGAGTTGGAGATTCTCCCTCTGCTCACCGACCCTGCGGCGCATGGCGGCGACGCTGCCGACGCTTTCGACGTCGTCATTCCGTCGTTGCCGGGCTATGGCTTCTCCGACCGGCCGTCGCAGAAGGGCACGAACCCCAAGCGTACAGCTGCGCTGTGGACGGAGCTCATGCAGGGACTTGGCTACTCCCGGTTCGTGGCCCACGGGGGCGACTGGGGCGCCGCGGTCACCACGCAGCTTGGCCTTGCGCACACCGATCATGTCAGCGGGATCCACCTGTCGTCGGCAACCGTCGTTGCCCCGTATCTCGGTGAAGGGTCTGCGCCTCTGAGCCCAGCCGAGGAAGCGCTCGTTGAGCACCGGGACCGGTGGCAAGCCATCGAGCAGGGGTACTCGCACGAACAGCGTACGAAGCCGTTGACGCTGGCCTATGGGCTCAGCGACTCACCCGTTGGGATGCTGGCCTGGATCGTCGAGAAGTTCTGGAAGTGGAGCGACAACAAGGGCGACGTCGAGGCCCGGTTCACCAAGGACGAGCTGCTCACGAACGCGACGATCTATTGGGCCACGGAGACGATCGCGTCGTCCGTCCGGTTCTACAAGGAGTCGGCGGCGGACCCGGTGCGCTTTGGGCCGGGCGAGCGGGTCGAGGTTCCCACCGGCTTCGCGGTATTCCCCGGCGACTCAAGCCAGCCGCCGCGCGAATGGGCCGAGCGCTCCTACAACGTCCAGCGCTACACGCTGATGCCGAGCGGCGGACACTTCGGCGCATGGGAAGAGCCGGAGCTGTTGGCCAACGAGCTGCGGGAGTTCTTCCGGCCGCTCGCCGGGATGGACTAAACTGCGCGCGAGGCGAAAGGATTGCAGCGAGGAGGGATGTCCAAGATGCCAGTGATCGACGCCGATGCGCACGTGGTCGAGGCCGAAGCTACATGGGAGTACATGGACCCATCGGAGGAGAAGTACCGGCCGCAAATCCTCACCGATAACGACGGGGTGCGTTACTGGGTCATCGACGGGAAGCTGCGGGGACGCGTCCGCGGGGAGTTTACGGCCCGAGGCATATCAGCGCAGGCCGAGCGAAGGATGGTGACGGACGAAGCGAAGCGGTTGATGCAGGATATACCGGGGCGGATCGCCCACATGGACGAGCTAGGGATCGACGTCCAGATCCTCTACCCGACCATCATCACCCGGAGGTTCTGCGATACGCCCGAGTCCGAAGTTGCTCTCTCCAGGAGCTACAACCGCTGGCTCGCGGACATCTGGGAGCAGGGCAAGGGCCGTCTTCGCTGGACCTGCATGCTGCCCCTCTGGACGATGGACGAGGCGCTGAAGCAGCTGCACTGGTCGGTCGAACACGGAGCGTGCGGCGTGACCATGCGCGCTGTCGAGGACGAACGGCTGATCGTCGACCCCTACTTCGACCCCCTCTACGCGGAGGCAGAACGCCTGAACGTGCCGATCGCGGTCCACATAGCCGATTCCAACGTCTACCTGCCCGACTACTACGCCCGCGACGGCGTCGGCGGGACGTTCGGGGCGTTCCGGCTGCCCGCCGCAGCGGACTGCCACATGCTCATCACCAACGAGATGGTCAAGAGGTTCCCGAAGCTCCGATGGGGAATCATCGAGGCGTCGTCACAGTGGGTCCCGTACGTGATCCACGACCTGCGACGGCGGCTCGAGACTCGCGGGCGCAAGCTCGACGATGAACCGCTGAAGGCGAACAACATCTGGGTGACCTGCCAGAACGACGACGACCTCCCCTACGTGCTCAGTTACGCAGGAGACAGCCAGCTGGTCATAGGCACGGACTACGGGCACCAGGACCAGTCGTCCGAGATCGAGGCGATGCGCATCCTGCGCGAAGAGGGAGAGGTCGATCCCGTGGTCATCGACAAGATCATGGGCGAGAACGCGGTCAACCTGTACGGTCTCGAGGTTTAGCCGGTCACAAGTAGAGACCGGCTGACGCGAGAACCTGCTTCCTCAGGTGCGAGGCCACGGGCGGCCTTGAAGCCGTCTCTGCGCTGTTCGGAGACCTCGACGCTCCTGGGCCAATGGGCCCGCTAGTCGTCGAACCTGATCACGCCCCGGCCCACCGCCCCTCGGGCGAGCTCCTCGTACGCTTCGTTGACCTGTTCCAGCTTGTAAGAGCGAGTGATCAGGCCGTCGATGTCGATCTGCCCCGTCTCGTACATCTCGACCATGTGGTAGAAATCGAGGGGCGGTTTGGAAGAGCCGTAGTAGGCGCCCTTCAGCGTCTTCTCCTGCCGCACGAGCATCACGGGGTCGATCGACGCCGATTCGCCGAAGGGCGATATGCCCGCGACAACCGCGGTCCCGTGCTTCCGCGCGGCCTCGAACGCCATTGTGACGGTCTCCGGCAAGCCGATGGCCTCAAACGTGTAGTCTGCTCCCTTACCTTCAGTCAGGTCGCGTACCGCTTTGACCGGATCGCCGTTCCGGGGGTTGACCGAGTGCGTAGCTCCGAACCTGGTGGCGAACTCGAGCGCGGCATCGTTCAGGTCCACCGCAATGATGCGGCTCGCCCCGGCCACTCGCGCGCCCTGCACGATGTTCAGGCCCACGCCGCCGACACCGATGACAGCGACGGTGCTCCCCGGGTGCACGCCTGCGGCGTAGATCGCCGACCCAACGCCGGTTGTGACGCTGCAACCGATGAGGGCGGCGGACTCGAGGGGGATGGACGGGTCTATCTTGACAACGCCGGTCTCGGGGACAACCGCCTCTTCACCGAAACAGCCGAGCTTGACCATCTGCGTCAAGTCCTGGCCGCCGATATGGATGCGGCTCGTCCCGTCGAACATCTTGCCGGAATCGCGTTGGTGCGCGTCGCAGCTGTTCCGGTGCCCCAACAGGCAGGACTCGCAGCGGCCGCAGTAGGAGGAGAACGAGAGGATGACGTGATCGCCGGGCTGCACTGAGGTCACGCCTTCGCCGATCTCCGACACAACGGCCGAGCCCTCATGGCCAAGTACAGCAGGCGTCCTGATGGGCGCGTGACCCGTCATGAAGTGGAGGTCGCTGTGGCACACTCCGGTGACGGCCAACTTCACCTTCACCTCGAACGCTTTCGGCGGATCGATGTCCACATCTTCGATCACCAGCGGCGTGTTCGTTTCGTAAAGCACTGCGGCTTTCATCTCATCGCTCCTGTCTTAACCTGTGCCGGAGCGGCGCTTCGCTGCGGCGGAGCGCAGCATAGCCGCCCGCCCAGCTTCGGTACAACCGATGCGGCGTGTGCGGACGCCTTGCGTGATGTAGATTCAAGTGAAGGGCAACGTCAGGTCGAGGTGAGGTCTTGAGCACGACGAAGATCAACATAGGGGCCGTCGAAGTTACCGCGGTCTCAGACGGGACCCTCTTCATAGACCGCGACGAGTTCTTCCCGAACGTCCCGCCGGATGCGTGGATACCGTACCGGGGCGAGCTCAATGCCGCAGGCCGGGTGATGCTCAATATGGGCTCGTTCGTGTTGCGTTCGGACGGTCAGACCATCCTCGTTGACACTGGACTGGGGCCTGATCCGCTTGGTCTCGACGCCGACTGTGGGCACCTCCTGGGCGAGCTCGAGCTTGGCGCCGTGACGCCGGACGAGGTTGACACGGTGCTCATGACGCACGTCCACCCGGACCATATCGGGTGGAACCTCACGTACGGAGCCACAGCTCCTTCGCCGACCTTCCCGCGAGCCCGTTACCTGGTGCCGAGGGCTGACTGGGAGGCGAACGTGCACGAGACGGAGGGCTTGAATGCCGGCCCTATGGACCGGACGCGCGCGGAGCGCCAGTCAGGTTCGTTCTCACGCCAGGTCGCGCCGCTGGAGGCAGCAGGCAAACTGGACCTGTACGAGGGAGAGCACGCTGTCACGAGCGCGATAACCACGCTGCCCACCCCAGGACACACGCCCGGCCACATGGCGGTCCTGATCGCCTCTCAAGGAGAACGCGCCTTGGTCGCCGGGGACCTGGTACACATGCCGCTCGAAGTCCACGAGACCTCGTGGACCACACGCGCCGACATGGACCCGGCCCGCGCGGTCGCGAGCCGTCGGCAAACGCTCGATCGCATAGAGCGCGATCAATCCGTGCTGATGGCCGGGCACTTTCCTGCGCCGGGATTCGGCCGGCTCGAAAGGCTGGCGGGAAGGCGCTACTGGAGAGCCCTCTAGTCTGGCGGAGATGAGGCTGCCTCCTGCTGGAGCAGCGCCCAGCCCGAGACCCTGATCCGCAGCCCCAACCCGGCCAACCGGGCGGCAGCGGGCTGTTGCCCAGCTTTGTTACAGATTTGTAATAAGAAAGAAACATCGGCGCAAAATCTCTTCCGCAAACTGTTCTCATCACTGATAGGGAGGGTGCCGCCATGGACAGTGGTTCGATAGCCTGGTTGCTGACCGCATCGGCTCTGGTGTTGCTCATGACGCCAGGGCTTGCCTTCTTCTACGGAGGCTTAGTCCGCAGCCGCAACGTCATCAGCACCATCATGCTGAGTTTCATGAGCATGGCAGTGGTCAGCGTCGTGTGGGTCCTCTGGGGCTACAGTGTCGCGTTCGGTGAGGGCAGTGCGATCGTGGGAGACCTCTCCCTCCTTGGCCTGTCCGGTATCGAGCCCGGCGACGACATGCTGTTCGCCGTGTTCCAGATGATGTTCGCCATCATCACACCGGCCCTGATCACGGGAGCGATGGTAGAGCGGTTCAAGTTCACCACCTACCTCGTATTCCTGGTCGCATGGGTAACGCTGGTCTACGCGCCCATCGCCCACTGGGTGTGGGCCGGCAACGGCTGGCTGTTCGAACTGGGTGCGCTCGACTTCGCGGGCGGCACCGTCGTCCACATCAACGCCGCCGTGGCCGCGGTTGCAGCAGCACTGGTTGTTGGCAAGCGGCGTGACCCCGGTCTGGAGCCCGGCAACGTGCCGTACGTCGTTATCGGCGCTGCGCTCCTCTGGTTCGGGTGGTTCGGGTTCAACGCAGGCTCCGGTCTCGCTGCGGACGGAGTCGCCATCAACGCGTTCCTCGTGACGAACACTGCTGCCGCAACTGCAGCGCTCACGTGGGGCATCCTGTCGCAGATCCAGAACAAGCGCATGAGCGCGGCCGGTGTCGCGACGGGTGCGGTCGGCGGTCTCGTCGCCATCACCCCCGCCGCGGGCGCGGTTGGCGTCATGGGCGCTCTGGGCATCGGCCTGGGCGCGGGCGTGTTCTGCTACCTTGCAGTGCTCATCCGCCCGAAGCTGGGGATCGACGACTCGCTGGACGTGTTCGCGGTCCACGGTATCGGCGGTATCTGGGGCGCGCTGGCGACCGGCATCTTCACGGTCTCGGCGTTCGCCGGGGTCGAGGGACTGATCGAGGGCAACGTCGAGCAGCTGGGTATCCAGGCAGTTGGCGTGGGCGCCACGATCGTCTACTCCTTCGTAGCATCCCTCATCATCCTGAAGGTGCTGGACCTGATCCCGGGCCTCGGCCTGCGCGTCAGCGAGCGTGACGAAGGCACCGGCCTGGACGTGGCCGCTCACGGTGAGCGCGCCTACGTAAGCGACGGCGCCGACTAACAAAGAGGAACGGCCTGGGGGTATGCTGAGGCGGCATACCCCCAGGGAACGAGGAGAGGGGATACAAGCCATGATAAGCATTGAAGCGATAGTCAGGCCGGAGCGTGTCCACCGGGTGACGGAAGCGTTGCAGGACGCGGGATGCCAGGGCTTCTACTACTGCAACGTGACGGGCGAGGGGCGCCAGCGCGGCGTCGAGGTCTTCGTCGGACGCGGCGGCACGATGGCGAGCCGTGCATCGGTGCCGAAGACGCTGGTCCGTACGGTCGTCACCGACGACATGCAGGAGGCGGTGATCGCCGCCATCATCGAAGCGGCGCGGACGCCGGACGACGGCGAGATCGGCGACGGCAAGATATTCGTCTCGCCGGTCAGCGAAGTCGTGCGAGTACGCACGGGTGAGCGGGGAGACGCAGCGATCTAGTCCTGCGCCTGATAGAGGGTCCGTTGGAGGGCTCGGCTCCGGATGGGGCTGAGCCCTCCTGCCGTTTAAGGCGCGTGGTTCGACAGGCTCACCATGAGCGGACCATTGTCTTTCGAGCGGAGCCGAGAAATCTCTCGGGAGGCGCCCCGTCGTGAACCGACGTTCTCCTGAGAGGATGTTGCGCGCTACAGCGCGGACTCCGCCTCCGGCTCCGCTCAACATGACAATACCGCGGTGGGGCCTGGCTGCGAGATTCCCGCTCTCGCGGGAATTACGAGGGATGACTGACTATTCGCGCCATTCGGCGAGGGCGTCCCACTTCGGTTCTAGGCCGAGGCCGGGGGTGTCAGGCATCGTGGTCCAGCCCTGCTGCGGGCCGACGCAGCCGTCGAACACCATCTCGCCGCATTTCCACATGACGTAGTGGTACTCGATGCGCCAGCCGTTCGGGACGGCGGCCTGCAACTGCATGTTGTGGTGCGGCCAGCCGCCGCCGTTGGCTATCGGCAGGTTGAACGCCTGCGCCAGCGCTGCGAACTTCATCCCTTCCGTGTAGCCGCCGCAGTAGACGACGTTCGGCTGGAGGATGTCGATCGCCTGGTGCACGAGCAGCTCGCGGGCACGGAAGCGGTGCCCTTCGTTCTGCCCTGCGGAGAGCGGGATGCTCGTGCGCATCCGCAACTCGTGCAGCAGCGGGGCGTCGTTGCCCCAAACCGGCTCCTCGAACCACTCGACGTTGCACTCCTCGACGGCCTTCGCGAGGTTCAGGGCGTTGTTGAACTGGAACATGTAGTTCGCGTCCAGAGAGAGCTGCACGCCGGGGCCGATGGCGTCTCGCACAGCGTGGACGCGGTCGGAGTCCTCGCGCCATGCCTGGTGGTCGCCGGCAACGCCCACCACCATCTTCAGCTTGTCCTCGCCCTGCGCCACGAAGTCGCGCGCGACCTGCACGAGTTGCTCCTCCGTGTACTCCGGCAGGCCGAAGGTGATGTAAGCGGGGACGACCGGCTGTGCGCCGCCGAGCAGACGCCACACGGGCATGCCGAGCGCCTTGCCCTTGATGTCCCAGAGCGCGATGTCGATGGCGCTCACGGCGCTCGACCACGTGCCGGTCTGCGAGCGGGGGTTGTGCTCGACGTAGCAGAGGTGCCAGATGCGCTCCGTGTCCATCGGGTCCATGCCGGTGACGAGCGGGCCGAGCTCGGCGTTGATGTGCTCGCGCACCGCCTTCCGCTGGATGGGGCCGGAGATGCCGTAGCCGGTGACGCCGGCGTCGGTGTCGACCTGGCAGAAGACGAACGGACGCATGACGGGCTCGTCCATCAGCGGGACGGGCACCGGCACGTTATGGGTGGTGGCCTGGACGTTGGTGATCTTCACGAGTGCTCCTCTTGGCGGGGAATGGATAGGGAAGATAGCGATGCGGCGCGGGAATGGCAAACCCGTGCACGCCTGCCGGGGCGGCTACAGGGGTGGCCGGTCCTCAAAAGTGGGCCAAAATGAGCCATTTCGCGCCATTTTACTCCCAGGCAGGCGGGTCGGAACCCGCTTGCTGCAGGGGAACCAGCGTAGCGGGCGGGGCCTCGAGGGGGCAATGGGCTGGTGTCACAAGGGGCTAGGTCTCATTGGTACTACTTTACGTCGCTCAACTTGGGCAAGGAACGAATTGAGGAGCGCAATGACTGCCTCAATCTCTTCTGGATTGGCTTGGATGTCGTTATGGGCGACGGGGTTTCGAAAGAGAGTGTATAAGCCCTTGAACAGATTCAGGTATCCCACCCGTTGTTGACTAGACAGCAGGTTGGCAGTTACATCGGGCTGACCAAAGAGGGCGTCAGCAAGCCGGTGTCCGTCAACATCTTCTGGAAGCCCGAAAGTGCTGACCACCCTAGACTTGAAGACTATCCAAGATTCTCTTTCTGCAGCGCTCAGCTGTCCTGCTGCTATGTATGGTGCGAGGCGCTCGTGAAGATCGCTATCTATTGGAGACCGACGGGAGTACCAATCATTGAATATCGCCAGCACACCCGGCAAGTCTACCCGGACTATATCAACTGGGTCGCCTGCTGCACTGAGTGGCGAATGCTCATTGAACCTCTTCTGTATCCAACCTAAGTGCCGAAGGAGGCTGGTTCCTTTTTCTGATGCTTCTCTGACCTCCGAGGGGAGCGCAGCAAGCAATTCATAGATAGCACGCCTAAGAGACTCTGCTTCCCGCACTAACTGAGGGAGAGCCGCCTGTTGTCGTTCCTTAAAGTCACCTCGACTTCGCTCAGCCTCCAAGTTCGACAAGGATAGTGAAAGCGCAATCGCCTGCCCGCTTGCGTCCATGACCGCGCTGTGAATGCGAGAGTGGTACCCCAGTATTGATCCCAAGGTGATTTTCCTTTCGATTGACTTGACGTAGAGGATAGGTTTCGCTAGTCATCCAACTCCCGCATGACTAGATGTATGCTCAGCGGGTCGCATAGGCAGGGAAGTGACCACCTCAGAACACCGCGATGGGGTTCACTGGCGAACCGGTGCCGCCCTCGATGCGGAGCGGGTTGATGGTGATCATGAACTCCCAGCGGCCACGTTCCGCGCAGGCCTCCGCGAGCCGCTCCAGGTCCGCGTTGTCGAGTATCCAGAGGCCCATGGCGACGATGCCGACCTGGTGCACCGGATTGGTGAGCCGGTCGAAGCCCGGATGGATGAGGCTGTTGCCGGTGTCGGACCCCAGCATGGCGACGGAGCGCTCCTGGTAGAAGGGGAGACAGTTGGCGTGCGTGCCGGTGCCGCCCTCCGCCGCGATGTTCCATGGGCCGAGCTCCGCGCGGCGGCGCAGTTGTCCCGTCCGCACGAGCAGGACGTCGCCCGGCTCGACGCTGACGCCCTCGGCGGCTTCGGCTGCTTCGAGGTCCTCGCGCAGGATGCCCTCGCCGGGGTTGAACCACGGCACACCGCGAAGGCGGGGAATGTCGAGCAGCACGCCACGGGCGAGCACGCCGCCCTGCAGCACCTCGATCGACTCCCGTAGCGCGCCGTAGCGCGTGGAGACGAGGCTGGAGGGTTTGCCGTTGTACATCTGTCCGCCAAAGAAGAAGTGCGACAGGCTGTCGACGTGGGTGATGACGTGGCCGTGGAATGCGACGGCGATGAAGTCCGAGGAGGTCTGCGCCGGACGCGGCGGCCCGGCCTTCTCGTCGTGGGCGTAGCCCTCGCCCGACTCGATCATGAAGTGCATAGGCTGGAACGTGACGTCCGGCCCGGTGGCGTTGCTGAGCGTCCGAGCGCACGACACCGTGACGCCCTCCTGCACGAGCGACACCGCGCGGCGGCGCGTCTCCGGCGTGATGTGGTTCATCGTGCCGAGCTCGTCGTCGTCGCCCCACCGTCCCCAGTTGCTCAGCGAGTCGAAGTAGGACAGGACTTCATCCTGGGTCGGCAGGTCCGGCATGGCTGGCCTCCTCTCGCCGATCGCGATCGCGAGGCAAGCATACTATGGCGCGGCAGCGGGGCGAGACGGGAACAGGGCTGCCCTCAGCCATGCCAAGGGCAGCCCCGAATCCAGCCTGTCCTCTCCTTCAGCCGTCGATCACCTGTCGGCGAAGGCCCCGCCATCCACTAGGTCGTAGTGCCGCGAGATGCTGCCGTCATCGTAGTGGACGTAGGTCAGGTAGAGGTGCATCTCGACCTCGCTGGCGAGCAGGTCAGTTGTGCCGTCCGCCACCTGCTGCGCCGTCAGCCGGTCTCGCCAGCCCTGAGGGTTGTCCGGGTGTGCTTCGTCCCGGTTGCCGGGGATCTCCAACGCCTGCACAGGAACGTCGTGGTTCCGTCCCGGCCCCAGTAGTGAGCCGCTGTAGTGTTCCGACGTGTAGGAATCTCCGTAGGCTTCCAGTTGCTCCACAGACGTCGGCTCACCGGAGGGGTCTTCCCGGACGTTGGTGATCCCCTTGCAGGACCAGGCGTAGCGTGTCACCTCGCGCTGCTGGTTCCTCTCCACACCCCATGGCCAGCAGCTGTTCACGCTGGGCTCGGTGTAGTCGCTGTGATCAACGGGGTTCCCGTCACGCGTGAAGTTGTAGCGGTACATGAACCGGAGCCGCTGGACGGTGTAGCGGTCGATGTTGTCCTGTTGGTCGGCCCATGCGCTCCAGTTGATCTGGTATTCACCGTTGCGACGAATGGTCTTGACCGAGAAGCGGTTGGCCGTGCAGGCCACCGCGCGTCCGGCGTCGATCTCCTCCCGGCACTCTGCCATGGTTGCCGGGCTGTTCTGGTGGGTGACGCCCGCGGGCGAGCCCCGTGCCAAGGGCGGCGACAGCGCCAGCAACGCGGCCAGAGCGGCTACCGCTGCAACGATCGAAAGCGCGATCGTGCTGCGACGCCATGCAAGCAGATTCCAGTAACGCATCGGTGCACCTCCTGTCTGTCCCCCAACTGCTCGATGAGGTCCCCGGACGATGCTGGCCGGACCACGCATCCCGACCGCACGTTCCTTCCGTGGCCCTGGGAACGACAGTAGGCGATGCTCCGCGATAAGTCTGTGCAGGGACACTTTTTGACGCTCTCTTCACATGTTGTGCGACAATTGAGGTAGGCGATACGAGATACGTAGAAATGCCCGAACGGGATGTGCAGAGCGCCAGAGCGGTCCAGGTAGGGGCCTTGATGAGGTCCTACCGGGAAGCCTTCCTTTCCGGCGATGGCCGGAGGGGGCTCACGCAGGAAGCGTTGCTTGCGCGAATGGCGGCGGTGGACAGCGACTACGCTGAGCGGTACAGCCACGGTACCGTTTCGCGGTGGGAGTCGGGCGGTACTCGTCCCACGCTCCGGCGCCTGAGGGTCTTTGGAGCAGCCCTCAACCTCTCACGGGCAGAGACAGCCGGCCTGCTACTGCTGGCGGGGCTTGCGCCGGACTATCAAGCGGCCCTGCGCCGGGTCTCCGGGGACGATGGAGACGAGGCTGCCTCCGCGGCAACGCGTGACGTGCCTGCCCCCAGTGTTCCGGACGGCGTAAGGGAACCCATGCCCGCAAGCGCATCGCCAGCCCCGAGGGCCGCCCTCCGTTTCTGGTTGTTCAGGAGCCTCCCGCTTGGGATCTGCATCGTTGGTTGTGGATATGCCCTGTCGTACTTCGGCATGGGCGGCGGCTGGATGCCCTTCGTGTACATCGCTTTCGTCCTGGGAATCGTACTGGCGCAGGGGTTCCTGTTCCCGGACCCCGACGCCGGGCTGAGAGAGTTCTTCTGGGTCTCGCTGTTCTTCCTGTTGACAACTCCCCTGCTGCAGTTCGCCCAGATACGGACCGACCATTACAATTTCTATGCCATCAGGAGCCTCACGGGCACCCAGCTTCCCTACATGCTGGCCCTTGTCGTGAACCTGGTGGTCGCATCCATCGCCGCGCGGATGTTTCAACGGCTGTGGCAGTGGCAGTACACGAGCGGTAGGGGCGGGAGCCATGCCCTTCAGCGGGCAGTCTGGGTGACGCTGCCGCCGGTGGTCTTCGTGTACGCAGTCGTGCTCGTCACCACGAATATCTGGGTATCCATGCAGCTCGCAATCCTGCTGCCTGCATTCGGAGCCGTGTTCACGATGCTGATGATCCTGCGGGACCCCGCCCTCAGCCTCAGCGAGCGCGACCGGCGGTTCCTGCTCTCGACGACGATGGCAGCCGGGACGGTTGCGACGGCCCTGGGAACTATCACCGTTCTCACGATATTCGTGTCACCAGACCTTCCGGGCGTTCTGCCCGACCACAACTTGCTGCGGTCCTGGGAGATCGACTTCGCAGCGTTGGGCCACTCCCGAGAACAGGCGCCGGACCGCTTGAACCTGGGATACGCGTGGCACGCGGCGTGGGTCCTCGGCTATATGGTCATTGTAGTCGGCGGCCACCTCATCGTAGCCATCCACCGCATCGGCAGGGGTCAGGGACCTCGTTTGAGGCAATGAGGTGCGCGCGTGCGGGCCGGTTCCGTTGCTGTTGGCCATGGCCGGCGACCGCGTCCCTTCACACCTGAGCGGGATGGTGTATACTGAACGGCGAACAAAGAAGAGCGGACAGACGATTTAGGTCCCGCGGGACGGAACATGCTGGATACAGCTACCAAGCAACGCATCATCGGAGAGTACCAGGCGAAGCCGGGAGACACCGGCTCTACGGAAGTGCAGGTAGCGCTTCTCTCCGAGCGTATACGCGGCCTTACCGATCACCTCCGCCGGAACCACAAAGACCACGCCACGCGCAGAGGTCTTCTGAAGTTGGTCGGGCAACGCCGCCGTCTCCTGCGATATCTCGCGAGAGAGGACGTAGGACGATACCGGACGGTCATCAGCAGGCTTGGGCTCCGCAGATAACGCGACCCCGGAAACAGCGCTTCGCCAGAGGCGCTGTTCCTCTATAAGCCAGCTGACACTCCTGCCCCCGCTTCGAGTTTCCCCCGCGCATGGCCTGCGAAAAACAGGAGTTGTTACTTATGCCCACGTACCATGAGATAGAGCTAGCCGGACGAACCCTCTCCATAGAGACGGGCAAGCTGGCACAGCAGGCGCACGGCTCAGCCGTCGTGCGGTACGGCGACGCCGTCGTGCTCGTCACCGCCGTGATGGGAGGCGTCCGAGAAGGGTTGGACTTCTTCCCGCTCACCATCGAATACGAAGAGCGCCTCTACGCCGTCGGCCGCATCCCCGGAAGCTTCTTCCGCCGCGAGGGACGCCCGACCACCGAGGCGACGCTCGCCGCCCGGCTGACGGACCGCCCCCTGCGCCCGCGCTTCCCGAAGGGGATGCGGAACGAGGTGCAGATCATCACGACCGTTCTCTCCGCCGACCACGTGAACCAGCCGGACATCCTCGGCATCATCGGCGCCTCCGCCGCGCTCTCTGTTTCCCAGATCCCGTTCAACGGGCCCGTCGCCGCGACGCGCATGGGCTACGTTGACGGCGAACTCGTCGTGAACCCCACCTTCGAGCAACTCGCCGAGGGCAAGCTCGACCTGACCATCGCGGGCAGCCGCGACGCCGTCATCATGATCGAGGCCGGAGCGAAGGAAGTGAGCGAGGAGATCGTCCTCGAAGCGCTCCGCATCGGCCAGGAGAACAACGTCAAGGTCATCGACCTCCAGGACAAGATCGTGGCTGAGGCCGGCAAGGCCAAGGTCGATGTCGTGGTCGCCGAACAGGCCGACCCTGAGCTGGTGTCGAGCATCGAGCGCATCGCCAAGTCGGCGATCGAGAGCATCATCGACCGTGGCGAAGGCCGCGGCGAGCGCAACGAAGGCATCAAGCAGGCCGAGCGCGAGGCCATCGAGCAGCTTAGCGAGCAGTACGATGCCAAGACGGTCGCAAAGGTGTTCGACGACGTGCTGAAGAAGACGGTGCGCGCCAAGGTAATCAAGGAGGGCAAGCGCCCGGACGGGCGTGCACTCACCGAGGTACGCCCGCTCTCCAGCGAGGTCGGACTGCTGCCGCGCACGCACGGCTCCGCGCTCTTCCAGCGCGGCGAGACGCAGATCCTCACGGTGGCGACGCTCGGCTCGATGTCCATGACGCAGAAGCTGGACGGCCTCAGCCCCGAGGACACGAAGCGCTACATCCACCACTACAACTTCCCTCCGTTCTCCACCGGCGAGGCCCGCCGCATGGGCACCGGACGCCGGGAGATCGGTCACGGCGCGCTCGCTGAGCGGGCGCTCGCGCCCGTCATTCCGGACGATGCAGACTTCCCGTACGCGTTCCGCGTCGTCTCGGAGGCGCTCGGCTCGAACGGCAGCACGTCCATGGGAAGCGTCTGCGGCAGCACGATGGCGCTGATGGACGCAGGCGTGCCCATCAAGCGGCCCGTCTCCGGCGTCGCGATGGGTCTGATGACGGACGAGGAAGGCAACTTCCAGGTGCTCACGGACATCCAGGGCGTCGAGGACTTCTTCGGCGACATGGACTTCAAGGTCGCGGGCACGAAGGAGGGCATCACTGCCCTGCAGATGGACATCAAGGTCTCCGGCATCACGCAGGAGATATTCCGGCAGGCGCTCGCGCAGGCGAAGGACGGGCGCGCCTTCATCCTCAACCACATGCTCGGCACGCTGGCCGAGCCGAGGACGGAGCTGAACCCCAACGCGCCGCGCATGACCCGGGTGAGCATCCCCGTCGACAAGATCGGCGCGCTCATCGGCCCCGGCGGCAAGACGATCCGCAGCATCGTCGAGACCACCGGCGCGTCCGTCGACGTGGAGAACGACGGCGTCGTTACCATCGGCGCGTCGGACCAGGCCGCTGCGGAGCACGCCATCCGCATGATCGAAGGGCTCACGAAGGAGATCGAGGTCGGCGAGCGGTACACCGGTCACGTGACGCGGCTGATGAACTTCGGCGCGTTCGTGGAGATCCTTCCGGGCAAGGAAGGCATGGTGCACATCAGCGAACTCGACACCACCCGCGTCGAGTCTGTCGAGGCTGCAGTGAAGATGGGCGACGAGGTCGAAGTGATGGTCGTCGAGATCGACCGCATGGGACGGGTCAACCTCTCCCGCCGCGCGGTGCTCGAGAACCTCTCACCCGAGGACGTGGCCAGCCGCTCCAACGGACGCAGCAGCGATCGCGGCCCGCGTGACCGTGGTGGCCGTCCGGGTGGCGACCGCGATCGCGGCCCTCGCCGCCCGCGCGAGTTTGGACGCCGGTAGTCCACAGCAGGCATACGGCAGAACGGCGCTGCGGTCGACTCGACCGCAGCGCCGTTTCTCGTCACCGGGACAAGGGGATGCACCGTTGCGGCGCCAGTATCAAAGACGACCGGCATACTGATAACGAATATCGCCTGAACGCTCGGCAGCCGTGTGTATAGTTTCTTCTCGTATATCTACAAGTGGGAGTGAGCGGTGAAGAAAGGCATAGTCTCGTTGCTGGCTGCGGGAGCAGTCGTGGTGAGCGTACTCGCTGGAGGCTGCACTACCGACCCGGCGCCAACGGCCGTACCGGCAGATACCCCCGCTCCCACATCCCCACCGACGGCAACTCCGACGCCGGTCCCGCCTGCCCCTACACCTACGCCGCTCCCGACTCCCACGCCTACGCCGACCCCAACCGCAACCCCGGCGCCGACGGCAACCCCAACGCCTGTTCCAGCGCCCACCGCCACACCTGCTCCCACTGCAACCCCCACGCGAAGGCCGACGGCGACGCCAACCGTGGCGCCCACCCCGACCCCTACTCCCGATCCATCCGACTCCCCTGCGTATGCTCCGGGCCTGGAGTACGCCAGCACGGAAGGGTTGGAGGGGGAGGACGCTGCCAGGTTCGCGGCGGCGTTCGTCCACGGGAAGTCGCTGGGGCTCGATGATGAGTACGCCGTCGCTTTCGCGAGCGGGGTCCTCTACTTCGCGATCACCGCTGAGGACATATTGCTGGGCCGGGGCCGCTATGCGGACTACGACGCCTACGCGAGGCAGCGGTATGTAGAACCGTTCCAGGAGGCGCTGGCCGATGGCGCGTCGCCGGTGGAGGCGCTGGGCATTGCGGACGAGGCTTTCCGCGTCGTCGGCAAGTGGTGGCCGCTCGCAGGACTTCGAGGACGCCCCTACGAGGGGATGCTCGCGGAGGACTACGCCAAGGCGTTCGCACAGACGGACGAGGTGGGGCTCGCCGCCCACCAGTACTCCCTCTTCTACGCAGGGAACAGGTACTTCGGTTTCTCAGAGGAGGAGTCCCACATCGCGGGCAGCATCATCGCCCGGGCGTACCGTGCATCGGACCAGCGGGACGTGCAGCTGCGCATCAAGTATGCGTCGGCCTACCTCTTGGGCTACCAGCACGCACACCGGACGCACGAGTACGAGGACGTGGACAGGGACGACGTGTGGGCGGACGCGTACGCTGATGGATACGTGCTGGGATGGCTTCGCGCCACCAACAGCCAGTGGCTGGACGCCAACAACGTGGCGTTCGACTTCGCGGAGCTCTACGCCCACGCGAAGATGGACTGGGGTTACCCTGAGCAGGACGCCTTTCTGCGTGCGGAAGCCTACATGCGCGGCTCCTACCAGGCGTTCCTGCTCGACTACGCCCCGTACGGCGACGACGACTACTACGATTACGCGTGGGAGTACTACCTCGCGTACTACGACTGGTCCGTGGAGCGGAGCTGGAACGAGGAGCGCTCGCATGCCTACGCCAGCGCATACGCCGGGCAGAGGCTCGACGGCGCATCGGAAGAGGACGCCAGGGCGTACGCAACCGCCTACGAGCGCGCCTACGTGGCAGCACGCGCCGACGGCCAGAGCGAGGAAGAGGCGCACGAGACTGCGTCGGCTGCTGCTTAGTGAAGTGAACCGCTCAATGAGACACTTGTAACTCACTGTATATTCGGCATATCATTGATGCATGGGCAAATCATTGGAACTGTTCTGATGAAACAGATCACGACGAAACTTACTCAACGCAGCCAGGTAACCGTTCCCGCCGAGGTGCTGCGGCTGTTGGGACTGAAGCCCCGGGACCGAGTCGTGTTCGCCATCGAGGACGGGAAGGTATCCCTTGCTCCAGCCGCGTTCAGCCTGGAGTCGGCGTACGGTTCGGTGAAGCCATCCCGGAAACCAGAGGACTTCGAGGCGCTCATCCGTGAAGCCAAGGTAGCCAAGGCTGAGGAGACCGTGCGGGAACTCGCCCAGTCATGAAGTTCCTCGATACGAACGTCGTCCTCCGATTCCTGACCAGGGACGACGAGACCAAGGCGGCAGACTGCTACCGGCTCTTCCAGCGCGTGCAGCAGGGAGAGGAAGAGCTACTCACCTGCGAATCCGTTGTCTCTGAAGCGGCATACGTCCTCTCGTCCTCTCGTCTGTCTTACCGATTGACGCACGAGGAGATACGGGAGCGCCTCCTGCCCATATTGACCCTCCGTGGAGTCAGGCTCCCGCAGAAGCGGGTCTGCCTCCAGGCCCTGGACATATACGCGACCTCTCCGTTCCTCGATTTCGAGGATGCGCTTGCCGTGGCGCACATGGGACAGGCGGGGGTTACCGAGATAGTCAGCTACGACAGGGACTTCGACCGGGTCCCAGGTGTTCGGCGTGTCGAGCCCTGAGATCCTGGTGTCCCGACCTGACATGATGCGAGCGCCATGGCTTTCCTGAAACGGCTCATCATCTGGACGGCGCTGGCCGTCCCACTCGGCATCGGCATCGGAGCGGTCGTCTCCCTGACCTGGGGCCCGGACTCCAACATCGACCGCGCGACCGCCGGGTTCAACGGCGCTATCGCGGGTTTCTGGCTCGGCATCATCGGAGCGGTCGTTGCTGCCGTGACGACGCGCATCGCGCGTGACCCGCTCCGCCGCGCGGGAGGCTCCGAGTGCCTCACCGGCGGAGTTATCGTGTTCGGTCTGCTGGCGATCGGGCTCTGGCTGCTGACGCAGACCTGATCGGTTACGCTGCTGCGCCCACTGGCAGGTCGATCTCGTACTTCGCCAGCATCCCGTCCAGGAACGCGGCGGTCTTGTCGTCCGCCTCTACGAGAGGCAAGCGGAGCCCGCCGACGTTGAATCCCGCCTTGTTCAGGCAGTACTTGACCGGTATCGGGTTGGAGACGACGAAGAGGCCGGACGCCATCGGCAACTGCCGCTTGTGCTCCGCCGCCGCTTCCGCGAGGTCGCCTGCCGCGGTGAGCTCGATGAGCCGCTTGATCTGCCGCCCTATGAGGTGCGACGCCACGCTGACGACGCCCCAACCGCCGAGGCTTACGACCCCGAACGTGTCGCTGTCGTTGCCGCTCCACACGCGGAAGCCGTCCGGCGCGTCGCGGATGATGGTCCCGATCTGCGCGAGGTCGCCCGACGCCTCCTTCGTGCCCACGATGTTCGGGACGTCGTGCGCGAGGCGCAGGGTCGTCTCAGCGGTCATGTTGACGATGGTGCGGCTCGGCACGTTGTAGAGGATACAGGGCAGGGAGGTGCTCTCCGCGATGGCCTTGAAATGGCGGTACAACCCCTCCTGCGTGGGCTTGTTGTAGTAGGGCACGACGAGGAGTTGCGCGTCCGCGCCCGCCTCCTCCGCCATCTGCGCCAGCTTGATCGTCTCGCCGGTGCCGTTCGTGCCGGAGCCTGCGATGACGGTTGCGGAGTCGCCGATCGCCTCTTTGACCTCGGTCCAGAGGCGCAGGTTCTCCTCGTGGGCAAGCGACGGGTTCTCGCCGGTCGTGCCGGTCACGACGAGGCCGTCGCTGCCGGACGCCACGAGCGCCTGCGCGAGCCGCCGCGCCTGCCCGTAGTCGATCTCCATCGCCGCGTCGAACGGCGTGACCATCGCTGTGATGAGACGGCCTATGTCGGTCATGCCCCGCCTCCTCCCGAAGGGGTCTGCGCTTCAGATTCTACCTGACGGCGCAACGGGCAGTGGGACGCTCTCCGCTTGCGCGGGGACGGGATATGACAGACCATCGGAGCCGCCATGGCCCTCGACCTGACCAAGACCGCCGGACAGCTGTACGCGGCGATGCCCTCCATGCGGGAGCAATGGGGCTCGCACGAGCGAGCGCTCGAGCGCGCCGCAGCGCACTTCGCGACCGCCGACCCGCACGAGACGGAGGAGCGTCGCGCATCGGGCAGGGCGACGTGGCTCGCCGCCCGGCTGGACGGTGCGCTCCGTGGCGCGTACCCACCGCCGCCGCTGCCGCCCGACCACGTCGTCGTTGCGGTGGACGGCTCGCACGTCGACGTCGACCGTCACGCGGCGGCGCGCTGCTTCCTCATCAACATCGGCTATGTCACGCTGCGCTACGGCGAGGTGCCGCACGCCGAACTGCGCAGCGAACCGCACCTGTACGCCGACGACTCGTCGCTTGCGCTGCGCGACCCGCATGGCGTGCGCGAGGCGAACATCGAGGGCGCGCTGCTCGGGATGCACCGTGCCGTCATGGAGATCGAGGCGCTGGCGGATGCGGTCGAAGCCGCGCCGGAGGGACTGCCGGTGCTCGGCCTGCTGGATGGCACGCTCGTGCTCTGGGGGCTGACCGGCGGCATGGACTTCGTGCGCGAGGAGCTGGTGGACCGCCGCCTGACACTCGCGATGGACCGGCTGCGCACGGAGTCGCAGCGGCGGACGCTTGCCATCGCGAGCCCCATCAGCCGGCCGCGCCGCGAGGGTGGGGGGAGCCTGCCAGCGGGGAGCCACATCAGCCGTCCGCGCAGCGCGGAGGTGGTGAGCGCGCTCCGCATCTCGCGCGACGTCTGCCGGCACGAGACGGTGAACTGCGACGCCCACTGCGGACAACTAAGACGCGGCGAGCGCAACTGCGACGTGGTCGGGGGCGTAACGGACGCGGCGCTCTTCGCGCGCGAGCTTGATCCGGGGGAGCGTTCGGCGCTCTTTCACAGCGCATCGAGCATCGTTACCGAGCACTACGGCGACCACCAGGTGTGCTTCTTCTACGTCAACGTGGGCGAGGAGATCGCGCGCATGGAGATGCCCTCGTGGACGAACGAGGAAGGCGTCCGGCTGGCGCACGCGGGACTGCTCGCGCAGACGGATAAGGGGCACGGCTACCCGCTGGCGCTGCAAGAGGCGCACGAGCAGGCGGTCATCAACGTGGCCGACCGCGACTACTTCTCGCGGCTGCTGTACGAGACGGTATCGTCGGAGCGGTTGCCCGCGCCGACGTCGCAGAAAGCGCGCAGCAAGCGGACGCGGTTCGTGTAAACCGGGGCTGCCGCACACAGACCAACAACAGGGAGGAGCGCGGAATGGCGCAGAACGGCTACAAGGTCATGGACTCGGATATGCACATCGTCGAACCGTCGGACATGTTCGACAAGTACCTCGACGCGCGGTTCGCCGACCAGGCGCCCCGCATCTCCCGCGCGCCGGGCAAGCGCGTGGGGGTGTTCCTGTTCGACGGCGAGCGGCTCCCGACCTGCGACGTGGACAACCCCCACCGCATGCAGGGCATGACGAACCGCACCGACGCCGCTACCCGCCCGATGCGCGAGCGGGGCTACGACGGCCCGTCGCAACTGGAGGCGATGGACATGGAGGGCATAGACGTGGCGGTGATGTACCCCACGGTCTGCCTTTACGTCCCGAACGGTCTGGACGACGTGGACGGCCCGCTGTCGGCGGCCGTCTGCCGCGCGTACAACAACTGGCTGTACGACTTCTGCCAGACGGACCCGGCGCGGATGAAGGTCGCAGCGATGGTGCCGCAGCACGATCCGAAGGAAGCGGTGTGGGAGGCGCGCCGCGCCGTGAACGAGCTGGGCGCGGTGGGCATCTACATGCGCCCCAACTTCGTGAACGGCGTGACGTTCCACAGCGCGGACTACGCCGAACTCTGGGCGACGCTGGAGGAGCTGAACGTTCCGGTGGGATTTCACGAGGGCACCGGCTCCGTCTACCACCAGGACGGCTCCGAGTTCGCCGACAACCGGCTCATGCTGCACGCCTGCTCCCATCCCATCGGCATGATGAAGGCGATGATCAGCATGATCTGCGGCGGCGTGTTCGAGAGCTTCCCCGGTCTGCGCGCCGCGTACCTGGAGGCGAACGCGGGCTGGGTGCCGTTCTGGCTCGGGCGGATGGACCGCGACTACTCGCTCTACCGCGAGTGGGACGCGCCGTTCCTGACGCGCCTGCCGAGCGAATACTTCGCGAGCAACTGCTACGTCGGCACGGAGGCGGACGAGGCTGAGCTTCGGTACACGGTCGACGCCGTGGGCGGGAGCAACATCGTCTTCTCGTCCGACTATCCGCACCACGACTCAGAGTTCCCGGATTCCGTCAACGAGTTCCTGAGCCACGAGGACCTGGCGGACGAGGTGAAGCGCAACATCCTCTGGGACAACTGCGCCAGGCTCTACGCGCTCGACCGGTAAGGGGCGGACATGACCGCACTTCTCCCTGCGTGGATCACGCGGGACGCCGCGCTCATCATCGCGGCGCGGGCGCTGCACACGTTCTCGCAGGGCCTGCTGGCCGTGATGCTGGCCGTCTACCTCAGGGAGCAGCTGGGAATGGCCGTGTTCCTGGTGGGGCTGTTCTTCAGCCTGGGGTTCGCGAGCACGGCGGCCTTCTCGTTCCTCTCCACGTTCGTCAGCGAGCGTGTCGGGCGGCGCAAGCTGATGGTCTCCTACTCGTTGATCACGCTGGCTGGGAGCGTGGGGCTGGTGGTTACCTCGAACCCGGCGGTGCTGCTGCCGTTCGCGTTCATCGGCTCGTTCAACGGCGCCGCCGGCAACGTCGGGGCGGCCCCGGCGCCGGGACAAGCGGGCGTCGCCGGGGGGGGCGGAACGCCGCGGGGCCCCGCACCCCGCGCCCGCCGCCACCGGCGGGCCGACGCAGTCGCTGGAACAGGCGGCGATCGCGGGGGTGGTCGAACCGCAGCGGCGCACGGAACTCTTCGCGCTCTACCGGGTGGCCGCGGCGAGCGCCGGTGCGCTGGGTGCGCTGGCTGCGGGTCTGCCCGTTGCGCTGCAAGCGCTGGAGGGCGTGAGCGAGCCTGCATCCTTCCGCATCGTGCTGTGGGGGATGGTGGGACTGCGACTGTTGATAGCGCTCCTGTTCATGCTGATCTCCGACAAGGTGGAAGCCGAGCAGGGGCGCCGGGAGTGGGTGAACCCGGTCCGGCTCCCGTCCAGCAGCCGGATATTCACGCTCTCCGGTCTGTTCAGCCTGGACCAGCTTGCGGGCGCCATCATCGTGCGCGGCCTGCTGGCGCTCTGGTTCGTTGAGCGGTTCGGGCTGGACCTTGCCTCGCTGGGGGTGCTCTTCTTCGTCGCGCAGATCATCGGCGTGGCGTCGCTGGGGATGGCGGGGAAGATCGCGAACCGCATCGGCCTCATCAACACCATGTCGCTGTTGCACCTGCCGTCGGGACTGCTGCTCATCTGTATAGCGTTCTCGCCGTGGGCTTGGCTGGCGGTGGGGCTGCTGCTCTTCCGGTCCCTGTTCGACCAGATAGACGTGCCCGCGCGGGACTCCTACATCATGTCCGTGGTTCAGCCGCACGAGCGAGTGGCGATGGGAAGCATCCACATCGTGGGGCGCTCCATCTCCGGCACCATCGGGCCGACGCTCTCCACCGGGGTACTCGCGGCGATAGCCCTCAGTGCGCCGCTCGTCGGTTCCGCGCTCGTGAAGGTGACGTACACGCTGTCGCTCTACTTCATGTTCAGGAACGTCAAGGCGCCGCAGGAGATGCGCGCCGCCGAGCCGCGGGAGGAGTAGCGACGCAGTCCGGGAGGCGGCGGGCTCAATACTTCCCGGGGGCGGTCTCCTCCACTTCGAGGTCCCCGTCGTACTGCTCCGCCGGCCACCACGACACCTTGAAGTGGTTGGTCAACCTGTCTTCGAGCACGCCTTGCCGGCGATACTCGCTGATGAGGTTGTTGAACAGCTCCTTCACGCTCTGCTCTGCCTCATCCATCGTCTTGCCGTAGCCCGTGAGCCCCAATTCCGGGATCTGCGCGACACAGACGTCGCCCCGGTACTCCTTCGTCAGGGTGGTGGCTACGATGATCTTCTCGGTCTTTGCCATGGCGGTCTCCTGCGGCGGGCATTCTATCCCGTGGTGGCTTGGGGCACGTTGTCTGCTCCACCCTCACCTGCTGCGCTATCGCGCGTCGGCCTCTCCCAGGGGAGAGGCGGGCTGCGGCGCGCTAAAGCGCTGGTTCCTCTGCGCAGGCAGGAACGACGGGGGTCAATCTGCTAGACTCACCCACATAATGGCGCGCCAGCGCCTGACAACTCTGCAGAGGTTGAGATGACCGGCGACGCTCACCAGTTCCTCGCGGACGGCCTCGTAACCAGCCCCCAGCGGTTCATCGCGGGCGGCTCGTACGTCGGCCTCAAGACCTACGCTCCGGACAAGATGGACGTGGGACTGCTCCTCTCCGAGTTGCCGTGCCGAACGGCGGGCGTCTACACCACCAACAAGTTCGTCTCGCCGTCGGTGACCCTCACGAAGCAGAACGTCGACGCCGGAAAGGTGCGCGGCGTGTTCGTGACCAGCGGCATCGCCAACGCTGGCGTCGGCGAGCAGGGGATGACGGACATCAGGGAGTGCCTGCAACTCGCCGGGGACCACCTGGGCATCGGAGCGGACGAACTGGGCGCGGGCACCACGGGTGTTATCGGCGTGGAGTTGCCGATGGCGCTCATCAGGGGCGGCATGTCCGGCATCACCGTCAACGGAGACGGGGGCGCCGCGTTCGCCCGCGCCATCATGACGACCGACCGCGTGCCCAAGTCCGCCGCGGTGTCGTTCACCTGCGCCGGCGGGGAAACGGTAACCATCGGCGGGTGCGTCAAGGGCTCCGGCATGATCCACCCGAACATGGCCACGATGCTCGCCTTCCTCACGACGGACGCCGCCGTGGACGGCGCGTTCCTGGACGCGGCGCTCCGCAACTGCGCCGACGACACGTTCAACATGGTGACGATAGACGGCGACACCAGCACGAACGACATGGTGCTGCTGCTCGCCAACGGGGGCGCCGGGAACGCGGAGATAGGCGAAGGTTCGCCGGACGCCGAAGCGTTCGGCGCTGCGCTCTACGCGCTCTGCTCGCATCTCTCGCGCGAACTCGTGCGGGACGCTGAGGGCTCCTCCAAGGTCTTCTCGGTGCGGGTGGCGGGCGCGGCGAGCAAGCGAGACGCCCGCCTCGCGGCGCGCGCCATCGCCGCCTCCCTGCTGGTGAAGTCGGCGATACACGGCAACGACCCCAACTGGGGACGTGTCGTCTGCGCCGCGGGGTACAGCGGCGCAGACCTGGACGTGAGCAAGGTCTCCTTCTTCATCAACGACGTCGCGATCATGGAGGGCGGGACGCCAATCCCGTTCCACCGGGAGAGCGTCATAGCCATCATGAGCAGGGAAGAGGTCGCACTCACGGTGACGCTGGGAATGGGCGAGCACGAAGCGACCGCATGGGGCTGCGAACTCACGGAAGAGTACGTGGTGTTCAACAGCGCCTACACCACGTAGGCAGGAGCCGCGTCCGGCCCGAAGGGCTCTCATGGAAGCAGACAGCCCCATCATCCTCATCAAGATCGGCGGCAGCACGCTGAGTTCTGAAGACACGTCTTTCGCCGACGTGGCCGCACTGCAACGGCAGGGCGCGCGCGTCGTCATCGTGCACGGCGGCGGCCCCGCCATCACCTCCTGGATGGGGAAGATGGGCATCCACGCGGAGTTCGTGCGCGGCCTGCGCGTCACGGACGGCCCGAGCCTCGAAGTGGCGACGGCGGTGCTCGCTGGCCTCATCAACAAGCAACTCGTGTCGGAGATGCGCAGCCTCGGCGTGAACGCCGTGGGCGTCTCCGGCGCGGACGGCGGACTGCTGTGCGGGCGCGTCACCGACCCGGACCTGGGGTTCGTCGCAGGCGAATTGGAGACCGACGCCTCGCTCATCGAACGTCTGACCGACGCGGGCTACGTGCCGGTCGTCTCGCCCATCGCTGCGAGCGCGGACGACACGGGGCAGCTGCTCAACGTGAACGCGGACTCGGCGGCGGGCGGGCTCCCGGGCGGGCCGGGCGCGCAGCGCCTCGTTTTCCTGACGGACGTGGACGGCATACTGAATGCGGACGGACGCCTCATCAAGCGCGTTCCGCTCGACACGGGCGAAGATCTCCTGCACTCCGGCATCGTGAAGGGCGGGATGCTGCCGAAACTGGAGGCGTGCATCCTGGCTGCCCGCGCCGGAGTGAAGGCGGGGATCATCAACGGAACGAGCGCGGGAGCGCTGCCCTCCTGGTTGGAAGGGTCGCTCCCTGGCACGGCAGTCGCCTGAAGAGCGGGATGCCATGACCACGCGCCCCCCGGACGACTACGAAGAAGGCGAACTGCCGGAGTGGCTCCGGACGCTCTTCTCCCGTGAGAGCCTCTTCTTCCAGGCGGGCGTCGTGCTCGCGAGCCTGTTCGCGCTCTACCTGCTGCTGGACCTGCTGCGCGGGGCGTACACGAACTGGCTCTGGTTCTCCCACCTGGGCCTGCGCAGCGTCTACAGCACGGTGCTGTTCACGCGCATCTGGCTCTTCATCGCCGGGCTGGTGGTGAGCGGCGGAGCGCTCTGGCTGAGCTACTACGCCGCGTTCAGGTATGCGTGGGGCGAGAGCGTCTTCCGGTTCTCCCTGACCACGATCCAGTGGATACGGCTGTCGCTCATCGTGGGCTCGGTCGCGATGGGCGGCTTCATCGCGTTCACGTTCGCGTCCAGCCTCGCGAACCAGTACGGCAACTTCCTGCTGTTCATGAACGCCGCGGACTTCGGCATAGAGGACCCGCAGTTCCACAACGACGTGGGCTTCTACACGT
Source organism: SAR202 cluster bacterium bin16 (assembly GCA_002238425.1). GTDB lineage: Bacteria > Chloroflexota > Dehalococcoidia > Lucifugimonadales > Australimonadaceae > Bin16. The sequence goes on along the minus strand of MPMJ01000007.1, from coordinate 31,761 downwards.
TCGTCCTGCCCGTGCTGCACACCGTCCAGGGATGGTTGATGGGACTCGCCCTCGTCACCCTCGTCACGACGACAGGCCTCTACATGCTCATCTTCAGCGCGCGCGGGATAAACCCGGCCATCGGCACCGGCGCGCGGACCCAGTTGGCGCTCACCGGCGCTTGGCTCATGGTCACCATCGCGTTCGCGCACTTCCTCGACCGCTACGAGACGCTCTTCTCGCCCGCAGGAGCGGTGACCGGCACGGCCTACACCGACGTGAACGCCCGCCTGCCCGCGCTGCTGGTGCTCACGGTCATCGCGCTGATCTCCGCCGGCATCATGCTGTACGCGATCCGAGTGGCGAACCTGCGGCAGTCGCTCCGGCTCATCTTCGCGGCGTTCGGGCTCTGGCTCATCGCGGGGATAGTCGCGGGGATCGGATGGCCCGCGCTGACCCAACGCCTCGCCGTCGCGCCGTCCGAGTTGCAGCGCGAGCGCCCCTACATCGAGCGCAACATCGAGTGGACGCGCCGCGGCTTCGACCTCGGGCGCGTCGATACTCGGTTGCACGACGTGCGCGAAGAGACGCTGGCCGAGGGAATCGCCCAGAGCCCGGAGACGATCCGCAACATACGTCTGTGGGACCCGCGCCCACTGGAGGCCGTGCTCAACCAGCTGCAGCACCTGCGCCTCTACTACTCGTTCCTTGACGTGGACGTGGACCGCTACGTCGTGGACGGGGAGTACCGGCAGGTGCTGCTCGGCGCTCGCGAACTCTTCCAGAGCGGCTTGGACGCCGCCGCGCAGAACTGGGTCAACCGCTCCGTCATCTACACCCACGGCTACGGCGCGGTGATGAGCACCGCCACGACGTTCAGCGAGTCCGGCCAGCCCGACTTCATCGTGCGGGACGTTCCCCCCACCGGCGCGTTCGAGATCACAGAGCCGCGCGTCTACTACGGCGAGGCGTACGGCATCGACGAGGAAGAGTACATCGACCGCCTGAACCTCGACCCGGACGTGGCCGCCGAGATACGGCCCGGCATCATCACGAACGACGCCATCGTCGTGAACACGAACGAGCCGCAGTTCGACCGTCCTGCCGGAGAGGAGGCCGAGAAACCTGAGTACATCGACCGCTACGACGGAAAGGGCGGCGTGCCGCTGAGCAGCCTGTTCAAACGCGCAGTATTCGCGTGGGAATTGCTCGACGTCAACATCCTTCTCAGCCGCCAACTCACACCGGAGAGCAAGGTGCTCTACCGCCGCAATATCAGGGAGCGCGTCGGCGAGGTCGCGCCGTTCCTCGAACTCGACGACGATCCGTACCTCGTCATCAACGAAGGACATCTCTACTGGATACAGGACGCGTTCACCACGACCGACCGCTTCCCCTACTCGCGCCGCATCGACAGCAGCAGGGTGGGCTTCAACGGCGACTTCACCGGATTCGAGCGTCCGTTCAACTACATCCGCAACAGCGTGAAGGTGGTGATAGACGCATTCGACGGCTCCATGGACTTCTACACCATCGAGACGGGCGGGCCGGACCCGGTGCTCCAGACCTACCGCAACATCTTCCCGGACCTGTTCACGCCCATCGAGAAGATGCCTCCCGGCCTGCGCGAGCACATCCGCTATCCGGAGGAGTTGCTGCGCGCCCAGGCGGACACGTTCCTCCAGTACCACATGACGGACGTGAAGGAGTTCTTCCTGAAGGAGGACGAGTGGGAGTTCGCGCAGGAGGTCGTCGGGACCGACGTCATCGGTGACGACGGCAGGCCCCTGGGTCCGCGCAACCGCACCATCACGCCGTACTACGTCATCATGAAGGTGCCGGGCGAGGACGTGACGGAGTTCGTCCTCATCCTGCCTTTCACGCCCAAGGACAAGCCGAACCTCGTGGCGTGGATGGCGGCGCGCTCGGACGGGCCCAACTACGGCGAGAGTATCGTCTTCGAGTTCCCGCGCGAGCGCATCTTCAACGGCCCCAGCCAGATAGAGGCGCGCATCGACAACAACCCGGTCATCTCGGAGCAGTTCACGCTCTGGAACCAGTCCGGCTCGCAGGTGTATCGCGGCAACCTGCTCGTTATCCCCATCGGCGAGACGTTGCTCTACGCGGAGCCTATCTACCTACGCGCGGAGTCGCTCGCCTTCCCTGAGCTGAAGCGCGTCATCCTCGCCACGAACACGAAGGTCGTGATGGAGCCGACGCTGGACGAGGCCGTGGCCGCGCTGCTCGGCGATGCGCAGATCACCGTGGCCCCGGATACCGGCGAGCCGGTGGAGGGCGTATCGCGCGACGAATTGCTGCGTATTCTCGACGGAATCGCGCAGGCGTTAGAATCTATGCAGGGCGGCGCGCAGGACCTCGACGATTCCGTGCAAGCCTTGCGAGACCTCATAGGGGAGAGCAACCGATGACCACCGACTCCACCGCACACGACTCCGCATACTGGATGGCGCAGGAATCCGAGTACTACGTTCACACGTTCAACCGCCAGCCCATCGTGATCGAGCGGGGAGAAGGCGCGCGAGTCTGGGACGTCGACGGCAACGAATACCTCGACTTCGTAGCCGGGCTGGCCGTCGTCGGCCTGGGGCACTCCCACCCCGCCGTTGCTGAGGCGGTGCGCGATCAGGTGGGCACGCTCCTGCAGACGTCCAACCTCTACTACACCGTGCCGCAACTGGAACTGGGCCGGATGCTGGTGGAGAACAGCTGCATGGACAAGGTCTTCTTCGCCAACAGCGGAGTGGAGGCGAACGAGGGCGCGGTGAAGCTCGCCCGCAAGTACGGCAGGCTCCACCGCAACGGCGCGCAGAGCGTTATCACGGTGCTCAACTCCTTCCACGGCAGGACGCTCGGCATGATCGCCGCGACCGGACAGCCCGCCTACCAGGAAGCGTGGCTCCCCCTCGCCGAGGGCTTCACGAACGTCCCCTACGACGACCTCGACGCCATCCGCGAGGCCACGACCGACGAGACTTGCGCGATCATGGTCGAGGTCGTGCAGGGCGAGGGCGGCGTGAACGTCCCCACGGAGGGCTACCTGAAAGGCCTGCGCGAGTGGTGCGACGAGAACAACCTCCTCCTCATCTTCGACGAGGTGCAGACTGGCATGGGACGCCTCGGCCATCTCTGGGGCTACGAGCACTCGGGCGTCGAGCCTGACGTGATGACGATCGCCAAGGCGCTTGGCAACGGCGTGCCCGTCGGCGCGTTCCTCTGCAAGGAGCGCTGCAACGTCCTGGAGCCAGGCGACCACGGCAGCACGTTCGGCGGCAACGTCCTCGCCACGGCAGCGGGGCGCGCGACGCTCGGCCACATGCTGGAGAACGACATCCCCGGCCACGCGGCTCGCGTCGGCGACTACCTCCGGGCGAAGCTGGAGGAGTTCGCGGTTGCGCACGCTCCGGCGACGACGGGCGTGCGCGGCGTCGGCCTGCTGCAGGCGCTGCTGTTCGACCAGCCCATCGCGCGCGCCGTCGTCACGAACGCGAACGCGGAAGGCGTGCTGCTCAACCCCGTGCTCCCCAACGCCATCCGCTTCATGCCCCCGCTCATCATCACCGAGGCGGACGTCGACGAGTGCCTCACGAAACTCGACGCCGCACTCACGAAAACACTGGCCGCTTAGACGGCGACTCTGACACCGGAAAGGAAACCGCTTCTCCATGGCTGACAAGATCGTTCTCGCTTACAGCGGGGGTCTCGACACCTCCGTTGCCATCCGCTGGCTGCAGGAGCAGTACGGCGTAGACATCGCCACGCTCACGATGGACCTGGGCGGACAGGTGGACCTGGAAGCCGCGCGTCAGCGCGCGCTCGACATCGGCGCCATCCGCGCCGACGTCATGGACGCTCGCGAGGAGTTCGTGCGCGACTACGTCTGGCCCGCGCTGAGGGCGGGCGCCATCTACGAGGGCGTCTACCCGCTCGCGACCGCCCTCGGGAGGCCGCTCATCGCCAAGCACCTCGTGCGCATCGCGCAGGAGGAAGAGGCCCTGGGGATCGCTCACGGCTGCACCGGCAAGGGGAACGACCAGGTGCGCTTCGACGTCAGCGCCGGGGCGCTCGCGCCCTCGCTCAAGGTCGTCGCGCCCGCCCGCGAGTGGGGCATGACCCGCGACGACGAGATCGCCTACGCGAAGGAGCGCGACATCGAACTGGACCTGAACAAGCGCAGCTCCTACTCGACAGACGAGAACCTCTGGGGCCGCAGCATCGAGGCCGGCGACCTCGAAGACCCGTGGATGGAGCCGCCGGAAGAGGCGTACGCGTGGACGGTCTCCGTCGCCGCCGCTCCGGACGAGCCCCGTTACGTGGAGATCCGCTTTGCGGAGGGCGTCCCGGTCGCCATCGACGGCGAGGAGCTGAACGGCGTTGCGCTCATCGAACTGTTGAACGAGGCCGCGGGCGCGCACGGCGTGGGGCGCATCGACCACATCGAGAACCGGCTCGTCGGCATCAAGTCGCGCGAGGTCTACGAGGCCCCTGCCGGGACGGTGCTCCACCTGGCGCACCGCGCGCTCGAGCAGATGTGCCTCACCAAGGAGCAGTCCCGCTTCAAGGAGCGGCTGGCGCAGGAGTACGCCGACATCGTCTACAACGGCCTCTGGTTCACCGCGCACCGCCGCGACCTGGACGCCTACGTCCTCAGCACGCAGCGCCACGTCAACGGCACGGTGCGCGTGCGCCTGCACAAGGGCAGCGCGACGGTCACCGGACGCGAGAGCGCCGAGGCGCTCTACCGCCACGACCTCGCCACCTACGACGCCGGCGATACGTTCGACCACCAGGCGTCGGTTGGCTTCATCTCCGTCTTCGGACTGCCGGTCCGGACGCAGGCGCGGGTGCAGGGAGAGGCCGAGTAGGTCGCTCTCCCAACGCGCAATGAAGAGCCCGGTCATTGTCATTCCGAGCGTAGCCGAGGAATCTCTCGGGAGACGCCCGTGACACGCCAACGCTTCCCCGAGAGGATGTTGCGCGCTAAAGCGCGGGACTCCGCTCAATATGACAACACCGACGGTCGGCAAGTGAATCACCCCAAGGTCCCCGCGTGAGCGGCGCACTCCTCGCGATTGCCGCCGCCGCGATGCTCGGCCTGAACACGGCCGTCGTCCGGCGGAGCATGCTCCGTGCATCGGCCTACAACGGCATAGTCATCTCCATCGTGCTCTCCGTGCCGCTGTTCGCGGTGCTCGCGCTCGCTTCTGGCCAGCTCGCGCAGGCGGGCGGCTTCACCGGGATGCAATACGCCGTCCTTTCGGTCGGCGGCATCCTCAACTTCCTCGGCGGACGCTTCTCCCAGTTCCTCGCGATCCAGGCGGTCGGCGCGAACCTCACCGCACCGGTGCGCGTCCTCTCGGCGCTCGTCGGCGCGGTATTCGGCATAACGCTGCTGGGCGAGCAGGTGGGGCTGCTGCGCGGCATGGGCATCGCCCTGCTCATCGTCGCCCCGCTCGTCGCGTTCGCGCGGCCCCCGACCGTCCGCCTCGGCTCCCTCCAGATTGCGCGGGGCATCGTCTTCGGCCTCAGCGCGGCGGCGACCTACGGTGGCTCGACTGTCCTCCTGCGCTGGGCGCTCGACGACTCCGGCCTCACGATGCTCGGCGGGCTCGTCGCGCACGGCGCGGCGGCGGTCGTCCTCATCGCGTCGCTCGCCCTGCCGGGACGACTGCAGGGCCTGCGCGAGGTCGACCGCACGGCGTTCAAACTCTTCGTCGCGGTGACCGCCATCATGACGACGGCGCAGGTGCTCCGCTTCGCCGCCCTCGAGTCCGCCGATGCCGCCGTCGTCGCCCCGCTCACCGAGACGATGGCCTTCTTCGGCATCGGCTTCGCCTTTCTTCTCAACCGCGAGACAGAAGCCTTCAACCCGCTCGTCCTGCTCGGCATCGTCCTCGCCGCCGCCGGAGCCATCGCCATTACACTCTGACCACCACTTTCGTCACCTCTGTACTCACCCCGCCACCCCGGCACTCTCCCCGTCATTCCCGCGAACGCGGGAATCCAGAGTGCCCGGGAGGGCACACGGGGGGCCGGGGCCGAAGGGACGATGCCCTGTTCCTTCCCCCTCGATTGGGGAAGGTTAGGATGGGGGTGACCCGGCAGGGTGGGGTGGTTGCCCGGTGTAGGGGCATCCCTTGTGGGTGCCCTGCGTGACGGCAAGAACGACACCTGCCACACACAACAGACAATAAGGAGGACGCACGATGCGTATCGGATGGATCGGCATAGGCCGCATGGGACGCCCCATGGTGGAGAACCTCATCCGTAAGGGGTTCGACGTGACAGTGCAGAACCGCAGCCAGGGCAAGGTGCACGAACTCGCCGCGATGGGGGCGACCGTCGGCGAGTCGTTCGCCGCGATGGGCGCGGAGCTCGACGAGGTGCACACCTGCCTGCCGGAGACCGCTGTCGTGGAGCAGGTGCTCACCGGCCCCGGCGGTGTCCTCGAACGCCCGAAGCCCGGGCTGATCGTCGTCGACCACAGCACCATCCACCCGGACGCCGCGCGCGCCCTCGCTGCCGCCGCCCGCGAGCGCGGCGCGTCGTTCATCGACGCCCCGGTCTCCGGCTCCGGCCCCGTCGCCGAACGCGGCGAGATGACCATCATGTGCGGCGGCGACGAGGAAGCCTTCGCCACCGCGCGCCCCGCGATGGAGGCCATGGGCCGCACCGTCGAACTGATGGGCGCGTCCGGTTCGGGCGCGGCGACCAAGGTGGTGAGCAACTTCCTCATGGCGACGAACCTCGCCGTGGCGATGGAATCACTCCTGCTGGCCGACAAGGCCGGGCTGGACCTCGAACGGCTCTTCGCCGTCATCCGGACGGCGTCGGGCGCGAGCCGCGCCTGGGAGCGGAACGTCCCGCGCATCCTCAAGCGCGAGTTCGGCAAGGACGGCTCCGCCTGGCTCACGATGAAGGACCTCGACCACGCGCACGAACTGGCGGTCGAGTTCGGGCTGGACCTGCAGTTGTTCGAGACGGGCCGCCGCTTCTGGCACGCCGTCGTGGAGGAGTACGGCCTTGGCGAGGAGGACCCCTCGCACGGCTTCACCGCGCTCGAACAACGCCTCGGCGTCACCTTGGGTGGCTAGGCGCGTATCCTGCGCCCCATGAGGTCGGTCGGTGGGACACGACATTTCATCGTCACCTATCGGTGGGAGATAGCGCTGGTTGCTGTCATGCCTGCCTTAGGCATGGGGTATTGGGTGCTGTGGATGGCCGGTCCATTGGAACTCTACGGCCTCGCGTATCACTTCGCGTGGTGGAGCGTCTTTGTTCTGCTTCCTGCCCTGCTGATGGGCGTGCTCTACCTGCGCCTGCGCCGCCGGGGGTATGGCTGGGAAAGCCTGCTGCTCGTCGCCATCCCCTACTGGGCTGTACTGTCTGGAGTCGTTTACTCTGCGTTGATCTATCGCTTCCTCTTGCCGGACTCCGAGAGATGGAGAGGCCTCGTACTGGGCCTTACCGACTGGAGTATCCCCGATCAGTTCTTCACGGCCATCCTGCTCGCCGCGCTCTACCCTGCGGTCCGACGTCTGGGACGCGAATTCCTGCGCCTGACGTGGCAGTTCCTCCTCGTGGTTGCGGTCATCGGAGTGGTTGTGGACAGCCTCTTCATGACGATGCAGTTGCGCGGGCTGGATTTGGGATCCGGTTCGGCGGTTTGGGATGCCATGCTGCTCAGCTTCCTGCTGACCGGCCCAGTGGCAATGTTCTTCCTGCTCAGGCTCATCCACCAAGTGTCTCGGTTCAGCCTCGCGCACGCGTTCTTCATGGCTGCTCTGGCCTTCAGCTTCCCCTGGCGCTACCTGTTTGAGCCCTCGGCTGGAGTAATGCCGGAAACGAGGCTGGACTATCTGGCGTTGGCAGCGTTGAACGTAGCGGTGAACTCCCTCATTGTCGGCATGACTGTCTTCACAGCCTGGCTTTTGTTCAACTTCGACAAGTGGGAGCCGGTGTTCCGAGGGCGCGCAGTCCTCGCCCTGTTCGGCGTGCATGCACTGGGCGGAGTTTTGTTCTCCCTGTGGCTCATCCAAGGATTGGAGCTTACGGATGACGCAGGAGTGCTGCTGGCATTGTTGGTGATCGTCCTCGCGTGGCTCGCTACGTTCTGGGCCGTCTATCTCGTCCGCGTGCGCCAGCCCGTGCCGAGCGAGGAGAGCTGACGTGCCACGCTTCCTCGTCACCTACCGATGGGAGCTGTGGCTGTTGCTCTGGACTCCTCTCCTGAGCGTCATAGCCTCCGTGCTGGCGTTCTCACTGTACGCTTCCCTGTACGACGAGGACCGCGTGGTCCCCCGCTACGTCTCGTACGCTCAGGGGGTGGCAGCAAGTCTTGTGCACGCAGGACTGCTGGCGGTCTTCTACGCGCGGATACGCCGCCTGGAGCACCCGTTCTTCACGCTGGTCTGGGGCTATGCAATCTGGCTGGCAGCCGTCGGTGCCCTGGTGTGGCTGGTCGCCGCTGCCTTCGCGCCGTATGACGAGGATTCCGGACTACTAGGCGTCTCTCTATGGACGCGCGGAAGGTCGTTGGCCCACGGGGTCGTGGCGCTGCTTCCGCTGCTCTGGTTCGCTCGGCAGGCGTCGCGACTCAGCCTGGCCCATGCCTGCTTCCTCTTCCTCGTCTTGAAGGCGTACACCCTGACGATTGTCGTTGCCAGAGCACTGAACCTCTGGATCTTCGACGTGGTTCCAGTCGGCCTCTTGTTCGCCATGACATTCGCCTCCGTCCTTGGATTCGGCTTCCTGCTCGCCTGGCTGCTGGGTAACTTTGACGTGCGCGGCATCATCTTCCGGAGGCAGGCCGTGGGGTGGTTACTGGCTGCGCACGCGGTGTCCGTTGTCTGGGAATTGCAAGGGGTCACGGTCCTGCTCCAGGACAGGCTGGCCTTCACACTGTTCATCGTCGACCTCATCCTCCCCCTCGCCCTTATCTACTTCGTCCACGTGCGGCATCCCGAGGCTGCGCAGCAGCCGTAGCGGGACCTTCGCGTACAATAGACGCGACGCCATGACCGACTACACGACCCACCACTTCGAGGCCGCCTCGCGCTATACCGTCTCCGTCGGTTACGACCGCCGACTCTACGAGCACGACATCGCGGGCTCCGTCGCGCACGCCCGCATGCTCGGCCGGCAGGGCATCATCGCCGACGCCGACGCGAACGCCATCGTCGAGGGACTCGATGCCGTGCGCCGCGAGATCGCGGACGGCGCGTTCAACTGGCGAGAGGAGCTCGAAGACCTCCACATGAACATCGAGACGCGTCTCCACGAGCTCATCGGCGAGCCTGCCGCGCGCCTCCACACCGCGCGCTCCCGCAACGACCAGGTCGCGACCGCCACCCGCCTCTACGTCCGCGACGCCATCGACCGCGCGGCATCGCAGCAGCGCGCCCTGCAGGGCGCGCTGCTGTCGCTCGCCGCGCGCGAGCAGGACGCCCTCCTTCCCGGCTACACCCACCTCCAGCGCGCGCAGCCCGTGCCGTTCGCGCACCACATGCTCGCCTACTTCGAGATGTTCGACCGCGACGCCGACCGCCTCGCCGACGCCCGGAGGCGCGTGAACGTCCTCCCGCTCGGCTCCGGCGCGCTCGCCGGCGCCCCGTACCCCCTCGACCGCGAGTCCGTCGCACGCGAGCTCGGCTTCGACAGCATCTCCGCGAACTCGATGGACGCCGTCTCCGACCGCGACTACGCCGTCGAGTTCCTCGCCGCCGCCGCGACGTGCATGATGCACTGCTCCCGCCTCGCGGAGGAGATCGTGCTCTGGACGTCGCACGAGTTCGGCTACCTGCAGCTCGGGCGCCAGTGGGTCACCGGCTCGTCCATCATGCCCCAGAAGCGCAACCCGGACTTCGCGGAGATCGCGCGCGGCAAGACGGGCCGCGTCTACGGCAGCCTCGTCGGCCTGCTCACCACCCTCAAGGGCCTCCCGCTCACCTACAACCGCGACCTCCAGGAGGACAAGGAAGGCCTCTTCGACGCCGTCGACACCCTCGAAGCGACCCTCGACGCCATGCGCGGCATGCTCAGCGACTGCACCGTGAACGCCGAGCGCATGCGCGAGGCCGCCGAGGACAGCGCCCTGCTCGCGACCGACATGGCCGACTATCTCGTCGGCAAGGGCGTCCCCTTCCGCGAGGCCCACGCCGCCGTCAGCGCGCTCTGCGAACTTGCCGCCGAGCGCGGCGTCCCCGTGACCGCGCTCCCGCTCGACGACATGCGCGCCCGCTGCCCCGCATTCGACGACGGCGTGCGCGAATTGAACGCACTCGCGAGCGCGACGGCGCGCGACGTGCCGGGGGGCGCGTCGCCCGCCCGCGTTCGCGAAGCCCTCGCCGCCGCCAAGGCCCGCCTGGAGGGAGCCAATGGCTGACGTCAAACTCGCCCCCTCCATCCTCTCTGCCGACTTCGCCCGCATCGGCGACGTCGTCCGCGAGACCGAAGACGCCGGCGCCGACTACATCCACGTCGACGTCATGGACGGGCGCTTCGTCCCGAACCTCACCATCGGCCCGCTCGTCGTCGAGGCGATACGTCCCCACACTAGCCTCCCGCTCGACGTCCACCTGATGATCGTCGAGCCGGAGCGCCTCATCCCCGACTTCGTCGCCGCGGGCGCCGACAAGATCACCGTGCACCAGGAAGCCGTGACGCACCTCGACCGCGCCGTCCACCAGATACGCGACCTCGGCGCGACCGCCGGTGTCTCGCTCAACCCCTCGACGCCCGACGCCACGCTCACCGAGATCCTGCCGGAGCTCGACCTCGTGCTCGTCATGTCGGTCAACCCCGGCTTCGGTGGGCAATCGTTCATCCCGGGCGTCCTCCCGAAGATCGAACGCCTCCGCGCCGCGATAGACGAACGCGGCCTCGCCACCGAGCTTGAGGTCGACGGCGGCGTCAAGCCCGACAACGTGGCGCGTGTCGTCGCCGCAGGCGCGAGCGTCATCGTGGCGGGCTCCGCCGTGTACAATGACCGCATGACCGTCGCCGACGCTGTCGCCGCCATGCGCTCCGCTATCACCGGACCGGGCGTGCCCGATTAACCCCCGCATCGCCCACGTCCTCTGCCCCGGCCTCTCCGGGGCCGTCCTTCTCATCGTCGCCCTGACGCTCGCCGTCGCCTGCGCGTCCCCCACCCCGACCCCAACCCCCGTCCCCGTCGCCGAGGAAGGCGACCGCGCCATGGTGCACTACACAGGCACCCTCGACGACGGCACCGAGTTCGACTCCTCCCGCGACGGCTTCCCGCTCGACTTCGTCATCGGCAGCGGCCAACTCATCGACGGCTTCGACAGCGCCGTGCGCGGGCTTGCCGTCGGCGAAAGCGTCACCGTGCGCCTGGAAGCTGCCGAAGGCTACGGCGAACCCAACCCCGAACTCATCGCCGACGTCCCCATCAAGGAGTTCCCCCCGGAGATCCTGAGCCAGCTCTCGCTGGGCATGGCCATCCCGCTCTCCAACGGCATCTCCCCGGTCATCACCAACATCACCGACACCTTCGTCACCCTCGACGCCAACCACCCCCTCGCCGGCGAGGCCCTCACCTTCGACATAGAACTCGTCGACCTCATCAAACCCACCCCCGCCCTCGAAACCACCCCCGTCGCCTGACGGCCCTCCGTCCGTTCCTCCGCAGGCGGGAGCCCGGGGTCCGTTCCTGCGAAGGCGGAACCCGGGGGTGCTGCTCAGCGAGCCGCTCGCGGCGGGGCATGGCGATGTGAACGACGTGCCATCCCGAGTGCAGCCGGAGAGCCATTCGGCCTGCCCGATCCCTTCCCCTCTATGGGGGAATGCTGGGATGGGGCTGAGGCCCGGAGAGCCGAAACCCCAAAACCCGCGGAATCTCCCCACAAATACGCTTGACGCTGCGTGCGCGGAAGACGAATCTAGCGACTCACATTTCGGAGTACGGAGGGAAGCGGGCTCGTGGATACGGCGGAACAGATACTGCGAGACAGCAAGGTCATCGCCGTCGTCGGCCTGTCCGACAGGCCAGACCGTCCGTCGCACGGGGTCGCGAGGTACATGCAGGAGCACGGCTACCGCATCATCCCCGTGAACTCGAAGCTCACGGAGCCGGTGCTCGGCGAGCAGCCGTACGCAAGATTGGAGGACGTGCCGGAGCACGTCGACGTGGTGGACATATTCAGGAGAGCGGTGGATGTGCCGCCCGTCGTGGACGGGGCCATCCGCATGGGAGCCTCCGCCGTGTGGATGCAACTGGGGATATCCCACGGCGAGGCCGGAGCAAAGGCGGAAACTGCGGGCCTGCGTGTCGTCATGGACAAGTGCATGGCCATCGAACACCGCCTGATGAGAGGTTCGTAAGCAACAGAGAGACGCCGCCACAAGAGGGGGTGCGTGCGCTGGCGACGGGAGACGTCGTCATGATCTACCGTGAAGAGGAGCATGTCCGGTTGTTGAAGGAACAGTCCCGCACAGCAGTGCGCCTGGCGATGGAAGGGGAGTGGGCGGAAGCCGCCCGGCTCAACCGCGAGATCCTGGAAGCCGCGCCCGATAACGTCGAGGCGATGAACCGCCTCGGCAAGGCGCTCACCGAGCTTGGTGAGTTCGGCGCGGCGCTCGATGCCTTCCGCCGAGCGCTCGTGTTCAGCCCCGACAACCCCATCGCCACCAAGAACGTCGACCGGCTCATGGCCGAGGCGGACAGTGCTCGCGCCCGCCGCTCCGGTAACGGCAACGGAGGCACGCTCAAACCGCGCATGTTCATCGCCGACCACGGCAAGAGCGCCGATGTCACCCTGCTGGCGTCGACCGGCGCGGGCAACTCCTCGCCCGGTACGCCCGTGACCCTGGAGGCGAACGGCGCAACCCTCGGCGTGATGGACCCTGAAGGCAACTGCCTGGGCCTCGTCCCCCCCAACATGGCAGGCCGTCTCCTCTGCCTCATGTCCGGCGGCAACCGCTACGACGGCGCCGTCTCCGGAACGGCCTCCGGTGCCGTGCGCGTCGTGCTCCGCGAGGCATTCCAGCACCCGAGCCAGCGCTCCAGGATCTCGTTCCCGGCGCAGCCGAGACCCCTCGCAGAGCCTGTCCTACCCGTGCTTGAATCCGTCGAAGCGCCCGACACAACCCCCGTCAACGTCCCGGAGGTCCCCCTCTCCCTCCTCGACGACTCACCCGAACTCGCCGCCGTAGGCGCCGGCATCGGCATCTTCGACGACGCCCTCCTCCCCGACCTTCCCGAGGACGACGAGTAACCCGACGTCCCGCCGCAAGCCCCGTCATCCCCGCACCGGCGGGGATCCAGAGTGCGCGGGCAGCGCACACGGGGGCGGGGCGGGAGGGCCTACGCCCCCTCTAGGCTCTCCGCGAGCAGTTCCAGCAAGTCCTTCGCGGACTTGCTGTCCTCCTCCCCCTTCGCGCCGATGCCCTCCTCCATCATCTGGAGGCAGAACGGGCACGACACCCCGACCGCGTCCGCGCCCGTGTCGAGGAAGTGGTCGGTGCGGATGTGGTTGACCCGTGTGCCCTGCTCCTCCATCCACATGCGCCCGCCGCCCGCGCCGCAGCAGAAACCCCGCTCCCGGCACCGCCCCTCGCCCATCTCCACGAGCTCCAGGCCGGGGATGGCCCGCGCGATCTCCCGCGGCGCCTCGTAGATGTCGTTGTGCCGCCCCAGATAGCACGAGTCGTGGTAGGCGACCGATAGCGGCACCGCCTTCGCAGGCCGGATGCGCCCGTCCCGTATCAGCCCCGCGACGAACTCGGTGTAGTGCGTCACCTCGAACTCCCCACCGAACTGCGGGTACTCGTTCTTCAGCGTGTTGAAGCAGTGCGGGCAGAGCGTCACGATCCGCTGCACCTCGTAGCCGTTCAGCGTCTCGATGTTCTGCTCCGCCATCATCTGGAAGAGGTACTCGTTCCCCATGCGCCGTGCGGGGTCGCCGGTGCACGTCTCCTCGCTGCCAAGCACCCGGTACTTGACCCCCGCCAGCTTCAGCACCGACGCCATCGCCCGCGCCACCTGCTGCCCGCGTCCGTCCAGCGCCGACGTGCAGCCGACCCACAGCAGCACGTCGTGCTCCGGGTCGTCGCTCATCGCGACGGCGTCCGCGCCCTCCATCCAGTCGGTGCGGGTGGCCTGCGTGCCGCGCCACGGGTGCCCCCGCTGCTCCATCGACGTGAGCGCGTTCATCGCGCCCTCGGGCACGTCGGCCTCCTCCATCGTGAGGAACCGCCGCATGTCCACGATGGAGTCGATGTGCTCGACGAACGCCGGGCACGCCTCCATGCATGCCCGGCACGTCGTGCACGACCAGAGCACGTCGGTCGATATCGCGCCGTGCACGAGGTCGGCTTCCGGCGGGGGCGGCTCGGCGTCCGGCCCCAGCGCCAGCAGCACCGGCGCGCGTGACTCCATGTAGGCCTTCGCGTCCTGCACCAGCTTCCGGGGCGACAGCGGCTTCCCGCTGCGCCACGCGGGGCACTGGTCCTGGCATCGCCCGCAGTTCGTACAGGCGTCGTAGTCGAGAAGCTGCTTCGACGTGAGCTGCGTAATCTCCCGCGCGCCGAACACCTCCAGCGTATCGAGGTCGCCCATCGGCCGCAGCGCGCCCTTGGGCCGCATGACGGACGAGCGCATCACGAGGTTGAGCGGACTGATGAAGATGTGCATGAGCGGCCCGAACCGCCACGCCGCGTAGACGAACGTCGCGGACATCAGCCCCGCGTGCGCCCACCAGAGCACGAAATGTGAGACCTCCATCGCGTAGACCGTGAACCCCACCCCTCGGATGCCCACCGCGATGACGTAGGAGAACGGGGACCAGTACGCCGACGCTACGCTGTAGAGGTCGCTCGTCGGCTCCAGCTCCGTCGCCGCCATGCGTAGCGACTGCAGGACGAAGCCCGAGAGCGCGCTCGCCAGCAGCAGGGCGAGCAGCACGTTGTTCTCCAGCATCGTGTTCAGCCTTGGCGGACGCACAACGTACCGCCGCCACGCGGCGAGGCCGATGCCCGCGATGAGCATCACCCCGCCGATGTCCCATATCAGTTCGAGCTGCAGCCCGATGTCGCGCGTTGGGAGATGCCAGCCGAAGTACTGCTCCGAGTTGAATTCCAGCGCGTCGAGCGACGTCGCGATGAACAGGATGACGATGCCCCAGAAGATGAGGAAGTGCATCGTGCCGGGGTAGCGCTCGCTGCGGACGAAGCGCCGGTGTCCCACGGAGTCGATGAGCAGCGTGCGCAGCCCTCCCGCGAGCCGCGTCCGCCACGGCCCGGCGTCCGGGTTCGGCTTGCCCAGCCGCCAGTAGCGCGAGCGCTGCCAGAGCGCCCAGGCGATGGCGGCCAGCGCGATGGGGGCAGTGAGGTAGACGAACGCCCCCAGCGGGTAGCCGATGTTCCAGAAGTCGAGCCGTCCGGACAGTTCAGGTGGCAATGCACAACCTCGGGAGGAGTCTCGCGGGAGTTTAGCAGCCGCACGAGAGAGAAGGCAGGCGTAGAGCGCACCGGCAGTGCTACCATTACCCTGCACGGAGGGATGGCAGAGTGGACGATTGCGGCGGTCTTGAAAACCGCTGTGCCGGCGACGGTACCGTGGGTTCGAATCCCACTCCCTCCGCCACATCGTGCTGTTGTGGAGTAAAGTAGCCGCATCGCGCCCGCCGTCTCTCGCAAGGGCGGCGTCAAGGAGGCCACCAATGGCAGAGATCGTGCTCGTCGAGGCCTGCTCCCACTCGCCTTTCCTCTTCATGGAGCCGCATCTGTGGAACCAGGTGCGGGCCGCCCGTCCGCCGCTGACCGACAACCCGGTCATGTCCGAGGACGAGAACGCCGCTCAGCACAAGCGCTGCATGGATGCGTTCGAGACGCTGCGCCAGAAGATGGAGGAGGCCAAACCGGACGTGATCCTCGTCTTCGGAGACGACCAGCAGGAACTCTTCGGGCTGGACAACTTCCCCGCCTTCGGCATCTTCGTCGGCGACGAGTTCGAGGGCTATCGCACGAGCGCGCGGACGGGCTTCATCCCCGGCGAGCAGCGGGGCTGGCGCGAGAAGACGCCCGAGACGTGGGTGAAGGTGCAGAGCAACCCGCAGCTCGCGCAGGAACTAGCGGTCGGGCTGACACACCGCGACTTCGACATCTCGTTCAGCTTCGAGGTGCCGAACAAAGAGCACGGCATGGGGCACGCGTTCATGCGTCCCTTCACCCGCATCGTCCCGGACTTCGACATCCCGATGATCCCGTTCTTCCTGAACTGCTACTTCGGTCCACAGCCGTCGGCCAACCGCTGCTACCGCCTCGGCAGGGCAGTGCGGGAGGTGATCGAGGCGTCGCCGCTGGACCTCCGCGTCGCCGTCCTCGGCTCGGGCGGACTGTGGCACACGCCGGGCAGCCCCACCTCGTGGCTCAACACCGAGTTCGATGAGCGCATCCTCTCCTACATCCCCACGGGTGACGCAAAGGGGATGGCGGAGGCGTTCGATGCGGAGGGCGCCACACCTCCGGCGGACTATGGTCCGAAGACGGCGCGCTGGGTCGACGGCGGGACGGGGATGTACACGGGCATCGGGAGCGGCACGGGCGAGACGCGGAACTGGGTGGCTGCCGCGGGTGTCGCTGACGGCAAAGCGGGCGTAGTACTGGACTACGTGCCGGTCTTCGCGTCGCCGTGCGGGATGGGCTTCGCGTACTGGGAGATGTAGCGCGACAAGCCGCTACTACTGGCCGGGCGCCATCGTGCGAATACCGTAGCGCCGGATGTGGGCGTCCCGCGTCACGAGAGTCAATCCCTCCGCCTGCGCCTGCGCGATCAGCATCCGGTCGAATGGGTCGCGGTGATGCATAGGCAGCATTGCCGCCTGCTCCGCGTGGAACAGGGACAAGGGCAAGGGCGTGAAACCAGCTTGTTCCACCATGCCAGCCAGGCCTTCCGGGGCATCCAAAAAGGACTTGGCCCGCTTCAGCGCGATCTCCCAGATGCTCGCAGCGCTGACGAAGACTTCGTTGTCAGGATCAGCAATAGCGGCGGCGGCACGTGCGCCGAGCAGCGGGCTCTGCCATAAGAACCAGAGCAGTACGTGCGAATCGAGTAGCAGCCTCATTGGAAGAGCGGATCGTCAGGGTCGTCCTGGTAGAACATCTCCTCGATCTCCTCGTCTGCCCACTCGAGCAGGTCCCAGTTTGGCTCAGGCCAGCCCTGCTCTTTCAAGATACCCAGTTTGCGCGGCTCGCGTTTCTTCTCCTCATAGGGGAGCAGTTCCAGGTAAGGCTTGCCTGCCTTGGCGATGATGATGCGTTCGCCCTGGCAGGCGAGTTCACCGAGGCGCGAGAGTTGGGATTTGGCTTCGTGCATGTTGACCTGCATGCCGAATGCTCCTTGGTCGGACTAAGCTTAGCTAATCACAGCAAGGCCCTGCCGTCAAGCGATGCTGGCTGGGAAACTCCTACCCTGCGCTGCCGTACTGCCCTTCGTGGAAGAGGAGCGCGCCGCCTTCCCGGACTTCCACGTGCTCGACTGCCGCGACGAACAGCGTGTGGTCGCCTGCCTCAACAGCCTGTTCGATGTGGCAGACCATGCCGACCAGCGCCTCGTCCAGCAGTGCGACGCCGCTCCCGTGGGTCGTGTGTGCCTCGGGCAATATCCGGCGCTCCTCGGGTGCGGCTCGACCGTAGAAGTCTGCCACCTCTGCCTGATCCCCGCGCAGGAAGTTCACCCCGAAGCACCCCTCGCGGCGGAGGTAGTCGCACGTATTCCCACCTGTCGCAACGCTCAGCAACAGCAGTGGCGGGTCGAGCGCCACGGAGAGGAGCGCGTTCGCGGTCGTGGCGTAGGGCGCGCCGTCGGGCGAGCGCGTGGTCACGACGCTGACGCCGGTCGGGAACCTGCGCCACGCCTGACGGTAGAGGGTGGGGTCGGCTGTCATCGGCGTGTAGGATAGAGCATCCTCACGACTTGCGCAGGTGTGGAGGTCAGAAACCGATGAATGAGCAAGAACTGGTGCGGACCCTGAACTCGGTGGGTAGGAGATGCTTCATCACCTATTTCAGGCAGTTCTGCGACCCCTCCCTCTCGAACGAAGCTGTTGCAGCGCAGATAGAAGAGGCGGAAGGATACTCATCCAAAGCCTGCCGGAGTCGGGTGAGCGGCGCGCGGCGCATCATCAGCGCAGGACGTGGCCGTGATGCGCTGACCATCATCGCCAGTTCCCGGGCGGATGCTCGAACCCGGGAGGAAGCATCGAGGTTCCTGACGTCTCGGGGCTAGGGTCCGGTGACGCCTACCCCACGCTGGCTGGCGCCTTAACCCCCAGCCACTCCGGCACGACGCGGAAGAGGTCGTCCTCCTTGTTGTGCCAGCCGTGGTCGCCGCCCTCCAGGTGCACCCACGTCACGTTGTCCATGCCCTCGCAGAGCGCGGCCATGTCGCGGCCTGCGTCTCGCATGCGCGGATGCGTCTCCTCCGTACCGGTGAGGATGAGCAGCGGGCACTCGATCTCGCTCGTGTGCGCCTTCGTGATGTCGTAGTGCTCGGAGCAGTGGCGGTCCAGGTAGACTTCGGCTGAGAAGTACGCACCGGGATTGGGGAAGTCCACGAACATGATCTCGTGGCCGCGCCCGTCGGCTACCATCGCCTTCGCGGCCTCGTAGTTCCGCAGGTGCTCTTCGCCCATCTCGCAGGCCGAGTAGTACTCGTGAGAGAACCGCAGCGGCGCGAGCGAAATGACGACTGCGACGTTCGGGTCCTGGTTCTTCGCCTGTGCGAGCACGACACGCACCGCGCCGAGGCTGCTGCCCCAGATGCCCACGCGAGCGTACCCTCGCTCCACCATGAATGCGACCATCGCTTTCAGGTCAAGGTGGGTCTCGGAGAGCAACTCGTAGACGTTGCCGGTGCGCACTTTCCCGGCGCGCCCACCCACCACGTCGTGGCCGCGCGTGTTGAAGAGCGCGGTGGGGATGCCCATGTCGCGCAGTTTCGCGGCGCGCGGGTTGGAGGGCGAGAGGTAGAAGTTGCCGGCGGAGCCGTGCACCATCACCATCGCGTCCACGAGCAGGTCCGTCCGGGGCTGCTCCGGCTCCAGCACGATGCCGCTCAGGGTAACGTCGTCGCTCGTCTTGGTGTGTACCAAGTCAACCAGCATAGGTCGCGCCTCCTCTTGCCGTGTGTTGCTGCAGTATAGTCCGTGGCTTCGCCCGGTGCGTCAGTCCTCGTCGTGCGGCTCCGGCATCAACACGAACTCAGGGTACGCCTCCATCCCCAACTCACCGATGTCCTGTCCCAGCCGTTCGATGTTATACGACACGCGCGCGCCCAGTGTTGCCCTGAACGCCATCCAGAGCAGCCATGAGACGGGGAAAACGAACGCCCCGACCGCCAGCACGCCGATGAGTTGCACGTGGAATTGCGCTCCGGCTGCGATGGAGGCGGCGAGCGTTCCCCAGATGCCCGCGAACAGGTGCGCGGGCACCGCGCCGACGACGTCGTCCAGTTTCACCGTCTCCAGCATCTTGAGACCGGCGACAACGATCAGTCCGCCGACCGCCCCGATGATGATCGCCCAGTAGTGGTCGACGATGTCGGGCCCGGCGGTGATCGAGACGAGCCCGGCGATGGCGCCGTTCAGCGCGGCGAAGAGGTCTATGCGTCCGAGAATCCAGCGCGAGACCAGTATGGCCGTGATGACGCCTGCGGCTGCCGCGAGATTCGTGTTCACTATCACGATGCTCATAGCCACCGCGTCCACAGCGCTCGCCAGCGCGAGTTGCGACCCGCCGTTGAAGCCGAACCAGCCGAGCCAGAGGATGAACACGCCCAACGTCACCGCGATGGTGTTCGAGGGTGGCGTCGGCCTCGCCTTGCCGTCGCGACCGAACTTGCCGAGCCTCGGCCCCACGACGAGTATGCCCGCCAGCGCGGCCCAGCCCCCGGTGCTGTGAACGATGGTCGAGCCCGCGAAATCCTGGAAGCCCATCTCGTAGAGCCACCCCTCACCCCACGTCCACGCCCCGACCACGGGGTAGATGAACCCGGTCAGCAGGAGCGTGAAGATGAAGAACGACCACATCTTCACCCGCTCTGCCAGCGCGCCGGACACGATGGAAGCGGCGGTCGCCACGAACACCATCTGGAAGAACCAGTCCGACATGACGGAGTAACTGTTCTCCTCGAGAACCGCGGCTGCATTGCCGTCTTCGGCCAGCAACGCCACCTCGCTTGCCGACGGTCCGTAGAGCAGGTTGAACGAGCCGATGACGCCCCCGACGATGTCCACGTACATCAGGTTGTAGCCGACGAAGAAATAGGCCAGCCCCGCGATGGAGTAGAGGCCGATGTTCTTCATGCAGATCATGGAGGCGTTCTTGGTTCGGACCGAACCGGCCTCCAGCATCGTGAACCCGGCGGCCATCCACATCACCAGGGCGCCCCAGACGAGGAACGCGAACGTGTTGAGAACGAACGCGGTCTCTGATGCGACATCCGCGGCGCGCGCGACAGCGGGCTGGGCAACGAAGAACGCCAGCGCGAGAACACCGGATACGGCAAAGATGAGAGGGGGACGACGGTAGGACAGGATACGCAGGATGGTCATCGACATAACCTCCGCTCTCCGATTCGCAGGAGCGTAGCGCATCCCCATCGAGTCCGACAACGCTATGGCTGGCCAGTTTGCCATCGGGCGCTGGTATCATGAACGTCCTATGCTCGTCCGAGACCTCATCGCCGCACGCCTGCGCGACGCCGTAAGCGAAGCGCAACGCACCGGCGCGCTACCCCCGTTCGACCTGCCGCAATCGGGAATCGTGGAGCGTCCACAGAAGACCGGCCACGGCGACTTCGCCTCGGGCCTTCCCCTGCGTGTCGCCAAGGCCGCCAAACGCCCGCCATTGGAGATAGCGCAGACACTCGCGGACGCTCTCATGCGGAATGCTGAACACGGAGACCCCATCGGCGCGGTCTCCGCTGCTCCGCCCGGGTTCGTGAACTTCCACCTGAGCGATGACTGGCTGCGCGCGCAGGTGGAGGCGATCCGCTCCGCAGGCGAGACGTTCGGCAACGTGGAGATTGGCGAGGGCAAGCGGGTGCAGGTCGAGTTCGTGAGTGTGAACCCCACCGGGCCGGTGCACGTAGGCCACGCCCGCGGCGCTGTGCTGGGCAGCGGGCTTGCGCGTGCGCTCGCAGCCGCCGGGTTCGACGTCACCCGTGAGTACTACGTGAACGACGCGGGCAACCAGATGGAGCTGTTCTACCGCTCCGTATTCGCGCGGTACGCGGAGGCGCTCGGCAGGACGGACGTGCCGCTACCGGAGGACGGCTACCAAGGCGCCTACCTCGTGGAACTCGGCAAGGAGTTGGCAGAGCGTCACGGCCCGCACTATCTGGAGATGGACGCTGCCGAGGGGACTGCCGAGCTTGGCGAGGAAGCCCTCAGGCGCATGCTCGACGTGATACGCGCCGACCTCGAACGCATCGGCGTCGATTTCGACGTCTGGTTCCGCGAGCGCGACCTCTACGCGGACGGACAGTACGAGGAGACGATGACGCTCCTCCGCGAGCGTGGGTACACCGCCGTGCGCGACGGCGCGGAGTGGTTCACCTCAACTGCGCTCGGCGACGAGAAGGACAATGTCATCGTGCGCAGCACGGGCGCGCCGACCTACTTCGCGTCCGACATCGCCTACCACCGCGACAAGTTCGGGCGGCGGGGTTTCGACCGCGTGATCGACATCTGGGGCGCCGACCACCAGGGCCACGTGCCGCGCATGAAGGCGGTCATGCAGGCCCTCGACCTCGACCCCGACCGTCTCACTATCCTCATCGGCCAGCTCGTAACGCTGAAGAGCGGCGGCGACATCGTGCGGGCGTCCAAGCGCTCCGGCAATATCGTCACTCTCGGCGACCTGGTGGACGAGGTGGGCGCGGACGCTTGCCGCTACTTCTTCCTCGCACGCGCCGCCGAGAGCCAGATGGAGTTCGACCTCGAACTCGCGAAGAAGGAGTCGAGCGAGAACCCCGTCTACTACGTGCAGTACGCGCACGCGCGCATCGCCGGCATCGTCCGGCAGGCATCCGAACGAGGCGTTGCCTGGGATGACGGTGATACCGCGCTACTGACCGACTCCGCCGAGCTTGCGCTGGTGCGGAAGATGCTACAGTTGCCGGAGATTGTGGACTCGATCGCCGTCACGCTCGCACCGCACTCGCTGCCGCACTACGCAGTCGACCTCGCCACCGCATTCCACTGGTTCTACGACCATTGCCGCGTGCTCTCGTCCGATCCGGCGGACGCGCCGCTGATGAAGGCGCGCCTCAAGCTGACCGAGGCCGCGCGCGTCGCGCTCGCCCGTACGCTCGCGCTGATGGGCATGAGCGCGCCCGAGACGATGTAGGCTGCAGATGCGCCGCGTCTGGGAGGTGCTGCTCACCGCCGGGTGGCTCGGCCTCACCTCATTCGGCGGCCCCGTCGCGCACATCGGCTACTTCCGCGAGGCGTACGTCGTCCGCAAGCGCTGGCTGGACGAGGAGACGTTCGCCGGACTCGTCGCCCTCTGCCAGTTCCTGCCCGGCCCCGCGAGCAGCCAGCTCGGGATAGCTATCGGCATCCGGCGTGCAGGGCTGCTCGGCGGCTTCGCCGCATGGCTCGCTTTCACGCTGCCGTCCGCCGCTGCGCTCATCCTGTTCGCCTACGGCGTGCAGTCGCTGGGCGACCAGACCGATGCGGGCTGGCTGCACGGACTGAAGGTCGTGGCGGTTGCCGTCGTTGCGCTGGCGCTGTGGGGTATGGCATGGACGCTCGCGCCGGACAGGCCGCGCGTGACGATAGCGGCGCTCGCGGCCATCGCGCTGCTGGCGGCGCCGGGCATCGCCGCGCAACTCGCCGTCATCGCAGGCGGGGGACTGTTGGGACTAGCGCTGCTGCGCTCCGATGCTTCTCAGCCCCAGCAGGCAGACGCGCAGCGCGGGACGCCGTGGCTCGCCGTGGTTGCGCTGCTGGCGTTCTTCGCGCTGCTCATTGCGCTGCCGATTGCGGCGCGTGTCGTCGACAACGGCCCGCTGGCTGTCGCCGACAGCTTCTATCGTGCCGGGTCGCTCGTGTTCGGCGGGGGGCACGTCGTGCTGCCGCTGCTGGAGGCGGAGGTCGTCCCGCCGGGCTTGGTGACGAGGGACGAGTTCATCGCGGGCTACGGGGCGGCGCAGGCGGTACCGGGCCCGCTGTTCACGTTCGCGGGCTACCTCGGCGCGGCGATGGAAGTGGTCTCGCCGCGATGGCTGGGCGGGTTGCTGGCGCTGGGCGCGATATTCCTGCCGTCGTTCTTCCTGGTGGTCGGCGTGCTGCCGTTCTGGGAACGGCTGCGCGGCCTGGTCCGAGTGCGGCGGGCGCTGATGGGCATCAACGCCGCCGTCGTCGGGCTGCTGCTCGCGGCTCTGTACGACCCGGTGTGGACGAGCGCGGTGCGCGCGCCGGAGGACTTCGCGCTGGCCGTGGGTGCGTTCGCGCTGCTGGCGTTCTGGCGCGTGCCGCCGTGGGCGGTCGTTGCGCTTGCGGCGGCAGCGGGCGCAGCGCTTGGGGCGTTCTAGCCCGCGCCCTTAGTGCCGAATTCTAGCTCGCGACGACCTGTGCGTCCGGCGAGCGGTTGGCCCCGATCTGAGCGATGCCCACGTCGACGTTCGTGTCGATGAGCGGGTGGTTCGGGTCGCGGAAGACGCCGATGGGGTCCTCGCCGCGCTGCACGCGCTCGATCTGCTCCTTGATTACGCGGCGCAGCAGCACGACGCCCCGGTCCGAGTACGAGAGGTGCTCGACGGTGCGGTCGGTGATGGGGCCCTGCGTCTCCCACGCCATCTGGTCCTGCGCGTTGACGTCGCGCAGGATGAACCGGGTGAAGGGGTGGTCCTTGTCCGGGTCCTCCTTGATGGGCGGGTCGAACTTGAACTCCGGGTTGAACGCGTCCGGGTCCTCGCTGCCGTCCTCGTTCGGGTAGAAGTGCATGCGAAGGTGCCAGGTGTGCGTGTCGTCGATCGGCGTGCGGAACTGTGTGCTGGAGCCCTGGCGCAGGATGTTCGGCATGAGGACGGGGTGCTCGTCCACCATGCCGTTCTTGTAGGTGCGCTTCTTCATCAGCCCGCCGTAGTCCGTCACGTAGAACTCGAAGTGCTCGACGTCGTCGGTGAAGCCGCGCGTCGTGTTGACGGGCTGGCGACCGCCGCCGGTGAACTCCTGGTGCAGCACCTGGAGGTGCGCCGGGTCCATCGAGTTCTCCATGGCCTGGAACCAGTTGCAGTTGAGCGGCGGGTGGAAGCGCACCATGCGCTTGCCGTCCTTGCGGAACATCGTGTCGTAGGGGGCCATCGGCGGGGCAGGCAGAGGCCCCATGTAGGCGAAGATGAGGCCGATGTGCTCCTGCACCTTGTAGGCGGTCTGCTTCACGGAGCGCATGATCGCCTCGTTCTTCTCAGGCGGGGTCTCAAGGATGTTGCCGTCGCAGTCGTACAGCCAGCCGTGGTAGGCGCAGGAGATGCCGCGCTCCTCGACGCGCCCGTAGACCAGCGAGGCGCTGCGGTGCGCGCAGTGGTCGGCGAGCAGGCCGATGCGCCCGGACTTGTCCTTGAAGAGGACGAGGTCTTCACTCAAGACGCGGACGGCCTTGGTAGGGCGCTCGTCCGTAAGGTCTGAGGCGATGGCGATGGGGTGCCAGTAGCGGCGGAGCAGTTCGCCCCCCGGCGTGCCGGGGCCGACTCTCGTGAGCAGGTCGTTCTCTTGCTGTGTGAGCATCGTTGCACCTCTCGTGCGTACGTTCCGTCTGCGTACGGGTACTGTACTCCCGTTCTCACTTGCCGTTCAAGCGCGCGAGGCTACGCCCCATCCTCATCGGAGGACGGGAGCAGATAGCCCGCGATCCTGAGCAGTGCTTCCCAGTCCTGGCGCTTCGGGCGGAGGCCGGTGTCCACCTGCACCGTCCACCCCTGGAACTCCTGGTTGTACCCGGATATCTCCAGGCAACTGACCTTCTTCGCGAGCCGGGCGACCGCCGGGTCACCGGAGAGCGTGTCGAACAGCCCCGTGCCGCGGTCGTCGCCGTGCCACGTGACGGCGGTCACCCGGCCGAACAGGGGGAAGCTCTTCTCGCGGCTCGTCTTGATATCGACCGCCTGCCTGTTGTCGACGTAGCGCAGGTCGTCCGGGTTGTCGTCCCGTTCCTCGTCGGGCAGGCAGAAGACGGTCCACCATCGCGTGGGGCTGTACTGGTTGCCGTCCTGCTTGACGATGTTGACCCACCGGAACGGCCCTTCCGCGATGTCGATGACTCCGATCGAGCGCGTGAACGTTCGTTTGCAGACCTCCTCCTCGGGCCGGCCGCGTTCTGCCATCCCGGCGCGCAGGCCGAGCGAGTTGAGGGCCTTCGCGATGTCGTCGCGGGTCTTGTCACGCCATCGTTCGTGGAACCGTTCGCGCACAGGGGTCTCCTTCTGGGCACCCACAAGGGATGCCCCTACATCGGGCGCCCACGAGGGGTGCCCCTACATCGCTTCCTGGGCGAAGCTTATCTTCCACTCGCCATCGACGTCCCGGAACTCCATGCGGATGCGCCGCGTGCCGAGCGGCTCCTTCATCGTGAGGTACATCTCCCGCCTGCCGCCCTCGATGATCCAGGGCGGTGCTTCCTCGCTGACCCCGAGCTGCACGTTGAAGAGGTCGATGCGGCCGATCTCCGTGCGGACCGTCTCCTCCCGCTGCGCTCGGTACTCGTCCTCCAGGTAGGCGAGCGTCCGGTCGGCATCGTAGGCGTTGAACGCCTCCCAGTAGCCGAAGGCGATCTCTCGCAGGTGGGCGGCCTCATCGGGGTCGACTACGGGGCCGGGGCTGAGCGTGGGGGTGGGTTCGCCCCCGCACGCGACTCCGACGGCTGCCAGCACCGCGAGCGCCCCAACGGCTGCCCATCGCCTCAGCATCGTTCCGCGCAATCCGGCAGAGTGTGACCAAGGGTGCCAACCCTGAAGAATTCCGGCACTCTTGGTGCGCGTCTTACGAGTGAGACGGGGACCTCGTTTGGCACTCTTGGCATCCTTGGTCGGGGGTGTTTCCAAGGCCGTGGCCTGTTTCCGCCGACCAAGGGCGCAAGGGCGCCAAGGAAAGCGAAATCCCCGCAGCCGACCCATAGATCCTGTCTATAGCTGGGCGCTGGGGTATAGACGCGGTCTATAGGCGCTGCCAGATACACGGTCATGTTATCCAGCGTACGCGGTCAGAGGGCAACGGCGTAAGGGGCGCGTGTCACAAACCCGGACAACGGACATCGATGCGCAGGATGGACGGGATAGGGACTGTCATCCGTGGCCCTTAGCCAGGCGTGGGGTAGGGGCGGTCCGCGAACCGCTCCTACGGATGGCACCCCGCCCCCTTATTCCTGTCCACTGGAACGAGATGACCTGCGGTGCGTCTCGGGGACGAACAGGCCGAGGATGACGGACGAGAGCATCCCGGCGACGCCGACGACCCCTAGCGCGAGGGTGAAGCCGGAGAGGGCCGTGCAGACCGAGACGATCACGGGATTGGTCGTGAACCCCGCCTGCGTGACCGTGCGCCCCACGGCGAAGAACCGGCCCCTGCCGCCCGGAGGCGCGAGGTCGGAGCCGACGACCTGCCACGAACCGGTGAGCAGGCTGTTCATGGTCTGCATGACGACGAACCCGACGATGAACCAGCCGAAACCCATCCCGAAGAACGACGTGACGCCCAGGAAGGCCATCCCGGCGCCCAGCAGGAAAAGTCCGGGCACGATGGATATCTTCCGCCCGAAGCGGTCCATCAGATACCCGGCGGCGAAGGTGAGCGGTATCCCCGCGCCCGCCATCAGGCTGCTCAGGATGCCGAGCGTCGCTGGGTCGGCTTCCTGGTAGGCGTAGGCGGCGTAGAGGAACACGGTGTTGCCCGCGACGATGCCGCCGCGCGCCGTCATGCCGAGCCACTGGGCGAGGAACATGACCGGTATCGGGTGAGCGAGGAGAGCCTTCCAAGAGAAACTATCTGTGGGAGAGGACGCTGCCCCCCGGCCTCCGGCGCGCCCGCCCTGCGGCATCGTTTCCTTTGCGAAGAATCCGGGGACCATGGCGACGACCGCGAAGATGCCCTGGATGATGAATGCGATCTCAAGGCCGTACGCCACGGCCAGCAGCCCGCCTGCCAGCGGTCCCGCCAGGGTGCCAACGTGCTGCACGCCGAGGAGGCTGGTGATCATGCGCCCTCGCGAGCCCGAAGAACTGGTGTCGGCGATCATGGTGAGCCGGCTGAGCGTCCACATCTGCGTGCCCCATCCGCCGATAAAGCGGTAGATGAGCAGCACCTCGAAGGAGCCGGCTGAAGCGGTGAGGAACGCGGAGAGGGCGGTGAGCGCCGGACCGAGGATGAGGATGCGCCGCCGCCCAACCTTGTCGAGCAGGTAGCCGATGGGGATGCTGGCGGTGAGCCCGCCGAGCATGGTGGCCGCGAACACGAGGGCGGCCTTCTCCGGCCCCACGCCGAACGACAGCGCGAACTCCGGCAGGACGGGGACCGTCGCTCCCATGCCGAACCCGAGGGCGATGGCGGGCAGGTGGAGCTGGAAGAGCAGCCGCAGGAGGCGCTGCGGCGAGGCGCCTGCATCCGCTGCGGGCGTCGGAGCCTGGCTGGAGGGCGGCTGCGTCGTCACGCTGGGAGGTTACACCTCCGAGTTCCGCTTCGTTCACTCACATGGATGGGCAGGATGCAGGGATGGCGGGTCATGCTGAGTGGGGTCGATGCATCTCTCTGGGGCGTTCGTGTGTAGTGGGGCGCTTTCCCGAGAGATTTCTCGGCTACGCTCGAAATGACAAGGGGGCTCGAAATGACAGTGCGTCTTGAAATGACAGTGGGCGCGGTCGTGGCGAGCTTGTCGAGCCACCCTCGTGCTAGCGTGTAGTACGGAGTGTTCCCGGTTTACGCGATCGAGAAGGAGGAGACGAGGTGGTGCAGGGTAGAGAGGAAGGAAACGAGGACTCATTCCGGCGGGATGAGTTTCCCCGTTCCGCGAAATACGATCCGGACTGGGTACTGGACAACATGATGGGGCCGAACGCCCTGTGGCTGACGGAGTCCCTGGCCGAGTGCATGGACCTGCGTCCCGGCATGCGGGTGCTGGATATGGGTTGCGGAATGGGATTGAGCTCCATATTCCTGGCCAAGGAGTACGGCCTGCAGGTGTGGGCGACGGACCTGTGGATAGCGGCCAGCGACAACCTGGGCCGTATCCGCGACACCGGAATGGAAGAGAGCGTGTTTCCCATCCATGCGGAGGCACACGCCCTGCCGTTCGCCGACGGGTTCTTCGACGCCATGGTGAGCGTGGATGCCTACCACTACTTCGGGACGGGCGATCTTTACCTGCAGGACCACGTGGCCAGGCTGGTCAAGCCCGGCGGGCAGTTGGGGATCGTGGTGCCTGGGTTGGTCGAAGAGCTGACCTCTGACCAGCCGCCTGAACACCTCCGGCCCTACTGGGAACCGGAGTTCTTCAGCCTCCACAGTCCGGCCTGGTGGCGGCGTCACTGGGAACGAAGTGCGTTGGTGGCCGTCGAGCGTGCCGACCTGGTCCCGGACGGATGGAGGCTCTGGATGGCGTCGGACCAGTTGTGGTCGGAACGGCTGGGCAAGCCTGCCGACGAGGCTGACATGCTGGCCCTTGACGGAGGGAGAGTCCTGGGATTCACCCGCATGGTGGCCAGCCGGAACGAACGGCCGATAGCGCGGCTGGACACGCTGTAGGCGGGGCTGGGGCGCGAAACCTCGTGCTGCACACTACCCAGAGGCGGAACGCTTGCGTTCCTCTTCCTGACGCTCCCGGTGCTTGCCGCCGCGGCGTGCAATTCCACCCCGCCGCCGTCCTCACTCAATCCACAGGCGTAACGATTCCTATTGCAGCTCGATCACGCCGCAGGCTACGCGTTCGCCGGTGTCCGACTCTTCTTCTCCGTAGGCATCCGGGTTTTCGTGCACGATGATGGCGGAGCCGTCATCATCGAATACGGAATGACGCAGGTCCATGTCCAGTGTGATGCCAACGGTGAAGAAGTCTGCACGTGCAGAGCCGTCAGAGGCGGCATAGATATTGGGCAGGTCACCACCGTGTCCTCCCTCTGATTCGCCCTTCCAGGCCGGATGGACGAGACCATGTTCCGCATCAGTGGGGTTGAAGTGGTCCCCGGCGGCGCCAAAGTCAGGCGAACACGTGCCGACTTCGTGGACGATGAAGGCGTGGCCGCCCGGGGCCAGTCCCTTCACGTCGGCCATGATCAGGACTCCGGAGCTTGCTTGCCGGAACGTAACGGTCCCCATGGGATCGCCGGACGGAGATTCCAGTACAGCCTCTGCCGTCAGGCCTACTTTGGGTTGAGCCGCTTGACCTGATCCGACAGTCATCAAGGTGAAGATGCCGATGATCACGGTGGTTACGATAACCGCCGGCACCACGAAGATAGCCATCTCCCATCGCACAGGCATTTGGGAATCAACTCCTTGGCTGTCCTGCTGCGAGAGAAGAGAGTCTTGGAATGCAACAGGGTCCGGTGAGCAAGGACGAAACGCGGGCGACCTCTGCTTGCTGTTTGGTGACAGCATACCGAGAAGATGGCCATTGGGCAGGTGACGGCGGTCTCAATTCCGGTCTCATTTCAAGACTGCAGTCTCAGTTCAGATAGTTGGGTTAGCATCTTGACAGCATTATATTTGGGCATCATGATGTCTCCATGAGAACGACGCTTACGTTGGATGATGATGTCGCGGACTCACTTAGGGAGCAGGCGCGGCTGCTGAACGTGCCCTTCAAGCGGATCGTGAACGACGCGTTGCGCCGGGGGATATCGCCCGGAGTCCAAGAGGACCGGCAGGTATTCCGGGTCTCTCCGCTCTCAGGCGGATTCCGGCCGGGCGTCGACCTCCTGAAACTCAATCAGCTCAATGACGAGTTGGAGGCGGATTCCTTCACCGGACAGGACGCGGGATGATCGTCCCGGACGTGAACCTGCTCGTCTACGCATACAACGAGGCCGCGCCCTCTCACGAGCAGGCTCGACGCTGGTGGGAAGGTATAGTGAACGGGACGGAGCGGGTAGGCATTCCGTGGTTGGTAGCGGCAGGCTTCGTGCGGCTGTTGACCCACCCGAGCGTTCGTGAGCGGCCCGCAACACCTACGCAGGCGGTGGACTACGTGGAGGAGTGGTTCCGCTACTCCAACGTCACGCCGCTGAACCCCGGCACAGAGCATCTCAGGCTGTTCCGGGCTGCACTGGACGCAGCGGGCGTCGGCGCCAACCTCGTCACGGACGCTCACGTCGCTGCCCTGGCCATGGAGCATCAGGCGGAGGTCCACTCCAACGACGCGGACTTCGGCCGCTTTCCGGGCCTCCGCTGGCGTAATCCCCTTTGATCGTTCGACGGGGCGGGGCCACTATCACCCCCAATCCTGACCTTCCCCCATCGAGGGGGAAGGGATCACCAGGCTGCGAGATTCCCGCCTTCGCGAGATGACGGCGCTAGCCCGCTTGTTCGCGGTACCAGCGGTAGACCTCGGTGGCGGTCATGGGGATCGCGCCGGGGGTGTTCATGATGAGTTCCAGCATCTTGACGAAGTAGGGGAAGCGGTGCGGCTGGCCCACGATGAACGGGTGCAGGCCGATGGACATGACGCGCGCGGTCTCCGGCTCGTCGTTCAGGAGCGTCGTGAGGTGGTCGTGGACGCGCTCCAGCATCGACGGCCCCGGATGGCCGAGCCGGATGTAGACGCCGATGTCGTTCAGTTCGAGGGAGTAGGGGACGGAGAAGAGCCTGCCGTTAGCGACCTTCAACTCGTAGGGCTGGTCGTCGTTGACCCAGTCGAGGACGAACTCGACGCCCTCGTCGACGAGCCGCTCCGGGGTGTCGGCGGTCTCACCGAGGCCGGGTCCGAGCCAGCCGAGGGGCCGCGTGCCGCTGAACGCCTCGATGGTGTCGAGCGCGCGGCTGATTTCGGCTGTCTCATCGTCCACGGCGGGCATCGGGCGCTGGTGGTAGCCGTGGCCGACGGCGTCCCACCCGGCGTCGAAGGCGGCGCGGGCGACCTGGGGGTAGGCGTCGCAGACGGAGCCGTTGAGGGCCATCGTCATCGGGACGTTGAGTTTGCGCGTGGCGTTGAGGACCCGCCAGAAACCGGAGCGGAGGCCGTACTCGAACCACGAGAAGTTGGGTATGTCGGGCAGGCGCTCGCGTCCCGGCGGCTGCGGGCTGAGCGGGCGTCCGACGTGCTGGTCGAACTCGTTCTGCTCGACGTTCATCACGAGGATGACGGCGACGCGGGCTCCGCGTGGCAGGTGCAGCGCCGGCCTGTCGGGCAGGGGGACGAAGTCGGCTCTCGGATTCGGCATGAGGGTTCCTCCGGCGGGGTGCGGGGAGTATTTCACATGGATGGACAGGATGCACAGGATGAGTGCAACCCTCCTCCGCGGCTGCGCGATAGAAGTAGTGTCCCTGGAAGTGGTGTAAGAGCAGACGAGGGCTATGCAAGAAAGTGGCCATCGGGTCATCCTCATCAACAACGACGATGAAGGAGGCGACCTCGATGGCCAAGAACAGGATGGATGTGTTGGAGCTGTTGCGCAAGGAGGCAGAGGAGGCAGACATTGACTTTCTGCGAGAGGGGCTGTCGGTGTTGGTGCAAGCGGTGATGGAGGCGGAAGTTGCAGCCAAGACGGGTGCGGAGCGCGGGGAACGGAGTCCGGAGCGGATGACGCACCGC
>MPMJ01000054.1 GCA_002238425.1 SAR202 cluster bacterium bin16 | reverse complement strand
CCGATCGAATACGGAGACGGCGACCTGGTGCGCAAGGTGATGGCAGAAGGGTGGGTGAGCTTCAAGGGCTACGCGTTCAAGGTGGGCCGGGCGCTCCGGGGGTATCCGGTAGCGCTCCGGCCAACAGCAGAGGATAGCGTGTGGGGTGTTTGGTTCATGACGCACCCTATCGCGGACGTGGATCTGCGCGGCCCTGAGCCGGAGGTTACGAGGTGTCCCAATGTGTAAAGTATGTCTCCGAACACCCGTAAACCATGTCTCCGGTCTATACACCCTTGTAGGGAGAGGGGGCCAGACACCGCTGCCCCAGTTGCCCTTCCGCGTGACCTGACGGGCCACTCTGGATTCCCGCTTTCGCGGGAATGACGGAGGTTTTACTCCAGGAAGTCGCGGAGCTGGCGGGAGCGGCTGGGGTGGCGGAGTTTGCGGAGGGCCTTCGCCTCGATCTGGCGGATGCGCTCTCGGGTGACGCCGAAGTCGCGCCCGACCTCTTCCAGGGTGCGGCTGCGGCCGTCGTCGATGCCGAAGCGGAGTTGCAGCACGCGGCGCTCGCGTTCGCTCAGCGTTCCGAGCGCGCGAGCGACCTCCTCGCGGCGCAGCTGGGCGGTCGCGGCTTCCGGCGGAGCGGGAGCGTTGCGGTCCTCGATGAAGTCGCCGAGGTGGGAGTCCTCCTCCTCACCGATGGGCGTTTCGAGCGAGACGGGCTCCTGTGCGACCTTGAGGATCTCGCGGACGCGCTCCGGCGGGACCTCCATGCCCTCCGCAATCTCCTGCGTCGTCGGTTCGCGCCCGTACTCCTGTACGAGGCGGCGGCTGACGCGCATGAGCTTGTTGATGGTCTCGACCATGTGGACAGGGACGCGGATCGTGCGCGCCTGGTCAGCGATGGCGCGGGTGATGGCCTGCCGTATCCACCAGGTTGCGTAGGTGGAGAACTTGTAGCCCTTGCGGTAGTCGAACTTCTCGACGGCGCGGATCAGGCCGATGTTCCCCTCCTGGATGAGGTCGAGCAGGGACATGCCCCGGCCTATGTACTTCTTGGCGACGCTCACCACGAGGCGGAGGTTCGCTTCCGCGAGGTGGCGCTGCGCCTTGATCCCCAGTTCCTCCACGTCCCGGAAGTGCCGGTGGAGGACGAACTCGTGGCTCTCCATGTTCTGCCCGATGTCCGCGTCCTCGATGATCTCCGGGAGATCGGCGACGGCGACGTCCGCGCCGACGATGTCGAGGATGTCGTCCGGCAGGACGTGGCTGTTGAGCGCGAGTTGCACGATCTGCTGGCCGAGCTCGGGGGGCTCCATCTCGTAGCGCGGAGCGAGGGTTTCGAGCATCTCCAGGTTCAACTCGCCGTCCACGTTCGCGCGCAGCTTCTCATTGTGGAGCAGCTCGCCGAGGGTTATCTCTTCCTCGATGGCGAGGAACTCGGTGATGTCGTCGAGCAGGCCCCGCTGGTCGTGGAGACGGCGCAGCAGAAGTTTCGCGACGTCGGTGTCCCTCGGGGTGCGCCCGGTCTCCGCGCGCAGGTCGTTCGCGGCCTTCTCCACGTGCTTGAAGGAGGCGCGCTGGAGGGCGAGGCGGCGCTCGTCCGCGGCGGTCAGGAGCGTCACGCGTCCGATCTCGCGGAGGTACATCCGGACGGGGTCGTCGATGACGTCCCCTTCCATGTCGTCCTGCTGCGCGTCGGTGACGGCTTCCTTCGCCTCTTCCTCGGTGGCCTTGATGTCCTCCGGGTTGGGCTCGTCGGTAGCGGGGTTAGCCGCAATGGCGGCAACCGCGACGGCGGATGCGTAAGGGGCGGTGACGTCCACCGTTTCCACGCCGTTCCCGGCCGCGTCCGACGGGGCGGCGCCGTTGGCCTCAGGAGCCCCGGGGCTCGTCGCGACGGCAGCGCCGTTCGTGTCGGTCGTGGTCTCCTCCGCCGGAGGGGCCTGCTCCGCGACGGCGGCCTTCGCGCGGACGCGGGGCCTCGCTGCCGTCTTCGGGGCGGGCTTCACCGTGTTCTTCGCCGCGGGAGCCTTCGTCCGGCTCTTGCCGGCGACGCCGTTCGTCTCCGCGGCGTCCTCGTTATCAGTAGTGACGGGTTTCTGCCTGGTCGCCAATGCTTCCTCCTCGGTTGGGGAGAGATTCTCTGCTGCAGGCGGGTCAGTCGAGTCCCTTCGTGAAGAGATCCCGCAGCCGTTCGTTGACCGCCAGGGCTTGTCGTTGAACAGCTTGCACGTACTCAGGATCTACAGGGGCGTCGCCGACGGCGTCCGAGGAGAACGCTGCCGCCTCTTGTGCTTTCAAGTTACGAAGGCGCCTCTCCTCGAGCCTCCGCAAACAGCCGGTCCATTCCTCGTTGCGCTGCTTTCGATCGGCGGGAGGAAGCGCCTCCAGCGAGTGCCTGACAAGTCGGTCGGCAAGTTGGCCGTCGAGCTGCGCTATCGCACCTTCCATTGTACCGGTATCCCGGAGTGCGAACAATACGGCCCGGTTCTCAGGTCGGACGAATGTGTCCGGGTCCACTTCGGCTACCTGGGCCAGGAATTCAGGTTCCTGCGCGAGCAGCGCGAGCACGCGCTCCTCCAACGGGTCGTGCTCCGCGATGGTGAACACGGACGCCAACTCCCGGTTCGCGGCTTCCGGCACCGGACGCCGGGCGCGTTGCTGGCTGCGCAGCGGCCCCTGCAGGCGTCCCACCGCGGCTTCCAACGTGGC
This sequence comes from SAR202 cluster bacterium bin16, assembly GCA_002238425.1. Lineage (GTDB taxonomy): Bacteria > Chloroflexota > Dehalococcoidia > Lucifugimonadales > Australimonadaceae > Bin16. The sequence goes on along the minus strand of MPMJ01000054.1, from coordinate 15,005 downwards.
GACGGGGACGCCGACGATCTCCGCGAGCCTGCTGAAGTAGCGTTCCTGGTCCGCCCAGTTCGGCACCGCGAAGACGACGGGCAGGAGGCGTTCCACCAGCTCCGACTTGCCCTGCGCGGAGCCCATGTCCAAGCGCGACGCCTCGGCCTGGATGAGGAACTCGACCGCCGGAACGGCGTCTGTCAGCAGGCGCTGCCACTGCGCGGGGTCGTTGCGGATCAGCTCGTCCGGGTCCTTTCCCTCGGTGATGAGGGCGATGCGGAGCGAGGAGATGTCGTCAGGACGGTGCAGCACCTCGGTTCGCCTGCGGCCTACCGCGACGCTGCCGACCAGTTCCCACGTCGTGCGCAGCGACTGGAGCATCGCCTCCTGCCCGGCGGCGTCGGCGTCGAGCGCGAGGACGATACGCTGCGCGCGCGCCTTGAGGAGCGTGACCTGTGTCTCCGTCAGGGCGGTGCCCATGGAGGCGACGACGTTGCGGTAGCCGTGCTCGTGCGCGGCGATGACGTCCATGTATCCCTCGACGACGACGGCCTCGCCCTCCGCGCCGATGGCCTCGCGGGCGCGGTCGAGCGCGTAGAGCATGCGGCCCTTGTCGAAGACCGATGTCTGAGGTGTGTTGATGTACTTGGGGTCGGAGCCGTCCATCGAGCGGCCCGCGAACCCGGCGATGCGCCCGTCCACGTCGCGCAGCGGGAACATGAGGCGTCCGCGGAACATGTCCCGCGAGGGCGTGCCGTCGTCGCCGCGCAGGACGAGGCCCGACCGGAGGAGCAGGTCGTCGTTGAAGCCGAGCGCGCTGAGGCTGCGCAGGAGTTCGCCGCCGGTGGAGGGCGCGTAGCCGATGCCGAAGCGGGCGGCGGCTTCTTCACCGATGTGCCGTGCTCCCACATATGTGCGTGCGTACGCCCCGCGTTCGGCGATGAAGGACTGCTTGAAGAACTGTTGCGCTGCGTCGTTGAGGGCGTAGAGCGGGTCGTCGTTGTTGCGCTGCCGCCGCTCCTCGATGCGGACGCCGGCCTGCGCGGCGAGGAGGCGCATCGCGCTGCTGAAGTCCGTGTTCTCCGCTCGCATGACGAACGAGAACATGTCGCCGCCGGTCGCGCAGCCTCCGAAGCAGCGCCAGACCTGGTTGTCGGGGAATACAACGAAGGACGGGGTATTCTCCTGGTGGAACGGGCAGCGCGCCTTGTAGCTGGCCCCGGAGCGCTTCAGGTCCGGGACGTAGCCGGAGACGACATCGACGATGTCGAGGCGCGCCCGGATGTCGTCCACAGTGCTCATACTCCCCTACTGGATTCTACGTCGTGGAAGCCGCTGTGGTTGCACGAATCTCGCCGCACCGAGAGAGTGCGGGCCGTCGGCGTATACTGCGCGCGATTCCCGCTTTCGCGGGAATGACGAGAGAAGGCCATCACGAACCCGAAACCGAAGCGGCGCATCTTTTATGGCTGGTACATCCTCGGCGTCATCCTGCTGACGGGGCTGTTCGCGGGTCCCACGAGCCAGGTCTTCATCGGCGTGCTCGTGCGGCCCATCAGCGAGGATACGGGATGGAGCGCCACGGCCATCGCGGGAGCCGTGACGGTAGGCGGCATGCTGTCGGGGATCGGCGCGCCGTTCGTCGGGTTGCTCGCCGACCGCTACAGCCCGCGCGTGCTGATGACGCTCGGCGTCGTGCTGATGGCCTCCACGTTCTTCCTCATCGCGGCCGCGCCCACGGTCTGGGTGCTGGTGATCGGCTACGCGATCGCGCGGGGCATCGCGCAGAACCTGATCGCGGGCGTCGTTCCGCGCGTGGTCGTGGTCAACTGGTTCCGCCGGATGCGGGGGCGCGCCATCGGGCTCGTGGGCACCGCCCACCCGGTGGGGACGTTCGTGCTGGGGCCTGCCGCGCTCCTCATCATCAGCGCCGGGTTGGGCTGGCGGGGGGTGTGGGTCATCCTCGGCATAGCGGTCATCGTCTTTCTCGTGGTGCCGAACGCGCTCGTCATCCGCCGGACTCCGGAAGAGATGGGACTGCTGCCGGACGGCGATGAAGTCACGGAAGCGGGCGGGCGGGCTGCGATAGAGGCGAGCGCGCGGGAGGCGGAGGCGTCGTGGACGCTGCGCGAGGCGATCCGCACGCCGTCGTTCGCCCTCATCATCCTGTCCATCGTGCTCACGAACTACGGCGGGGGCGGGCTGCCGTTCCACATGCCGCAGATCTACGCGGACCAGGGGCTCAGAGAGGCGATAGGGGTCGCCGCCGTGAGCATGTTCGCCATCTCCGGCGCGTTCGCCAACACGCTCTGGGGTTTCCTGGCGGAGCGCATCTCAGAACGGCTCCTTGGCATCTTCACGATGCTCATGGGCATGGTGCTGGCGCTGGGCTTCCAGTTCATCTCGCACCCCGTGGCCGCGGTGGGATACGGCATCCTGCTCGGCGTCGCGGCACGCGGCGAGGGTTCCATCCTCATGATCCTCATAGCGAACTACTACGGCAGGCGCTCCTACGGCGCCATCTCCGGCCTCGTCCAGACCGCACTGCTCGGGGGCCTTGCGCTCGGTCCGCTGATCATGTCGGTCATCAGGGAGTCCACGGGGTCCTACGACGCCGTTTTCTACTCCGCTGCCGTAACATTCACCATCGCAGCCGTGCTGCTGGCGCTCGCCGTGAAGCCGAAGCGCCCGGAGCGTGCGCCCGCCACCGCCACAGCAACAGGAGGGAACCCACAGCCATGACGACGAACACAGAGATCGAGACGCTGAAGCGCCAGGTAGCGGACAGTTCGCACGTGCTCGACCACCAGGGGCTGGTGGACTTCCACGGGCACGTCAGCGCGCGCGTGCCGGGCACGAACGTGCTCTATATCAAGCCCGTGCTGCGTCCGCACAACCAGATACGCGCGGAGGACATCATCGCGGTCGACATCGACGCCTATCTCGAGGGCGGCGACTCGCAGTGGAACCCGTCCGACCAGCGCGGCCGGACGATAACCGAGCCGGTGCCGCCGCGCGAGACGGCGCTGCATGCGGCCATCATGCGGGCGAGGCCGGACGTGAACTCGGTCGTGCACACGCACCAGCTGGTGTCGACGGCGATAGGCGCGGGGAACGTGCCCATCAAGGCGCTCCAGAACCAGGGCCTCCCGTTCGCGCCGGAGACTCCCATCTACCCGAGGCCCGACCTCATCACGACGACCGCGCTGGGCGAAGAGGTTGCGGATACGCTTGGCGACCGCACAGCGGCGCTGCTGCGCAATCATGGCGTCGTCGTGGTGGGCGAGTCGATGGACCACTCGGTGTCGAACACGATCTACCTGGAGCGAGCGGCTATCACGCAAGTCATCGCGACCATCGTCGGGACGCCGGTGCCGCTGACGGACGAGTACGTCGCGCGGTTCGGGCCGGACTGGTCGCGCCGTGCGTCGCACGCGTACGAGTATTTCCGGTCGCTCGTGCCGAGTCTGAAGGTGATGGAATAGGTGGGAACCCTCACTCGCCGTGCTGGCGCGTCCACCTCTCCCAGAGGGAGAGGTGGGCAAAGGGCACCCACAAGGGGGCGCCCCTACGCCGGGCACCCCTTGCCACCCCGCCACGCGACCTGACGGTCGCCCTAGGTTCCCGCGGGAACAACCAGGCTGACCCTCTAGCGCTGGGCGCGGGCGGCGTAGTGGCGCCAGATGCCGCTGGGTTTGCGTGGCGTCGGGGCGACCTCGGGCGTGAGGTGGTCGGCCTGGGGCATGGAGCGCATGTTGGCGACGAATTCGCCGGCCTGTTCCGGCGTCAGGACGGCGTGCCCGCTGCCGACGGCGCAGAACGCGAGGTAGTTCATCCGCGCCTGCTCCTCCAAGTGCAGCATGTTCACGATGGCGTCTTCCATGTCGCCGCCGACGGTTGCCGCGCCGTGGCCCTGCAGGAGGATGGCGCTGTGGCTGCCCATGAGGCGCGCGACCTCCGCGCCGTCCTTCTCGTGGATAATGAGGCGCGGGCTGGGGAACATCGGCAGGGGCTCCGAGAAGAGGGGCATGCCTTCGATGCACATCGGCCCCATCTGCTTCTGCAGCACGCTCATGAGGACGGTGTAGCGCGGGTGGACGTGCACGACGGAGTTGACGTCCGGGCGCTCGCGCAGCAGGCAGGAGTGCATCTTCACCTCGTTCGGGAGGTTCAGCTCCTTCGGTCCGCCCGCCTTGTAGCCGTTCACGTCGACGACGACCATGTGCTCGGCGTAGGTCTGGGAGAGCGCGGGGCCGAGCGCTTTGATGACGAACCTGTCCGGGTCGTCGGGCAGGCGCAGGCTCACGTGCCCGCGTTCGATGGTGGAGGAGTCGGCGAGGCCCATCTCGTACAGCATGCGGTTCGCGAGCGCGACCTCTTCCATGAGTTCGGTCAGGTCTGCCATGTCGGCCTCCTTCGTCGTCGTATCAGCCGAACGGGGGCTGGCGCAGGTGCCAGTCGGTTGCGGTCTGGTAGGCGTGGACAGCGCGGAGCACGAGCGCGTCGTTGAGCCTCGCGCCGCCCAGCATGAGGCCGAGCGGCAGGCCGTCGGGCGAGAATCCGCACGGCACGGAGGCGCTCGGCATACGGGCGAGGTTGAAGACGCGGGTGAGCTTCAGCAGTGCCTCCCGCGACGTTATCTCGACGCCGTTGAAGTTGAGCGTGTCCTGGTCGGCGAGCGGCGCTGGCGTGGCGACGGTGGGCATCGCGATGAGGTCGACGCGCGTGAGCGCCTGCGCGACCGCCCGCGCGTACGCGACGCGGGCCTGCTGCGCCCGGGCGTAGGCCGTCGCCGGAACGAAGAAGCCGGACTCGAAGCGGCGGCGTATCGCCTGGTCCATGCGGTCGCCGTCGCGGAGGACGCGCGCGCCGTGGGCCATGGCCGCCTCGGCGGTCGTGATGCCGGCGGCGATGGGGGTCGTCCAGTCCAGCTCGGGCAGCGAGATCTCCATGACCTGCGCGCCGAGCCCTTCCAGCGTGCGCATCGCGGACTCGAACGCGAGCGCGACATCGGTGTCGATCGGTTCCCAGACGTACTGCAGGGGCACGCCGATGCGGAGCCCGCTCACGCCGCCCTCCAGCGACGCCACGTAGTCCACCTTCGGGGCGGTGATCGAGACGGGGTCACGTTCGTCGTGGCCGGCGAGGACGTTCAGGATCAGGGCAAGGTCCTCGACGGTGCGCGCCATCGGACCCGCGGTGTCGAGCGAGTGCGAGAGCGGCGTGACGCCGAACCGGCTCACGAGTCCGAATGTCGGCTTGATGCCGGATATGCCGCAGAGCGAGGACGGGATGCGGATGGAGCCGCCGGTGTCCGAGCCCAGACCAAAGGGGAAGAAGCCCGACGAGACGCCTGCACCCGTGCCGCTGGACGAACCGCCGGGCATGCGGCCCTCGCCCCACGGGTTGCGCGGCATGCCGTAGGTGGCGTTCTGTCCGGTGGGGCCGAACGCGTACTCGACGGTGTTGACCTTGCCCATTGAGATAGCGCCCGCCTCGCGGAGCAGGCGGACGGCGTCGGCGTCCTCGTCCGGCACGAACTCGGCATCGAGCGCCGACCCGGACGTCGTCACGATGCCTGCGCTCCAGTAGATGTCCTTGATGCCGAAGGGCACGCCGTGCAGCGGGCCGCGCGAACGCCCCGTGGCGAGCTCGTCGTCGGCGGCGCGGGCGTCGGCCATCGCGTCATCGGAGGTGCGCGTGATGAACGCGCCAACCTGCGGTTCGAGCGCGTCGGCGCGAGCGACGAACGCGCCCACAGCCTCGGTCGCGGAGATCTCCTTGGCGGCGATGCGCCGTGCGAGGTCGGCGGCGGAGAGTGAGGTGACGTCCGTCATTCCACGCCTCCGACCGCCCGCTCGACGGGGATGTGGTCGACCGGCAGATCGTCCAGCGGCGCGATGCGTCCGAGCATCGCTTCCACCTCGGGGCGCAGCTTCTCGATGTGCTCGGGGCCGGCGGTAATCCCGGCGGCGCGCGCCATCGAGGCGAACGCGTCCGGGGTCAGTTCAGGGGACATCGCAATCTCCGCTGGACAGGCTGCGCGCAAGTATAGCGGCGTGGGACGGAGGGTGGGGCAAGGGCGCCCACAAGGGACGCCCCTACACCAGACACCTTGCCCCCGACCCCGCAGATAAGGTCTTCTATAATGGGCGGGTGAGTATCCCCTACCGCGCCATCGTTTTCGACTTCGACGGCCTCATCGTCGACACCGAACAGCCCATCTACGAGGCGTACAGCACGATCTTCGAGGAGCTGGGCGCGACGCTGCCGCTGAGCGTCTGGCAGAACGTGATCGGGCAGGGCGTCGGTAACGACGCCGCGTTCGTCCACTTGGAAAGCACCATCGGGCGTGAGGTGGACAGAGAGGCGATCCGGGCGGAGGCGCGCGCGAGGCGCCGCGACGTGACGCTCGCGCTTCCTCCACGGGAGGGGGCGGCGGAGCTCATCGCGCAGGCGAAAGCCGCGGGGCTCACGCTCGCCGTGGCGTCGAGCTCGACGTCCGGGTGGGTCAACGGCCACCTCGACCGGTTGGGGCTGCTGCCGTCGTTCGCCGCCGTCTGCAGCCGCGACGAGGTTGGTGTGCCGAAGCCGAACCCGGCGGTGTACTGCCTCGCGCTCGAACGGCTGGGTGTCCAGCCGCACGAGGCGTTCGCCATCGAGGACTCGCCGCACGGGGTGACGGCTGCGAAGGCGGCGGGCCTGCGCTGCGTCGCCGCGCCGAACCCGCTCACCGCGAACATGGACCTGCGCCACGCGGACTACCTGCTGCCGTCGATGGCGGGCGTCTCACTCTCGGACGTGGTGGCAGGGCTGGTGGGGTAGCGCCCCCCCCTCCCCACCCTCCCCCCCTCCCCGGGGAAGGGACAGAGCAACCTTAACACGAACCCCCTCCCCCCGTCACCCACCCCTCCCCCCATCGAGGGGAAGGGATCAGAGCATCCTTAACAGGATCCCCCTCCGCGTATAACACGCCCTTCCCCTGTTGATAACACGGTGGCCTGCGCTCCGTGGTGTGATTGGTGTACCTGCGTTCGCCCTCGGGTGGCAAGCGTGGGCATCACCTCCCTACCAAGGAGATCGCGTGGAACACCTCTCTCGATTTGGCAGACTGTGGATAGGACTCTTGCTCGCGGCATCGGCGGCGCCACTGGCGCTCATGGGGTGCCAGGGGCCGGAAGGGGTACCGGGCGAGACGGGACCGCAGGGTCCCCAGGGACAACATGGAGAAGCCGGAGCCGCGGGGCCGCAGGGGCCGCAAGGGCCAGCGGGGGCGGCAGGACCGTCCGGGCCATCAGGGCCTGCCGGAGTGACGGGCTCGAATGGAAGGCCCGGCGCGCCCGGAGCGGACGGTCGCGAAGTGGAGCTGGTCAACGTGGACGGCGTGCTCTCATGGCGCTACGAGGGAGAGGACGGCTCAGCCTGGCGCGAACTCACCACACTGACGGCGCCGCTGCCGCCCATCTCGCTCACGAAACTCGGCACGTACACGTCTGAAGAGGGAGCGGAGATCGTCGCGTTCGACCCCTCGACGGCCCGTGCGTTCGTCACCGCCGGGGCAACGGTGGAGGTGCTGGACCTGTCGGACCCGTCGCAGCCCATGGTTGCGCACGTGCTCGATCTGTCGTCCTACGGCGACGGCGTGACGAGCGTTGATGTGAAGGATGGACTGGTCGGCATAGCGGTGGACGCGGATAGAGACGCCGACCCGGGCGCACCTGGCAAAGCGGTCTTCTACAGCGCCACCTCGTTCATGCGGATCGCCGAAGTGGAGACCGGCGTGCTGCCGGACATGATCACATTCACGCCGGACGTGAAGTACGCGCTGGTGGCGAACGAAGGCGAGCCGAGCGACGACTACGCAACCGACCCGGTGGGGTCGATCACGGTGATAGACGTGGACGGCGGGTTCAGCACGACGACAGCCGCGTTCGACGCCTCCGCTTTCGATCTCGACGCGCTGCAAGCAGGCGGTCTGCGGATATTCGGCCCGGGCGCCGGACTTGCGGAGGACGTGGAGCCGGAGTACATCACGGTTGCGCCGGACTCCTCCACCGCCTTCGTAGCGCTCCAGGAGAACAACGCCATCGCGGTGGTGGACATCGCGAGCGCCACGGTCACGAAGATACTGCCGCTCGGTTACAAGGACCATTCGCTGCCGGGCAACGAGCTGGACGCGAGCAACGAGGACGACGGCATCAACATCCGCAACTGGCCGGTGTTCGGCATGTACCAGCCGGACACCATCGCGTCGTACGTGGCGCCGGACGGCGAGCTGTACATCGTCACCGCGAACGAGGGCGACGCCCGCGACTACGACGGCTATAGCGAAGAGGAGCGGGTCAAGGACCTGACGCTCGACCCGACCGCGTTCCCCAACGCAGCCGCGTTGCAGGCGGACGACATGCTGGGCCGCCTCAAGACCACGAGCGCCCACGGGGACACCGACGGAGACGGCGACCACGACGTCATCTACTCCTACGGCGCTCGCTCGCTCACGATATGGGACACCGACGGGAATGTTGTCTTCGACAGCGGGAGCAGCATCGCTCGCGCGCTGACCGAGTATGCGCCGGAGGCGTTCAACTCCAACGGCCTCGCCGATGGGTTCGACGGACGGTCGGACGACAAGGGGTCGGAGCCGGAGGCGGTAGCGGTAGCGCGGCTCTGGGGACGCACCTATGCCTTCCTCGGGTTGGAGCGCATCGGCGGCATCGCGGTGTTCGACGTGACGTATCCCCGCGAGGCGCGGTTCCTCGACTACGTGAGCAACACGAACCGGTACGGAGATCTGGACGCAGGCACCGCAGGGGATGTCGGTCCCGAAGGGCTGGAGGTCGTCGCAGCCGAGGACAGCCCGACCGGCGCGCCGCTGCTGCTCGTGGCGAATGAGGTCAGCCAGACGGTGACCGTCTACGAGATAGCGCGCTAGGCGTGAGGCGCATGGCGCCTCCCCAGCGCGCACTTGCTACCCCGTCGCTGAGGGCACCCAGAAGGCGAGGCGGCCTTCGGCGACGGGGCGCGGGGATTCGTTGCCGGTCGTGTCGACGAGCCAGACCCGGGGACTCTCGGTGCGGTCGAGAACGCCTGCGAACACCAGTTTCGTGGAGTCGGCGGACCAGACGAGGTGGGATGGCGCGAACTGGTCGAAGAACTGCAGGTGGGTGAGGTAGTCCGGGGTGGGGATGAAGCGGGTGAGCGGGCGCGTTTCGCCGGTGGCGGGGACGAGGATATGCCACGCGATGCCGTCGTCGAGGGTGACGTAGGCGATGCGCGAGCCATCGGGCGACCAGTAGAAGGCGGCGAGCGCGCCGCGCACCAACGGCTCCTCAACGCCTGTCCCGTCCTCGTTCACGACGTAGAGTTCGTCGTAGGACGGCTTCGAGAGAGGTCTCTTCACGACTGCGAGGCGTCCGTCGCTGGGTGCGTAGCCGAAAGCGGCAACGCCGAGGACGCTCATCAGCGAGACGCGGTCCGTCCCGTCGAGCCTGGAGGTGACGAGGCTACCGGCGCCGCCCTCATCGACGACGTAGGCGATGCGTTCGCCGTCCGGACTGAACGCGGGAACGCGGTAGCGGAACGAGTCCGCGTCGAGGTCGCGCGTCGAGCGGTCGCCGGTGTCGTGGAGCAGGAGTTGTTCGCGGCGATGGGTGAGGATGTACGTCCCGTCCGGAGACCATACGTGGTAGAGCGGGGCGTTGGCCGCGACCTCGTAGGGTTCGCCGTTTTCGGGCTCGATCGAGTAGAGGCCGAGTCCCTGGCCGGGGCCTCGCGGAGCGACGAACGAGAGATGTCGCGAGTCCGGGGCCCAGAGCGCGTAGTGCGGTGCGCCGTTGGCGACGAGGCCGACAGAGCCGGGCCGGGTTTCGTGGAGCTGCCGCTCCGTTGCATCCTCGGTGTCGAGCAGCATGAGGCTGGCGAGTGCGGGCCCGCTACCCGGCGTGCGCGAGAGCGCAACGAACCTGCTGTCGGGCGACCAGGTCGGCCAGGTGTAGCGGACGCTCTGCGCTTGCTGGGGGCGCAACGAAATGCTGGTGCCGGACTCGCGGGACTCGCCCGTTTCGCTGGCACCGGTAAGGCGTTCGGGGTTGCCGCCGTCTTCCTGCACGGACCAGATGTCGAACTGCGGCCCGACGAAAACGATGCGCTGGCTGCCGTGAGGTTCAGGGGTTGCGGGGGTGGGCTCGCTGTTGCCGCATGCCGCGAGGGCGAGGAGCCCTGCGGCAGCGCAGACGAAGCGGAGCGGGATCATGCGCCGTCCACATGGACCTCGAGGCTGATATCGAGCGCGGTGACGGAGTGCGTGACGGCGCCGGTGGAGAGGAGGTCGACGCCCGTCTCTGCGACGTCGCGCACGGTGTCGATAGTGATGCCGCCTGACGCCTCGGTGAGCGCGCGGCCCTTGCAGATGGCGACGCCCTCGCGCATCTGGCCAGGCGTCATGTTGTCGAACAGGATGATGTCCGCGCCGGCCTCGACGGCCTCGCGCACCTGGTCGAGCGTGTCGCACTCGACCTCGATGCGGATGGTGTGGGCGGCGTCGTGCTTGGCGCGCCGGATGAGCTCTGTCATGCTCTCGCCGCGGGTGGCCATCGCCGCGATGTGGTTGTCCTTGATGAGGATGCCGTCGCCGGTGCTCATGCGGTGGTTGTGGCCGCCGCCCATGCGGACGGCGTACTTGTCCAGCAGCCGCCAGCCGGGGAGCGTCTTGCGCGTGTCGATCATCTGCGTGGGAAGGCCGTCGATGGCGCGCACGTAGCCGTTGACGGCGGTGGCGATGCCGCTCATGCGCTGGACGAAGTTGAGGGCGGTGCGCTCCGCGCGGAGGATGCTCGACATCCGCCCGCGTATCGAGGCGACGTACATGCCGCGCTCGACGGGCGAGCCGTCGTCGACGAGGCGGGTCGTTTCGAGTGTGGGGTCGGTCTCGCGGAAGACCTCGAGGGCTACGTCGACGCCCGCGAGGACGCCATTGGCCTTCGGCATCATCAGCGCTTCGCTCGTGAGGTCGTCGGGCAGGAGCGAGGAGGTGGGGTCGTAGGCGACCTCGTCCTCGGCCAGCGCCATGCGTATCAGGTCTCGTGTTCCGTGCCAGTGGTGGAGCATGGTTTCACCTCGCGCCAAGTGGAATTCGCTTGTGGGAAGGAATTCTACGGCGGCGCAAGGGGTACTTTGTGACGGAATGCACAAAATGGGGAATGAACAGGGATGGGCAGGATGGGGAATAGCGGGTCAGCGCTTCTTGCCTTCCGCGAGCCACTCTTCCACATCTACCCAAGGCGTCAGCTCTGTCGGTTCCGGCCACCAGCCTCGCAGCTGGGGCTTTGCGTGCTTGGGTTGGCGCTCGGTCTTCGTCAACCCGAACGTGTAGAGCCTGTCCTCATGGCCTGCGCTGACGAGCATAGTGGTGACTTCTCGACCACGTTCGTTGAGACCGCCTTTGCCTCCCCATGCGCAGACGATGACTTCTGCGGCCTGCCCCGCCTGGCGAATGTGCAAGTCGTTGATGTGTACGTCACGCTGGGAGTCACCCTGGCAAAGCGCACAACCGGCGAATTCAGGGTTTTCGGGCTTGTACGGCCCCATCCGGTCTCGAGGCAGAGCGTTGGAGTTGCCTCCGCGTACCGGGAACAGGTTGCATACCCAGAGCGTACCGTAGCCCCACTCCTGAGCAAGGCGCTTACAACGGTTCACCGTCTCGTCTGAGCGGTCCCAGTCTGCCTTGTTCGGGTTCAGCATCAGGAACAGGCAGATGCCGGTACTGGCTTTTTCACTGGGATCTTCTAGCGTGGCTTCGAGCCAGTAGCGGTAGCGGCGGTTGGGGGGTTCGTCCCAAGAGCAGACAGTATGTAATGCCAAGGGGAGGCCCCGCCTACACAGGAGTGGGGATGCGCGCCTCGCCCCGCAGCGACCACGGAGTCGTTCGGACCATTCAGACTGACTCGAACTCCAAAGCCGAGAGGTTCAGGGCGGAGGAACGCTTCGAGAGGTGAAGCATCTCGATGCCGGTCACCTCGTTCGATGCGCTGTAGTCGAGCACGATTCCCGGCGCTACTTCCCCAGACTCGACGATGGGCGTGTCGTCCAATCGGAGGTAGAGGGCGTCGGCTTCCTTATCGACGTGAAGTTTCATAGTCTGTCGTCTTGCCCTACGCAGGTGTGGCGATGCGCGCCTTGCCCTGCAGCGACCAGGGGGTCGTTCGGGTGATGCGGACGTTCAGGACGTCGCCGAGGGCGATGCCCTCACCCCGTGCGCTTCGCGCATCGCCCTCTCCCTCAAGGAGAGGGGAAGAGGAGGCGTCGAAGAAGACGAGCTTGTCGGTGCGGGTGCGGCCCTGCCAGCGGCCCTTGTTGTGGCCGTCGACCAGCACCTCCTGCGTCGTGCCGAAGTAGGCGGTGTTGATCTCGGAGAGGATGGCCTCCTGCGCGGCCTCGATGGCCTTCAGGCGGCGGTGCTTCTCCTCCTGCGGCACGTCGTCGCTCATCTTGCGTTCGGCGAAGGTGTTGGGGCGCGTGGAGTACATCGCGGAGTGGACCTTGTCGAAGCGGAGGTCGCGCACCATGTCGAGCGAGTCCTCGAACTGCGCCTCGGTCTCGCCGGGGAAGCCGACGATGAGGTCGGTGACCATCGCGACGCCGGGGACGGTCTCGCGGATGCGGGCGACGAGCTCGCGGTACTGGGCGTTGGTGTAGCCGCGCCGCATGTTCGCGAGCACCTCGTCGTTGCCGGCCTGGAATGGCAGGTTGATGTTCTCCATCACGCGAGGCAGACCGGCGACGGCGTCGACGATGCGCTCGCTCATGTCGTTGGGGTGAGAGGTGAGGAAGCGGATGCGGGCGAGTTCGGGTACCTGCTCGTGGACGGCCTCAAGCAGGTCAGCGAGGTCGGGAGCGCCGGGGAGGTCGTGGCCGTACGAGTCGACGTTCTGGCCGAGAAGCGTCACCTCGCGCACGCCGCGCGCGACGAGCATGCGGCACTCGCTCACAAGCTCCTCGATGGGGCGGGAGATCTCCCGCCCGCGCCGGTAGGGGATGATGCAGAACGTGCAGAACTTGTCGCAGCCGTGGATGATGGGCACGTGCGTCGTGACCGAGGGGTGGCCGGGCACGAACGGCCCCGCGCAGCCGTCCGGGTCGACGCCGATCTTGTCGCCGACGAGCTCGATGAGCGGTTCGAACTGCTGCGGCTGCATGAAGACATCGACGTAGGGGTAACGCTTGCGGAGGTCGTCCTGCTTCGGGCCGACCATGCAGCCCATCAGCGCGAGCGTCTTCTCCGGGAAGCGCTGCTTCCACGGCTTGAGCGACGTGAGCATGCCGGTGACGCGGTCCTCCGCCTGCTGGCGCACGACGCAGCTGTTGAGCACGATGACGTCGGCCTGCTTGGGGGTGTCGGCGGACTCGAGGCCGAGCTGCTCCAGCCCCGCTCCCATCCGCTCGGAGTCGGCCTTGTTCATCTGACAGCCAACGGTCCAGATGTAGTAGCTCGGCATGGCGTTTACATCAACTGGCCGGGGATGCGGACGAGCCGCTTCTGGACAGGGTCGACCGAGAGTTCGAAGGTCTCGAGCATCGTCGCGCCGAGGAGCGGCTGAGCGGCATCAGCGTTGAACACGACAGGAACGGTCTTTGTTCGCCCCTCGAATTCCACGAAGGTCTCTCCGGTTTCCAGTTCCACTAACTCTTCCGTGGCTGTGCGGAACATGCTGGTTTCCTGTGGAGCTACTCCCAGGCGGCGGAGCAGGCTGGCAGGAAGCGCAGTGCGGTTCGCACCCGTGTCCACAAGTGCATCAACGTCCTCAGTGAGGCCGTTCGGGCCAATCACCCTGAGATTGACTGTGAACATTCCCATGACTGCTCGTGTTTCTCTTTCGGTGGTGGCGGAGGGAGCGGGATTCGAACCCGCGAGGGAGCTCATCACCCCCAACCCGCTTAGCAGGCGGGCGCACTAGGCCACTATGCGATCCCTCCACGCCACTCGTCAGGATACCAAATCCGCCTTCCTCCGGTCATTCGGTGCCCGCACGCGCTAGAATGCGGCCCGGAGGTTTCGTATGCCCGACCTGACGACCGACGAGGTGCGCTCGCTGCTGCGGGCGCTCGACATGACGCCGCTCGACGACGTCGACCTCGATGAGATAACGAACCGCGTAAACGCCATCAACGAGGCCGCCGCGGCGCTCGAAGACCCCGAGGCCGACGCGATAGACCCCATCCCCGTCTTCTGGCTCACGGCCGAGGGCGCGGAGGCAGAGGAGGTCGACGGTGGCCGATGATCTGACGCTCCGCTCCGCAACGGAACTCTCCGCGCTCATCACCAGGGGCGAGGTCTCGCCTGTCGAACTCACTGAGGCGTTCATCGCACGGGCGAAGCGCTTCGAAAGGTTGAACGCGTACATCACCCTCGACGAGGAGGGCGCCCTGCGGGCTGCGCGCACGGCGGCGGACGAACTCTCGCGCGGCATGGTGCGCGGGCCACTCCACGGGCTGCCGGTCGCGGTCAAGGACCAGTTCGACGCCAAGGGGGTGCGGACGACGCTCGGCGGGAACATCGTGGACTACGTCGCGGACGCGGACGCCACCGCGGTCGGTCGGCTCCGCGAGGACGGCGCTGTGCTGCTGGGCAAGCTGAACCTGAGCGAGTACGCGCTCGGCGGCAACGTGCAGCACCCGTTCGGCGTGCCGCACAACCCGTGGGACGAAACGCGGCAGGCGGGGCAGTCGAGCAGCGGCTCGGGCGGTGCGGGCGCGGCGGCGGTGTGCGCGGGTGCGCTCGGCGGGGGCACGGCGGGGGGGGGGCGCGGGCCCGGGCAGGCGGGGCAGTCGAGCAGCGGCTCGGGCGTTGCGGTCGCGGCGTCGTTGTGCGCGGCTGCGCTCGGCGGCGACACGGCGGGTTCGATACGCGGCCCGGCGGGCTGGTGCGGCATCGTGGGCCTGCGCCCGACGTGGGGCGCGGTCAGCCGGCATGGCGCGTTCCCGATGGCGTGGTTCATGGACACGATAGGCCCGATGACCAAGACGGT
>MPMJ01000053.1 GCA_002238425.1 SAR202 cluster bacterium bin16 | reverse complement strand
GCGGTGCGTCATCCGCTCCGGACTCCGTTCCCCGCGCTCCGCACCCGTCTTGGCTGCAACTTCCGCCTCCATCACCGCTTGCACCAACACCGACAGCCCCTCTCGCAGAAAGTCAATGTCTGCCTCCTCTGCCTCCTTGCGCAACAGCTCCAACACATCCATCCTGTTCTTGGCCATCGAGGTCGCCTCCTTCATCGTCGTTGTTGATGAGGATGACCCGATGGCCACTTTCTTGCATAGCCCTCGTCTGCTCTTACACCACTTCCAGGGACACTACTTGTGACACCTGCCCGTTGCGCCAACGAAGCAGCCCTGCGTACCCTGTTCCTGAGGCCCATTGACCCCTGCCCTGTGCCCCCCACGGAAGCCCTCTGTTGCAGA
The DNA here is from genome assembly GCA_002238425.1 of SAR202 cluster bacterium bin16. Lineage (GTDB taxonomy): Bacteria > Chloroflexota > Dehalococcoidia > Lucifugimonadales > Australimonadaceae > Bin16. Next base: position 17,348 of record MPMJ01000053.1, on the reverse strand, counting down.
TCGTTGCATTTCCGTTGCTTTGGAGTTGCATTGGAGTTGCGGTCTGTAGGGACTGCCGTTGCAGAGGGCAGCCCAACCGTTGCACGGACGGGCCGGACTTACGAGTGAGATATGCCGGATGCAACAGAAAGCAACAGAAAACAGAAAAACCGCTCCACACCCAGGCAGAACCTCACCGCCACCGGCTCCCCCCATCGCGGGCACGGGTCGGCTTGTTCAGAGCATCCCTGGCGCTCGCCAGACTGGCCGGTGCACTCGGATATCGTAGTGGTATAGTTACCGTGCGACGGTAGTCGTCGCTGTCCGGCTTATTGCACGCTGCCTTTCCGCTCCCCGATAGGCCCTCCTTACAGCCTCCCTCAGCACCGGACAGTCCACAGCGATGACGAGTATCGACGACAGGAGGCATGGCGATGCTGAGCACAGCACAGAATGAGAAGTTGACCCGGGTAGGACAGGGAACGCCCATGGGCGAGTTGATGCGGCGCTACTGGCAGCCCATCGCCGCCGCCGGGGAGTTGTACGAGCGTCCCACCAAGGCCGTCCGTGTCCTCGGCGAGGACCTCGTCCTCTACAAGGACAAGTCGGGCACGCTCGGGCTCATCGAACGCTTCTGCCCTCACCGCCGCGTCGACCTCTCCTACGGCATCCCCGAGGAGCACGGCCTGCGCTGCATGTACCACGGCTGGATGATGGACGAGACCGGCCAGTGCATCGAGCAGCCGTTCGAAGAGACCGTCCATCCGGACGGACGCTTCAAGGAGAAGGTGAAGGTCGCGGGCTACCCGGTCCGGGAGCTTTCCGGACTCATCTTCGCCTACATGGGCCCGCAGCCAACGCCGCTCCTGCCGAAATGGGAACCGCTATTCGCCGAGAACGTGGCGTGTGACATCGCCATCACGGAACTGCCGTGCAACTGGCTCCAGTGCCAGGAGAACTCGCTCGACCCCGTCCACACCGAGTGGCTCCACTCCTACTGGACACGCTACCAGCAACTTGCGGCAGGCCAGACCGTGAACGTGCGCGGCGAGTCCGCTCCCCACGAGCGGATAAGCTTCGACCTGTTCGACCACGGGATCATCAAGCGGCGCGTCCTGAAGGGGCTCGGCGAGGAGCACGACCTCTGGAAGGTGGGGCACCCCATCCTGTTCCCCAACATCCTGCAGGTCGGGTCTCCCCAAAAGCTCACGATGCAGTTCCGCGTCCCGGTCGACGACGAGAATACGCTGCACATCTCGATCTACATCTTCCGTGCCGCCGATGGCGCAGTCGTGCCCAGGCAGGACCCGGTGCCGTACTACTACAACCCGCTGAGAGGCGAAGACGGCCGCTTCATCACTGACGTCACCTTCAATCAGGACTACATGGCGTGGGTGACGCAGGGGCCGGTAGCTCGACGCGACCTCGAGAAACTCGGCGAGTCCGACAAGGGCATCATCATGTTCCGCAAGATGCTGAACGAGCAGATGGAGATCGTCCAGGACGGCGGCGACCCCATGAACGTGTTCCGCAGCGAGCTCGATGAAGTACTCGGGCTACCTGTTGAACCGAGCAGGGGGTTCGTGAACGGCGCTCCAAAGAAGTACATCCCTCAGGAAGCAGGGCCCAGCATCGCTCACGCCGACATCGAGCGCGTGCTCGCCACGTACGTATAGAAGCCCGCCGGGCCGCCCGTTCTCCGGTAGAAAGGGACTCCTCGGAGATGCTTGAAGGCCGATGAACCTCTGCCTATGATGCGGTTGGTCATGCGATCGGCCTGCGAAGGAGTATGACATGCTGAGCGCCACGGATAACGAACTGATGACTCGAGTCGGGGCGGGGACTCCTATGGGGAACCTGCTCCGCGAGTACTGGATACCCTTCCTCTTCTCCTGGGAGATCGAGGCCAACGGGTCGCCGGAACGGGTCCGGCTGCTGGGCGAAAATCTCCTGGCGGTACGCGATTCCTCGGGCAGGCCGGGACTGATCGCCGAGCAGTGCCCGCACCGCGGAGCGTCGCTCTACTTCGGCCGCAATGAGGAGAACGGGCTTCGGTGCATCTACCACGGCTGGAAGTTCGACGTGGCAGGCAGGTGTGTCGACATGCCGAGCGAGCCGCCGGACAGCAACTTCCAGTGGAAGGTGCGTACGGTTGCGTACCCGGTGGTTGAACGCGCTGGCATGATCTGGACGTACATGGGGCCGAAGGACGAGCCCCCGCCGCTGCCTGCCCTGGAGTGGCTGGACCTGCCGGAGGACCACATCGTCGCGTCCAAGCGGGTGCAGTATTCCAACTGGGTGCAAGGCATGGAGGGAGACCTGGACCAGAGTCACGTCTCCTTCGTCCACTCGCGGCTCAACCTCGACCCGAACTCGCCGAGGGCTGGAGTGGATGCCATCCGCCACTACGACACGCACCCCCGCTTCCAGGTGGTCGAGACCGACTATGGCGTGTGCATCGGCTCCGGCCGCAAGGCTCCGAACGACGAACGCTACTGGCGCATCAGCCAGCACCTGATGCCCTTCCACACCATGACCGGGCCCTACGGCAACAACCCGACCCGTAACTGGCGAGCGTGGGTGCCCATCGACGACGAGAACGTCTTCGTCATCGGCGTGACGTTCCACCCGACCAGGCCGTTCACCGGAGAGCAGCGCGAGAACCTGCTCACCAAGGCCGGAGTCTGGAACATATCGCCGGAGCACCGCGCCCCGGTCTCCAGCGCACCGTTCGGGCGCTGGCGGCCCGCACTCTCCATCGAGAACGACTTCCACCAGGACCGGGAGATGCAGAAGTTCGAGACCTTCTCAGGCATCGCCGAGTTCTGGGCGCAGGACGCCGCGCCGCAGCTCAGCATGGGCCGGATTTTCGACCGCACGCAGGAACACCTGGGCACGTCGGACCTCGGCATCATCTCTATGCGGAGGCGTCTCATCCGGACTGCCAGGGCGTTCGCCGAGACCGGGGAGACCCCCCGCGAAGTGCTCGAGCCCGAGGTCTACGCGATCAGGTCGGACGCGGTGCTCATCCCCGCTGAGGAACCTTGGTTCGACCACACGGCCGAGCGCCGCAAGGTTGCCGCCGGCAATCCGGACTGCCCGGCATAGTATCCCGGCACGGAGGCGCGATGAACGGCCCTGAGCTCCGCTTCGGTGTGATCGGATTGGGGCGCGCCGGGAGCGGGATGCTGTCCGCGCTGGCCAAGCATCCCGACATCCGGGTGACGGCTGCTGCCGACCTGCACAAACAACACCGCGACCGGTTCGAGGCGGACTTCGGCGGAGAGACCTTCTCCGATGCCGAGTCCCTCTGCCGGAGTGCGAACGTAGATGCCGTATACATCGCCACGCCCCACGGGATGCACGTCGAACACCTGCAACTCGCCGCAACTAACGGGAAGCACGCTATCGTTGAGAAGCCGATGGCGCTGACGCTGGAGGACTGCGAGACGATGACCGTCGCCGCCGAGCAGGCCGGCACCGTGCTCGTTGTCGGCCACACGGCCAGCTTCAATCCCATCGTGCAGAAGATGCGCAGCCTCGTCGTCGACGAGGAGTTCGGGCGCCTGGGTTTCATCTCGGCGAGCGCCTACACCGACTTCCTCTACCGCCCACGCCGTCCCGAAGAGCTGGTCACTGAATTGGGCGGCGGCATCATGTACAACCAGGTCCCGCACCAGGTGGACGCGGCGCGATTCATCGCGGGCGGCATGGCTCGCAGCGTGCGGGCGGCGGCGTTCGACCTCGACCACGAGCGGCACACGGAGGGCAGCTACACCGCGTTCCTCGACTTCGAGAACGGCGCGGTAGCCACCCTCTCGTACAGCGGCTACGACCACTTCGATTCGTCCGAACTGGCCAGCGGAAGCGCTTCGAAAGAGGCTGCGGGCTACGGGAAGACCCGCAGGGCGCTGCGTGCGGCGCAGTCCTCCGAGGAAGAGGTGTCGATGCGCATCAACACCGGCTACGGAGGAGAGCAGCCCGTGGCACGGGCGCGCGCCGCTCAGGGAACGCCGTCCCTGCTGCAGGGTGAACTCGGTTCCTTCCTCGTTACTTGCGAGGGAGCCGACTTCCGGATGCTACCGGACGGAGTCGGGGCGTACACGACCGATGGGTTCAGCCTGATCGAGCCCGAGCCTTGGCGAGGCGTACAGGGCCGCGGCGCAGTCATCGACGAGTTGTACTTCGCCGTTACCGAAGGCCGCCCTCTCGTCCATCACGGTCGATGGGCAAAGGCGACCATGGAGGTCTGTCTCGCGATGCTAGAGTCCTCGCAGACCAGGCGCGAGGTCATGCTCCAGCACCAGACGCCGACCGTTGACCATCGCTGAGGCCACAACCAACATAGGGCGTTGCCGCAGCCGCAGGATCTGATGGCAATCCTCCGATTGCTGCAATAAGATGTGCGTGCTTCGTCGTTGAGAGTGAGGTTTGTGCAGGACGGCAGGAGGTTGCCATGCTGACGAGGGAAGATAACGAACTCATGTGCCGCGTCGGAGCCGGGACTCCCACGGGAGACCTGATCCGGCACTACTGGATCCCTGCGCTGATGTCGTCGGAGTTACCCGAACGCGACGGCCAGCCGCTCCGGGTTCGGTTACTCGGCGAGGACCTCGTGGCCTACCGGGACACCGCCGGAAACATCGGTATGGTCGACGACCGCTGCCCCCATCGTGGCGCGGGCATGTTCTTCGGGCGCAACGAGGAGTACGGACTCCGGTGCGTCTACCACGGATGGAAGTTCGACACTACCGGGGCGTGCATCGACATGCCCAACGCGCCTGAGGGCGAGTCCTTCAAGAACAAGGTCGGCATCAAGGCATACCCCTGCAAGGAGCGCAACGGAGTCATCTGGACATACATGGGGCCCCGGGAACCGGCTCCTCCCCTGCCGGACCTCGAATGGAACATGGTGCCGGTGGAGCACCGCCACATCGCCAAGCGGCTGCAGATCAACAACTTCGTGCAAGCGCTGGAAGGCGACATCGACAACTCGCACAACTCCTACCTGCACACCAAGTTCCCGTTCCAGATGGCCCAGCCGAACGAAAAGACCATGGGGCCCTACTACAAGGAGATCGACCGCTGCCCCGTGTTCGAGGCTATCGACACGGACTACGGCGTGCTGATCGGGTGTCACCGCAACGTGGATGAAGACAATTACTACTGGCGGATGAGCCAGTTCGTGTTGCCCTTCTACACCATGACCGGCCCGTACGGGAAAGACCCGCTGCGGGCTTTCCGCGCCTGGATCCCGATCGACGACGAGAACACCATGGTCTTCGGGGCCACGTACCACCCCAACCGTCCGCTGACCGAGGAAGAGCTCGACAACATGGACAAGCGCCCCGGTGTGTACAGCATCGGCACCGTGGGCTTCATGCCTCCTGACCCGACGCTTCCCGGGAGCCAGTGGCGACCGCGCCAGAACATCATGAACGACTACTGGAACGACTACCACGCTCAGCAGACCGAGCGCTGGTGCGGCATTCCCGGCACGTGGGCGCAGGACTCCGGCATGCAGGAGACCATGGGGCCCATCTACGACAGGACGAAGGAGCACCTCGTCTCAACGGACTCCGGAATCATCCATACCCGCTACCGCCTGCTGAACGCATCCAAAGCGTTCCGCGACACCGGCGAGGTGCCCCCGCGTTGTTTGCGGCCCGGTCCGCGGCTACCGTCCTGCAGAAGGAAGAAGACTGGGTCGAAGCGACGAGAGAGCACCGGGTCGCTCTGCAGCCGGTCAACTACGCGGGAGCCTGAGCACCTGAGGCCACGCGTTGAGTGAGACTGGCGCCTCATCGGTGTGTCACGTCTGCGGGCACACGAATGAGGTGGGTTCGCGGTTCTGCGCCGGATGCCGAACGCAGCTTCTGGCCGCTTCCTACCCTCCTCTCGTCGCTCGGTGGCGGGCCCGCGCCAGGCACCGGCGGACGCTCGTCCGCTCGGTGGGGGCAGTGCTTGTCCTGCTGGCCGTGACGTGGGTTGCCGTCGAGAATATCGGTCTCGCCCGCTTCCTCCCTGACCCCACGTCAGACCTAACGTCCGAGATTCAACTCGGTGGTTGGCCGACCGAGGGCGGAAGCCCGCTCCGAACGAACGCGATGCCAGAAGCAGCCACGTCGCTGGCCGGCGAGGTCGCATGGAAGGCGGACCTCGGAGCCTCTCCGGGAGGCGGCCCCGTTGTGTTGGAAGGCGTCGTGTACGCAGGCGGCGTCGACGGGTGCATACACGCTTTCTCCACCTCGGACGGCGCTCCTTTATGGAGTAGATGCCTCGAATCGCCCATCAGCTCGACACCCTCCATCGCCGGGCACCTGATCTACTTCGGCATGCTGGACGGACGAGTCACGGCTCTCGACCGTGATGACGGCAGTACTGTCTGGACGTTCGGGGCCGATGCCCCCGTACGCTCTTCTCCGGCTGTCGTCGATGGCGTGCTGTACGCAGGCTCCAGCGACCGCCGCCTCTACGCGCTCGATGCGCTCACCGGCGAAGAGCGGTGGAGCTTCGCCACGGAAGGGCGCATCACCTCCGGCCCTGCGGTGAATGAACAGCTCGTAGTCATCATCTCCCAGGACAACCTCATCCACTTCATCGGCAGGCACACGGCGAAGCGGTGGTTCGACTACGAGGTATCGCTCGCCGACGGTTCTGCTGCGATCGCTGGAGATTCGGTCTATGCCGCAGACATCAGCGGGACCGTCCGGCGCGTGCACTGGGACAACCGGGAGTGGCCGTTCGAGAAGTCGACCCGAAACGTTCGCCAGTGGATGTTCAGGTGGGGGATGGCGAGCGAACTGCCGCCCCAGAAGGGCGTGGTCTGGGTGCGTCAGGAAAGAAGGGAGAGCTTCACCGGGACTCCCGCGGTCGATGCAGAGAGAGTGTATGCAAGCGCGGCGGGCGGGACGGTGTTCGCCTACGACAAGGAGACGGGCGCTGCCTTATGGCAAGCTCACCTCGATGGGCCCGCAGCAACCTCCCCCACCGTTATTGGGAACGAAGTCGTGGTCGGAACAGGAACAGGCATGTTGGCCTCAGTCGACTCTGCGACTGGGGAGATTCGATGGCGCACCGAGATAGGAGGCAGTGCGATCCTCGGCGTCGCGGCTGGCGCTGACGCCCTCTACGCGACTGGAGCGAGTGGATTGTTGGTCGAAATCCGTTGACATCCAGCAGAATTGGTTTGTCACTTGTCTATCGTATCCGGGTAATTCTGTGAAATCAGTCACATATAGGCCCTATGCCCTTCGATTTTGTTGACAGGCCACACGCCCATTTCTAGAATGCGCTGGCTGTTAGATGCCCGAGTCTGCTCTTGGCAATGGCACGTGAGAGGGAGGAACTCCGATGCGAATGATTCCAGCCGTTTGCCTTCTGATGCTCACGGTCGCACTGGTAGCTGTCGCATGCCAGGGCGAAGCGGGACAGACAGGCCCCGCCGGACCCGCGGGACAGCCGGGCCCCCAGGGAGCCGCCGGGCCTGCTGGACCCGCTGGCGCTGACGGCGCTCAGGGCCCTCCCGGTGACCCCGCACCCGCCTCTGCGGCGGGCATATCCCTCGACAAGGCGGTCTACACGCTCGGCTCCGAGCGCACCTTCACCGTCACCGGCTGGGGCTTCCAGCCCGGTGAGTCCGTCCTCATCATCTTCCACACCGACGTCTACGGCCCAGGCACCGTCGGTGGTGTCGACGCATCCCCATACGGAACGTTCGAATCGACGCAACGCGGACGGTTCAGGATGGACCGCATCAGCTCCGCCCCTGGCACGTATACCGTCCGCGCTGAGGGCAGCATGGGCTCGTTGGCAACTGCGCCCATCACCTTCGTCGCCCCTGCCCCGTCGGAATAGTTGGCCCCGCGAGGAAGAGCGAGAGAACGGCAAGAGGACCAGGGAGGATTCTGATGACCATCAACAATCGTGTGCTCAAGGCACTGGTGCTCTTTACGAGCATCCTCGCCCTGACCATGGTGCTTGCCGCCTGTACCTCCGACGAGCCTGACCCCACGCCAACCAGCGCGCCGGACACTCAGGCGCCCGCGGCGACGGCTGCGCCGTCGGACAGCGGAGACGGGGCGGCTCCCGCCCCCACCCCGACGGCGATGATGATGGAAGAGGAATCCCGATACGGAGGTATCGCCAACTTCTCCACCCGCGCCGACCCACCCCTGGGTTGGGACCCGATGCGGTCCGGCAGTATCAGCGTGCTGATGCCGGCTGGGTCGCTCTTCGGCATGGGCAACATGATCCGCCAATGCCCGGACGACGGCACGGCGGTCTGCCCAGGCGTGGCAACCGAATGGTCCAAGAACGCCGATGGAACGGCATGGACGTTCACGCTCCGCGACAATGTCTACTGGCACGACGGGGTCAAGCTCACCGCAGCGGACGTGAAGTTCTGGTTGGAGCTCGCCGTGTTCGGCGTAACGGTCGGGGAGAACTCGAGGCGCCCCGTAAGCTGGAACTTCGCACGTTGGGTGGAGAGCGTCGAGGCCCCCGACGACCTCACCGTCGTCATCAACCTCAAGAGCCCTGTCTTCGACTTCGACCAACTGCTCGCCGTCGACAACCAGATACTCGCCCACCCGCGCCACCTGATGCAGCCCGAGATAGACGCCGGGAACGTCAACGTCTCCCCGCTGGACGTAGGGCTCGTCGCGCTCGGCCCGTACTACCTGGAGGAATACCGGCCCGGCAGCGTTGCCAAGATGCGCCGGTTCGACCAGTACTACAAGACGGACGAGGCCGGGAACCAGCTCCCCTACCTCGACGGTATCGACTTCTACATCACGCCCGACCCGTCCGGCATGGACACCGCGTTCCGCACCGGACGCTTGGACGCCACCGCACGCGGTTCCGGCTTCCAGCTCACCCCCGAGCGTGAGGCAGCCATCCTCTCCACTCTCGGGCCCGAAAGGGTAACGATCCTGGAGATGGCGCAGTCCAGCTTCTGGGCGCTCGCCTTCAACACGCTCCGTGAGGGGCCGCTACAGGACGTACGGGTCAGGCAGGCCATACACCTCTGGTTGGACCGCCCTGAACTAGTCCAGGTGACGTTCGGCGGCTTCGGGAAGATGACCGGCATGTTCGACCCTGATACCGCATGGGCGAACCCCGGGCTCATGGAAACGCCCGGCTGGAACCCCGCGACCAAGGATGCCGACCGGCAGCAGGCGAAGGCCCAGCTGGCCGAGGCAGGCTACCCGGACGGATTTGAGGCTGAGTTCATGTGCCGCAGGCTGTGGGGGTTCGTCTGTGAGCCTCTGGTAGGCCAGTTGGAAGACCTCGGCATCAGTATCGACCTTCAACTCGTGGACGACGCCACGCGGGCAGCCAGGACTTTGGAGGGTTCGTACGACATGGTGATGAGTGGCCCGACTCTCGCGCTGCCCAGCCAATACGGGTCAATCACGTCCAGTGCCGGCACCAGCGCTACTGCCGACTCGAAGCACAACGACACGAAGGTGGACGACTTCTTCGTCCGCCTGGCGAGCGCAGGCAGTGTTGAAGAGCGGATCGAGATTGCGCAGGAGATGGAGCGGTACATCGCCGTGGAGCAGGCCTACGGGGCGTGGCTCTACACGGAGAACACCCACACCGTCGTTCGCGAGTACGTGAAGGGCATCCAGGTCCCCATCGACAACTACCGCCGCAACCTCGACTTTGCGACGGTCTGGCTGGACAAGTAGGGCGGGATGAAGGAACGTAAGGAGGAGACGGCCTGAGGAGTATGGGATGCAGAAGTACATAGCACGTCGGGTGCTCCTGTTCATCCCGACCCTCATACTCGCGAGCATCCTGATCTTCGGGATACTCCGGATCCTGCCAGGGGACGTGGCGCTCGCCATCCTCGGGCAGGAAGCCGCGGAGGGCGGCGGAGGCTACACCGAGACGCAGATCAGGGAGCTCCGGGCCGAGCTTGGACTGGACGACCCGCTCCCCATCCAGTACGTCAAGTGGGCCTGGTCCATGGTGAACGGAGAGTTCGGGGGCGAGTCGATACGCTCCACCGAGCCTCTCTCTTCGATCATCGCCAGACGTCTGCCCGTGACGCTGCAACTCACCGTCTATACGGTGCTGCTCTCCATAATCGTCGCCGTGCCACTCGGGGTGTTCTCTGCCCTGTACCAGGATAAGTGGCCGGACTATGTCCTCCGCATGGGGGCGATCCTCGGTCAGTCGATGCCCAACTTCTGGATAGCGCTCCTGCTCCTGCTCTTCATGGTGACGCAGATTGGCTGGTCACCCCCGTTGGGTTACTCCAACATCTGGGTGGACCCGTTCCACCATCTCCAGATCATGATCTGGCCTGCGTTGATTCTCGCCTGGCGATTCAGCGCCTATATGACTCGTATCACGCGTTCAGGCATGCTGGAAGTGCTTGCCCAGGACTACGTGCGGACCGCCAAGGCGAAGGGGCTCGGCCAGGGGTTGGTGGTGCGCCGGCACAGCCTGCCGAACGTCCTCATCCCGGTAATCACGCTGGGAGGCCTGGAGGTGAGCACGCTGCTCGGAGGCACCGTGATTCTGGAGAACCTGTTCGGTATCCCGGGCCTCGGTCAGGAAATCGTCCAGGCATCCGTGGGCAGGGACTTCCCTGTCGTACAGAGCCTGGCGATGATGCTCGTCTTCTTCATGCTCGGCCTCAATCTCGTGGTTGATATCGCGTATTCGTACGTAGACCCGCGAGTCAGGTACTCGTAGGTGGACTGGGAGGTCTGGACAGGATGGCGATAGAAGCAACAGCAGGGGGCCGGTCAGCCTTCGATCAGTTGGTCGAGGAGGCGAGACCGAAGCGTACACTGGCGCAGAACCTGAAGCGTTTCGCGCGCCGGAAACCTGCGGGCGCCATCAGCGCCGTCGTGCTCATCCTGCTTGCATTCATAGCGCTGTTCGCGCCTGTGATTGCAACCCACGACCCGATCCGCGATCAGGTCGCGGCAGAGCGGCTTGAGGCCCCTTCGGCATCTCACTTCATGGGTACCGACAACCTTGGGCGTGACGTCTTCAGCCGGGTAGTCTACGGTGCGCGCATCTCGCTCCAGGTGGGGTTCCTCGCCATCGGGCTGGGCACGGTGACCGGTATGGTCATCGGCGTCCTTTCGGGTTATCTGGGAGGCAAGCTCGACCTGGTGGTGCAACGAGTGGTCGATGTGTTGATGGGATTCCCGTTCATCATTCTGGCCATGCTGCTCGTCGTTGCGCTGGGCGCATCGCTGCTCAACGTGGGCATCGCATTATCGGTTGCCATCGTGCCTCGCGTCGTACGCCTGTCACGTTCGAGTACGTTGAGCGTGAAGGAAGAGGTATACGTCTTGGCGGCGGTGACGATTGGGGTGAGCCTGCTGCGGATGGTCCTGCGGCACATCCTGCCAAATACGCTCGGTCCGGTGTTCGTCCTCGCGACGGGCGCGCTTGGCGGCGTGATCGTCGCCGAGGCCGGACTTGCGTTCCTCGGCCTCGGCATACCGCCGCCTTCGCCAAGTTGGGGCGGCATGCTGAACATCGGCGCGCGCGGCTACATGGAAGCGGCGCCGTGGATGGTGATCTTCCCCGGCGTCGCGCTGTCGGCGGTCGTGTTCACCTTCGCCCTGCTCGGCGACGCTCTGCGCGACGTACTCGACCCGCGTCTGCGGCGAGGCGATTCTTAGCAGACCGTCGGCTGTAGGAACGAACGAGCCAGAAGGGAGCTGTTGTTTGGGTACGTTGCTGGAGGTGCGTGACCTTCGCACCGAGTTCAACTCCGAGGGTGGCATCGTCAAAGCCGTGGATGGCGTGAGCTACGACCTCCAGGAGGGCGAGACGCTGGGCCTCGTCGGCGAGAGCGGATGCGGCAAGAGCGTGAGCGCCCTGTCGCTCCTTCGACTCATCCCGAACCCGCCCGGCAGGATCGTCGGCGGGGAAGTCATCTTCGAAGACCAGGACCTGATGAAGCTGTCGGAACGCCAGATGAGAAGCATCCGCGGCAACAAGATTGCCATGATCTTCCAGGAGCCGATGACCTCCCTGAACCCCGTGCTGACGATAGGGCGACAACTGACGGAGACGGTCGAGCTCCACATGGGGTACTCGCCGGAGGCAGCTGTCCGCCGGAGCGTAGAACTGCTGGAGATGGTCGGCATACCGGACGCCAGGAGCCGCCTGAGTAATTACCCGCACCAGTTCAGCGGGGGGATGCGCCAGCGGGTGATGATCGCGATTGCCCTCAGTTGCAGCCCACGACTGCTCCTCGCCGACGAAGCAACCACCGCGCTTGACGTGACGATCCAGGCCCAGATCCTCGAACTCATCAAGAATCTCAGCACCGAGCTGGGTACCGCTGTCATCATCATCACGCACAACCTCGGGGTGGTTGCCCGGTACGCAGACCGCGTCAACGTGATGTACGCGGGCAAGATCATCGAACGCGGAACCGCGGACGAGATATACGAAACGCCCAAGCACCCGTACACACGCGGACTGCTCGGCTCCGTGCCCCGGTTGGACGTGGACCGCGAGGACAGGCTGGCGTCTATCGAAGGAATGCCGCCGGACCTGGACCGGCTTCCTCCCGGATGCTCCTTCGTCCCCCGTTGTCCCCATGCGGACGACCATTGCCGCGCCGAGATGCCTCCGCTCTCGTCGAAGGACGGCACCGAACACGTGTACGCGTGTTGGAAAGGACACGAGTTCGGCCCCCTGGAACTCGTGCAGACGAAAGCATGACACAGACCTCCCCTGCCCCCACCACATCGGCCTCGAGCCAGGACAACCTGCTGGAAGTCAGCGGCGTCAAGATGTACTTCCCCGTGATGTCGGGCGTCATCCTTCAGCGCCAGGTTGGGGAAGTGAAGGCTGTGGACGACGTGAGCTTCACCGTACGGCGGGGCGAGACGCTGGGGCTCGTGGGCGAGAGCGGCTCAGGCAAGACCACCATCGGGCGCGTCATACTCCAGGTCTACCAGCCCACCAGCGGTCACATCACGTTCGACGGTGTCGACCTCGGAACCCTCAAGGGCGGGGCCATGCGGGCGATGCGCCGGCGCATCCAGGTCGTCTTCCAGGACCCGTACAGTTCACTCAACCCCCGGATCAAGACCGGCGACATCGTCGGTGAGCCGCTCAGAGTGCACAAGCTGGTCGAAACCAAAGAAGAGTACCTTGCCAGGGTTGCCGACCTGTTCCGTACCGTGGGGTTGAATCCCAACATGGCGGACCGGTACCCGCACGAGTTCAGCGGGGGACAGCGCCAGCGTATCGGTGTCGCCCGGGCGCTGGCAGTGCAGCCGGACTTCATCGTTGCCGACGAGCCGGTCTCCGCGCTGGACGTCTCGATACAGGCGCAGCTCATCAACCTGTTGGAAGACCTGCAGAGCCAGTTCGGGCTCACCTACCTCTTCATCGCACACGACCTGTCGGTGGTGCGCCACATCTCCGACCGCGTGGCGGTCATGTACCTCGGCAAGATCATGGAGGTAGCAGACAGGGTCAGCATCTTCCAGGAGCCGCTGCATCCCTACTCGAAGGCGCTCATGTCCGCGGTGCCCATCCCGAACCCCAGGGCTGAGCGCAGCAGGGAGCGGATCATCCTCGAAGGGTCTATCCCCAGCCCTCTGAACCCGCCGACGGGCTGCGTGTTCCACACCCGGTGTCCCATGGCGATAGACGAATGCCGCACCACGGTGCCCCCGCTCGAAGAGAAGAAACCCGGACACTCCGTCGCCTGCATCCGGGTCTAACGGGACCTGTCCTGCACGGGTCGTCAAGTGAGTGAATCGCCACAGTGAGAAACAGCAGGAGAAAGCGGGCCGATCCTGACGGCAGTTAACGCATCATATATCCGTATTATATCACGACTGGAAACTGGGTGCTTTAATCTCTCTATTTCTTGACGGAATTCCGAACAACCGTCGAGCCACAGCGTGCAATTATCCTCGGCAGGAGTGTTCTTTCGAGTTCAGACGCGTCTGATTTGCAGGCTGTTACAATAGTAGTTGAAAGGACACTTAACCCGAGATACTTCGCTCCAAGGAGGCCCCCAAATGCTCATCCACGCCACCAGAATTGGAGCCCTGATAGTAGTAGCGGCCACCATCGCTGCCTTCGCCACCACCACCTCAGCTTCGCCGTCGGCCGATGTAGCTGTGAGTGCCAACCCCCCGGTCGTGTCCTTCACGGCGCCGGACTCGATCACCGAGGGTGAGCCTGCCGTGTTCACGTTCAGCCGGGTCGGCGGTCTCTCCTCCGATCTCGCGTTGAACCTGGACTTCTTCCTGGAAGGCCAGTTCCTTCAGGACGATGAGATAGGGGAGTTGTGGTTCGCGGCAGGGGAAGCGGAGGCTGTCCTGTCGATCCCCACGGAAGACGACGGCACGCCCGAGCCCGACGGTTACATCGGTGTCCATCTGCAGCCGCGCTACTACACCCCTGGGGCTTCACAACCCTACTACCCAGAGTCACCCGTCTACCTGGAAGTAGTGGTGAGGGACAATGACCGTCCCGCAGGCACGACGGTTGCCGGTCCCTCCCCGTTCGACTAGGTGCTCGGCGCTTCTCCGTCACGCTCCGGGACGTTGTGGGCCGTTGTGCGGGGGGCGGTTCGCGAACCGCCCCTACGGCAGGCGGGATTCCCGTTTTCACGGTCCGGCCTCCGCTGCGCCGGTCCGAGCGGCGCCGGGCTCGGCGAACCGGTAGCCGGTGCGGGACGCGGTGAAGATGTAGGAGGGGTTCCTCGCGTCGTCGCCCAGTTTCTGACGCAGGTTCTTTATGTACGAGCGCAGCAGGCGCTCGTCGACCGTGTGCTCTTCGCCCCAGACCCGCTGGATGATCTGATCGTGAGTCACGACCCGTCCGGCGTTGGCGGAGAGCTCGTACAGCAGCTTGTACTCGGTCGGGGTCATCGACACGGGGCGGCCCGCCACTGAGACCGTGCGCTCCATGAAATCGATGGTGAGGTCCCCCACCACGTACGGCTGTCGCTGGAAGGAGGACGAACGCCTTCGGAGAGCTGCCCTGACCCGGGCCACCAGTTCGGTGGGTGAGAAGGGCTTGACGACGTAGTCTGCGGCCCCCATCTCGAAGGCCTTGGCGATGTCCTGTCCCCTGCCGCGGCCGGACAGGAAGATGACCGGGGTCTCCCCGGAGATGCTCTTCATCAACTCGAACCCGTCCGTTCCGGGCAACACGAGGTTCAGCAGGACGAGGTTGGGGTCCACCGCCTCCAGGAGGCCTTCCATCTCCTCCGGGTCGCCGGTGACCGTGGGGACGTAGCCGGCCTGCGACAGCGTGTTGCGGACGTACCGGAGTATCTGCGGGTCGTCGTCGACAACGAGGATGCGCTCGGACTGCAGTGCCTCCTGTGCCGGGCCGGACGTCGCCTCCTCTCCCGGCGATGCGATGCCACCGGCGGCCTCATCCACGACAGGCACCGTGAAGACGACCCGGGTGCCGGGCCTCTGCTCCGGGCTTTCCGCCCATATCCGGCCGCCGTGCGCCTCCACTATGCCCTTGCAGATGGCGAGCCCGAGACCGTATCCGTCCAGCTCATGCTTCCTGTCGGTGGACTCCCCGCGGGAGAACTTGCTGAACAGGTAGGGCCGCAGCTCGGTAGGTATGCCCGTACCCTCGTCCGTGACGGAGATGGCAACGTGCAGGCCCTCCAGCCACGCGGCGACCCGGATGGAGGACCACTCGCGCGAGTACCGGGATGCGTTGGTGAAGAGGTTGTGCAGCACCTGGACGATCCTGCGGCCATCGGCCAGCAGTCTGGGCAGGTTCGACGCAGCGTCGATCTCAACGCTGTTCCGGTAACCGCCGCTGAGAAAGGCGTTCCTCGCCAGTTCGATCACCGAGCTCACCCCGGTGGGTTCGGGGGCGATGGAGAGGGTTCCCGCCTCGATGCGCGTGAGGTCCAGCAGGTTGTTGATGAGGTCGCGCATGTGGTCGGCATGCTCCTCGATGATGCGGAAGAACTGGAGCATCTCCGCCTGGTCGAGCGGGGACGAGGCTGTCAGCACCGTGGCAGCGGAGCCCTTTATCGACGTCAGCGGCGCACGGAGTTCGTGACTGACCACCCCGAGGAACTCCGCCCGCAAACGCTCCAACTCTTCCAGGGACGTTATGTCCTGGACCGTGACGACGACCGAGACGACCTCTCCGTCCTCCGACCATATCGGCGTTGCGTTGACCAGGGTGCTCGTCTCCGTGCCGTCCGGCAGGCGGAACACCACCTCCTCCGCCCTGACGCTCTCCCCGCTCGCGGCCGCCCGTTCCAGCGGGAGGTCCTGCGGGGAGATTGCGGCCCCGTCCATCCGCCGGTAGGACACCGTTCGGAGGAACTCATCGAACGTGCGGGACGTCCCGTGAGCGCCGGTGATGATGCGTTGCGCCTCCCGGTTGAATCGCACCACGCTCCTGGTGTTCGCATCGAAGACCAGCACGCCCACAGGGGACGTGTTGACGAGAGCCTCCAGATCGGCATTGAGGCGCTGCTCTTCCCCATAGACGCGCGCGTTGGTGATCGCCATCGCCGCCTGGGCGGCGAACATCCGCAGCGTCTCCTCGTCCTCCGGGGTGAAATCCGGCTCTCCCGGGTCCGTCCCGAGGTAGATGTGCCCCACGTGCCGCTCGCCCTCCCGGATCTGCAGACCCAGGAACGCCCCCACCGGCAACGGGAATCCCGGGAAGCCCTCCGATTCCATGTGCTCGACGAGGTCCCGCGTCCTCAGCGGCTCCCGCAGCCCGCTCAGGTACCACAAGAGCCTCCATCCGTCGGGCGTGTGATAGTACATCCTCCGCTGCTCTTCCTCCGTCATGCCGGAGACCACCAGGCGCTGGAACCCACCGGCCTCGTCCATCGTGGTGATCGCACTGTAGCGGGCGCCGGAGAGCGAGCGCGCACTGTCCGCGACCTCCTGCAGGACGGAGTCCACGTCGAGGGCCTCGTTTATGCGAAGGATGGCGCCGGTCAGTCCTGCGATACGGGCCCGCAGTGCCTCGTTCTCCGCCTTCAGCCGTTCGCCTTCGTCCAACGCGCCACCTCGGATGACCGCCCTGCTCGGGGGGATCGACGGCGGGAAGTGTACCACGCGCCCAAGGAGGGACCGCCCTCATGCGCGGTTGGGGGCAGCTGTCACCCAACGCGAAATTGTGAGCCATTTCTGGCCATTTCTGGCCATTTTACTCGTGGGCTCCGGCGGGGTGGGGGCGCGGCAACGACAGAGGGCAAGGGCACCCACAAGGGATGCCCCTACACCGGTGTCAAACGCCAAGAACTATAGGCCAGTAAACGAAGGAATCGCCAAGGTCTTTAGGCCAGTTCGCCAAGGTCTTTAGGCCACCCTGGGCACCGAATCGGTGAGCATGGCCGCACTTCATTGCGAGGA
>MPMJ01000006.1 GCA_002238425.1 SAR202 cluster bacterium bin16 | reverse complement strand
GAAGACGGCCAGCGCCACGAGCGCGGCGGTCAGCAGGAGGAGCGGGGAGCGGCGGAGGAAGGAGGCGGGCATCATGCCGCGCCTCCCTGCCAGGGAGACGAGTCGACTAGAACATTTATTCGGGGGGGGGGGGGGGGAGGGGGAGGGCCGCCCCCCCCCGGGGGCCGGGGGGGGGGGGGGGTGGGGGGGGGGGGGGGGTAACGGGCATGGCCGCCCTCAGCAGGCGGCGCGGTGCGGACAGGGTTGCGGATAGAGCAGAAGAAAGGCTCATGGAATCAATCCTCCTGTGTCACGCGGTATGGCTGCGGCAGAGCCCCCGGGGTTTTCGTTCCGGTTGTTCGTTGTTCGGTCATTTGTCCGATGCACAGCCCTTCACGAACTTCGAGAGCCGCGGGCGCTGTGGAAGGACGAGAAGGTCCACATGCACCCGGCGGGCTAGTGTAGGCATTCGCGAATAAGGTGTGGGTAAGGTCGGTCTCCAGTTCGATAAGGAAGCGGTAAGTTTTCGGCCCAATCTGCTGGAATCGGTCCCAAACAGGCTCCTTTCGGGCGACCGGATGGGTGGACGGGGCCGCTCTCGGGGACGATGACCCTGGCCGAACCCGTGGTGATCTGGTTTCCGGCGAGGCGGCGGCTGCTGGACGTGTCCGCCCGCGATGGAGGTAACGCTCATGCCCACGTTCAGCACGCTCCCTATCGGCGAGGCCCGCGCGAGGAGCGCGACCGGTAAGCGCGCGGCGCTGCTGCAGGAGTACGTCGGCTACATCGAACGCGTCGCGCCGGGCGAGGCGGGCAAGCTGGAGGCCGGAGAGGGCGAGACGACGCAGGCGATCCGGCGCAGGCTGAACTCAGCTGCGGATGCGCTGGGGAAGAACCTTGAGTTCCGCCGCACGGACAACGCAGTCTATTTCTGGTCGTCGGAGGGCCGGCGGCGGGGCAGGCCGCGCAAGAACCCGATCGAGTAGGGAGTTGGGCGTCCGCCGGTTACGAGGGGAGGTCAGGGATGGAGGGTGAGTTCGGCCTCGGGCTGGCACTGCTGGCGTTCCTCTTCCTCGGATGGGGCGGACTCTTGGACTTGCTGCGCCCCACCTGAAGCATCGGATGCGGGCCTGGCGCCGATCCGGCAGAGCAGCGCGAGTGCCGGCGGCAACAGCCGTCCGGACGATCGAACCCTCTTCCTCTACCGCCGACTCTTTCACTCTCTGCGGCTCGCTGTGGTTCATGAGGCCGCAGAGCCCGCCAAGGAGTGTGAACGGTCGATACTCGGAAGGAGACTCCCTGTAGCACCCCGCACGGATGCGGGGTCTTACAGGGAGTCTTTTCCTCGCCCCGGCTCTGTCACAATGGACGCGATGTTCGGCTTCCTCAACCTCTCCGACCATCGAACCTGGGACGTGATTCCTGGCAGGCATGGCCAGGAGGGTCGCCCAGCTCTCTCGACGGCAGGGGCGGTTGGGTGTGAGACGTGCACCGGCTGCATCCCGTGCGTGCTATGTGACTGATGGAAGAACGGAGACGTGTGCGTGAAGAGGCGTCGGCTGACAGAGGAACAGGAGGAGCTGCGGTTGAGCGGGCTGCGGATGCTGGCCCGTCTCATCGCGCGCCGCTGGCTTGCGGACCTGCAGCCGGACGTCGGCAGAGAGTCCGAAGCCGTTGACCACACGGCTGCAGGCGCGGAGGCTGCCCGGGAAGAGGAGGCGGTGTGAAGCGACGACGGCCATCCTCGCGGGTGAAGCTCAACCCTGACCGCATGTGGGAGCTGCAGAACCGGCGTCACCTGAGCCAGAACGAACTGGCGTCGCTGGTCGGCACATCGTCGGGCTACTTCTCGCAGCTGATGTGCGGGACGCGCAGCCCATCGGCGGCGCTGCGCAGGCGGCTCGTGGACGTGCTGGGCGTCGCTGACTTCGACGACCTGTTCATATTGGAGTCCGTTGAGTCATGAGGCGCTGCAGGCGAATCCGCGTTCACCCTTACCCGGACAGCACGTTCCTGCCGGAGGACTTCCCTGACGCCCTGCGGAGCCTCAAGGAGGCGAGCGGTCTGACGTGGAACGAGATCGCCGGCTGCCTGGGCGTCGACGCGCGGCAGCTGCATCGGTGGCTCAACGGCACGAAGCCGAGCGGAGACGGGCTGTATGCGCTGTTGCAGCTTGCCGCCCAGGTTCCGGGCGGCGTTCAGATGATCCTGAGGAGACACATCCTGCCGCCTGCCGGAGCATTCCGCCCTGCCGGGTCTGCGACGGACGCAGGCAGTGTGAGGGGATAGGAGCAATGGGCATTCAGCGCCGGAGACACAGTCGGACGGAGTGGCGCCTTCCTGAGGATTTCCCCTTGCGACTGGCGCGGTTCCAAGAGGCGAGTGGGCTGTCTACGCGGGCGCTTGCCGGTCTCCTGGGCGTGAGCCCCTACCGGCTGCGGCGCTGGAAGAACGGGGAAGAGGACCCCAACCCTCCCCACCTGTTCGCAGTGCTGACGATCGCTGAAGTGATGGGACTGCGGGACGGCGTACTGATGTGCCCGGAGCGTGACTTTCCAGGCGGGGTCGTCGTTGAGGCGCTGCGGCGGCGGGCTGTGCAATCTTCACCGGAATCCGGCGAGGACTGCGTAATCTTCGCGGACACCGGCGGGACGAAGAAGGTGGTCACGTGCACGCGAACATGAATCTCATCCGGTGTGGTCAGAACATGTCGAGAACTCGAATCGGGCTAGGAGTTCCGATGGCTTCTTCCGCCAGATACCATCGTCTCTAACGTGGAAGCCAGGGGTTCCCTTGAACGCGCTCTGGGGGAACCTTCGGATCCCGTTTAGCCCGTTGACGATTTGGACGACCACGCGGAAGCGATCATTCAGGATAGCCCTCTGAAAGTCGAGCAAGTTAGGGCCTGTTATCCATGCCTGCCCTTGCTCGTTCCAACTTAGTGCCACCGGCCAGCCCACCAAGTCTTCCATGACGGCCTTGAATGCCCGAAAGTCATCCAAGCATACTGTGCATTGGGGATCGTTCGGCATGCGCTACCCCTCGTCGACGATTTCCCACAGAGCCTTCAGGCGTTGAACAGTGAAATCCCACTTGGGGTTGCGAGGCTTAGCCACTATGTTCGTGTTTGCAAAGAAACCCCGTTCCCAAACTGCTTCGTCGAACTCAACAGTCTTGATCCAGTCCACGCTCACAAAGTGTTCCTCGATCTCTTCATAACGTGCATATGGAACCTCAAGTTCGACATCCGCGATTAGCACGTCGGACCCTCCACTATCGACCATGAACTGGTCGTAGCGAACTACAGGAGAGCGAACGATTCCGACTCCGACAAAACCTCTCCCAGGCACATGGACCCAAACGCGATTGCCTGGTTGCAGCATCCTCAGGGTTCTAATGTACCACTCTCCTCCTCCTGCGCTTACGAACCCGTACTCTTTGGCGTCATTCCAGTCTCGGTAGTCGTCATCCCCGAAAGTAACATAAAACTCACGATTCCATTCTCTTGAGGCGGCACGGGTTGGCGTGGCAGCGGGGAGCAAATCGGGCTCAGCAAGCCAAGCGCGCGTCATGTAGTGACGGCCTTCATCCTCAAAAGCGCGGAAGAACACCACGTTTATGTCAACGCCGTAGTCTTCCCGTAGGTATCGGACGATGCGTTCCGTCGGCGGGTCAAGTTCCCCGGCAACGATGACCAACCGATGAGATGAGTTGAGTTCAGCGGGGACACTGTTGAACTTATCCCTGAGAGCATCGTCGATTCCCTGTGGGTCAGTCTCGGAGAGAAAATCACGCTGGTAGTCGATGAACAACTCAGCAATCTCCTCCGAGGTCATTTGGCGAACCATGGAACCGTAGTCTAGCGCCTGTGCCACCACGTCCCTCGGCGTCCGATCCCGTTTCAACTCAATGACAACCAAGTTCCCGCCTGCGTCGACCGCGAGAATGTCGATGCGGCTACCGACTGGTGTCGGTACCTCTTGACCGATTACTAGCAGGCCGGGTTCGACGATAGAAGAATCCGTCGCGACCGCCTCCTGCAGCCGCTGCTCGTAGTCCAATCCGCTCAGAGGTATCCGGTTGAAGTCATTGTCGATTCGCCAAATGGCTACTTCTATCGACATCCAACTCCACCTCCCCAAGAGCACGTAACCGTCGTGTGCCCTGACTCAGGGCTGAGTGTATCACCATTAACAGCGTCGGGTTGATTATCAGACGGTTGCTGTCGTCGATGAGACGCTGGATCGGTTCAAGCAGTAGATTGCACCACAGCACTGTGTCGTCGGTTATCGGCGTACTTGGGGCTTCGGTGCCGATTGGAAAGCGCGGGTCGGCTCATGGGCACCGGGGGCGAACCACGCGCGTCCGAGCGGGCCTTCGCGCTCCAGCAGGAGCCGGTGCGAGGCCATAAGCGGCACCTGCACGCCGGTGCGGTTCATCTCGCGGCCTACGATGCGCAGGAAGTGGCTTGGGCGGGTTCGTCGTCGAGGACGGCGAGGCCGGTGGAAAACCCGCAGCCAGGTGAGAGGCGCGTCCCAAAACGCCGACACTCCAGACGCGCTTCACACCTGCGCGCCACGCATGCTAACAGCGAGCGTGAAGGGCGCAGGGAAGGTAGACAACGCTGAGCCATGACAGCCCCAGAGCCGTCACACCCCCGAGGATCGCCACAGCGGCAAGCTCGGCGGGGACGAGCCACTGGAGATTGCGTTGCAGTCTTCGGCTGCGAAGGGCCAGGCCCAGGCGCCCGACGTAGACGAGCAGGGCGCCCAACATGAATATCCACCCGCGCCCGTCGACCAGCGACCTCACCCACCCCTCGTCGAGAAAGGCATTCAGTGAGTCCGGATCGTCCGCCCAGTCAGCGAAGGCTGCTCCGAAAAGCAGCCCCGCCATCGTCAGCAGTGCGCATATGCGCAGTCCAAAGAGGATCTGGAGACTGCTCGTGCGTATCAGGCCCGGGACACGCTGATGCCACAAGGGGGTTCGAGGCACTCCGGACGCAGGCTCTGCCCCTGCACCTTCTCCAGTCTCCATGCCTCGGAGTCTACTCCGGCCCCACATCCGAGTCGACATGAGGCACCGCCACGGCCCAGGGAGGGCTTTCCACGTGACACGGGCTCAGTGGGCTCAACGCGAACGAAACGCCACCTCCGGCTCATGGGCACCGGGGGCGAACCACGCGCGTCCGAGCGGGCCTTCGCGCTCGAGCTGGAGGCGATGGGAGACCATGAGCGGCACGTGGACGCCGGTGCGGGTCATCTCGCGGTCTGCGATGCGCAGGAAGTGGAGCGCGGCGAGGTCGTCGTCGAAGACGACGAGGACGGTTGGCTGCGCGCCGTGGTCTTCGAAGGGACGGGCCGATGCGAAGTAGCGGACGTACGGTGCTAGGCGGGCGGCCATGGTGACGGGCCGGACGGCGCGGCGCTCCCACTCGAGGAAGAAGGGCCACACGGCTTCGCCCTGGCGCAGGACGCCGAATGCGTCCGGCTGGACGGAGTGGAGCTTGCCCCGGTGCCGGAAGTAGCGGGATGCCCTGCGCGGCGGGTCGATCTGGACGGTCTCCCATCCGGTGGCGCGGGACTGCCGGGCGAGCGCGGCGATGAAGGAGTGGACGGCCTCGGTGTGCTGGATGTTGCGGAGGAGCTGGCGGCTGCGCGCGCCGGAGACGTTGCGCCAGGCGAGCGGCTCGTCGGGATCGATGGGAGCGGGGCTCCAGCGCTGCCGGGCCGCGCCGACGGATGCGCGGTCCGCGCGTGCGAGCGCGGCGAGAGCCCTGTCTGTTGCGGCGAGGCGTCGCCGACCCTCGACGGGGGTGTCCTGAGCGAGGCCGAACCGGGAGAGCCGCCCGACGACCTCGGAGAGCCTGGAGCGCTTCAGCCCCAGGATGCCGCCGAGGTGCGCGGGGCTGAGCCAGGGCCAGTCGACGGTGAGCCCGAGCGCGCGCTTCTCGACGGGTTTCAGGAGGACAGGCAGCAGCCGGTCTGTCCCAGCATCACCCTCAATGTCACCACCGGGGAGAGAAGCCCGCGCGGGAGGCTGCTCGGACGGCCACGGCCCCGGCGGTCCGGTGCGGTCGAGCGCGGCGTGCAGGTCGAGGAGAGCAGTCCCCGTCGATGCGCGCCAGACGGGCGTCTCCGGGCCTGCGGCCGCGGCGTCGCGCTCGAGTGCGAGGTATGCGATGAACGGGGCGTCCCTGAGCAGTCTGCGCGCCTGCCTGAGCCGGACCTCGTCGGACACGAGCAGGAGGAAGGCAGCGGGCTTCGGCACACCGCGCAGCCTCCAGAGCCGCTTGGCGAAGCCGGTGCGGTCGGCTGCGGGACCCCTGCGGACGATGGCGATCACGCGCCCGTCGGGCAGCGCGACGGCGGCGTCCATCGGCGCTGCACTGTAGAGGCGCAGTTTGAGGGGGAAGGCGAGGTCGGAGAGGGCGGATGCGAGCCGGTAGACGACGGCAACGGCGTCGAGCCGCTCCAGGAGCAGGCGCAGCCGCTGCGCCGAGACGGGGCGGCTGCGGAGGAGAGAGTCGACACTGGTTCCCTCCTCGTGCGCGAGGACGC
The DNA here is from genome assembly GCA_002238425.1 of SAR202 cluster bacterium bin16. Taxonomy (GTDB): domain Bacteria; phylum Chloroflexota; class Dehalococcoidia; order Lucifugimonadales; family Australimonadaceae; genus Bin16. The sequence goes on along the minus strand of MPMJ01000006.1, from coordinate 86,954 downwards.
GGAGTCCCTCGGCGGTGATGTGGTGTCGGCGCGTCGGCGGGATCAGGTCGGACGCGTGGGGGAAGGACGCGGCGAGCCCCTCGCTTTCGAGGGACTCGACGGCGCTATAGACGGCGCTCATCGACCAACCGGAGAGGGCTGCGGCCTCCAGTCGGTCGATGAGGGGGGTATGCGAGAGGAGCCGGAGCGTTTCGAGCGCGGAGGACCTCACGCCGCCTGCTCCCGGTCGTGTTCGGGTCCCGCGCCGGAGGGTCCGGCGTCCGGCCCTGCTCCTGGGGCGGCGCCGCCCTGCTTCCCATCGGGTCCGGGTTCCTTGGAGTGCGGCCTGGAGTGCCTGGGATTCTTGGAGCGCCGACGCTCCCGGTTGCTGCGGGCCTTCTTGCCGCCATCCTTCGAACCGGGCGCGGGATCGGAGGCAGCCTTGGTGTTCCTGATCGTGCGGGCGATCTCGCGGTAGGCCTCGTCACGCGCCTGGGTCTCACCGTGGAGGGCGTCGATCTCCTGCTCGCCGGTCATGTAGGAGGCGGCCTCGTCGCGGATGCGGTCGGCGACGGCGGGGTCTCCCGGCTCGGTCTTGTTGACCCTGATGGAGAAGGTGGAGATCCGGTCGTCGTCCATGATTGCGCGGACGTAGCAGTTGTGGGCGGCCAGGGAGACGATGTCCTCCTCGCTGACGCGGTCCCTGCCGAGCTCGTAGACGAGCTGGCGCGCGTCGGAGCCCGCTGTCTGGAAGACGGCGAGGCAGCCCACGTTGGCGAGGATGGTGTCGCGCATGGTGGGGGAGAGGTCGTCGAGCTTGGCGAGGCTCTGGGTGGCGAGGACGAACGAAGCGCCGAACTTGCCGAGCTCGGAGAGCATGGACTCGTAGTCGACGCCGGGCATGGACTGCATCTCGTCGACGACGACGAGCGCGCCGCGCCGCCGGTCCCGCGGCAGGCCGCCCTGCTCGCGGATGACGGAATCGACGAGGTTGAGGATGGACGCACCGACGAGCGCGGCGACGTCGCGTCCGACGACGCCCTGGGCGGTGGAGACGAAGAGGATGCCGCCGTCGCGGATGGTCTGGCGGATGTCGATGGTGGAGCGGGGCTGACCGAGGATGGCGCGGGCGCGCATGGACGATGCGTAGTAGGCGAGGCGGGTCTGGACGGGAGCGAGGGCGTCGGCCCGGTATTCGGCGCGCCAGCCCGAGAACTCCCGCTGCCACCACTCCTTCAGGTAGGGGTCGGTGACTCTGGTGAGGACTCCCTCGCGGAAGAGGTCGTCGGCGATGAGTGTGAGCCCGTCGATGATGGTGAACTGCTGCTCGGGGGCGGTAGCTGGATGCGCGTTGGCCTCGTGAAGGGTCTTGACGGTCTGTTCGAGGATGGACTGCATGCGGGGCCCCCAGTGCTGCCAGAGGCCCCTGGCGATCCGGACCACCGCATCAGCGGTGCGGTCGCGGTCGGTGAAGATGCGGGTGTCCAACAGGTTGATGCCGACCGTTCCCTGCATGTCGGCCAGGTCGATGAGGCGGACCTGGGGGATGAGGGACTCGGGCACGTGGTGCAGCAGGGCGTCAACGAGGTCGGCGTGGGGGTCGACGACGATGATGGCGTCGTCGTCGCGTCCTGCGGCCTTCTCCTTCAACCGGTGCGTGACGACGTGGTGCATGAGGGTGGACTTGCCCATCTGGGTGCGGGCCACATAGACGTGGTGGCGGCGCGTGTCGCTTGGCAGGTGGACGGTCTTGGGCCTGCCCACGGTGGTCTCGCCCACGGGCACGCCGGAGCGGAGGCTCCTGGGCGGGGGCATGAGCACCCGTGCGCCGGAGCGGTCCACGAGGGGCGAGTCGTGGCCGGGCGCCGGGGGATGCCAGAGGGCTGCGGCCTCGCGGACGCCGATGATGCTGCGCCTGCCGAGCAGTCCCCGCGGAGTTGGTGCGAGAGAGGCATCCAGGACCGGCGCGGGCCGGACCTTGCCGATGGCGAGGCTGGCGCCGGAGGGATTGTTGTAGTGGCGGTAGGCGGCGGCGATCGGCCCGAGCAGCTCTCGTGCACGGCGCTGCGCGTCCTCCGCTCTCATGGCGGGCAGGATGGCAGTGACCTGGATATCGGCGTCGTAGGCGATGCGGGATATCTTCTCCTCGATGAGGGATGGCGGATAGAGACGGGGGCGCTTGAAGAAGCGGGCCTTGATGTAGCCGATGACCGCGAGGGCTGCGACGATGGCGAGACCCATGAGGACGGCCTTCCATGTCTCGTCGGCCTGCACCCAGTTGTAGGCCTGCAGCGCGAGGAATGCGCCCACGCCCAGGACGGCCATCCCGAGGCCGCTCCCGGCCTGCGGCGTCCCGGCCTGCGGGGGCTGCGCCGGCGCTGCGGCCGGCCGCCCCCCGGGGGGCGCCGCGGGGGTGGGCGGCGCGGCCGCGGCGGCGGGCCGCTGGTAGGCGAGGCGCTGGTGATGGACGGCCCATTCGGGACCGAGAGAGCGCATGCGCATGCGGCTGACGACGCACTCGCCGTCTTCGAGATCGGACAGCGAGCCGAGGACGCCGAGGAGGGGGTCGGAGCCGGGGTCGGCGAGGTCCCGGTCGCGGAAGGTGCGCAGGGGGACGTATTCAGGGCCTTCGGAGCGCAGGGTCATAGTCCAGGCCTGCTCGCCCTCGTCGATGCGCAGGGGGTCTTCCTCCGGCGGTACCTCGCGGATGGGTGCCTGGGGGTAGTGGGCGCCGATCTGGCCGCGTATCACCCGCCCCTCGATGCAGCGCGCCATGACGGAGACGCCGTCGGCGCTGCCCGCGAGCTCGAGAGAGAAGGGTTCGGGGACGGCGATGGAGCCGAGGAGATTCTCGACGCCGAGGAAGGTGCGGTCACCGCTGCGCGGCGGCGTGATCTCGAGGAGCACCGGGCCCCTATCGGCATCGTCGTAATTCCTGCTAAAGGGGTTCAGTCTCATATGGTTCTTTCCTTTCGTCGTGCCATTCGTGTGCATTGCGTGTCTCGGTGTTCGGCATCGCGGTAGTCATGTCGTGCCTCCGTTCGGCATTGTTGCTCGGCTCCTGCCGGGTGGATGCGTGCTATTTGCGCACCCCGACCATCAAGTGTGGGGGAAGCGGGGTGGGTTGCGTCAAGGCTTGACGAGCAACGGGGCGGGTGTGATGTCATAGCCGTGTACAGAGATTCGACTTCTGTACGCGAGGGAAGGCTGTGTCGTGGGCAAGGCCGTGGCCTATCGGACGGGGCATCGTGCTGGTTATCTGCGAGCACTTCGGTTCCGGGGCTCCTGCCGCTGCTGGTAGACAGCGTCACTCGGAGAAGTGGACAGAATGTCAGGGAGATGCCGGCGAACGGCTGGGAGGTGAGTGGACAGTGTCACTCGGGGAAGTGGACAGAATGTCAGTGAGCGAGGAGCGGGACACCGGCGACCGCGACCTGGACCCGGGATCGAGCGGGAGCGTGGAGGAGCTGCGAGAGGAGCGGCTGCTGGCGCTGCTGCGCGACCTCGTCGGGACCGAGGGCGGCGAGAAGGCGGCGGCGGTGCTGGGGGTCAGCTACCGCACGGTTGCGCGGGCGGTGGAATCGGGCAGGCTCACCCCGCGCATGGCCGTGGCGCTGGAGCGTCTGCTGCTGTTGGGAGGCGGGTCGGCGGCTGTGCGCGAGCGCGAGCGGATGGATGCCCTGGAGCGGCGGTCAGGGGAACTGGCCGATGGGCTGGGCGAAGCTATCGACCGGATCGACGCCGTGGGCGCGGAGATCGCTGCGCTCAGGGAGGAACAGGAGGAACAGGCCGAGGCCATGCGGCTGTTGGGCCAGCGCCTGGCAACGCTGGAGGCGGCGCGTCAGGGGAGCGAGGCGGCCTCAGGGTCGGCAAGCGGCGGCGGGCAGGCGGGGGACCGGCCCCGGTACGTGCCGCCCAGGAGGTATCCCCAGGTGGTGACGAAGGAGGCGGAGGAGGGCGAGGAGCACGTGTACGGTGAGGCCGCTCCGGTGATCGCCGAATGGCGCAGGACGTATGCGGAGATGATGCGGCTGGTGAAGACCGGCCCTCCGCTGCGGTGCAACGCGGTGAACGAGCGGAGGCTGGAGCTGGAGGTCGCACTGATCGAGGAGCACGGGCTGACGCTGCCGCCTGCGCGGTACCCGTGGAGCCGGTCCGAGCGCCAGGGCCAGGTGTGGAACCGGCGTCAGCTGCAGCGGCTGAACCGGAGGGAGCGCGGCCGACTGCTGCGCCGGAAGTGGCTGCTCCGGGTGCTGACCCTGGGGTTCTGGTGGGAGTAGGTCTCCGCTGCTGCGCGAAACCTGCTGCATCGCTGCATTGTCGTTGCGAGCGATGTGCGGGGCGATGGCCGGAGAGCCTTGATTGGGGCGGATGTCCAGCGGGATACTGGGTCTGTTGTTTGGCTTGCCAGCATTCGCACCTGAGAATGCTGGGGGTCTGTTCCCTGACCCGGGACTGCCATGAGGATCGAGCTCTGCTCTCCCGACGGCGGACCACAGAGGGACGAACCGCTTTCCCGTTGCGGGATACGGCAGGAGGGATCGAGCACTGCTCTCCCCGAGCCGCATCGAAGCCGGAACACACTGGGCAGGCATCCCGAAAAGCCTCGCCTCACACAGCGCCGGAGCGGGAGTGATGCCCTGGCGTGCTGCCTCGCGTGCGCGGCGTGGACCGTTGCCGACGCCGAGGCTTCTTCTCACGCACCCGTCTGCCGCAGATGATTGTGACGCTGGCGCAGCGACTGGCTTCCCCACCGCAGGGTTCCGGCTGGTTCCGCAAGCACCTGACGGCCTCTCTCCCTCCCCGTCGTGGCGATGGAGTGCCGGCCATGGCTGCTGAACCGACACCCCACCACCAGGGGGTAGGATAACTGCCACGGCTCCGTTGTGCGGTGCGCCGGGTCCCGATCCTCCCTCGAGCGAAGCGGCGCGTCTGACCTGACGGCGGCGTTGGCGCGGCACCCAGCGCCGCCGTCGCATGACACGCGAGGGTGTCCGCAGCGGGCGCCCGCCTCGCCACACCATCTTCCATCGCTGACCGCAACCGGCTCCCCACCGAAGGGTCCCGGTCGGTTCCGCATGTCTCCCGCCACGGCCGCTCCGCGTTCGAACTGCGCGCAGGCCGGCCATACCCATCCCACAACGCTCCGTCTCCCATGCCAGGTATCCACACCGGGGCGACGTCTGTCCGTTTCACAACGCCATCGAACACGCCCACCGCCACGGATGGCGGCGTGGGGCAACGCAACACCGAGGAGGTGCGCAAGCACTGACCGGAACACGGTGACGCCGCCCGCATGAGCGCGGCTTCCACCACACGAGGGTTCCCGCCGACGTCATCGCGGGGACCGAGGAAAGAAACGGTAGGGATAGCGAGAGGCCGGGGAGGGCGAACTCCCCGGCCTCTCTGCTCCTGCGCGGCAGAGGCAGTCATGGCCCGGCGCAACAGGAGGTACGACCCATGCTAGCACGGAACGTATACGGCCCACGAGGACTCCATGACCATGCCCCGGGCTTCGCTCCCCGGCAGCGCGGGGGGGTGTAGCCATGGCCACCTACCTCATCCAGAGCACCCGCCAGCTCCAGCTGGCATTGCGCGACGTCCACAGCGCCCGCATGGGCACCGTGTCATGGCAGGCCGCCGCCGAGCGGCTCGCCGGCGCCGTCCGCGCGAGCGTGAGCAAGCATCGCGACAGGCCCGGCATGGGCCGCAGGCCCGTGCGGCTGCTCAACCGCGACGTCTTCTTCGCGGCATCCGAGCGCCTGGAGCTCACCCAGCGCGCCCTCAGCCGCAGGATCGGCCTGGCGGAGGACACGCTGGGCAAGATCGTCTCACACCATCGGGGCGCATCCCTGAAGACCATCGAGGCGCTCAGCGCCGCCCTCGGGGTCTCCCCCGACGACCTCTTCTTCGCCAGCGCGTACCGCGAGGGAGGTGCGGCATGACCACGCACGCACCGGCGCTCTTCAAGAGAGTGGGAAACGAGCCGTACATCGAGCGCACGCCCAGGCCTGCACAGCCCCGCTGGCGCAGGCAGGACAGCGACCGCATCAACCGCATGGACGACCGTGAGCTCTTCGACCGGATCGCGGCCGCCATGCGGCGCAACGGGGGTGGGGCATGACCTCGCCGAAGGTGCGCTACGCACCGCGTCCGGTGCCGGTGCGGGACGAGCTCCAGCACATCTCCGCGCCCCTGGTCGTCCAGGTGGCGTGGTCGGCCCAGCGGCAGCGCTGGGTCTGGTTCGAGTACCTGGATGAGATCGAGGACCTGATCGAGCAGCCGCTCTGCGGCACGGTCGAGATACGCGACCCCGCGGTGGACGGGGTCCTGACCATGCACGAGGGCGGCACGGCCTACGGCCAGCTCTCCCGTAAGCGCAGGTCGCAGACGGAGGTGGCGATGTCCGTCGAGGAGATGGCCGACTACCGCGAGCTGCTGCGGCTCGTCACCGAGCCCGTCGACTGGCGGGGCTCGATCGAGGGTTCGCGGCGCTGGCGCGCCATCGCCAAGCGAGCCATACGCGGCTACTTCTACGAGAGGGGGCCGGCATGATGGTCTACGTATCCCTCGGCCTCGTCGTCCGCCACCGGGACGACGGGGACGAGGAACGCTGCCTGTGCGGCGCGCCCCGCGGTCATCCGACCGCCAGGTGGGCGTGCACCGCAAGGTCGAGCGTGACGGCGCGCATCGTCGCTCAGAGGAGAGCATCACGGCCGGAACCGCCCACGTCGCCCTGGCGCGCGTGGCGGGACCGGCAGGAGGACGCAGCCCACAGCCGATCCCCGCAGGGAGAGGCCGCACCGGCGAGCGTACAACTGCGCTTCGCGCTCGGCGCTTCGCCGAACTGACGTGGTCACGCAGACCATTCCCGACGTGCGGGAGGGCTCCGCTCTGGAGACCTCCCGCACTCACCAACGAGGAGAACGACCCATGACCGAACAGAGCATGACAGAGCAAGTGATCGCGGCGGCCTCGGCGGGCCAGCCCATCATCGACCGGATGCGCGGCAGCATCGCCAACCTCCCCGGCCTGCAGACGCGGCAGAGCACCGTCAAGGAGACCATCCCGCTGGTGAACCGCGTGACGACGTTCGTCGTCGAGACGTGCCGCACCGACGACGGCTACCACGGCTTCCTCGAAGCCTTCACGCCCGAGGGCATGGTGCGCCTCTACATCCCGCCGCGCGTCATGGCCCGCATCTACGCCCAGCACGCCGGCATGGTCAAGAAGGCCAAGAGCGACCGGGCGAAGACCGCTGCCGAGACCCGGCGCGGCAAGGGCATCGTCCCCTTCCAGCACAGGACAACCGCGGACGAGCAGGACGATGCCTTCGAGGACGAGACGGACTGAGCGTCCGCATCGCATCCAGCAAACCACACGACGAGAGGGTGCCCCCGCGGGCGCTCGCAGGAACTGCCTCCAGGCGCACCCTCTTCCTCCGTGCTGCGCATGGAGGGGTGGTGTGCCCGTGCGCCATCTCCCTACTGGAGACAGGCGCAGGCGGCTTCTCCTGAAGTCCGTGGGACACCCCACGAACACAAGGAGAAGAACCCCATGGACCTTGCAGGATTCATCGACACATTCAGGGACTCCATCGCCCAGCGGGTGGTGGAGTCGTACCCGCCCCTCTACCGGCCCTCCGAGCAGGCCGTCCGGCTCCCCGCGCTCCTGCGCAACCCGCTCGGCGCGCAGGCGGACGCCATACGCGGCGCGGCCCTCTCCCTCGGCGCCAACCAGGGCACGACCGTGGTCGGCGAGATGGGAACCGGAAAAACTTTCATCGCCGCGAGCGCCGCCCACGCCGCTGGCTTCAGGCGCGTGCTGGTGCTCTGCCCGCCGCACCTCGTGCCGAAGTGGAAGCGCGAGGTGGAGGAGACGGTGCCCGGCGCCCGCGCCGCCATCGTCGGTTCGATCACAGACCTCGAGCGCCTCCGCCTCCTCCCCGGCTCGTCCCCGCTCTTCGCGGTCATGTCGCGTGAGAAGGCGAAGCTCTCCTACCGCTGGCAGCCCGCCGTCAACGAGCGGTGGGCAGTGTCGGGCGGAAGGCTCGTGCGGGACGAGGAGACGGGCGCCCCCTTCCGCATCCCCTGCTGCCCGGCCTGCGGGGAGCAGGTCCTCGACAAGGAGGGCGTTCCCCTCTCCCTGAAGGACCTCTCCCGGAGGCGGCGCGTCTGCGACGCGTGCGGCTCCCCGCTCTGGCAGGCGGACAACAGCGGCCCCCGCCGCTACCCGCTCGCCGACTACGTCAAGCACCGGATGCGGGGATTCTTCGACCTCTTTGTAGGTGACGAGGTGCATGAGTATAAGTCTCGCGGCTCGGCCCAGGGCATCGCGGCCGGCGTGCTCGCGGAGTCGTGCGGCCGCTCGCTCACGCTCTCCGGCACGCTGATGGGTGGCTACGCCAGCACCCTCTTCCACCTCCTCTACCGGTTCTCCCCTGAGATCCGCACCGAGTTCAAGCACTCGGAGGAGGGGCGCTGGATCGACCGTTACGGATTCACCGAGGAGACGGTCTACAAGCAGGGCGACGACTCCCCCGTCGAGGACGGGCGCAACAGCCGGAGGCGCCGCTACCGCAAGGTGGTGCGCGAGCGTCCCGGCCTCGCCCCGTCTGCCCTCTTCCACCTGATCGGCAACTCCATCTTCCTGCGGCTCTCGGACGTGGCGTCCGGGCTGCCCCCGTACGAGGAGCGGGTGCTGCTCTCGACCATGGACTCCGACCCGGATTACACGGGGTTCTCCCAGCGCTCGGCCTACGACACGCTCTACGGGGCGCTGAAGCAGGCCCTCGGCGCGGCGCTGGCGACCGGGTCCAAGCGGCTGCTGGCCACCTACCTGCAGACGCTGCTCGCCTACCCGGACGGCTGCACGCGGGGCGAGACCGTCTTTGACCCCGCGACGGGCGACCCCATCGCGGCGGTGCCCCCGCTCTCCGAGGAGCGGTCGTATCCCAAGGAGAAGGCGCTGGTCGACCTCGTGGCCGCCGAGCGCCTGGAGGGGCGTCGGGTGCTGGTCTACGCCACGCACACCGGCACGCGCGACATCACCGGACGGATGGAGGACATGCTCACCCGGCACGGCTTCCGGGTGGCGGTGATGAAGGCCGATGCGGTCGCGCCTGAGCGGCGCGAGGCGTGGGTCGCCGAGCAGGTTCAGAAGGGCATCGACGTGCTCATCTGCCACCCCAGGCTGGTGCAGACGGGCCTCGACCTGATCGACTTTCCAACGCTGGTCTGGTTTGAGACCGACTACAGCGTCTACGTCATGAGACAAGCGTCGCGCCGCTCGTGGCGCATCGGCCAGACGAGGCCGGTGCGGGTGGTCTTTATGGCCTACAGGAACAGCCTACAGGCCGACGCCCTGAAGCTGGTAGCGAAGAAGCTCCAGTCGTCGCTGGCAGTGGAGGGCGAGCTGCCGGAGGACGGCCTGGCCGCCTACGGCGACGACGGAGACGACCTCATGCTCGCGCTGGCGCGCAAGATCGTGAACGGCGAGGAGGATGAGGCGGAGACGGTGGAGTCGGTATTCGCGGCTGCGCGGGACGCCGAGTCCACCGCCGAGGAGTACCTGGTCGACGACGGCTGGCAGGTCCCGGAACCCGAGCCGGAGACCATCGAGGTCGGCGGCAGCACCATCGGCGTGGGGCCGACGGCCGAGCCTGTCCCGGGCAACGGTCGCCACGACACCCCGGAGCCGCAGCAGGCGCTGTTCTCGTGGGCCGAGTTCATGGCCGAGGCTCCGACGGTGCGGCGCAGCCGGAAGAGGCCGGAGCCCTCGGTGTCGCTCTTCTCATGGGCGCTCACCATGGAGCGGGAGCGAGAGGCCGAGCTCGTCACAGCATCAGGGTGATGGCTTTGGTTGGGGGATACCGCCGGTTGCAACCGGCGGTATCCCCCGTATGTGGGGAGTTTCTGCGTTTAAGCCCCCATCGAGACTGAGGCGTTGGAGTCGACACAGCGGATGTGCGGCATGACCTCGCCGACGGTGAGCGCGCACGGACGCTACGTCCTGCGTCCGGTGCCGATGCGGGACGAGCTCTAGCACGTCTCCGCGCCGCTCATCGTCCAGGTGGCGTGGTCGACCCAGCGCCGCCACTGAGTCTGGTTTCGAGTACATCGATGAGACCGAGGACCTGGTCGAGCAGCCGCCCTACGGCACGGTAGAGATCCGTGATCCCGCCGTGGACGGTGTCCTGACCGTGCACGAGGGAGGCACGGCATATGGACAGCTCTCCTTCCGGACGCAACTCGCAGACGGAGGTTGTCATGTCCGTCGAAGATCTGTCTGATTACCGCTCGCGGGCCATCGCCAAGCGCGCCATATGGGGCTACTTCTTACGCGGAGGAGACGACATGATGTCTACGCATCCCTGTGCGGTGCACCCACGGTCATACGACTTCAAGGTGGTCCTGCACTGGTAGGTCACTCATGGCGACACTACTACACCTGTTGCTTTGCGGCGTCAACGTTCCCATCCCAACTCCTTGAGGTCATGCCGTAGCCAACTGTGGGCAAGTGCCGTCGCGGGATATGGGTCCAGGAGCTCAGACATGGACGAGCTTGTCAACGTCATACTGAAAGCACCTGGCAGGTTCGACCGATGAACCTCGAACGCGGCCCTTTCCTCTTCGAAAAGCTCATCGCGATCAAAGAACTCTTTGTCCGCCATCTTGGCGCCACGGAGGTCCAGCTCAAACGACACTTCATTCGGCTGGACTTCTGGCAGTATCCGAACATACCAATCAAGGACCGGGTGCCGATCCCTGCCGGTTTGACCGGTCGGCTTGCGACTCAGTCTAACCCATCCCTCCAGCCTGACGGGAAAGATCCGATAGAAGGGCAATCGGCGAGAGAATCGAGGAAACCATCTTTCCACAATAGAACTGTAGATACGAATCGCCCCGGAGTAAACTTCCTTGACGCGTTGGAGAAGTTGCTCTTCGCTGTAGAGACTCCAGATGGAACCGGAGACAAACGGAAGGTCGGGGCCTGGCCACGGGCTTGAGACCTCGTTCCCTCCTTGCTCGACTATTGCCGACAGGTACTGAGCGACAATTTCCAAGTCGCCTGGCCTGAAATCTCTGCCTTGGTGGGAGCCAACGGTGGTGTTCGGCCCCAAGGAATCCAGGTACTCCAGGACTCTGTCGATGCCTAGGGATTCCTGTTGTAGCTCTCCCTTTTGCCACACTTGGAGCGTGAAATTCCAAGTTAGCTCACGTCTGAAGTCCATTGAGTCTGAAGCTAGGGAATAGTCGCGCAGCGCTTCAGACAGAGACGTAGACAGCTGCTTCTGTGTCTTGAAGTAGTTCCACCAGGATGGGCCATTCAGTTTCGGATCAATTTCCCAATGACGTATGACAGGCCAATCGGAGTTCGGACGCCTGTCGGGCAGGACGTCACGTAGCTCAACGATGTTCCCCAATACAGACTGCCCAGCATACCAACTGGTGGTCAAGTACCGTTCCTCCCTGTCTAAGGCCAACGTGGAGACTTGACCCTCGGTGTTGACAGGGCCAATCACTTGAAACAGCTCTCCAAGGGAAGTTTTCCACAAGGCCATGGCTTCCCTGACCTTGATGCCAAAGGACTGAGGGTCCTCCTCAACTGGTACCTTGCCCCAGAACCGGGTTGAGTCAGGTGTATTCTCCTTCAGGAGAATCCCCGCCAGTCCAGGATCTATTGACACAATGTGAGCGAAAATGGCTTCGCCAATGTCGTCAATGCCAGAGCCGAGCACAACAGACAGGGGTGGGAGCCAGCGATCAGAAAGCGATTGAAGACTATCGACGCTGATGGTCCCCTCGATCAGTGCCCTTGCTGCGTACCACTCTCGGAAAACTGGCAGCGCGAAGTCAAGGGCATCAGTAGTTCCCTCGACCACGCGAGACATTCTCAACATCGCTTGCTTCGCCCTAACGGGAGTTATAGCATCCGGGTTCACTCGAGTTCCGCTCTCGATGGCCTTGGCTGCGAGAATCTGTAGTAGCCGGTCGAGCTCCTCTGGATTGTCTTCTTCATGCCTCAACAACTGGTCGGCGACCTGTCTTATCACTTGCCCGGAGGAGGCAAAAGAGAGATCAGGTTGGTCCCGCAGTAAGGTGCCGATCATGACTGCGAACAGAGGAATCCGACGCGCCTCTCTGATTGACTGTGGCCATAGGTGCATGTCTCGCGGTTCAATCGGCCGTCCTAGCACCCTCTCCACCAAGCTGAGGCTCTCTTTGTCCTCCAGCGCCTCTATCTTGATTTGCTGATCCGTGACGCCAATGCCTGGCAACGCCCTAGTCGTAGAGATCACCGTTGCCTCTGAGTTGGCATCGACGTACGCGGCGACCTGGCGGAGAATGTCCGTCGCGCGGCTGGGGCCAAGCTCGTCCACACCGTCGATTATGAACAAACCACGAGGGTTGTATGGGTCGGTGTACCCGTGAAGAGACTCCTCGATGAACTTGGTCAAAGGCCCTGCCAAGTCTCGAGCCCGAACAATGAGGGGGAACGCCTGGGAGGAGTCCTCGGCTGCATCAGTTGCTGCTCGCTGGAACAGCCTCTCGACTGCGAGTGACTTCCCACTCCCCTGTTCTCCTACGACAGTGAAGGCTCCAGTAGCAGGTGTTTCAAGGACATTGCCCAGATCTCTGTCATTTGCCATCTCATCGGCCACAGACTCTTCCACACCCAGCGATAGAAGCGGTTCTTTGCAACGGGAGACGGAGAGACGGATGTCCTGTAGGAGCTTCTGCCTTCGAGCTGGTATGAATGGGTTCCTAACGGCTTGTACCATCGCATCAGCGAAAGAATCACTGATGGTATCCGACAGGTCCTCGATACAGTCGACGCTTTTCCACTTGGTGTAGCCCCCAGCACGTTCAAGCAATTCTTCTGTCTGGGAGTCTCGCTGTTTCGCGGGTAGCTTAAACACCAACAGTCTGCGGGCGAACGCCATTGCCTCGTTTATCTCATCGACGACAGGCTGAGTCGTTTCCGACCCTACCAACCACACCACGAAGTCGGCTTCTCTGACCTTTCGAAGGTAGGTAGCCTCCGTAGTCTCAGTACTCGCTGGAGTATATTCGAAAGCCCAGGGCTGGCCGAACTCAACCCTCTTCACCGCTTCCACGGCGATCTTGCGGGCAGGTTCCATTTCGCTGTTCATCCTGCTGCTGATAAACACCAACAGGTTGTTTTCGCTTCGATTCACGTCCTTGTTCATATTCGTCGTTTCGCTCCAAGCGATTGAATTCGGCCAAGCGATGGACCTCGTTCACACGATCTCATTTTAGCCGTTTGCGACCGGTTCCTCATAGGGGGCGCCGATCACACATCAGCAGCCTAAGGCATCAAGCACACGTCAATCGTGGAACCCCTGCCGCATCAGATTACAGCCGTGTATGAATCCATGCTGACTCGACAACCCTTGCGCTTCCTCTTGGCAGATGACCCTGGGGCCGGCAAAACGATTATGGCCGGACTTGTTAAGGAACTCATCGCCCGAGGTGACCTGGAACGCTGCCTCGTCGTGTGCCCCGGTAGCTTGGCCGAGCAATGGGAGCGGCTGGAGCGGCTGAAGGAACTGTCCGGGCTTTCGTGGGGCGAGTTCGCCGAGAGGCTCAGCGTGACGCAGCGCGGCTTGCCGAAGTGGCGCAACGGATGGTCGCCTTCGGGGGCCTATCTCTGGGCAGTCATCGAACTGGCCCGCGAGGTTCCGGCGGCTACGACTTGATCATGTGCGGCGGGGACAGCGTGGAAGGAGACGCCGATGGACCGCCCCTGGACACGTAAGCGGAGAGGCCCAGGACGCCGTTCCTCGGGCAGCTCTTACCGTTCGTCCCCTGTGGTCCGCTGTTGCGATAGCCTTGAGGACAGCCCTGTCAGAGGTATGCCATCGCTTTCCCAGATTGACCTCGCGATGCTTATTCGTGTGTTCCCCCCTGCCATGAGCAGATACACGCCGTCAGTGTATTCACCACTAATCTGGCCTCGCCCCCGCTCGAACTTATCAAGTTCATCGCATAAGTCCGAGACACGCTCACCAATGTCTCCCACGAACCTCATATTTGCCTTAACGTCGTCAAGATCCGGTTCATCTTCGGAGTCCACAGGGACGACACAGAGCAGGAAACGGTCTCCTTGTTTGACTGCATTTCTCGCCTGAGTCGGTGTCATTCGCGCTTCATTGGCCCGTGTGGCTTTTACCTCTACAAGCCAACTGTCATCGTCTTTCGATATTCTCAACTCCGTCGCATCGTCCTCCGACAAATCCGCCGTCTCATCGGCTGCCATTTGGATCACCAAGTCGGCGCCCACTCTCGTCTTTTCAACCAAGTACCCTTCGTCCTCGAGGCTTTCCTTGACGAGACGTTCCACGAGATTTCCGAATTGCTGATTGCGATGTACTTTCTGCGTCTGTTTGATGCGGTCTGCGAGGTATTCAGTGACAGCTTCATCCTTGCTCAATTGCGTCAAGAACTCAGGAACTACATCTAACTTATCGGGCTTGTTCTCTGCCGCAATCAGTATTTGCATAAGTTTATTGTCCACGCTGACGCGGGCCTGAGCGTCCACCGCCATGGATTCTCTCATCAGGTCAAGACGCGAAACTCCAATTGCTTGGAGCAATCTGTCAACGGCGGCATTGTTGGGAATTGAGAGTGTCCCCTCGTCACGGAACAGACGACCAAGAGACTGGGCCGTGGCTGTTGTGTGCCTGTCGTTTCCGAGGGGCACCCAGTTGTTTTCGATCACCGTGACCAGCCAGTCGCCCTGAAAGTAGTTGTGATCGGAATTACACGTACAGGATACCTCTTTCGCCTGCAATCCATGAGCATCGTGGACAACCAACCATTCAGTTATGAATCGCCAGAAAAGACGAGCGCGACGCTGGCTCCTGCTCGCTCGCCTTATGACACTGTCGTCGCCTCTCAAATGTGCAATATCGGTTAATTCAACCGCCTCACGTGATTCATGTCTTGCGCCTTCTTCCAATCCTGGCAAGGGTTCGTCAGGTAAGAATCTGGAAATCCTTCTCTTGTTGGTGACCATTACGTTAGGTCTAGTAAAGTGCAGCTCTCCGAGTTTCTGCCACGCCTCCGCATTGGGTACCACGTTGTGGAATGATGTTGACAAGATCCGCGTCGGTGGGAAGAGCTCTGAGAAATCCTGGAGTTCTTTGTCCCACGTAGCTACCGGTGCAAGGGGAACATCATCTTCACTCTGACCGACTGGGGCCAGCCAGACGACATGCCTGTCGCCGTTTTCTTCGTCCTGCGAGAATGCAGGAAATCCACGCAGGTGACTCCACTGTTCATTCTCAATAATCCAGGCGAATGCCCGCGTGCTGGCGGTTGCGAAGTCGTCTTCCAGATCACCGCGATCAGTGAGGTCTGTAAGTTCAGCAATGACTTCCTG
The DNA here is from genome assembly GCA_002238425.1 of SAR202 cluster bacterium bin16. Taxonomy (GTDB): domain Bacteria; phylum Chloroflexota; class Dehalococcoidia; order Lucifugimonadales; family Australimonadaceae; genus Bin16. The sequence goes on along the minus strand of MPMJ01000006.1, from coordinate 71,567 downwards.
GATCACATCCTGATTTCCCTTGCCCCCTTTTCCTTCTTGGTCACCGATAGAAGTAAGGCGCTTATCGCGAAGTTTCGCGCGTAGGTGTAGCCCCATTGCATCAGCTACGTCCTTCAGATCTTCATCTATGTCGTTATCGCGAAAGAGATTCCCTAGCCTATCGAGGGATCCTGACTGGTCCAGGACCAAGTAGCGATTATTGACTTCGTCAACATGTTCACTATCCCTCAAGAAGGCGAGTACACCATCCAGCCAATCGGTGGCACTTGTGCCTTCTACTAGAGCATTCTGTAGATTCTCAAGACTGCCATGCGTCTCATCCTCTGAGCTCCTCGCCACCCGTTCGATGTAGCGAGCGAACCCGGCTCCATCAATCACTCCGTCGAATTCGGTGGCGTCGCAATCACTCAATGTGGCCCAACTCTTTACCGCCTTGTTCCAGCCAACTACCTCTCTCCGCCTTGGTAGTCTTGAACGAAACGCTTTCAGCCCACTCAGCAAGCCCCACAGGGCTTCAACTTTGGCATCCTCTTCGGCGAGGGGAAGGACCGACTCCGAGGGCGGCAGCGCACCCTCACCATACTCGCAGAGGACGGCAGGGGTACCAAGTAGAGGGACTAGTAGATTCTCAGTAAGATGCCCTCGAAGCTCTTTGCGGACTAGCCATTCCTTATCGGGGATAGGTGGCACATCCGCTAACGTCGATACGTCATCCCACGCCGACTCACTCGCAAACTGAATGAGCCGGATAAGAAGTGTACAGGCTTCTTCCACGGCCGCTTGATTGAGGAGATTGGCCTCGTCGCTCTCGTTCAGCCAGAGGTTTACTCCGTCCCGGTCTTCATCTGACGGAGTAAACTGAAAGCTGTTTATGACGGCGGGAAAACTGAAGTTCTCCGTTCCAATCAACGGAAGTCCCAGAAACAACCTTGGAATATCTGCAACTTGTAGGCAAGATGTCGAATCTCCTAGCGTAGCCACCTGTACAGCAATGGAGGTGGCTTCTTTCTCGATCAGAAGATACTTGCTGTTGGTCCAATTGTCGGGGCTTTTCCGCTGAACCGTGACTTCCTGCACATCATTGTCCTGTAACTGCTTCCGTTCAGTGACATTGAAACTCACGAATTCACCTAGAGACTCAACAGAGATTTCATTGAACTCTTCATTGAACGCAAGTATGAGAGGAGCCAGCATCTCCAGACCGGAAATACCTTGACTCACGACCCTAGCCGCTGCATCACTCTCAACGGTATACCGGAATCTAGTCGTAAAACCATGTGGTAAATTCACCGCCTGGACAGACGTCAGAGAAGCACTGAATCTCTTTGCGGACTCTCGCATATCGTCATCTATCGACTGGATTGAAGTGGGTACCCTGCGTACAGGAAAATTGAAACCCCGACCGTCAACGAGCTTCCCTGAGACATAGATTTCGTCGGAAAGTAGATGTGTCGTGAGTAACCCACTTCCATATTGCCCCAACTTCGACTTGTCCTCGGCTTTCGTTGATCCGTGGTAAATGACGCGAGCTATTTCTTTCATTGCGAATGGTCGACCATTGTGCTCTAGCAGGACTTGCGCTTGATCATGTCTAACTGAGCACGTCAGGCTCATTGGGCCGTTGGGAGAAGCGTCACGTGCATTCTGCAACAGCTCCCATATCCAACGCGTTTGAACACGGTCTCTCCGTGCTGAGAGATTGGTGAGAAGTTGATAAACACGCTGTGCGTTAGTCGTGGTAAGTGTGTCTCGTTCGATCTGTTCCCAATCGCCCTCGTCCACTATCATTTTTTCTCCCGGGTCCATTCGATGGACCAGAAGGGTTGAAGCTAGGAATCAGTGTAGGTTAATGGACGCTCGGAGTCCACACGTTTTTCCTTTGAGGTGTCCATCGGAACTCGTGCCCCATCACGGTCTCACGATGCCCTGGGGGTCTCGCCTGGAAGCCCTGCGGTTGAGTGAGCGATCGAGGGTCCCGAAGGCGCGGTCGATGCCCAGTCGCTTCACCCTTAGTCTTCCCCAGTGGGCGAAGACGCAGCAGCGAACGCGTCTGCGTGCTGTGCAGGGAGGGGGCGCCCGCATCCAAGCGAGAGTACGCAGAGCAGTACCTCGCCGAGTTCATTAGGCGGCACTCCACAGAGTAGTCCTGACTTGCGGCTGAGTCGTTAAGAACCTCGACGATGCTAGACAAACACATCCGTCTCCGCCCAGCAGATGGTGGGGTACTCGATCAGGTCAAGCCCGGTCTGCACCAGCCTGGGGTGGGCCGAAACAGCCTGCAGGCCGACGCCCTGAAGCTGGTGGCGAAGAAGCCGCAGAGTTCGCTGACGGTGGAGGGCGAACTGCCGGAGGACGGCCTGGCCGCCTATGGCGACGATGGTGACGACCTCATGCTCGCGCTGGCGCGCAAGATCGTGAACGGCGACGAGGATGAGGCGGAGACGGTGGAGTCAGTGTTCGCGGCAGCGCGGGCGGGACGCCGAGTCCACCACCGAGGAGTACCTGGTCGATGACGGCTGGGGAATGCCGGAGACCGAACCGGAGACGCTACCAGGAGTCCCGCGTCGGGAACCGGCTCCGTGCTCATGATAACAGGCGCGGTCACGAGGGGCTTCATCAGGCAGTACAATGTCTCCTGTGTTGGGAGGGACATATGCCATCCACAGTATTCACTGCTGAGATTCCCTACGCGTTGATATGGGGCGAGGCAGGCTGGTTGCCACTCCGCATTGATGGGCAAGACTACGAGATACAATTCGAACGATCTTGGCGTGGCGGTAGCAAGAACGTCGAGATAAAGCATGACCGCCTAGGCCGAGTGTCCTACACAAGAATAGCAGTTCGTTTCCCGTATTCTACTACAGGCGATGACATCGACGAATTAACCAGTACAGCCCATAAAGCTATCAACAGGCTCCTGGATGTGTATCGCGTCGCAACCAAGGAATTCCATGTTGGGCATATCCCGATACATGAGTTGGGGCTCAGTGATACGGCACATGGAATATTTGGAATCGAAGACGATGGCAGTATTACTGAGCAACATTCGGCCAGATTCGATATGGGGCTCGGCCTTACAATGTCTCGTAAGGCGATGATGAGCAGTGATGCCTTGAGAGACTTGGCGTACGAGCGTCCTCTCCCAGTAGTGGACGTACTATTTCTCAATGCTAAGCGTTCAGTACTCTTCGAAGACTACCGAGTTGCTGTCATAGAAGCAGAAACAGCATTCGAGGTTGGCGTCGACCGAATCCTCACCCGCTACTACTTGTCAAGAGTAAGTCGAACAACTGAAGGCCATATACAACCGGCCTATTCGAGAGACAGTGTCAAGGACTTGCTAGACGCAGGCTTAAGCAACCTTCTCAGGGTTCACTTACCTAAAGCCTTGGGAAGAGAATTCATTGGTACTGAAGAACATACACGATGGGAGAAGGAACTGTATACATTGCGAAATGCCGTCGTCCACGATGGGATAGAAGCCGGAGAGGATGAAGCGAGGTCTGCACTAGAGGCAGCTGAGGGGGCCCTAGTTAGTATCGGAGCAATGTCATTGTAGCATTGCCCAACCCATAGATGACTGAGCGAGGGCAAGAGTGCCCTAGCCCGCCATGCCGGTCTCTGTCCAGTCGTTTCAAATCAACCCGTCCGAGCAGACGATGCGCACCACATGTGGTGCGCCCGCTGTGTCGGCGTCCTGCCTGTCCGGCGGGTTGAGCCGGTACCGCTCGCGCAAGGCGTTCAGGCGGTCCAGTAGGGCCTGTCCCTCTATCCGATGGGCAGCGAGGTCTGCCAACGCCCGCTCCGCTTGCTCGGGAAGGCTGCCTTGGAAGATCAGCCGCAGGTCGTTGATGCGTTGGATTGTTGCCGGGTTGTCCTCCGCATCCCGCGCAATCCTCAGTTGACGCGACACGTACTGACGGCTGCGGCTTCCTCTGGGGCGTCGTGCACTGCCAAGCCTCCTGGCGATGCTCTCCCGGAAGGATTCGAACGCGGCCATAACGCGCTCGTTCGTGTCCTCGGGCAGCAGTTGTGCGGGAGTATCCGGTTCGCATTCGGCTGCGGCGGTGAACTGGGCGGTTCCGATGGGCCGGGGAACGAGGTTGCCTCCCACGGCATAGCACGCCTTCACGTCGCCGGTTGCCAGCAACACCAACGTTTCACCCGGACGGGGGTCCTCAAAGGCGGACGGCTCGCTACCGGGTGTGGATGGCGATACCAGCGGCATCTGCGCTCCGTCTACCTCCATGGGTCTCTGGATGTAGTCTGCGTTGTTGTCGGACTCTGCCGTGCTGAGCACACTCCGGGGGCCACGGCCCATCAGGGCTGAGCGGATGCCGTCGGGCAGCGTGGTTAGCCACTCCCACTTGTCGGGCTCGCTCTCCCTGATGCGTTGAAGCAACGCGATAGCGCGCTGGCTCGCGGCCACGGAGTCCAAGCCGTCCGTTGCTTCCGGCATCTCCTTCTCCGCGTAGATGCGGTACATCGCCTCGTTGTTCAGGCGTTCGGACTCGGAGAGCAACTTGCTGTCCAGCCCTATCAGGTCATGGAACGACTGCACGCGGTTGTGCAGCCGATCTGTGAGTTCCAGCCCCGCGTCGACGGCGGTGTCCGGCCACATGTTGTGGAGGTTGATGACCTCATGCTCCGTCCCGATGCGGTCGACGCGCCCGAACCGCTGGATGAGGCGGACGGGGTTCCAGTGGAGGTCGTAGTTGAGCACGCGGGCGCAGTCCTGCAGGTTCTGACCTTCCGAGACGACGTCCGTTGCCAGCAAGACTCTTATCTCCTGCGCGACACGCACGTTCGAAGGGTTCGAACGCGGAGAGAAGCGCCGCACGATTGCTGAGGCCTGATCGCGGTTACTGCCCGTGAGCCGTTCGAGCTCTGGGATGTCGTCGTTCGGATCAAGTTGCCCATACAGATACTCGATAGTTGTTTCGGCTTCGGAGAAGATGAGCACCTTGCCGGAGCGTACCTCTTTGCGGTCCAGGAATTCGCGCAGTGCTCGCAGCTTGTCGTCGTCGTCGGGACCGACGTTCTCCATACGGCTCAGCAGGTCCTGAAGGACGGCATGGTCGGCGTCGAGGTCCCGTTGCCACTCGTCGACACGGAAATCGTGTGTCGAGTGGATGAGTGTTTCTCGCCGCGCTCCACGCTCCCGCCTCCGCTGCTCCTCGGCCTCAAGCACTGCAAGCAGGCTGTCGCTGTCGAAGGATTCCCCGTTAAGTATCCGCGTTGCGGTCTGACCGATGGGAACGTAGCCGCCTGCGAGCGCCTGTGCGAAGTTGCGATTGCTCTGGATCAGGTTCCGCAGCGTGGAACGGAACGCTTCGATGCTCGACTCCAGCCGCTTGAGCAGCAGCACGCGCATCAGGCCCGCGATCCGGTCACTTGCACGGGAGAGGTCGCGGTATTCCGGGCGCTTTGCGGCTTCCCTGGTGAGATAGTGGGCAGCCCGGTAGCGCGCTCCCTGGTGGCTCTGGATCAGCGCCTGTATCTCCGCCAGCGAACCTGCCCTCGCATATACCTTGTCGAGCTGGTACGTCAGGTTGTCCAGTTCCGGATCGGGGAACTGGACGGGCTTGCCGTTCACCTCCGCGCTGTCTCCGTACAACTCCTTGATGTCCTTGCGCCGCCGCCGTATGAACACCGGCCCCAGCACCTCTTCTATGCTGGCAGGGGGGACGTCGGGCTCCACCGGCTTGTTCATCGGCGCGGCGCCCGTCCGACCGCCAGCATCCCATGCGGCGTAGTCGGCCTTGTAGTTCTCTTCTTCCGTCCGATACTGGAACCACCGCTGCGCGTTGCGGAAGTAGTCGGGCAGGTTGACCGGCTCGATGTCGAGGCCGTGGTCCTCATCGTCGAGGAAGAGGCTGATTTGGCGATAGATGTCCTGGGGACCGAGGTTCTGAGGCGTTGCGCTCAGCAGCACGACCTTGTGATTGCCCGATTCGAGGTAGTGGCGCAGTCCCCGCGACCGCCGGTTCACGTTGCGGAAGTTGTGCGCTTCGTCCACCAGGACAGGCCCCCGGTTCGGGTAGGTGTCTTCGAGGACGACGCCGGTGGCCGCTCCATCCTCGTCCAGGTAGCGGCCGGACTCTTCGTCGAATTCAGGGTCGGGCGGTGCGCTGATGACGGCGTGCGAGATGACTTCCGCACCCAGCCCGAAGCGCTCGTTGAAGAAGCGCCACATGGGGATGAGCCCGGGAGGGCAGATGATGAGCGGCGGGCCGTCGTTCGGGTAGGTCACTCGTAGCTGTCGCAGCGTCTCCGCGCCGATGTACGTCTTGCCGAGCCCCACCACGTCGCCGATGTAGCAGCCTCCATACGCGACAACCATGTTGAGCGCCTGCCTGACCGCGTCCAACTGGAAGTTCGCCAGTTCCGCAGTGCGCCCCTGGTCGAGCGGCAGGTCCTCTCCCATCTGGCCGCCGTACAGTTCGTAGAGCGCTTTCAGGTAGACCTCGTAGGGAGTCGTGGCCGCCAGCGCCCACGACTTGTCCAGTTGCGTCACCAACTCCTTGCCGATGTCGTCCGAGTCCGCCCACAGTTCGTCGAACCAGCGGCCCAACTCAGTCATCTCCGCGTCGCCGGTCACCCGCACGTTCAGTTCAGTGTTGTGCGTGAACCCCGCAAGCGTCAGGTTCGACGAACCCACGACGGCTGAGCCGGGTTCGGGATGGTTCGCGTACCAGCAGAGGTACGCTTTCGCGTGGAGCGGTCCGCGCGGGTACGAGCGCACTTCCACCCGGCCGGAGGCTACGAGATCGCGCAGCGTGTCGACCGCTTGCTCTGACTCCTCACTCTGCGGAAGGAGCGACACTCCCACGCCAACGCTGGCGGCGGCGCGGCGGACGCCTTCCTCCCGCGCACTGCGCCGCACGAGACCGTCCTGCTCCTGCTGCAAACGGAGCGCTTCCGCCTGCTGCAGGCCGTAGGCCACCTGCTCCAGCACGGGCCGGTCTACGTGCCCGACCAGGATGCGCACCCGCTCCATGCCCCCGTGCGACAGGCTCTCAGCGAGGGGGCCGAAGCCGCTGATGAAGAAGTAGCCGACCGCAATGTCGGCTCGCGCAGACCCGGCCAGCATCTCCTGGAGGCGCTCCAGCAGAGGCGGGTCGGTATGCGCGTGGAGGATGTTCACGGGGCGGGTTCTTCGGGTTGGCCTTCAGCGCCGCGGTCGGGCACGGGCTCATACTCGATGGTGATTACGTATTCGCGGCCTTCCTCAAGGTCGAGCGGTTCCAGCGGCATAAGCACGCCGTTGGAGAACCTTGCCCTCACCCTGATGCTCATGCCGTTTCTCTCACACCGGACCCTTGAGGCAGTCCTCAAAGCAAGTTCTGGTGCCATCCTGGAGAAAGGACATTGGCGACGCCTATCATCGTTATCAGCACGGTGACGATCCCGCCCACTCCAGAAGCAAGTTTCAGGTCACGGGAGAGTACTAGCATTGCCGTGAACGCAAGTGCGCCGAATAGGAACGCCCAAGGCAGCAATCCACTCTGAATCGCTGCAACCATAAAGACACCGACAGCGACAAACCCGATAGCAGCTACAAGGAGAGCGTCTTGCTCAGACCTCTTGCTCATCTGCCAATACCTCCGCCTTCTTGCACTTGGCGACCGATCCTTCATTTGAAACCTTGATTCACCATAGCACAGGACTCGTGGGCTGAGAGTCTTGGTGTCAGGGCGTGTCACGGGAATTGTCGGTAGGCGATGCTCCTGTGCATGAACCCTGACAGGATCGCTGTATCTCCTTCAACTGTGATGAGGATGCGGTAGTCTCCTATTCTGATGCGGTAGTATTGCCCGCTCGTGGAGGCGAGCCTCCGTATACCTGCGGCTTCTGTAATGTTCGCAGCCGCTTCGATGTCCGCAATCACTCGTTCTACCCTCCTCCGGAGGGCTGCGTTACGTATCTGGTTCAGATTGCGGTCGAACCTGCGGCTACGTTCGAGTTCCATCCCAGTCCCGCAGTGTCTGCCTCACCTCCTCCATGTCGCCGCGCCCTTCCTCCAGGCTTTCTTCGATGATGCGGACCAATGCTGTATCCTCCTCATCCTCACTCAGCGGCCCGTTCCACAAGGAGTCCGCCACGGCTGCCGTCTCTTCGTTGGTGAGGCCGTAAAGGTCATAGACCAACCAGTCTATTTCCTCTTCCATCTCGCTCGTGTCGGCGTCGGGGTTGGCGGCTTTGGCCTCCAGTATCGCGTCGACGAGGCGGACGAACGGACGCTGTTCGATGGCAGAGAGTTCGGGCACAGGGATAGCCTCGACAAACACAATAAACCATCTAGTTACACCCATCCCAGAAGTCAGTGCAGTACTTCTCATATACCAAGTGATGAGACTGGAGTTAAGGATTGCACACAGGTACTTAATAGATTCACCAGACATCATATAGACTGTATTGAGGCAGAACATCCTGCCTTCGTCATACAAGAAGCGGCCATGTTCGGTTAAATCCATCCACAACAGTTTCTCTTGTGTGAAGAGATTGTGATAGGCGCAGTCTCGGAGGTTGTATGGAGTCCTACCTTGGTCATTCCGCTTCTCCAAATGTGCATAAAACTGGTCTAAGTGAGCCTCGATGGCAGGATAATCATGTACATTGACAGGCTGCACATCGTCATAACCGTTATGAGTGTCAATCAACCACTGACCTGCATGTGAAGCATGATAGCGATGGATGTCTCGGCCACGGAGCACTGGTTTAAAGATTCGTTCAGACTTCGGATCCTGTGCTATCATTGTGTCGCGCGTTCCTTTGTCGATGATGAAAGCATTATTGCAGCCAGTTTTTATCCCCATGTTGATTGTGACTTCCCACTCACTGAGCGGCATTCCCTGCGTGTGCATCTTGTCCATAACGCCCTGCTCGATACGTGAGAGGATACTCCACGGCGCTTCTATATCTGGTCGTACTGTTCCCCACAAGTCGTCCGGTGGCGGGAAATCACACAGAGGAAGCTTGTCCATGTCCACGGCGGGAAACGCATCCGCACTCCCGCCTGTGTGCAGGAGGAAGATGCCGCTGTCCACGATGGCGCTCTTGAAGACATCTTTCCCCAAGTCAAGGTATCGGAGGGGCGCATGGTGCTCGGCGAAGTAGCGACGTAGCGGCTTGCCGTACTCCGCCCGGAGCCAGGAGTTGGAAGTGATGTAGCCCAATAGGCCGCGCTCCCGCAGCAATTGGCAGCCCCGCTCATAGAACAACTGGTAGATGTCGCCGGAGCGCACGAGCGTTGTGAAGCCCGTGCCTTGGTAGAGCCGTCCGAGCCTCCCGCCGTCCTTTTGTAACTGGACGTAGGGCGGGTTGGCGATGGCCACATCGAAGCCGCCGCGCCTGTGAAACACGTCGGCGAAGGCGACGCGCCAGTCCACCGCGCCGTCCGGGACAGGCTTGTCCTCGGCGAGAGACTGCCTGAGCGCGTCCTCGGCTTCACGGATCGTGTGCAGGGCATTCGCCTTCTCACCGCCGGTGGCGGTGAAGTAGTCCGCCTTGGCCTTGGCAAGGGCGTTAGCCTTGTCGCGCACGGCGTTGCGGAAAAGGTCGCCATAGTTGTCGGGGCTGGGGTCAGGGCCTAGCAGGCTGTCCCCGCGCTCAATCTTGAAGTCCAGGTTGGGGAGCTGAGGGATGTCCTTGACCTCGCCCTCGTAGTCTATGGCGAGCGAGAGCCAGAGGCGGAGCATGGCGATGTTGACAGCAAAATCGTCTATGTCGACGCCATAGAGGTTGCGCTCGATGATGCGCAGTTTCAACTCGTAGAGGCTCTTGGGCGTGACGCCTGCACGGTAGAGGGCCAGGTGCATGTCCACGAGCTCTTGCATCATGCCAAGGAGATATGCCCCGGAGCCGCAGGCCGGATCGACAATGGCGGCTCGTTCGAGCGCGAGCGCGATTGACGCGGCCTCCGCAACCGGCAGGCCTGCGGTGTCGTGCGCGTCCACGAACGCAGCCACGACGTTTTCGGGGAGGACCGGGCATTCGGTAGCGACGTAACCCTTCAGCGCCTCGCGGCACATGTAGGAGACGACGGTGCGCGGCGTGTAGTACGCGCCGGACTTGTTGCGCTCGTTCACCAACTCCTCGAACACCTTGCCGAGCATCTCCGGGTCCACGGCCACCTCGACGTCGTAGGGCGTGGACTCCATGACGGTGAAGTTGAACCTAGCGAACAGTTCGCGGATGACGGGGCGTACCGCCTCGTCGGGCACGGTCACTCCTGGCGGCTTCCTCTCCGCGAAGAGTCCGCCGTTGAGGAACGGCGGCTCGCCAATCTTCTCGTACAGCGCAGGGTTGTGCTTCTCCAATGCCATGAGGTGTTCGTTCTGGAGGCGGTCGAAGAGCGGAGCGAGCCGTTCGTTGTAGAAGTTCTGCTCGTCGTTCCGGTCGCGGTAGTCTTCCCAGATCGCGTTGAGATAATCGGCGTCTCCCCGGAACGTAAGCCAGCCCTTGCGGGAGAGAAAGTAGACAAACATGAGACGGTTGAAGAGGGTGAGCGTGAAGATGCGCTTCGCCTCCTCGTCGTCGCCGAAGCCGCCGACCTTCCCCTCCGCCTCTTTGAAGAAGAGCTTGTATTCTTTGAAGAAGCGGCTGGTGACGGCCTCGACGTTGAAGGCGTCGTCCAGTGCGCGGGAGAGCGTCTTGCCCGGCTCGCGCCACTGCTTGTATATCTCGGCGATCTGCTGGCAGGCGGTGCGGCGTGGCAGGTCCCGCTCGACAGTCATGCGGCGGAGGGTGACGCGCGCCCCGTCGAATTTCGGGTGCACGAGTTGGAGTTGGTCAGCGTCGCGGTTAGTGAAGACGAGCAGCAGGTCGTCGCCAAGGTCATCCGCGATGCGCTTTGCCACAGCGTCGACCTCCGCCTTGCGAATGCGGTTCGTGTCCGCCTGCGTCTCGCCGAGATCCACGTACAGGATTTCGACTTCGTCTTCCACCGAGGCGATACGGTGGGCATCGGCCGGTAGCTGCACGCCGCGTATTCCGGCGAGGCTCACCGTTCCCCATTCCATGTCAAAGTCCAGTTGCTCGGCAAAGAGGCTGCGCACGACTAGGGCACGGTCGCGGGTCGATGAAGCCGTGAACACCGCGTTGATGCGGTCTTCTACCGCTTGCGCGTCCCTGAGGGTATCGGCAATAACCATAATGACTGAGCGTACAACGCCCGCACTGCCATGCCAAGCGGTCGCACTGACAGGCACTGTTACAGTTTGAAAGCGAATCTCGGGAGTCTGCCCGGCTGCCCTTACCGGATACGCCATGCTGCGAGGGCTAACCGGTTAGCGCTCGGGCCACCAATAGATCGTGTTGGGGTCTGGAGGGTCAGGGGTGTCGTGCCCGTGCTCGACGCGCTGCATCTTGAACACCGGGAAGTAGAGCCTGCCGCACGCGACCACTACAGACACGACCGGTGCCCATTCGGCCACTGCCCACACCCCAGCGCTAGGCAGGTCAACGGGAACGGAAATGGCCAGAACAAGCGCTGTGGCTGGGTGTACGGTGCACTCCAGCCACCTGTAGCGCTTGCTGACTTCTATTGCGATGCGGCGGCGTGCGTAGCCGAGATTCACCTAGGCACATCCTCCATTTTGAATGCTGTGGCAGGGGGCTTACCGGATGCGCCACGCCCTGAGCGTTAGGCTTGCCATCGCGCTACCGCCTTGCAGGAGTAGATAAAAGCCAAGCTTGCGACGGCTAGTCCTCCCCATAAGGGGCCGCAAGGGGGCGCAGATCGCGCAATCCCTTGCAAGGACTAACCATCGCAAGCGGCCACGCTACGCCCCGCCCTTGCGAATAGCAAGCGCGGGATTGACCGCCCGAGGGGAGGGGAGTACCATCCGAGGGAGTGAAGGGCCGACGGTATGCGACACCGTCGGCCCCAATCATCACCCGGGAAGGTGGCCCCAATGAAGAACGACGACAATCTAACAGGACTGGCTTGGCTGGTTCCACTCACGATTCTGGCTATGGCCATCATCGCCAACGCGCTGTCCTAGGGCAGCGCAAAGGAGCGCGCAACGATGGCAGATTCGAACACCAGCCTACGTAACGGGCTCGTCATGGCCGCCGCCATCATGGCAGCCACGTGGATTACATTATCGAAAACAACGACGAACGAGCCAGCCGACTACTTCAAGGGCGTCGCCGCCGGGGCAACCGTGCTTTATGCGGAGGCGCAAACAGTGTTCATCCAAGAGCCCTCATGAAGACGTACATCATCAAGGTGCGCGGTTCCGAGGAACGCAAGGTGAGCGCCGAGAACTACACAACGGACGCCCTCGGCAATGTCGAGTTTACCGACTTGAATGGCGACCGCATCGGAACGTTCTATAACGTCGAGTGGTGCGTAGAGGAACGACCTACCGACCCTTAGCTGCCATCACCTAAACCCCATATGACAGCAGTGCGGCCCCACCGAGTGCAATCGGCGGGGCCGCTTGTTGAAAGCAAGGCGGGCGAATGCTTGCCGGAAGGAGGTGGTCATGCCTGCGTTGCGCCCCATAAAAGCTGGCCGCCGTCCGGCACCTGGCAGGGTTGCAGCCCCACCGGGCGGCGGCCACACCGCCCACCTGCTCCCATCGGTAGGCTGGGCTTGGCGGGATCCGGGATCCACTTCCGGAGACCAGGAAACCCCGCCAGCCCCAGCCTACCTTCCGCAACGAGATTCGTAGCGAAACTGAAACACTACCCCACTGTCATATGCAAGTGGGCTTTGTCGAGAACGACCTTGGGTAGGGTATCCTAGTCTTGTATGCAGGACATCTCACTTATTGACGTGCTTGGGGCGCTAGGTCTTGAAAGCACCGCCGCAGACATCGGTCTTGATGTGTTGTACCGCGCCAGACTAACCCGACCAGGGAAGGGGCGTATTGCCAAAGCGAAGTTGCCTCAAGCAGAGAAAGCGATCCGCGAAACTATCTTCCGCACGTGCCATAAGCAGGCTTGCCGCGAGAAAGCGCGGTGTGATGGCAGGATGATCATCGACGTGGTGGCTAAGCACTGCGACGGCTGCGGAGGGGGGGACAACCGCACTGCCGTCGTGGAAATGCTGGAGGCGATGCGTGGGTCTGGCCAAACGAAGTTGCTCGTAGTGGGCGGAGGGCCAGGTTCAAGACGGGAGCTGCAGGCGCTGTGTTCGGAGCGATGCGAGTTGCGATTCCTTACCGAAGAGCAGAATCCCGGCAGGAAGACATCGGATAAGCATGTCGCCTGGGCTGATGTGGTGGTTATCTGGGCTTCGACACCTATACCCCACAAGATGACCCAAGCGATCCGCGGACCGCATGTAATCACCTGCGGGCAGCGTGGGATAGGGGCGCTAGCAAGAGAAGTCACACGCTATCTCAGTGCTTGAGGTCACTGACTTCTTCCTACGGGCGAATGGTAGGGTTGTAGCGGAGATGCTCTAAGCTAGGGACACCACCCACTCGAAGGTTCGCAGTACGGTACCGCTTGGCCCACCACATCCCAGGGCAACTCTGAAGAGGACCGCGCTCATGGCTGCACAGCGGGTCGTTATCGTCGGTGGAGGCTTCGCCGGGCTCAGCGCCGCCTATGCTCTGATGAAGCGGGGCATCACCCCGCTCCTGCTCGAGGCCGAAGAGCACGTGGGCGGACGCGGCAGGGGCGAGAGGGTGGACAGTTTCTCTCTGGACACGGGCGCATTCGTCTTCACCTCCACCTACGACACCGCGTTCCGCCTCTGCGAGGAGTTGGGGCTGCCGCTGGTCCCTTCGAAGATGAAGTTCGGCCACCACCGCAATGGCCGGTGGGTTACCACGACGCCTGACCAGTCGTTCTGGAACTTCGTACGGCACCTGCGTACGGCAGTCACGATGGGCTTCCTCTCGCCATCGGGGATGCGGGCGGGCTCTGCGGTGATGCGGCAGATCCATCGCCAGGCGGCATACATGAGTTTCGCCGGCGACAGCCCCCTCGCCGAGATCGACGACGATGAGTCCTTCGGCGACTACCTGGAGCGGCTCCGCGTGCCCGGGAACCTGCAGGTGACGCTCAGGGGGCCCCTCGACATGATATTGGGCGATCCGATGCCCGCAGGCCAGGCGCTGATGCGGGCGTACATCGGCGAAACGATGCTGCACTCCGGCAGGGTCTACATGCCTGAGCGGGGCATTGGCTCCTTGAGCGCAGCGCTCGCCGATGCCTGCTCCGATGCGGTCCGCGTATCGACTCCTGTGAGGAGGATCGTTGCCGCAGACGGGGAGGCGGCCGGCGTGATCGTGGACGGCGAGACCATCAAGGCGGACGCGGTCATCTGCGCCGTCCCCGGCACGAAGGTCCCGGACCTCATCCCCGACCTGCCGGAAGAGACGCGCCGCGCGCTCAGCACCGTCAGCTACTCAACCGGCTGCCGGGTGGTGATAGGCCTCGACCACGCCCCGCTTCCTCCCGGCTGGCACGGCGCGCTCTACCCGGAGGACGACGACACGCCGCTCTTGCTGGACCGGTGCGCCTTCCTCCCTGCCTGCGCGCCTCCGGGCAAGAGCATCCTCGACCTGCTCATCGGGCGCGATCGTGCCAAAGAACTCATCCCCCTCGACGACGATGAGATAAAGCGCCAACTGCTGGGCGCCGCTCGCAGGAAGGCGCCTCCGGGCTCCGCTCTTCCCGGCGATGACGAGGGGCTGTTCTTCCGCGTGTACCGCTGGGAACAGGCGCTTTGCATGGGGGACCCCGGCATGCTCGCCGCGATGGCGAACGTCCCTGGGCAGATGGCAGGGCGCTTCGACAACCTCTTCCTGGCGGGCGACTACATGCGTGTGCCGTCGGTCAACGGCGCCCTCTCCAGCGGCTACAGCACGGGGATGCAGGTTGCGGACCTGTTGGAGTCGCGCTCCCGGTAAAGGACGAGGGAAAGCCTTGTCGCCACGCACGACAGAAGGGCCAGCGGGGAGCTGGCCCTTCTTTGCTGATATGTCAGCGTGGACTAGCCTGCCTCGGGACGCTCCGGGTACTCGAAGAAACCGGCGCAGTACGTGGTCGGCCGCGGGTCGTCCGGGTTGGCTTCGTAGTCGGGTGCGCCGCGCGGGTACACCTCTACTCGCGACCGGCCTTGCGGGTCGCACATCGCTACTGGGGTCGACGCCAGCACGTTGAAGTCGGCGTCGGTTACGGTGATGCCCGCGATGCCTTCCGACATCACGCGCTCGAACCGCCCCATGTCGAAACGTGCCGCGAAGTTCCCCGACTCGTCCGCCGCCTCGATAGGCGGCTGTACGTTCCCGGTGATCTCGTTGGTGACGGTGCCGGCGAAGCCTCGCCCGATGCTCGTCTGCAGCAGCACGTGTATCTCCTGCCCGGGCTCGAACCCGGTGCCCATGATTGCGAAGCTGCTTCCGCTGTGCAGTTCCCCGACGCCGGGCCAGACAACGACGCTCGGTGCGGAATCGCCGTCCTGTCCTCGGGCCTCGGAGCCGAACGGCGTGACTCCCGGCAACAGAGCGGCGAGTAACGCCAGTCCCAGCGCCACGATGATGGCTGCGGTTGTGGTCTGTCGAATCATTGTGCGGCGCATGGGTGCCTCCTTTATCGGTCGCGATGCGGTTTACCGCCCGAGAAGCGCGTCGAGTATAACGCGGTCGGGCCATATGACGTGCATGATCTGGTCCAGGACTCCGAACACGACGATAGCCACGATCACGCCGGGCACCAGCGCCCAGAGTCTCTTGCGGCCTCGCCATTGCAGCGTTGCGAACCCAAAGAGGACTGCGAATCCAACGGTGGCGTACTGCAGTCCGAATATGGCGCCGCCGATGACCATGGCGGCGAGCCATGCCGAGATCCCCAGGAACGCGCGGAACGCTATCCGGTCTGTGCCGGTCCGCATCCCCAGGTCCATGATGTCCACCCGCTCTGTCCGGTACACGTTCATCCGGAACGTCTCGTACAGGATGAGCGGGATGAGAGCGATGCTGAGGTAGAGCGGCAGGAACTTCGCAGCCCCGGTTCTCAGCGCGCTGACGTCGACGATGAACAGGACGACTACCGCGAGCACCGTGAAGGGGAAAGCGGACTCCCACGTCCAGCGGAAACGTGGATGGCCCGGAAGTATCCTGCTCCATCCGGAAGCCGTCGCTGCCGCGTCCGGCTCGTCTCCTGACCCGCCCTGCGCCGGCGGGACTCCGCCCTGTGGGGCCGCGGTTGAAGCGATCTTGCTGATCGCCGTCCCCGTGGCCATCGCCTTGGTCAGGTAGATGACGCTCAACACCGCGAAGATGAAGAGGATGATCGAGATAGGCCGCGTGAGCATCCCCACGGGGCCGAACACGTTCAAGGCCGTCCACAGGTTCTTCTCGATGATGGGCCCCAGGATGAACCCGAGGATGAACGGAGGCCGTGGCCAGCCGAGCCACTTCATCGCGAGGCCGAGCATGCCCGCCGCGATGAGCACCAGGATGTCGCCCCACGCCGTCGTCGACTGGAACGCCGCGATGAACACCAGCGGGAACAGGGCTGCCGCCAGGAGCGGGTAGGGCACCAGCGTCACCTTCGCGATCTGGCCGGTCGCCACGATTCCCATCATGGTGATGAGCAGGTTGCCCAGGGCCAGCGTCACGACGATGGCGACCATCACGTCCAGGTGCTGGTCGAGCATCCCCAGTCCCGGGGCGATGCCGTAGAAGAGGAGCCCGACGAGCACGATGGCCCACGAGGAGCCGCCGGGGATGCCGAACGCCAGCGTGGGGATCGCCTGGCCGCCTTCCTTCGAGTTCTGGGCCGATTCAGCGAAGAGCACGCCGTCCAGCGACCCCTTGCCGAACCCGGTCTTGTCTTTCGACAGCGCCATGCCGAACGCGTACGAGAGCCAGTCGATGACGGCGCTCCCGATCCCCGGGATCGCGCCCATGAACACACCGAACAAGCTCTGCCGGATCGCCATCCGCCACTTGCTCGCGCCGTACCGCGCACCGGAGAAGACCTCCTTGGTCGAGACCGTTCCCGGCTGGGAAACCGGCCGCCCCGTCATGGTCAGGTCTATCAGCTCCGGAAGCGCGAAGAACCCGATCAGCGTCGGTATCAGGGGAAGCCCGTCCAGCAGGTAGACCTGTTCGAAGGTGAGCCGTGGCAGGCCTTGTATGCCGTCGGTGCCGATCGTGCTGACCAGCACGCCGAGGAGGCCGGAGATGATGCCCTTGATCATCGCGCCGCGGCTCAGTACGGACACCATCAGTACGCCGAACATCGCCATGGCGGCTATCTCGGGGAACGAGAACCGGACCAGGATGGGGCGCATGAACGGGATCATGGCGAGCAGCGCTATCGCCCCGACCACGCCGCCGATGGCAGATACGGCGTAGATAGCCCCCAGCGTATGCGCGGCCCGTCCCCGCATCGCGAGCTGGTGGCCTTCGAGGAACGTGACCTGCGTGGCGGCGCCCGGGTAACCCAGCAGCACTGCGGGCACCGAGTCCAGCGTGTTGTTCAGTCCGCCGAGGGCCGCAAGGAAGATGATGCCTGCAGTGGGGTTGTCGCCGAAGTTGAACAGCAGGAACGGGATGGCGATAGCGGCGATGGTCGTGCTGCCCAGACCCGGGATGAGGCCGATCGTTCCCAGCAGCACGACCGCCAGCACCAGCATCGTCCAGTAGAGCGGGTCTCCGAGGAACCCCAGGGCGGCAATGTACTCGGCCACTCTGCCTGACTCCTTAGGCGTTAAGTGCTGATGAGCAGCGGCCAGCCGTTCCAATAACAGGGACGGCTGGCCGGTTCACGAAGTCTCTCTGCTACTGCGGAAGGAACTGTGCGTACACCGCCTTGATCTCGTCAGCGTTCGCAGCCCAGTTGTCCAGCGCCTCGTCCACGACCTCAGGCGCAAGCCTGCCGCCCTGGTCGACCGGTAGACCGACGAGGCTCTCGTAGATCTCCTGGTACTCGGGGTCGTTGAACATGTCGTCGAACGCCTTGCGCAGCACTGCAAGTACCTCGGGCTCGATCGTCTTCGGCGTGAAGAGGCCGCGGTAGAACGCCGTGTCCTCCAGGTTCATGCCGGACCAGACCGCTATCTGCTCGTCCGTCAGCAGTTCGCTGATGTGCGGGAGGTCGTCCGGAACGTCTATCTCGCCGTTGTTGGCGAAGACGTCCTTCGAACCCAGCATGGCGAACGGCTCGACAACGCCGTCGGTGAACCAGCCCGGACGCGAGCCCGGCGTGCGGTACCACGCGCTGCCGGAGATGTAGCTGTCGGCGTCGCCGCGGTCGAACGTCGTCAGGAACGCCGCGAACCCGGAGCCGATGCCGTACAGCGGCCGCATCGGCAGGTCGAGCCATTGGGCCAGCGCCAGCGCCTTCGCCGTGCCGGTCTCAGACTCGGTGTTCAGACCCACGGTGAACTCTTCCGAGCCGCCGGAAGCCTCCTGGATGCGGTTGTAGGGAGCGTCGCCCGCGATCATCCACATCGTCGTGCGCTGCATGATGCCGCCGACCGACGTGTAGTCGCGGAAGTCGTAACGCACGCCCGGACGCAGGATCTGCGAGATGGGGTTCGCGCCCGTGTTGGCGAACAGCCAGAGGCCGTCGCCCTGCGCGTTCTCGTGCCACCAGTTCCCGCCAACCGTCCCGGTAGCGCCGTCCTTGTTGACGACGATGGACTTCGGGTTTCCGGGGATGTACCTGGGCAGCACCCGCGACACCGCTCGTGCGTGTGCGTCGATGCTGTTGCCGGGGTCCCACGCCACGACGATGCGCACGGTCTTGCCGGCGAAGTACGCCTCGGCGTCGAACGACGGCGCTGGGGTCGGTGTGGGGACTGCCGGCGCGCTCGGCTCAGCCGTCGCTCCTGCAGCAGGGGCGGTGGTGGGCGTCGCTGTCGGCGGCACCGGTGTCGGCGTCGCTGTCGGATCGCTTCCGCAAGCGGCAAGAACCGCCACGAGTCCGGTGGCGAGGAATAGCCCTGAAAGGAGCCGCCACATCCTGTTTCGCTTTCCCATGACGCCCTCCTGCCTGAATTCGCCATCAAGTCCGGCGCTGGCCGCTCATGATGGACACCGCTCTCATGCGTGTCAAGAAGAACACGCTCGTTTCGGAACCTAGTCTCGCTCGTCCTCCAGGAACCATTCGGTCGGCAGTTCCCGCCCGAGTCCGGCCGCCTTGGCCAACTCGTACGTCCGGTAGGCGACCGCGGCGAACTGTAGCCCGGAGCCCGGCACGTTGTAGTAGCAGGTCAACTGGTCGTCGCTCGTGCGGCCTGCCGCTTTGCCCGACACCAGGTCGGCAAGCGTCGGGGAGTCGCTGCGGTCCACGCCCCGGTAGGAGCTGTCGAAGTGCCCGGCGGGCAACCCCGCGTACTCCTCGTCCTGGCCGACGAAGAACCCCTCGGCACCGCCGTTGTTGTGCCGCACGACGACGTCGAACTTGTCGACCGACTCTCGCGGCAGTTCCTTCGGCAGAACGGGCGTTACGTGCATGCCGGGCGCCATGTACTGAGGGTGGATGATGGGCTGCGCCGAATCGGTGCACCCCGCGACGATGTCCGTTCCCTCGGTGACCTGGTCCGGGCTGTCTACCGCGATGACGTTGATGTCCAGCTTGTCGCTCATCTCCGCCGCGTACGACTCCCGGTGCGCCTTCGTGGGGCTGTACACCTTGCAGTAGTCGATCTTGCGCACCTTGGCGAACGCCTCCAGGTACGTCCGCGCCATCCCGCCCGAGCCGAACATGCCGACCGACGTGGCGTCCTCTCGCGCCATGTAGTTCGCCGCGACCCCGGCGGTGGCGCCGACGCGCATGTGCTGGATGTGCCCGTCGTTCAGGATGGCCAGCGGCTCTCCGTCCCACACGCTGAACAGCATGATGATGCCGCAGTACTTGCCCGGTTCGACGCAGTACTTGTCGAGCGTCTGGCCGTCCGCCTCCCATGGGTAGTGCATGATGTCCGACTTGAAGCGCATCGCGAACACGCCCAGGCGGCGGCTCGCGCCCTGCAGCGTGCCGAACACGTAGTACTTCTCGTCACCGACGGGCACCCACACGTCCCAGCGGCCTCCGGGAGGAGCGGTGACCGCCTCCTTGTTCGCAAGGTCCTTGTACGCGGTATCCAGGTAGTCGAGGCAGTCGTCCATCGTCAGGACGCGCCGGGCTTCTTCCGTGTTGATGAGCAGAGTCAAGAGTCACCTCCTGCAGCAGCCTCTCATACGCCTTTGGTTTACCGGCGGCGCCATCATGCGCTTGCCTCATACGATGCGCAAGTTGCGCCGCGGGGCAGGGAAGGGGTACCGGCGAGGTCTAACCTCATGACGTAGAATCCGCCCATGATCATCGACGTCCACGGACACTACACGACCGCCCCGCGACAGTTGCGGGAGTGGCGCGCCCGCCAGATCGAGAGCGCCGGACGCCCTTTCACCGAACCGCTGTCGATCAGCGACGACGAGATACGCGAGACCATCGAGAACGGCCAGCTCAGGCTCCAGCGCGATCGCGGCACGGACGTGGCGCTCTTCTCGCCGACCGCAGGCGGGATGGGGCACCACTTCGGCGACGCCCGGACGAGCATCCAGTGGAGCCGTACGGTCAACGACCTCGTCCACCGCGTCTGCACCATGTTCCCGGACAACTTCATAGGCGTCTGCCAGCTCCCGCAATCGCCCGGCGTATCCCCGACGGAGTGCATCGCCGAGCTCGACCGCTGCGTCAACGAGCTCGGGTTCGTCGGCTGCAACCTCAACCCCGACCCGACGGACGGCTACTGGACCGACCCGCCGCTGACCGACCGCTGGTGGTATGACCTCTATGAGCGCATGGTCGAGCTGGAAGTCCCCGCGATGGTCCACGTCAGCATGTCATGCAACCCCAACTTCCACGGCACGGGCGCCCACTACCTGAACGGCGACACGACTGCCTTCATGCAGTTCCTCACCTCGGAAATATTCGCGGACTTCCCGAGTCTGAAGTTCGTCCTCCCCCACGGCGGAGGCGCCGTCCCGTTCCACTGGGGCCGCTACCGTGGCATCGCCCAGGACATGGGCAAGCCGCCTCTCGACGAACTGCTGCTCGGCAACCTCTACTTCGACACCTGCGTCTACCACCAGGAGGGCATCGACTTCCTCGTGAAGGTGATGGGCGCGTCCAATGTCATCTTCGCGTCCGAGATGATCGGCGCCGTGCGCGGCGTCGACGAACGGACAGGCCGCTATTTCGACGACACGAAGCCCTACGTCGACGCTGTCCCCGGCATCACCGAAGCCGAGAAGCGCCTGATATTCGAGGGCAACGCGCTGGAGGCGTACCCCCGCCTGGGGGGCAAACTGGACCTCGCTCAGGCTTGAGGCCTGGTCCCTTCCCCCTCAATGGAGGGAGGCGGCGTGATCCCTTCCCCCTTGATGGGGGAAGGTTAGGATGGGGGTGATCGGGCGGGGCGTGGCGTACTGTCCGTGCTACTCTCACTGATGTCTCTCGTAGGGAGGAAACCCATGGGCACGATCCGACTACTCTGGCGCGACGCCGACCGCCTGCCGTACCTCTACACCGTGCAGCGCACCGCCGCGGCCTACGGCACGGAGATCGTCCTCGAGCGACCCGAAGGCCGCGAGTACGCCGAGTTGCTGTTCGACGGCAGGGCGGAGGTGCTCGCGGAGAACTACTGGAACCAGCAACTCAACCGGGCGAAGGGCATGCCCCTCGTATCCATCGCGGCGGCGGTCACCACCATCAACGAGCGCCTCTACGTACGCCCCGGCGTCACGAGCCTCGACGAACTGCGCGGCAAACGCATCGCCGTGCGCGACGCCCGCCCGACGAACCTCATCGACCCGCTCTGGCTTCGTCGCGCCGGACTCACTGAGTTCGAGGTCGTGCTCGCGCCGGACGCGGAGGTGGGCCGCTGGTCGCCGTGGAAGCGCGTCGTGGAAGGAGACTGCGACGCAGCCGTCGTCACCAACCTCTTCTCGGACGCCGCTGCGGAGGCAGGGCTCGTGCCGCTCGACATCGGCACCTTCGGCTTCCTGGGAGGCGTCGTCTACACCACGTCCGTGGAGTTGCTCGAGAGCCGTGCCGAGGACATGGAGAACCTCGTGCGTGCCGCGTTCGACGCGGCGAGGCTCTTCAAGGAGGACAAGCAGGCGGCGCTGGACGTGATGACCTCCATCCCGGACGGCCTGATGAAAGCCCCTGGCGCCTCGATAGCGACCCCCGAAGAGCGCGAGGTCGTCTACGGCCACCTCGCCGCCGAGCTCGCGGACCCGCCGGTGCCGATGCCGGACGCCATAGGCAACTTCTACGACATGGCCGTCGACGAGTATCCGGAGCTGGCAGGCTACAACCCGTTGCAGATGTGGGACCTGCGCATCGCCGGCCGCATCATGGACGAACGCCGCTGACGCAGCCGCGTTGACACGCATCCCGCCAGGGCTATAGTTGCAGCCATCACGCGGCGCTCGGTCGCTGACGTAACACTTGGGGAGGTGCGTCATGTCTATCGCCGAGGACAACGAGATCCTGACCCGTGTCGGGCCCGGCACGCCGATGGGCGATCTGTTCCGCCGCTACTGGATACCGGCGCTGCTCTCCGAGGAACTGCCGGAGCCGGACTGCGCTCCGGTGCGCGTCAAGCTCCTCAACGAGGACCTCGTCGCCTTCCGCGACAGCAACGGCAGGGTGGGGCTGCTCGGCGAGTACTGTTCGCACCGCCGGGCGTCGCTCTTCTACGGACGCGTGGAGAACTGCAGCATCACGTGCATCTATCACGGCTGGCAGTACGACGTGGAAGGCACGGTGCTGGACATCCCCGCCGAGCCGGAGACCAGCAGGCTGAAGGACACCATCCAGCACACGTCCTACCCGTGCGAGGAGCGCAACGGTGTCGTCCTCACCTACATGGGGCCGAAGGAGAAGACCCCGCTCGTACCCAACCTCCCGTGGTTCACCCTGCCGCGCGACCACGTCGTCGTCGGCAGCAAGCTCTTCCTCGAGTGCAACTGGCTCCAGGCGCTGGAGGGCGACAACGACAGCATCCACTCCGCCTACCTCCACCGGCGCATATCCGGCGAGGACAACCCCATGGCCCAGGCGCGTCGCCGCCCCGCCCGCGTCGCCATCGACAGGCTGCCGTGGGGCGTCCGCGCCGCGACCATCTACCCCTATGACGACACACAGGAGATGGTGCGTACCAACACCTTCCTCATGCCCTGCATCGGCAACACGCCGCGCGGCGACTCCCCCAACGGCTACAACGAGGCCGTCCACACCATCTACCAAGTGCCCGCCGACGACTACACCAACTGGCGCTACGACTTCGAGGTCTGGTGGGACAAGAGCGTCGACGACTCGTACGCCCAGAGTGACCGTGCAGAGGTGGGCCCGGACTTCATGAGCTACTACACCCGCGCCAACCACTACCAGCTCAGCCGCGAGGAGCAGAAGTCGGGAGACTACTGGTGCGGTGTCGCCGCTCGCAACCACACGCAGGACAAGATGGTGACCGAGAGCATGGGCGCCATCAGCGACAGGACCCAAGAGAACCTCGGCGCCAGCGACATGCACATCATCGCCATGCGCCGCTTCATGCTCGAGGCCGTTCGCACCATGGCGGAAGGCGGCGACCCGCCCGGCCTCGCCTGGACCTCCGAAGAGAACCAGTTCCACGACTACCCCTACATGATCACCTCCGTCCTCCCCACCGGCGCCGACTGGAAACAGTGCCTCCCCAAGGTCTAACCAGCTCTTGGGTGGCCCGCTGTAGGGGCATCCCTTGTGGGTGCCCTTCGGGGTTCCCTCTCCTGGCGGCGAACCCCTCCCCCCGTCATTCCCGTGAAAACGGGAATCCAGGGTGACCGCCAGGTCACGAGGCGGTGCGTGGCATCGCCTGTCCACGCTGAGCGAAGCCGAATCCCCTCTCGGCTGGCCCGCTGTAGGGGCACCCCTTGTGGGTGCCCTTCGGGGTTCCCCTCTCCTGGCGGCGAACCCCCTCCCCCCGTTCATTCCCGTGAAAACGGGAATCCAGGGTGACCGCCAGGTCACGAGGCGGTGCGTGGCATCGCCTGTCCACGCTGAGCGAAGCCGAATCCCCTCTCGGGTGGCCCGATGTAGGGGCACCCCTTGTGGGTGCCCTTCGGGGTTCCCCTCTCCTGGCGGCGAACCCCCTCCCCCCGTCATTCCCGTGAAAACGGGAATCCAGGGTGACCGCTAGGTCACGAGGCGGTGCGTGGCATCGCCTGTCCACGCTGAGCGAAGCCGAATCCCCTGTCGGGTGGCCTGGTGTAGGGGCATCCCTTGTGGGTGCCCTTTCGGGGAACCTCTCGCCCTACAAGGGAACCCCCGCGCACAACCGTCGGTGAACGCCGCCCGGCCTGCCCACTCCTTCCCCCTCGTGGGGGTGACCCGCCTACCCCGACTCCCGGCTCGGCCCGACACGAACGTCCCGGAGGTTCGGGTCGCTGGCGGCGACGTGCAGCAGTTGCAACGGCTCCGTCCCCGAGCTCTCGAACCAGTACTTGAAGCCGTGCGGCATCAAGACGCCTTCCTGCGCGCCCAGCTCGGCCAGCAGGACGTCGCCATCGCCGTAGAACTTCGCGGCGCCCTGTATCACCATGAAGAACCCGTCGCTCACCGTGTGGCTGTGCAGCTTGTTCTCGCCGCCTTCCTTCACGAGCTGCATGTCCGCCCACAGCCTGTCCGTCTGGCAAAGGGGCGTCAGATTCTTCGCCCGGTCATTCTCCGGACGCTGGTAGCTGAACCGTTGTGGCTCCATGCGCTTCGACCTCCCTCTTTGCTGTGCCGGGAGTGGCGGAGGTGTCACAACCCGGCGATGTTGCCCTTGGGAGGACCTAGGCTTTCACAGCCTGTGGAACGGCAACGTCGACCTCGACCATCTGGAAGGTCGTCGAGATTGAAGGGACAGGGTCGCCGTACTCGGCGTAGCTCTTGAGGGCGGATTCTCCGAGCGCTTGACTGTGGTATGCGATAGCCTCGTCGATGGATCTCTTGGGCTCAGGAAGCGGCTCGCCCTGCTCCAGCAGGTCCTCGATGTGGAACGTCAGGGCCTCCCGGATCATCTCCTGCATCTCGTCCCATGTCTTGCCGGTGCTGATGCAGCCGGGCACGTCCGGCGCGTAAGCGCCGTAGTTGTTTGGGGTCTGCTCGAAGACTACCGCGTATCTCAGCTTCATCGGTTCCTCCTGCGAAGTCCCGCTTGTTCCTGGATTCCGATCCACGTACCTGGCGGCAGATCCTCTCCCGGGTGGCCGGCGATAGTCACTGTTCCTGGCTTCTCAGGATGATGGAAGTGCCTGTGGCTACCCCGCGTCCTCACATGGTACCACCCGTCACGCTCCACGAGCCGGATGGCATCTCTAACCTTCGGCATATTTCGATTCCGTCATGTTGAAACTTCGACGGTGAGCGCCGCCCCTACAGCCCGGTGATGTTCCCCTTGCTGTCGACGTCTAGCGCCCGTGGCGTGCCGGGCAGGCCGGGCATCGTGACGATGTTGCCCGCGATGGGGTACACGAACCCCGCGCCGGTCGACGCCCGCACGTCCGATATCTCGAAGGTGTAGTTGGTGGGCCGGTTCTTCAGCGACGGGTCGTGCGAGATGGAGAGCGGCGTCTTCGCCATGCAGATGGGGAACCCGCCGAGGCCCTGGTCCTCGAACCGTTCGAGCTGCCGCGACGCCGACGCGCTCCAGCGCACGTCCGACGCCCCGTAGACCGTCTCCGCGAGCACGCGCACCTTCTCCCGCAGCGGAGCGTCGAGCGGGTACAGCCACCTGGCGCGCGGCGGGCCCGCCTCCGACGTGCGCGCAACCGCCTCCGCGAGTTCCACCGCGCCCTCGCCGCCGTCCACGAAACCGCTGCAGACGACCGCCTGCGACGCTCCCGCCTCGATCGCCGCGTCCTGCATCACCACCGTCTCCTCCGGCGTGTCGGACGGGAAGTGGTTGATGGCGACGACCACCGGCAGGCCGAACTTGCGTACGACGCCGACGAGGTGCTGGAGGTTCGCGCAGCCGATGCGCACGGAGAGCGGGTCGGGGTAGTCCAGGTCCTTGATCGCGACGCCCCCGTGGTGCTTCATCGCCCGCACGGTGCCGACGAGCACCGCCGCGCTCGGGCGCAGCCCGCTGGTGCGGCACTTGATGTGCATGAACTTCTCGAAGCCGAGGTCCGCGCCGAACCCCGCTTCCGTCACGACGTAGTCCGCGTAGCCCAGCGCGAGCCGGTCAGCCACGACCGAGCTGCAGCCGTGCGCGATGTTGCCGAACGGCCCGGTGTGGATGAACGACGGCTGCCCCTCCGTGGTCTGCACCATGTTCGGGAGGATGGCGTGCCGCAGCAGCGCCATCAGCGAGCCGACCGCCCCCACGTCCTCTGCGGTCACGCGCGCTCCGCCGCTGCCTGTGGCGACCGTGATCCTGCCGAGGCGGGCGCGCAGGTCGTCCAGCCCGGACGAGAGCGCGAGCACGGCCATGATCTCGGACGCGGTGACGATGTCGAACCCGGTCTCGCGCAGCGGGGCGTTCGCGGAGCCCCCGAGGCCGGAGACGATGCTGCGCAGCGCCCGGTCCTCGATGTCGACGACGCGCCGCCAGGTGATGTCGGACGGCTTCGTGCCGGGGATGCGCCCGCGGTAGATGACGTTCTCTGCGAGCGCGCCTAGGAGATTGTGCGCGGAGGAGACGGCGTGCGCGTCGCCGGTGAAGTGGACGTTGATCTCGTCCTCCGGGATGACGCGAGCCCTGCCGCCGCCCGTGCCGCCGCCCTTGATGCCGAATATCGGCCCGAGCGACGGCTCCCGAAGCGTCGTCACGACGTTCTTGCCGATCTTCCCCAGCCCCTGCGTGAGCCCGACGCAAGTGGTTGTCTTGCCCTCTCCCGCAGGCGTGGGGTTCACGCCCGTCACGACGATGAGCTTCCCCTTCTGCTCCGGGCGCATCGCGTCCAGCGACACCTTCGCCTTCGTATCCCCGAAGGGGATGAGGTGCTTCGGAGCGATGCCAAGGCTCCGCGCCACCTCTCCTATGGGTCGTAGTTCATCCATTCGTTTACCCGTCTCTGCCTGATCCCCTCTCCCTACAAGGGGAGAGGGCTAGGGTGAGGGTACCCCGGCGCAGCGCAGGGTGCCTTGTCATTCCGAGCGAAGTGCAGCGGAGTCGAGGAATCTCTCGGGCGCCTGATCCCTCTCCCTACAAGGGGAGAGGGTTAGAGCCTGCCCCGCACTCGATGCTGGGGTGAGGGTACCCCGGCATGGGGCAGGGTGGCTTGTCATTCCGAGCGAAGTGCAACGTAGCCGAGGAATCTCTCGGGCAAGCGTCCGCATACGCCAACGTCCCCTGAGAGATACTTCGGCTCCGCTCAGCATGACAGCCCCTGCACGCCTCCTACGCATCCTGCAACGCCTCGTACACCTTCTCCGCCGTCGCCGGCAGGTCGCGCACGCGCACGCCGCATGCGTCGGCGATGGCGTTCGCGATGGCCGCCGCCGTAGGCGCGTTGGGGCTCTCGCCGATAGCCTTGATGTTGTACGGGCCGACGCCCTGGCCCGGCGTGTCGAGCACGACCGTCGTGAGCTCGGGGATGTCGGCGATGTTCGGTATCTTGTAGTCCGCGAACGAGAGCGTGGAGATGAAGCCGTTCTCCCGCACCAGCTCCTCCTGCAGCCCGAATCCGATGCCCATCATCGCCCCGCCGTTGATCTGCCCCTGGTGGCCGATGGGGTTGATGATGGTGCCGGTGTCGTGGACGGTCGTCAGCTTCGTCAGCCGTATCTGTCCGGTCTCCGCGTCGACCTCGACCTCGGCGATCTGCGCGCAGTAGCCGGTGACCGGGTTCTCGTAGCCGCCGGAGGCGACACCGCGCCCGACGACGGGCGTGCCCACGCGGGCGATGAGGTTGCTCCACGGCTGCGACTCGCCGGTGTCCGTCCGCACGAGCATCTGCCCCTGCACGACGAGCTTCTCCTCCGGCCAGTTCTGCAGCTCCGCCGCTAGCTTGAACAGCTCTCCCTGCGCCTGCCCGACGGCCTCGTGCGTGGCGACTGTGCCGAGGTTCGTCACGCGGCTGCCGCCCACGCCCTGGTCCATGTCGAACAGGCCCGTGTCGGCGACGACCATACGCACGGCGTCGGCGGGGAGGCCGAGGTCCTCGGCCACGACCTGCTGCAGCACCGTGTACGCGCCCGCGCCCTGCTCGAAGAGGGGAGTGGTGATGAGGACGGAGCCGTCCGCCTCCATCGACACCTGCGAGTTGATGCGTCCGCCGCCCGGCGGGCGCTCCCCGACGGAAACGCCGCGCCCCACGCCGGACGCCTTCGCCGCGTTGTAGCCCGACGCCTCGACGGCAACTTCGAGCGCCTCTGCGGCCCGGTTCTCGACGAACACGTCGCCGAGCGCAGTGGGCTCGCCGTCCTCCACGAGGTTCATCAGGCGGAACTGCACGGGGTCCATGCCGAGCGCATCGGCGACCTCGTCGATGTGCGATTCGAGGGCGAAGACCGCCTGCGGCTCGCCCGGCCCGCGCATGTGGCCGCACGGCGTGTTGTGGGTGTAGACCATGTCCTCCACCACGCGCGCGTTTTCCGTTCGGTAAGGTCCTCCCGCCGCCTTCGCGCCGCCGAGGTGCCCCGCGGGCTTGAACCCCGCGTACGCCCCGCTGTCGAACACGATGCTGACGTCGTGCGCGGTGATGGAGCCGTCCTTCTTGACGCCCGTGCGCATCCGCAACTTCGAGTAATGGCGCGGGTTCGCTGCCAGGAACTCCTCCGCGTAGTCGAACACCATCCGCACCGGGCGGTTCCCCGCCGCCTTGGACAGCAGGTAGCCGAGCGCGACGTTCATCGGCGACCCCTTGCCGCCGAAGTCCCCGCCGATGGTCACCGGGTGGAAGACGATGCTCTCCGGCTCGACGCCGAGCGGCCCCGATATCTGCGTCCGCACCGCGTACGGCGCCTTGCCGGGCGTCCACACCTCGGCAGTGCCGTCCGGGTTTACGCGCACCGTGGCGTTGTGCGCCTCCATGTACGTCTGGTGCTGCGAGGGCGTCGTGTACGTGTTCTCGACCACGAGGTCGGCCTGCCGCAGGCCCGCCTCCACGTCGCCCTTGCTCCACTCGAAGTGGACCACGACGTTCGTAGGCTCGTTCACCTCGTACAGCAGGCCCTTGAAGCCGTGCATGTCCGGGTTCACGAGTATCTCGTTCTTCATCGCCTCCTCGGGGTCCGTGACTGCGGGAAGCTCCTCGTAGTCGACGTCGATGAGTTCGAGCGCCCGCTGCGCGATCTCCTCGTCGTCCGCAACAACCGCCGCGACCTGCTCGCCGACGAACCGCACCTCGCCCTGCGCGAGCACGGGCACGTCGACGATGCGTCGTCCCCAGCGCATGTTGTCGGGTATGTCGTCGCCCGTGAGGACCGCGTGGACGCCGGGCAGCGCCCGAGCGGCGGAGGCGTCGATGCCGCGTATCCGCGCGTGCGGGAAGGGGCTGCGGAGGGTCTTCGCCCAGAGCGTGCCCGGGATCTCGAAGTCAGCGCCGTAGTTGGCCGAGCCGGTTACCTTGTCGCGCCCGTCGATGCGGGGTACCGGTGTGCCAACGACGCGTGGTGCGGTGGTCATATGCTCTCTCTCCTGCCGTAGTGGTGTGCGATTACATGCTCTCTGTTGGGAGGTGTTCTCTCCCGCCATTTGTGGCGTATGGCGGCGCGTAGCATAGCAAACCCCGCGCCCCCTTTCTTCTGTCGTTCCTGTGAGAAGGCGTCCGTCGTTCCTGCGCAGGCAGGAACCTCGCCTGGCGTAGGGGCGGTTCGCGAACCGCCCCCGCGTCCCGTACTCGTCCGTCGTTCCTGCGAAGGCAGGAACCTCCCGCATCCCACCCGTCCTTCCCGCGAAAGCGGGAATCCCCCTCACCTCTCCCCCAGGGAGAGGTCGACGCGCTTGCGCGGCGGGTGAGGGCACGGGGGAGGGGAGGTGGCGCGGTGCCCGGTGTAGGGGCGTCCTCTTGTGGGCGCTCTGCATCCCTCCTCTGGAGCGCCCGCCGTAGTACACTCCCTGCCCATCTCCATACAGGAAGGAAGCTGAATGAGGATCGAACTGACCAGCATCCACGTAGACGACCAGGACAAGGCGCTCGCCTTCTACACGGACATTCTCGGCTTCGTGAAGAAGGAAGACTTCCCGGTGGGGGAGTTCAAGTGGCTGACGGTCGTCTCGCCGGATGCGCCGGACGGCGCCCAATTGCTCCTGGAGCCCAACGACAACCCCGCCGCGCAGGCCTACCAGCAGGCGATCTTCGAACAAGGCATCCCGCATGCGGCCTTCGCCGTTGACAACATCCAGGCTGAGTACGAACGCCTCGAGGCACTGGGCGTCGTGTTCTCGATGAAGCCGATAGACGCCGCGGGCGGCGCACAGGCCCTGTTCGACGACACGTGCGGCAACCGCATACTGCTCTACGAGTTGCTGGAAGGCGCGTAGGGGGCGCACAGCACAACAAGGAGGCGCGGCATGTCAGTCGAAGGCAAGGTGGTCGTCGTCACGGGCGGCGCGAAGGGCATCGGCCGGTGGGTGGCGAAGACGTTCGCGAAGGAGGGCGCGCGGCTCGCCATCGCCGACGTCGCCCCCATGGAGACAGTGATGGGCGAGGTGCGCGCCCTCGGAGCGGAAGCGCTCGCCGTGCGCACCGACGTGTGCGTCGAGGACGAGGTGCGCTCGCTCATGGACCGCGTCTACCGGCAGTACGGACGCATCGACGTGCTCATCAACGACGCCGCCATCGTGACGCACTTCCACGAGGGCGCGCCCCGCTGGCCCCGCATCCGCGACATGGACGAGTCGTTCTTCGACCGCGTGATGCGCACGAACCTCGGCGGCACGTTCCTCTGCACCAAGCACGTGCTCCCGTACATGGAGTCGCTCAACGCGGGGCACGTGATCCACTTCGGGCAGGGCACGCTGCGCGTCCGGCAGGACGCCCCGCCGAACATCGGCACGTGCGTCTACGGCGTCTCGAAGCTCTCGATCCGGGCGTTCGCTAAGTTCGTCGCCGAGGAGGAGCGCGAGTTCAACATCTGCGTCCTGAGCATGGGCCCCGGCAGCGGCGGCGGAGACGAGCGGGCCCGCGAGACGGGCGCGGGCATCCCCGGCGGTGGCGGCGGCATCGTCACCGAGGACAGCCCCCAGTGGGCCCGCGAGAGCCCGCGCCCCGCGCAGGTGGACACGGTCGGCGACCGCTACGTCCTCGCCGCCCAGGCGTCCATGGACTTCTCCGGCCACCAGGTCACCGTCCGCGACGGCGCCCTCGCCATCGTGGAGGACTAGCGCAAGAGTCATTCCGAGCGAAGCCAAGGAACCTCTCAGGGACACCCTCGTCAATGCCAACGTACTCGGAGAGATGCCTCCACTCCGCTGTACCCTGTTCAGCATGACACTCTGCAGGCATAGTTGTTTTCGAATCGACTTCTATTCGATAATAGCAGAGTTGGTTATTTTCGCAGGCGCTAATAAGGAACCGATGTGGAACTCAGACGGGACCGTCAGCCTCATGGCCGCTTGGTGAATTGCACGGGAGGCTATCGTGCCTACGTTCCTGCCCCGCTCCCGCCGCCCTTGACGTGGAGCGAAGCGCTCATGGTCGGACTCTCGGCTGCTGACCGGGCTATAGGGAGGCTCGCCGGCGAAGGAAGGCGCTTGCCTAACCCTCATCTTCTCATACGGCCCTTCGTCCGTAAGGAAGCGGTCCTGTCCAGCCGCATCGAGGGCACCCAGGCGACTCTCGGAGAGTTGCTTGCCGCAGAGGCCGGTGCAGCCGTTGAGCGGAGCCCTGCCGACCTGCGGGAGGTAGGAAATTACGTGGTGGCCCTGGAGTACGCCTTGGAGCGTTTGGAAACGCTGCCGATGTCCCTTCGCTTGGTCCGCGAGATGCATGAATGTCTCATGCGGGGCGTTCTGGGTGACGCCTCTACGCCGGGAGAGTTCCGCCGCAGCCAGAACTGGATCGGGGCTCCTGGGTGCACGCTGAACGAAGCGACGTACGTTCCCCCGCCGCCATCGGACCTGATGCCTTGCCTGGGGGCGTGGGAGTCGTTCCTGCACGACGATACGCTGCCTCCGCTCGTGCACGCAGCACTGGTCCACGCACAGTTCGAGGCCGTCCACCCATTTCTCGATGGGAACGGAAGGGTCGGGCGCTTGCTCATCACGTTGCTCCTCGTAACGCGGGGCGTCATTCCATCTCCGCTGTTGTACCTGAGCGCCTACTTCGAGGCCACGCGTGAGCAGTACTACGCACGACTGCTCGGCGTGACTGCGGAAGGCGAATGGGAAGAATGGCTGGTCTACTTCCTGAAAGGAGTGGAGCTTCAGTCCGAAGATGCCGTGGAGCGGATTCAGCGGCTGGATGCATTGCTTGAACGGTGGAAGGATGAACTGACGGGGGAGCGGTCTAGGCTTCCGGAGAGGGCGCTTGATCTCTTCTTCGAGAACCCTTTCTGGACGGTAGGAGGCGTCGCCGAACGCCTCGGCTCCGCGTTCACGACGGCCCAGCGCGCCATCGACCGGCTGGAGGCGATAGGTGTCCTCGCTCGTGTTGGGGAGAGACGGCGCAACCGCGTCTACTGCGCGGATGCCATTCTCGATGTGCTGGAGGAACCTCCAGCGCTGGTTGGAGGAGGCCCGTAGGGTCGGCCTGCCCCCTCCGACCTACCCCCGCCCCAGGATCGCCCCCGCCTCATCCTCCGGCACCCCGAATTGCCGCAGCACGTCCTCCGTGTGCTGGCCGAGGGTAGGGGCGGGCAGCCGCACCTGGCCCGGTGTCGCCGACATCTTGACCGGGACGCCGAGGTTGTTGATCGTCCCCGCGACCGGGTGCTCCAGCGGCGTCACCATCCCGCGAGCGACGACGTGCTCGTTCGCGAAGACCTCGTCCATGCCGTAGATCGGCCCGGCAGGGACGCCCGCGGCCTCGAACACGGCCAGCCACTCGCCGGACGTGCGCGTGCGCGTCGTGCGCTGTATCTCCGCGGCGAGCGCCTCGTAGTTGCGGACCCGGTCCGGGTTCGCTGTGAAGCGGGAGTCGGTCAGCAGGTCGGGACGTTCCAGCGCCGCGCAGAGACGCTCATAGTTCGCCTGGTTCGCCACACCGATGTTGAAATAGCCGTCGGCGCTCTCCATCGCCTGGTACGGGGCGACGAGCCGGTGCGCCGACCCCTTGGGGCCGGGCACGACGCCGGAGCCCCAGTACTCGGCGGCCTCCCAGACGGTGAGGGCGACGGCGGCCTCGAGCAGCGAGGTGTCGATCGCCTGCCCCTCGCCGGTCTTGAGCCGGTGGATGTATGCGGCGAGCACGCCGTTGGCCGCGAACAGCCCGGCGCTCAGGTCGGCGAGCGGGATGCTCACTTTCACTGGCGGCGAGTCCGGGTAGCCGGTCACGCTCATCATGCCGGACATGCCCTGCGCCAGCAGGTCGTAGCCGGGGCGGCTGGCATAGGGCCCCGTCTGCCCGAAACCGGAGATGGAAACCCAGATCAGCTCTGGGTGCTCCTCACGCAGTTTCACAGGGCCGAGGCCGAGCCGCTCCATCGTGCCGGGACGGAAGTTCTCGGCGACGACGTCGGCCTGCGCGGCGATGCGCCGGAAGGCGCTCCGGTCGACATCGTTCCGCAGGTCGAGGACGATGCTCCGCTTGTTGCGATTGATGCCGAGGAAGGCTGCGGACTCGCCGTTGATGAACGGCGGCCCCATCCGCCGGGAGTCGTCGCCGCCCGGCTTCTCCACCTTGATGACGTCCGCGCCCATGTCGGCGAGCAGCATCGTGCAGAACGGCCCCGCCATCACCTGCGTGCAATCGAGGACGGTAACGCCCTCCAGCGGCATCGGAGGCATCGGTTACCCCCGTGACCCTTGCTGATCCCTTCCCCCTCGATGGGGGAAGGTCGGCTTTGCTCCAAAACTCACCTTTGCTCCAGAAGTCGCAATCTTGCTCCAAAACGACCCTACAGGTACAACGGGCCGGGGAAGCACATGCCAGTAGCAGTCGCACGAGTTCACCGGAAGCAATTGCCGCAATATCGAATGTCCCGCCGCTCGGCCCGCAGAACAGCCTCGGCCTCTGCCTGCGTGTAGGACTGCGTCCAGACCATCGTCGCTGGGTTGGCTTCGTGGTGTCGTGCGTGCCAGCAACCACCCACCTGATGGATTCGGCTGCCGCCGGAGTGGTTCGACCTGTCGTGGCAGATGACGTACATCATTTGCTTGACCTCATGACCCTGCCTCATCGTCCTCGTCCTCTAGCCGCTTGCGGCGCTCGTCCAGCGTCTCTTCTTCGTAGAGCCAGTACGTGGTGCCCTGGGGAGACCACGTGACCCCTAGGAGTTTCTGCGCCAATGGCGAGAGCATGTAGAGTGAACCGTCGTAGCGCACTTGGCGGTCGTCCACTACCTCGCAGGCAATCAAGGGGTCGTATGCCCATGTGAGGTTTGCACCCACAGGCACCTTTGCCTTAGAAAACGTAAATCGGGATCTTCGCGGAGGTTTCTCCTCTACGACCGTGCCGTCAGCGGCGTTGAGCTCCGGCGGTACGCCACTGGGCGTCACATCCTCAATCGCCACCAAGGCCAGCGCAGCTTGCGCTCGCACCACCGATACGCCCTCGAAGAACTCGCGGTTCTCGCGGATACGCCGGTCGCCGAATATCGTGTGCAGAGCCTTCTCGACCCTTCTGTGGTTCTCGACGACGACGGCGGCCTCGCAGTGGAAGGGCCGGGGCATGTTCGTTCCATCAAGAGTTCGCATCCTGTCGACAACCGCCTGAGAAGTGACCCCATCAACTCGTCCGATCTTGATGCAATCGGGCATGGCGGGGTTCGACAGGATGTAGACGGTGCCGCGCTCCTGTTCGGTTTCGTTGCTTGAAATACTCATGGATACGCCTCTGTCCAACTCTTCTGTTCTTGATACAAGGCTATGTCCCCAGTCCAGTGGGTCACCCTACCTAGGTGCCTTGGACCTCTCCCACCGTATGACGCTCTCTTTCGACTCTACCCCCAATGCGTGAATCCTCTCCATCGCGTCCCGACGCTGAGCATCGGCTTGCCTTTCTAGTTCAAGTGCTTCCATCAACCCATCTCCGACTTGCCGCCTCTCGTCATCTGGAAGCCACGGTACATGGAGCCAATCTCCGACATCGGGCCATGCGGTCACGTAGCGACCTGACCCAGTGGACTTGGCCTGCATGTCTGCACGCAGTTCGTGAGAACGCAGGACCGCTCTCAGGTAGTGCGTATCCTGCGGCGTGGCACAGGCAAAGACCATGAAACTGTCGGGGGAGACTAGAGCACCGTCCAGTTCAGGCGGTACTATCCCGATGGCCCCGTCGGTAGCCCGGATAATTGAGAACACCATCTGGCCCTCTCGTACGCGGTGCATTGTCCTGGCCCTGATTCGGTCGCCCTTACGCTCGCGCTCAACGATGCAGCGTCCATCGTAGGATACCTTGAGCAATTTGAACTCCTGCTCCGGATGGGCTGCCGGAGAAACAACCTCAGTCACAGGGGTAACGCACTGCCGAAATAACTTTAGTTCGGCACCTCCAGCGCGCCATTCGTCGGCCATCCGCCCTAGTTCGGGTGCACACGATTTCAGGTCAAGACGATCCTGCAACTGGTCGCTTGGCAGGACGACACCCCTTTCCACGCGCTCGCCGTCAAGGTACTGCCTGTACTCCCGCAGTATCACCTCGATCTCCTCGTTTGCTGCATCGCGGGCTTCCTCGATGTCAGCACGTGATGCTCGCGGCGCAAGGTCATCAACTCCTAGTTTCTCGGCGAAGAATCCGTAAC
Organism: SAR202 cluster bacterium bin16; assembly: GCA_002238425.1. Lineage (GTDB taxonomy): Bacteria > Chloroflexota > Dehalococcoidia > Lucifugimonadales > Australimonadaceae > Bin16. The sequence goes on along the minus strand of MPMJ01000006.1, from coordinate 35,777 downwards.
AAGCAGGCTGATTCTCGCTGGCTGAGTGCTTCTTCTCCATGACGAGAATGGAAGTCTTGACCCTTGAACCTTGCCTCCTGAAGGCACCGCTCGGCAACGAGATTATTCCTCGGACTAGGAAATGCTCCCTCAGAAAGTTCCGCGTCGCTCGGAAGACGTCGACATCACTTGCCAAGAGTGTGTCGTCGATCACCGTCAGGAACCTCCCTCCGGGGCGCACTAGATCAGCGTATCGCTCCATGAACATGATGTTGGATCGCAGTGACGAACGCAGGGCTCCCGACGTGGGGTTCTGGTGTGCCATGCGGTACTGGGCCAGGATGCGCCGATCCGCCTCCTTCTTCTTCTCCTTAGTCATCGAAAAGGGTGGGTTCGTCAGGACAACATCGAACGGCTCGGCGAGATGAGCTACCTGGGTGAAGGCCCACGCGATCTGCGGAGTCGTCAGTAACATCATCACGGCGGCCGAAGTCACGACTACTGACTCCGCCGATGCGCCACAGTTGCCTCTGCTCCTCGCTCGAACCGATGAGCACTTCAACGTCCGCGAGCTCTCTGGAGACAAGGCGTACCTCAGCCGTACGAACCTGCACGCAATCGCGGGCGTAGGTGCGAGGGGCTTCATTCCCTTCAAGAGCAACTCCGTTGCCCGCTCCGGCCACCATAGGCGCGACCTTCTGTGGGAGCGGGCATTCCACTACTTCAACCTGAAGCGGGCTGAGTTCCTCGACCACTATCACAAGCGCTCCAACATCGAGACCACCTTTGCTATGGTCAAGAGCAAGTTCGGTCACGCCGTCCGCTCCAAGAGCCCCGCCGCGCAGATCAACGAGGTCTTGTTGAAGTTCGTCGCACACAACATCTGCTGCCTCATCCAGTCGGCTTTCGAGATGGGCGTCGACCCGCTGACAATGGCTGCTACAGAACACACGTCGCCTGCTACAAAACTCGCAGGGAATCATGGGTTTTGATGCAAAGCCGGGGAAGGTCAGGATGGGGGTGTGCCTGTGGGGCAGGGCGTCTGATCCCCTCTCCCTACAAGGGGAGAGGGCTAGGGTGAGGGTACTGCGGGGGCGGGGAGCGGCGCTACGCATCGCCCTACCGCCCCTGGAAGCGCGGCGGACGCTTCTCCATGAAGGCCCGGTACCCCTCCTGTCCGTCCTCCGTGTCGAAGATGGAAAGAGGCAGCCAGCGCTCCTCATCGGTGAGGGCTGTGAGACTGGGTTTCGCAAGAACCGTGCGGATGATGCGCTTGTGCGCGGACTGTGAAAGTGGGGCGTAGGTGGTCATCTCCCGTGCCAGGCCGTAGGTGTACTCCACCAGCCGGTCGGCGTCGACGACCTCCGACAGCAGCCCGATGCGCAGCGCCTCCTCCTCGTCGATGCGCCGCGCGGTCAGTAGGAGGTTCGCCGCGTGCCCGGGTCCTACGAGGTGTAAGAGTCGCCGCATCTCGTTATAGCCGACGAGCACCCCGATCTTCGCGACCGGCACCCCGAACGTGCTGCCCGTCGCCGCGATGCGGAGGTCGGCGGCCATCGACAGCTCGCAGCCCCCGCCAACGCATATCCCGCGGATCATGCAGATGACCGGCTTCGGCATCTGCTCGACCGCGTCGAGCGCGCCCTCGAAGGCGTCCGCGTAGTCGCGGGCGAGGTCGCTGTTGCTCCGGTGCGCTGGGAAGTCCTTGATATCTGCGCCCGCCGAGAACGCCCTCTCCCCCGCGCCGGTCAGGATGACGACGCGCACGCTCTCGTCCGCGCCGACCCGCAGTGCCGCGTCGCGCAGCAGCCCCCACATCTCGAAATCGATGGCGTTGTGCTGCCCCGGCCGGTTCAGCGTGATCGTGCCCACGCCGTCGGCGACGTCGACGAGTACCTTGTTGCTCATGGGGCGCAAGTATATCGGGTTGGTCAGGCGTTCGTGAGGCGCTCCCACGCCTCACGTGACGTGAGGATGGGTATGTCGAACACAGGAGCAAGTGTGAGAAGGTCGCGGTCTTCTGTCACCAGCGCATCAGCCTGACTTGCGATAGCCAGTTGGAGGAACGGAGCATCAGAGGGGTCGCGGCACTCTGGGGCAATCGTATCGCCCGGTACGTCGACGGTCTCGCACCAGGGGAGGTAGGCGGACAGACGGTCGGTGCGCTCGCTTGGACTCAGACCGAACTTCGAGTATGAAAGCACCCTGGCAAACTCCGCGCTGGTGGCATCACTGAGGAGTGGAATAACCTGCTGTGCCTGCCAGGCCTCTCGGAGCCAGGCAAGCCTTCCAGAGCGGAAGATGAGAGTGCCTACTACCACGTTGGTGTCGATTACGAACCGCAGTGGGGTCATCAACCTCGCCGCGCCCATTCGATAGCGTCAGCGATGTCCTGTTCAGTGATCCCAAGCCGGTCCATCTTGTCCCAGATGGCCTCGGAGTTGTCCGTGTTCATGCGCTGCAACCAGACCTCCGGGTCGGTCGTGTCCATCGGAAGTTGCAGCCGCTTCATCTTCTCTACGTAAGCCTCGGCATCGGCGAGCGTCCAGGTCCTGGCAGGAGTCACCCGCATGGGGGTGAGCATGATGCGCCCATCCTCCTGGGTGACATCGAAATAGTCCGTGCCCTCGAACGCGGAGACGACGGCCTTTGGCAGGGTTATCTGGTTCTTGGACGTGAGCTTGGCAAGCATGGCCATCCCTTACTGCAAGGATACAAGGAAATCTTACATCCTTACCGGCCGATGCTCAACCAAACCCGCCGGGCTCCCCCCACGCCTCGTGTGCCGTGCTCCGTGCCTACAGGTCCTGGCTCACCAGCTCCGTGTAGTACTTCCAGACGCCGCCCATGGGGATGGGGGGCATGTTGGCGAGCGGACGTGCGAGGTGCGGGGCCTGGCTCATCGCGGCCTGACCCGCCGCGAACTCGTCCATACTCTCGTCCGGGATGCCCTTGTAGCCCGGGCCGAACGCGGCGAGCGCCACCCAGTTGAGGCGCGACTGCTCCTCCAGGTGCAGCATGTTCATCACGGACTGCTCCATGTTCCGCCCCGTCGTCACCGCGCCGTGTCCGCGCAGCAGGAGCGCGGGGCTGTTGCCGATCGCGCCGACGACCTGCATGCCGTCCTCTTCCGTGATGATGAGCTTGGAGTGCGGGAAGACGGGGATGTCGTTCCGCACGAGCTGGTGCCCCTCGTTCGACATCGGCTTGAGCTTCACGTCGTTCAGGCCGAGGACGTTCGTGTAGCGGGGGTGCGTGTGGACGACGGACAGCACCTCCGGACGCTCGCGGTAGATGCAGGAGTGCATCTTGACCTCGTAGCACTGCGAGGTGCCCTTCGGGCCGTCGATGAAGTTGCCGTCCATGTCAACGACGATCATCTCCTCCGGTCGCACGACGGGCAGGGCGTCTGTCGCGTAGCCGCGCCCCTTCACGACGAACAGGTCCGGCTGGTTGGGGACGCGCATGCTGACGTGCCCAAGCGAGGCGAGGATGTGCGTGGCGAGTCCCATCTCCGACAGAACACGGTTGGCGATGGCGACTTCCCGTTTGACTTCGTCGATTTCGCGTGACATGGGGGTTCCTCCCTGGTTTTTGAGACTTCCCCGCTTGTTATCACCGGCCGCATGGCGCGTCAAACGGGCGCGGAACTATACAGGGGCATCCTCTGTGAGGAGGTCCTCCAGGACGATGAGAGGCAACCCCTGGACGCGGCGGAAACCGGTGTCATTGGTGATGAAGAGCGAGCATTCCGCCCTGAGATCTGTTGCGGCGTGGAGAGAGTCGGGTGTTTTCAGCCCCGTCTCTGCACGGAGGCGAGCGGCGTCCTCCCACAGTTGGCGCGTGGCCGGGAGCAGCACCATCTCCCTGGCGGCGAATAGGGAACGGAAGACCGACTCCAGATCGGTATTACCCTCCCGTATGGGTCTCACCAGGGTTTCCGAGACTGCCAGTTCGCTGCATACAACGCCCGAGCCGTCCTGCCTCTGCCTGTTGCCAGACGGGATCGAGCAGCGTGCAATACGGCTCGTTGCGCTCCACGCTGTAGATGATGGCAGTGGTATCCAGGTAGATCGATCCGCGTGACGGAAGCGTCAGCGGTCCCAAGACGCCCGCTCTTCCTTGATATAGTCGTCAACGTCCTTCGCAGTCTTGAACGAGCGTTTCCCCGGTCCTTCCGCGATGATCTGGTAGGCCGAGCGAGTCGTTGGCGGGGGCGCTGGCGATATGACCACGTCCACGTCCTCGCCCACCGAGAGTCCCTCGTCCACGATCTCGATCCTGCCGCCCAACTGGACCCTTGCTCTGACGTGTAACGTTTTCTGCATGGCGACGTCTCCCTGACCATTATATTCGGCCCTGGGTGTTCGTGGGCACGTCGGCCCTACGCCACCGGCGCGTGGTACTCGAACACCTCCGCCGCCCCCGCCGCCTCGCTCACGAGCGCGGCCACGTCCAGCCGCGCCTCGTGCTCCGCGATCTGCTCGGGCTTGACGGCGGTCGCCGGCGAGCGCGGCACGAACAGCGTGCAGCAGTCCTCGTCCGGCTGGATCGACGTCTCGAACGTCCCGATCGCCTCCGCCTGGTCGATGATCTCGCTCTTGTCCATGCCGACGAGCGGGCGCAGTATCGGCATCGACGCCGCCTCGTCGACGGTCGCGATGTTGCGCAGCGTCTGCGAGCCGACCTGCCCGAGGCTCTCGCCGGTCACGAGTGCTTGCGCCCCCTCCCGCACGGCGATCGCCTCCGCGATGCGCACCATGAAGCGCCGGTACGCGACGACGCGCAGCGGCCCCGGCACCTCCAGTATCACGCGGCGTTGCACGTCGGCGAACGGCACGAGGTGAAGGCGGGTGTCGTACTGCCAGCCGTTGAGCGACTCCGCGAGCTCCTTCGCCTTGTCCCGCGAACGCCCCTCCACGAGCGGGAAGGAGTGGAAGTGCACCAGCACCGCCTTGCAGCCGCGCCGCATCATGCGCCACGCCGCGACCGGCGAGTCGATGCCGCCCGACATCATCACCGCGACCTTCCCTCCGGTGCCGACGGGCAGTCCCCCCGCGCCCCGGTAGTCGTCCGCGTAGACGAACGCGTCGTCGCGCCCCACCACCACGCGGAAATCGGCCTCCGGGTGCGAGAGGTCGACGCGCGCGCCGGAGGCCTCGCGTACCTCGTCGCCGAGCCGCACGTTGAGGTCATGGGAGGTAAGGGGGAACGTCTTGTCGGTCCGGTTGGCGGAGATGCGGAACGTCGAGAAATGCTGCGCCTGCGCGGTCTCGTGGAGCAGGGCCGAAACCGCCTCGTACTCAGGCTCTGCGCGTGCCGCGATGCTGAATTTCACCGCGCCGAACACCGTCGCCGTCCGCGCCCGCACCGCCTCCCAGTCCGCCTCCGGCGCCAGGCGCATCCGCACCAGCATCCGCGTCGCCCACACGCGCTCGACCCCGAGCCCGGCCGTCGCCCGTTCGAGGTTCTCGACGAGCCGCCGCACGAACATCGGCTGGTTCTTCCCCTTCAGCCCGATCTCATGGAACCGGACGAGCACATCACGCGGCTGCTGCACCCTGACCCTCCTGTTGAGGAATGATTGTAACGGGCAGGGGAGGGGATGAGGTTGTCATGTTGAGCGCAGCCGAAACATCTCTCGGGAAACGTTCGTGGACAGCACACGCTGGCTGACGCCGGCGCCTCAGGCAGCCCTGTCCTCAACCACGAGGTTGCGCCCGACGGCCCGGAGCGCCTTCATCACCGAACTGATGTGAGAGCGGTGGTCGGGGTCCACGAGCTTCCGCACCGCGGACTCGCTGAGGCTAAGGCGTTCTCCGAGTGCAACGTTCGTGATGTGCTGCTCCCGCATTGCCGTATAGAGCGCCAGCTTCGCCGCAACGACGGGCGTCACGGAGATTCCCACCTCTCCTTCCCGCAGGGGGCTTGGAGCCGGAATGTCCTCGTGATACTCGACGTGCGCTGCCAAGGCAGCTACCAGGCAGTCCTCGGCCATCGACAGCGCCTCGTCCCATGACCACCCGCTGGTGTTGGCCCCGTACACGTCCGGAAAGGTCACGTTATACGCCTCTCTTCCGGATGACCGTGCTTCTTCCTCATCCCGGACGATCTTGCAAGGGTACTCGTAGCGCATCGCCTAGAACTCCCCTCTGTCTATCTGCAGGTCCTTCAGCATCGCAGCCAGGGTGCCCGTGGGGATCTCGCCGTGTGGAACGGTCGTCCTGTACGTGCGACCCGCACCTGTGCGTGGCTGCCCTTGCCGAGTCGCGGGTTGAATACGAACTCCTGTCCTGTCTTCCTGGCGTAGGCCCTCGCGCGCCTGACGAACTCCCTGTTGTTCACGGCAAGAGCATCGCACCTTTAAGTGCGATTACGCAACCCGGGCTGGGCGGGCAGGGGTGCGGAATGCGCCGAAAACGTCCCGTATCCCGCGTGGCGTGGAGCGGCGGGTGTGGGATAATCGACGTACGATGGCAGATGCGGAACTGCAGACCGACCTCCCGGATGCGCCGGCAGATGCGCTGACCACAGAGGACCTGCTGGACATCTACGCCACCATGCTCCTCGTTCGTACGTTGGACGAACGGGTGTGGGCGATGAACCGGCAGGGCAAGGCGGCCATCGTCGCGTCGAGCCAGGGCCACGAGGCCGCGCAGCTCGCTTCCGTCTGGGCTCTCCGGAAGAACGCGCCGGACTTCTTCTGCTTCACCTACTACCGCGATCTTGCAGTAACGACAGCTCTCGGCCTCACGGCGGAGGACTCGCTGCGGGGCTTCCTCGCAAGGGATGGCGAACCGCTCTCAGGCGCGCGCCAGTTCCCCCAGCACGGGGCCGCTCCTGAGCTCAAGTTCATCAACCACTCCAACGTCATCGGCACGCACGTCCCGCAGGCTGTCGGCTGGGCGCTGGGGGCGAAGATGCGCGGCGAGGACACGGTCGTCGCCTGCTTCTTCGGCGACGGCACCACGAGCCAGGGCGAGGTGCACGAGGCGATGAACTTCGCCTCCATCCACAAGCTGCCCATCGTCTTCTTCGTGGAGAACAACAAGTACGCTATCTCCGTTCCCATGTCGCGCCAGATGGCCATCGAGCGGTACGCACTGCGCGCCGAAGGCTACGCGATGCCGGGCACGACCGTCGACGGCACCGACGTCCGCGCCTCGTACCAGGCGGCGTCGATCGCGGTGCAGCTCGCCGCGATCGGCGGCGGGCCGAGCATCGTTGAGTTCGACGTCGAGCGTTACCTCCCGCACACCAGCGACGACGACGACACTGTCTACCGCGACCCCGCGGAGATCGAGCAGGCCCGGAAGCGCGATCCGCTGGAGAAACTGCACGCGCTGCTCTCCGGCACAGGACTGCTCTCCGAGGAGCGCGACGCCGCGATGAAGAAGCGCGCGCGCGACGAGATCAACGTGGCGACCGACTCCGCAGAAGCCGCCCCCTTCCCCAGCGACGAGGACGTGTTCCGCCACGTCACGAGCGAGACGTAGCGATGGCCGTAATCACCGTCAGCACCCGTCATGCCCACTCCCATTCATCATGCCCACTCCCATTCATCATTCCCGCGAAAGCGGGAACCCAGAGTGCCTGGCAGGGCACGCGAGGGGTGTTCGGCCCCTCCCTTGAGGGGAGAGGGCAACGCGCTTTAGCGCGCGGTGAGGGTGAACCCGCGGGGGAAGAGTGGTGTGATAGGGGTGACGCAAGGGTCTTTGAAGGAGAGGGCTGGGGTAAGGGGCGAAGGACTAGCGTGAGAGAGTAACGATGGCAGTAGTCACCGTCATAGAAGCCATACGCGAAGCGATGCGCGAGGAGATGGCGCGCGACTCGTCTGTGTTCGTGATGGGCGAGGACGTGGGACGCCGTGGCGGCGTCTTCCTCGCCACGAAGGACTTCCTCGACGAGTTCGGGGAGCAGCGCGTCATCGACACGCCGCTTGCCGAGGCCTCGATAGCCGGCATCGCGGTCGGCGCGGCGCTCTCCGGCCTGCGCCCCATCGCCGAGGTGCAGTTCGCGGACTTCATCTGGCCGACCGTGAACCAGATGATCGGCGAGGCTGCCCGCATTCGCTACGGCTCCAACGGGAAGCTGAACGTGCCGATGGTGCTGCGCTCCCCGTACGGCGGACACGTGCGCGGCGGGCTCTACCACTCCCAGAGCGTCGAGTCGTACTTCGCCCACACGCCCGGCCTGAAGGTCGTTGCCCCGGCGACCCCGTACGACGCGAAGGGCCTGCTGAAAGCGGCCATCCGCGACGACGACCCCGTCATCGTGCTGGAGCACAAGCGCACGTACCGCTCGGTGCGCGGCGAGACGCCGGACGAGGACTACGTCGTGCCCATCGGCTTGGCGGAGGTGAAGCGGGAGGGGACCGACGTGTCGGTCATCACGTACGGCCTCACGCTCCACTATTCGATGCAGGCGGCTGCCGAACTGGAGAACGAGGGCGTGAGCGTCGAGGTCGTCGACCTGCGCACGCTCCGGCCGCTCGATACGGAAACGGTGCTGGAGTCGGTGCGCAAGACGAGCAAGGTGCTCGTGGTGCACGAGGACAACGCCGCAGTGTCCGTCGGCTCGGAGGTGAGCGCGCTCATCGCCGAGCACGCGTTCGAGTACCTGGACGCCCCGGTGATGCGGTGCGCGGGCCCCGAGATTCCGGCGATGCCCTTCGCCCCCACGCTGGAGGCGGCCTACATGCCGACAGCGGAGAAGATAGCGGCCAAACTCAGAGAACTGGTGGCGTACTGAGCATCCCAGGAGCGGGAGTGTTTGTCCCTTCCCCTTGTTGGGGAAGGTCAGGATAGGGGTGAGTCGGCGAGGTGAGGAGCATGGGCACGGCCCCGTCGTTCCCGCGCTTTAGCGCGCAACCTCGCAGTCTTGGAGCGAGGGTGTTTGTCCCTTCTCCCTCGATGGGGGAAGGCTGGGATGGGGGTGAACCGTCGGGGCAAGTTGCGCAGTGAGGCTGAACCGGTAGCGCAGAGGGAATGCTGAACATGATCAAGATTATCGAACTGCCGCAGGTGGGTGAATCGGTGACCGAGGGTGTCATCGGCAAGTGGCTCGTGGAGCCGGGCCAGCACGTCGAGCGATACGACCCCCTCGTCGAAGTCGTCACCGACAAGGTGAGCATGGAGGCCCCGTCGCCGTTCACGGGCGTGTTCGTCCGTGCCCTCGCCGAAGAGGGCGAGACCGTCCCCATGGGCCAGCCCATCTGCGAGATGGAGGTGGATGGGGAGGATCCCTCCGTCGTTCCTCCGGAGGCAGGACGCGCTTCAGCGCGCCCTCACCAGCCCGACCCAGCCGCATCCGCTGACCCCATCTCCTTCGAGGAAGAAGCACCTGCCGAAGATGAACCAACCGGCGACGCCGGACGTGTTGGCGGCGCGTGGGCGATGCCGGCCGCGAACAGCGAACAAGAACCCCCTCTCCCTGGGGGTGGGGGCGACGAAGAAGCCGCGCAACCCGCCTTTGAGTTCATGGACAGCGTCCGCAGCGTCGGCCCGACAGGCTCAGGGGAGCACGGGGAGGGACGCCCGGACGCCCTGCAGGACGCGCACGTGCACATCGAAAGCGCGCACGAGCCCGCAGCGCCGAGCGTCGCGGAGCCGGACCGCAGTTACGTCATCTCGCCGCTCGTCGCGAGGCTGTCGGCGCAGTATGGCATCGACCTCTCGACGATTGAGGGCACCGGCACCGGAGGCCGCATCACGAGCAAGGACCTGCTCGAAGCCGTCAGCCGTATGACTTCCCAAACGGAGGAAGCGAGCGCAGAAGAGGAACCCGCTGCAGGAGAAGTGCAAGCGGTTGCACCGGAGGAGGCGGCAGAGGAGGCCGCTCCGGAAGATGAGGCTGAGGCGGCAAGCCCGGTCATTCCCGCACCTCCCCCTGTCGTTCCTGCGGAGGCAGGAACCTCGCGGCCTGTTGGGAGTGCGTGGGCAGCGCACGAGGAAACCGAGGAGCCTGCGCAGGCCGCGGAGGCAGAGCCGGTCGCGGAAGAAGACGCGGCACAGCCTGTAGCCGACGCCGAGCCCCCAAGCCCCGTCATTCCCGCACAGGCGGGAATCCAGGGTGCGCGGGCAGCGCACGAGGAAACTGAGGAGCCTGCGCAGGCCGCGGAGGCAGAGCCGCTCACGGAAGATGTCGCCGAGCAAGAGGCGGAAGACGCGGTGCCGACTGAAATCGGAGAAGAGCTCCCGAGTCCCGTCACTCCCGCACCTCCCCCCGTCGTTCCTGCGGAGGCAGGAACCTCGCAGCCTGTTGGGGATGCGTGGGCAGCGCACGAGGAAACCGAGGAACCTGCGCAGGCCGCGGAGGCAGAGCCGCTCACGGAAGATTTCGCCGAGCAAGAGGCGGAAGACGCGGCGCTGGCGATAGTCGACGCCGAGCCCCCGATTCCCGTCATTCCCGCACAGGCGGGAATCCAGGGTGTGCGGGCAGCGCACGAGGAAACCGAGGAATCTGCGCAGGCCGCGGAGGCAGTACAAGTCGCGCAAGATGTCGTCGAGCAAGAGGCGGAAGCCGCAGAGGCGGAGCAGGCCGCGCAAGACATTGCCGAGGACGAGCCCCCCATCCCCGTCACTCCCGCTCCTCCCCCCGTCGTTCCTGCGGAGGCAGGAACCTCGCAGCTTGTTGGGAGTGCGTGGGCAGCGCACGAGGAAGCCGCGGAGCCAGCGCAAGCCACGGAGGCAGAGCCGGTCGCGGATGAAGCTGCTCCAGAGGAAGTAGAGGAGGAACCGGCTACAGAAGAAGTCGATGAGGTAGAGGAAGAAGCTCCCGAGGATGTGGAGGAAGAGGAAGCAGTAGAAGAGGCCGCCCCGGCAGAGCCGGCCGCAGCAGCCGAAGACACCTCCGTGATGCCCCTGACGCCCGTCCGCCGCATCATAGCCGAGCACATGGCCCGCTCCTCCCGCGAGATTCCCGCCGCGTGGTCGATGGTTGAGGTGGACGTCACCCGCCTCGTGCGAACGCGGGACGCGCTCAAGGCGGCATTCGAAGAGAGGCACGGCACGCCGCTCACCTACCTGCCGTTCGCGGCGAGCGCGTTGGCCGCTGTCCTGCGCGAGCACCCGCGCCTCAACGCGCGCTGGGACGACGGCCACATCACCCTCAACAACCGCGTCAACCTCGCCGTCGCCGTCTCGACCGAGGCCGGGCTCATGGTCCCGGTGCTGCGCGACGCCGACACGCTCAGCATCGCAGGCATCGCCGCCGAGCTGCGCCGCCTGTCCGACGGCGCGCGCGCGGGGACACTCGCCATCGAGGACGTGCAGGGCGGGACGTTCACGCTCAACAACACCGGCGCGCTCGGCTCCGTCGTCTCCGTGCCCATCATCAACCACCCGCAGGCCGCCATCATGACGACGGAAGCAATCGTGAAGCGCCCCGTCGTCGTCGAGGGCGACGCCATCGCCGTGCGCTCCATGATGAACCTCTGTCTCACCTTCGACCACCGCGTCTGCGACGGCGCGGAGGCCGCCGCCTTCCCGGTCCGCCCCATGATGACCCTCTGCCCCCCCTTCGCCCCCCGCGTCGGCGACGGCGCGGAGGCCGCCGCCTTCCTCAGCGCCGTCAAGGCCCGCCTCGAAGTCGTCGACGAGAGCATCGGGCTGGGGTAGGGCGCAAGGATGGTTGTCCGTCATTCCTGCCATTCCCCGCCATTCCCCGTCATTCCCGCGAAAGCGGGAATCCAGAGTGCACGGGCAGTGCACACGGGGTGGGGAGCGGCGCGGGGCGCCTATGCTGACTCAGGCCGAGGCCTCCTTGCATTGTCATGTTGAGCGAAGCCCGCGCTTTAGCGCGCAACATCCTCTCGGGGAGCGTTCGCATGCGCAATGCAGTTCCCGAGAGATTCCTCGGCTACGCTCGGAATGACAGTGTCTGACCCCCTCTCCCTACAAGGGGAGAGGGTTGGGGTGAGGGTACCCGGGGGTGGGGCATTGGGGCGCCTGATCCCTTCCCCCTTGATGGGGGAAGGATAGGATGGGGGTGACCGGGGTGGTGGGGCCGGGTACGCTACTCTGAACAACTTGAACGAGGATAGGCATGCCTGAGTCCGAGATCACACTCCGCTACGGGATGAACCCCCACCAGACCCCTGCGAGGGCGTTCGTTGAGCAGGGAACGCTCCCGTTCGAGGTCCGTAACGGCTCGCCCGGCTTCATCAACCTGCTGGACGCGCTCAACTCCTGGCAACTCGTGCGCGAACTCCGAGCCGCCACCGGCATGCCCGCCGCGGCGTCGTTCAAGCACGTCAGCCCCGCCGGAGCGGCGGTCGGCGTACCGCTCAGCGACACCCTCGCACAGGCGTACTTCGTCGACGGCGCGTCCCTCTCGCCCCTCGCTGCCGCCTACGCCCGCGCCCGCGGCGCCGACCGCGTCTCGTCGTTCGGCGACTGGATCGCGCTCTCGGACGAGGTCGACGCACCCACAGCCCGCCTCATACGCCGCGAGGTCTCGGACGGCATCATCGCGCCCGGTTTCACGCCGGAGGCTGCGGAGCTGCTCTCCGCCAAGCAGGGCGGGCGCTACTGCATGCTGGAGGCCGACCCCGACTACGAGCCGCCGGACGAGGAGACGCGCACCGTGTTCGGCGTGCGGATGCAGCAGGGCCGCAACAGCACCTCCGACTGGGCCGCGCAGCTCGCCAACGTCACAGGCGCCGACGGCGGCCTGCCGGAATCGGCGCAGCGCGACCTCACCGTGGCGCTGGTCACGCTCAAGTTCACGCAGTCCAACTCCATGTGCCTCGCGCTCGACGGCCAGGTCATCGGAAACGGGGCAGGGCAGCAGTCGCGCATCCACTGCACGCGCCTCGCTGGCAACAAGGCCGACATCTGGTGGCTGCGCCAGCACCCGGCCACGCTCGGACTGCCGTTCAGGGAAGGCATCGGGCGCCCCGAGCGCGACAACGCCGTCGACGGCTTCATCCGCGACGACCTCGCCCCCGCCGAGGACCAGGTCTGGCGCGCCGCGTTCGCGGAGACCCCGCAACGCCTCAGCCCCGCCGAGCGCCGCGCGTGGCTGGACCAACTCACCAACGTCTCGATGGCCTCCGACGCCTTCATCCCCTTCCGCGACAACATCGACCGCGCCGCCATGAGTGGCGTGAAATACGTCGTCCAGCCCGGCGGCTCCGTCCGCGACGAAGACGTAGCCGCCGCCTGCGCCGAATACGGCATCACCATGGCCCTCTCCGGCGTCCGCCTTTTCCACCACTAGCGCACCTCCCGTCGTTCCTGCGAAGGCAGGAACCTCGCATCCCTTTTCCGTCATCCCCGCATCCTCCCACCTAAACGCCGACGACCAAAGGAGACAGTGGACTACACCATGAAGGAACCCGAAATACAACTGAGCGCCGGCGATAAGGTGAAGGCCGCTTTCGCCTCAGTCTTCGGGCTGATCCTCTGCGGGCCGTGCATCTTCCTGCTCATGCTGTTGGTGCTGTTCTTGCTCGCGTCACTTCCGTTTCTACTGTTCGACGCTGAACTTCCAGACTGGACGATATGGCCCCTCGCTGTCTTGGCTGCCCTGCTGACAATCTTGCTTATGGTCGGCGCAGCAATGAGGAACACTCAGGAAGAGAAGCGCAAAGCTACCGTAAAGGCCGCTGAGTTCAAACGCGCTCAGCGCGAACTAGAGAACGAGTGACGAGGGAAGACACCCGAGAAGAGACACAGAGAGGAATGGAGATGACAGAACCGTTCGCACACGCTGAGTTTCAAGGAGAACTCAACCTGCCCCACTACATGATGGCTGGGTACAACATCGAAGTGCCTGATATACCGCGAGCCGACCAGTATGCAGCAGAAATCACTCTCCGGTTTCTGGTCGATGGGCCTGTTCGCATGGTTGCGGCGACTTCACTCACGGTAGGGGCTGCACGCGTTCTAGCAGCACAGATACAACAGAGGGCGGATGACGCTTCCCGACTATGGGGGTCTCTATAATGTCGAATGTTCCGCTGCACATGATCCTCACTCTCTTTCCTGCGCCCCTCGTCGTCAAACTGAGACACGACCCACTTGTCTGAAGCCGCAGGCGCACCAACGAAGGAGCAACGCCCCATGGAACTGACCCTGCTCGGCACAGGCACGCCCCAGCCCAGCCCGCAGCGCGCGGGGCCTAGCAACCTCCTCCGCATCGGCGGGGAGTCCGTCCTCGTGGACACGGGCACCGGCTGCGTGCGCCGCATGGTGGAGATCGGGCAGGACACCGCGGAGCTGGACTACATCTTCCTTACCCACATGCACTCGGACCACACCATCGACCTCGCCCACGTGCTGCTCACCGGCTGGATCCGCTACCGCAAGCGACCGTTCACCGTCGTCGGCCCGGCGCGCACGAGGGACTTCGTCGACCGCCTCGTCCACGCCTTCGAGGAGGACATCCGCATCCGCCGGCTCCACGACCGCGTGGGCGAGGACGTCATGAACGTGCGCGTTATCGAGGTCGACCACGGCGACCATGTCGAGGGCAACGGCTGGCGAGCCACCGCGCTTGAGGTCGAGCACGGCTACGTGAAGCCCGCCCTCGGCTTCGTGTTCGAGGACGACAACAGCAAACTGGTCATCTCCGGCGATACGGCGGTGAGCGACGCCATCGTCGAGGCCGCCTCCACCTCGGACATGCTGCTGCACGAGTTGATGTACACCCAGCCGCACCGGGGCGGCCCCGCGCCCGACGGCCGCGACTACCACGACGTAGACCGGGAGAACCTCACGGAGTTCGCGCGGCGCATCGCCAACTCGCACACCTGCCCGCACGGTCTCGCGGACGTCGCCGCCCGGTCCCTCGTCCCGCACGTAGTCGCCACCCACATGGGAGACGTCGACGAACCATGGTCGCGCGAGGTCATCAGTGCCAATTACGACAGAACGTTGATCTTCGGTGAAGACCTCATGAAGTTCACGGTGTAGCGCGGCGCGGTGGGTCTCATTGCCAACTCGAAGGACGCGTCAGCACATAGCCATCGGAGTTGGATACGCGATCGGGGAACTGGCTGTCCCTGAGAGCACTGCGGCTTATCGTGAAGAAACCTCTCGCTGCTTGGCGAAGCGCTGCGGAATGTCGGGCCGGTGGGAAAGCGACTACAGCTCGCTTTGCGGGATAGCGCTCGCCGATGGTGCGCACGGGTCCGGCCAGGTCGCCATCTCCTGATATGACGAGGGCGGTATCGAAGAGGTCGTCCTGGGCGTCGCCGAGCAGTTCGACCGCTATGTTCACGTCGGTCATCTTCTCCTCGTAGGTTTGCTCAATGGCTCCGCAGTGAGGGCAGCGCCGTCTCTTTGCGAGATGGTATCCATAGTGGATATGCAGGTCGGGAAGAGTAGCTAGTGCCTCCAGGTAGGTGCCCTGCCGCTTGGGTTTGTCTGCGTCATGGGGCACCGGACGCACAACAGCAGTGAAATAGCGGACTGCCACCAGTTGCTGGTCGGCTCGCAGCAGTCTCAGGGACAGGAGGCGCAGGTCTAGCCAGTAGTAACGCTGCCACCTCTGCTGTTTGAGACCTTGGTAGAGATTGAGCCCGTCGATATAGACTGCGACCCGCTGTGTCATGTGTTCAGCTCGTGTGGGTAGGGGACTATTCGCGCTTGACATCTGAGGCACATCGGTGTGAAATGGCTTCACCCCCCCAGTGATAGCATCACTGGGCCGACGCCCCCAACTGGGGGCGTCTCTTCATTTACGAGCAATCACTGCTCCGACGTCTACCCCTGGATGACGGTGGTTTCTGAGATGACACCACACCACGGCGAGGTCCACTGGCTCGGCGAGGGCATCGACTACGCGTGGGCGTGGGGCCTCCAGCGCGAGCTGCTCGAAGAGCGGGTTGCCGGCGAGCGCGGCAACACGCTGCTGCTGATGGGCCACGCGCCGGTCTACACCGCAGGACGGCGCTCCGTGTCGGAGGACGTGCTCGCGCAGCTCGACGCCCCGCTTGTCGAGACCGACAGGGGCGGGCAGACGACGTACCACGGGCCCGGGCAGCTCGTGGGCTACCCCATCGTGTCGCTCACCGAGCTTGGCCTGGGACCGAAGCGGTACGTCGCGGCGGTAGAGAGCGCCCTGATCGCCTCGCTGGCCGAGTACGGCGTCCTCGCGCATCGCGAGGAAGGGCTGACGGGCGTGTGGACAGGCGCGGGGAAGATCGCGGCGATTGGCGTGAAGGTCTCGCGCGGCGTCACGATGCACGGCTTCGCCCTGAACGTCGCCACCGACCTCCGCGCGTACGAGCCCATCGTCCCCTGCGGCATCGGCGACAGGCCGGTGACCTCGCTGGCCGCGCTCCTCGGGAGCGCACCGCAGCCGGAGCGTGCGCCGGAACTGAAGGAGGCCGCGTACGTCGTGGCCACGGCGCTCGGCGCCGAGCTGGGCATCGCCTGGCGCGCCCGTTAGCGGGCGACTTGTCATCCCGAGCGGGGTGCAGCGCACCCTTTATTTGCCATTCCGAGCCGGAGCGCAGCGCACCCTTTAGTTGTCATTCCGAGCGGAGAGCAGCGGAGCCGAGGAATCTCTCGGGGAACGTCCGTGGAGAACGAGGCGTCTTCCAGAGAGATCCTTCGACAGAGCCTGTCCTGAGCTTGCCGAAGGGCTCAGGATGACACGCACCCCCACTTGCGTTAGCCCCTAACGCGCATCCCTTTTTCATGTACGGGCAGGTTCCCGCTCCCTAGAATTGCCCCATGCCCGCGACCCGTGAACTGCTCGCGCTGCAATCCGTGGACGGTGAGCTTGTCGTCCGCCGTGCGAGGCTGGCCGAGATCGCGCCGCTCCTCGGCGACGACTCGGCGATACGCACGCTGACCCAGCGCCTGGCGTCGGAGCAGACGGACGTCGACTCGGCACTCTCCCGCCAGCAGGAGTTCGACTCTGTCATCGCCGGTTTCACCGAGCGCGTGGACGCCGCCGAGAAGAGGCTCTACAGCGGCGTGGTCGTGAACCCCCGCGAACTGCAGGACCTCCAGGCCGACGTCAACATGCTCAAGCGGCAGCGGGGCCACGAGGAGGACTCGCTCCTCGAAGTGATGGTGGAGTTGGACACGGCGCGCGGCGCGAGGGACGCCTCCGCGAAGGAGCTGGAGTCGCTGAAAGTCTCGTGGGCGGCGGAACAGGAGTCGCTCACAGCCGAGAAGCAGCGGCTCGAGGCTGAAGTGACCGACTTGGAACGCCGGCGCGCCGACGCGGTCGCCCGGACCCCGCCGCCGGAGGTCGCGCTGTACGAACAGGTGCGCAGGAACCACACGCATCCCGTCGCACAGATGCACAACAACGCATGCAACACGTGCCGCGTCGGAGTCCCGATGCGCACGGCACAGGAGGTACGCACCTCCTCAGCCCCGGTTCGATGTCCGAACTGCGGGCGCATCCTGCTTCCGGAGTAGTTCTGCTCCCTCTCCCTGCAGGGGGGGAGGGCAACACGCTTCAGCGCGGTTAGGGTGAAGTGGCGAGGAATGGTGGGATTGTCTGATCCCCTCTCCCTACAAGGGGAGAGGGCTAGGGTGAGGGTACTGTGGGGGCGGTGTGGGGTGTGCGAATGAGGCACATGAAGACAACCGAACAAGAAAACAACATGGAGTAGAGCGATGCGAGCTATCGGCTATTTCACCGTGGACACGGAGGCCCGGAACGCCCGCGCAGCCAGCGAGGCGCTGATGCACGCGTTCCACGAGTACTGCGAGACGCGGCGGCACATCCCGCACGGGACGTTCGCCGATCTCAAGGGCGAGGGCGGCGGCGAAGGCTGGCAGGAGATGATGGACTTCATCCGTCAGAACCGCCAAGGCTATCTGGTCGTGACGCCGGACGCGGTCCACCTCGGCCCGACGCTGGAAGAGCAGGTGGAGCGCGTGCTGGAGATGGACGCGCTCTCCTCCAAGGTGGTCTGCGACGACCTCGACCTGCCGGACCCGCTGCAGAACGCGCTCCGCAACTCCCGCAAGGCGGCGCAGCGGAGCGCGCGCATCAGGGCGGGGATGATGGCGAAGGCCGCGAAGGGCCTTGCCCTCGGCAAGCCGCCCTACGGCTACTACGTCACCGCTGACGGCGCGTTCCACGTCTCGCCGAAGGAGTCGGAGGTCGTCAAGACGATCTTCCGCCTCTACCTGGAGCCCGGCGGCAGCGTCCGGTCGGTCGCCGCGGAGCTGAACAGGCGGAACATCCGCACGAGGAGCGGACGCCGGTGGAGTCTCGTGACCGTGCGGGACGTCCTGCGCAACGCGGCGTACATCGGCACGTACCACCGCTTCGGGATGCGCATACCGGGCAGCTACGAGCCCATCGTCTCGTCGGTGCACTTCCGCCGGGCGCAGGACCGGCTGCTGGAGCGGAGCCCGTCGCAGCGCACCTCGCGCCCCGCGCCCGTGTTCCTGCTCGCAGGCCTGCTCTACTGCCACCACTGCGGCAAGCGGATGATGGGCATCGTCCGCCGCCAGACATGGCGCCGGAAGGACGGCGAGCGGGCGCGCGCCCAATACCGCTACTACCAGTGCCAGTCGCGCATCAACCGCAACCAGTGCGACTACCGCACCATGAAGGCCGACGAACTGGAGGCAGACGTCGTGAGCCTCGTGCGCGAGCGGCTCGCCGCGGGCGAGCGCGGCGACGACCCCGGCGACGTCTCATGGCTCGCGGGCGACAAGACCCGCTGTGAAACGACGATCCACTCGCTCGACAAGCAGTTCATGGAGGGCGTGCAGCGCGCTGCGAACGGCACGATGTCCCTCTCGACGCTGCGCGGCGGCCTGGAGCAGTTGCGCGCCATCAAGCAGGACCTCGGCGAGCAGGTCAGGCAGGCAGGCGACAGCAAGGCTGCCCGCGCCCGGCTCGAAGCCAACGTCACGAAGATCCTCAACGACTGGGACAACCTCCCAGACCCCGAGCGCCGCGACCTCCTCCGCTCCGTCGTCTCGAAGGTCACCGTCAAACGCGGCAAAACGGAGGTCACCCTCCGCTAGCGGCCCGTTGTTCCTGCGAAGGTGGGAAGAACTACGCCACGCCGAGCCCGCGCCTTAGCGCGCAACATCCTCTCGGGGAAGGTCTGGCGCAACGGAGTCTGGGAACGATGGAATCCAACGAACAGTAGAATGTCCTTGCCTGACCCAGCCTCTAGGAGTTCCGATGCAGGCCCGCCTCCCGATCCCCTCATCGACCCTCCATCCCTTCGATCTCGCCAATGTCCTCGACGGTTCCCAGGACTTTCGTTGGCGGAAGCTGGAGCAGGGATGGCACTCAGGCGTTCTCGATGGAAACATCGTTCATATTCGCCAGGACCATGGCGCCCTCGAATACCGCGCCCACACCAACCTCGATTCCCTTCTGATCTCCTACTTTTGCCTCCACGAGGACATCGATGCCATCTACGCCACGTTTTCTTCTCGGGACCCTGACATGGCAGCCCTGGCGCGGGCTTACCTCTACCTGAGGGTGCTCCGGCAGCCCGACCCCTGGGAATGCATGGTTGCCTACATCTGCTCTGCGAACAACAGCGTCAAGAGCATAGGCAGGATCCTCGAGGACATAGCCGAGGAACTCGGAGAGCGGGTACAGCTCGGTCAGGATATTCGCTACACGTTTCCAAGCCCTGAACGAGTCCTGGAGGCAGGGCCGGTACCTCTACGTACCATGCGGCTTGGCCTGGAACGGCACAGCCATATCCTGCATGCTGCCGGTCTCATCTGCAGCGGCGAATTGGACCTGAGTCGGCTCTCATCATCCGAGACTCCCTATGCTGAGGCGAGACAACGGCTCATGCAGCTTCGTGGCATCGGGCCGAAGATCGCCGATTGCATATCCCTGTTTGCCCTGAACAAACCTGAAGCATTCCCGATAGACACCCACATCAGAAGAGAATTCATGTCCCGCTACTTTCCCACTAGCCCCCGTCTCAGCGACAAGCAGCTGGGCGAGGTTGCCCGTGCGCGCTTCGGCAAGTACGCCGGCTGGGCAGGACAACTCCTCTTCAAGTCCCGATGGAGTGCAGCCCGCGGCAATGGCGCGTAGGGCAGAGGCGCCACGCCGAGCACGCCCCCGCAGGGCGTATACTGGACACGTCAAGAGGGCCGGGCGGCCGCTCCGGCGTCGCCGGGGAGGAAAGTCCGGACTCCACAGGGCAGGGTGCTGGGTAACGCCCAGGCGCAGCGATGCGACGGAAAGTGCCACAGAGACGATAGCGCCGATGGCCTCGCGGCAACGCGAGGGACAGGCAAGGGTGAAACGGTGCGGCAAGAGCGCACCAGGTCCCGGCGCAAGCCGGGATGCTGGCAAACCCCACCCGGAGCAAGGCCAAATAGGGGGACGTCTCCGCTCTGCGGAGCGCAGCGCCCGGCTGCTGTCCCCGGGTAGGCCGCACGATCCCTTCCGGCAACGGAGGGACCAGATAGATGGCCGCCGTCCCGTGCCCCGCACGGGATACAGAATCCGGCTTACAGGCCCTCTTGGCGCTCGTCCGTTGTTGGGTGGAGAGGCTACGTCAGGAAGTTGATCCCGACGGTGGTGAGCATGAGCGCGAGCCACGAGGTGCTCAGCAGGACGTAGGTCGTGCGGGCGTTCTTGCTCATCTCGACGCGCATGCTCTCGATCTGCTGGTTGGTTTCGGCGCGCAGGCTCTCGATGCGCTGATTGGTCTCGGCGCGCAGGCTTTCGAACTGCGCGTTCATGTCCGCGCGGAAGGCGTTCATGTCCGTGCGGAGGCCGGCGACTAACTGCACGAGGTCGCCGATGCGGTCATAGCCGCCTTCGAGCCTGCTCAGGCGCTCTTCAACGCTCGGGGGCTGGCTGGTTGTGGGTTGCGTGGTCATGCGCTGAATCTCTCCTCTGCGAGTGTAGCATCGCGGTCAAGGCTAGGCAGCGCGAATGGAACGCACAATGGGCGGATGTCACATCGTGCACAGGCCCTCTTGGCGCTCGCCCGCGTTGGCTTACGGCACTTGGTCCCTCAGCATCATGCTGGGCAAAACGGCACCTTCGGTAGAGATCAGGCCGTCGACGAACTAGGGTTGAACGTTCAGATATTCGGTGGTCGCAGTGCGCTCATGGCGATACCCTGCGCGCCCACTCTAGGTACACGGCGAACACGGCAAGGCAGGCACCTACCACTATGCCGGTGAGCACGCGGCGCAGCACGACCCCGCTGGGGCGCTTCGCGACGGAATAGCCGCCATACCCTGCCACAACGAGCAGGGCAATGAGAACAGGAGCGTAACCAGCGGGGGTGAACAGGGACACGCACAGGGCTGCACCTACTACTATCGTTGCGTGCCAGATAGACACAGGATGAGCAGCCTCCGGACCCCAGTGTGAGGCCGAGAGGCTGCCACGGTCAAACTAGGCGAAGCCGAACTTCCGCTCACACCTGACATAGTTGGCTGGGCTCGTGTACCCGCCCGTGTGGCGGCATGTGGTCACAGCTGTTCTCGTATGCACAGCGACTCCTCATAGTTGCACAACCAACACCCCACCGGTTATGATGTACGCAACACGCGCCCCACCAGTGCAACCGGGCGCGCGCACAACGAACGGGGACGAGCCCCGGCCTTCAAGTGGCCGGGGCTCTTTTCGTTAAGCGGTGGAGAAGGCTCCCGTAGGGGCGGTTCGCGAACCGCCCGGCCACTCCTCGAATGGAACCGCCCTGCAGCATCACGAAGGCACAAGAGCGAACGAAGGCACGCCATGAACAACGAGGTCCGCTATCCACAGTACCGGGACGACCCCGCCGGGTTCGTCGAGAACGTCCTCGGCGCGGCGGGGGAGCCCTACTCGAAGCAGCGCGAGATGCTCGAGGCAGTCGCGGGCTCGCGCCGCGTCTCCGTCGTGGGCGCGAACGGCTGCGGGAAGGGCTGGGCGCTGGCACGCCTCATCCTCTGGTGGGTCGAGACGCGTGCACAGGCGAAGGTCGTCGTCATCTCGTCCACCAACCGGCAGGTGCGCGAGATCCTCTGGCAGGAGCTCGCCGCCGTCTGCGACGCCGCAGGAGACGCCCTCAGCGGCAAGCTCACCAAAGGCAAGTACTTCATCTCGCCCGACCGGTTCGCCATCGGCTTCGCTACGAACAACCCGGACAACATCCACGGCTTCCACTCGCCGGAGCTCCTCCTTATCGTCGACGAGGCCCACGCCGTCCGGGAGTCCCACTTCGACGCCGCGGTCCGTCTCAACGCATCCAGGACGCTTCTCGCGGGCAACGCCTTCTCCACGTCCGGCACGTTCTACGAGTCCCACCACGCGAAGCGTCACCAGTACCACCACATGCGCATCTCCGCCTACGAAACCCCCAACCTCACCGGCGAGGAGCCCGCGCGGCCCGGCCTCATCACCGCCGAGGACATCGCCGACAAGGCCCTGCAATGGGGCGCCGACCACCCCAAGTTCATCGCGGCCGTCTACGCACAGTTCCCCGACACGCTGGAGGACTCGCTCGTCGGACGCGCCGCCGTCGAGGACGCGATGCGGGAGGACGCCCCCAGCGGCGAGGGCGCGCCCACCGAGGAGGACGACGCCCGCGAGCCGCTCTACATCGGCGTCGACGTCGGCCGATTCGGCGACAACGAGTCCGTGCTCTGCGCGCGCCGCGGACAGCGCGTCGTTGAGATGAAGTCGTTCGGACTCATCGACACCATGCGGGTCGCCGGTGAGACCGCGCTCATGGCGCGCGAACTCGGCGCGGAGGCGATATTCGTGGACGAGGGTGGCCTCGGAGCGGGCGTCGTCGACCGCTTGCGCGAATTGAAAGCGCCCGTCCGGGGCGTGCAGTTCGGGCGCAAGGCGATGCACCCGACGCGTTTCGCAAACCTGCGCTCCGAGATCTTCT
Organism: SAR202 cluster bacterium bin16; assembly: GCA_002238425.1. GTDB lineage: Bacteria > Chloroflexota > Dehalococcoidia > Lucifugimonadales > Australimonadaceae > Bin16. Next base: position 12,991 of record MPMJ01000006.1, on the reverse strand, counting down.
GGGAGCTGCGCCGCCTCATCAACGACCGCCTCATCGCGCTGCCGGACGACGAGGAGCTCGCCGCGCAACTCCTCTCCCTGCGCTACGACGTCTCCAGCTCTGGCCAGGTGCTGATGGAGAGCAAGCGGGAACTGCGCAAGAAGAACCTCCCCTCGCCCGACCGCGCCGACGCCCTCGCCCTCGCGTTCATGACCCCGCCCTCGCTCCAGATCTGGACCGGCTACGAGCCGTTCCTCCTCAACCCGCGTCCGCCGGTCGGCGTCCCCGTGCCCCCGCACTCCCGCGACGAAGACGAAGACGGCGGCTCTGTCGTTCCTGAGGAGGCAGGAACCTCGCAGCCCGGCGAACGCGAACACGAAGACGACGGCAGCGCAGACTCCGCCACCCTCCCGCCGCATCTGGGCGTGTGGTGATAAAGGCAATCACAAGAACAGATATTCCGCTCATGGTGAGCCTGTCGAACCACGAGCGGGCGCTGCATCCTTCGACAAGCTCAGGACGAGCGGACAGGGGGCCGGGACGTGGAATGGCGGCCCTGGCGTGGCCCCGTCTTTCCCGCACAGGCGGGAATCCCTGGCGACCGCAAGGTCGCACGTGCGCAGGGCAGCGCACGCGGGGTGGGGAGTGGGGGAGGTGGGGTTGTCATGCTGAGCGGAGTGCAGCGGAGTCGAAGCATCTCTCGGGCGCGTCGGCTTGACGCTTGGTTGCATTACTGCAACCATCGACACACTGGAGGGGACAGAATGACGGAAGAGGTAGACCGCTACACCTATCGGGTTTCCTGGTCCGAAGAGGATGAGGAGTACGTCGGAACGTGCGCCGAGTTTGGATTGCTCAGCCATCTGGACGAAACCCCTGAGAAGGCGTTTGCAGGCATCCGCGACCTCGTGGCCTTCTCCGTGGACGACCTGCGCAAGGAAGGCGCTCCCGGACCGGAGCCGCTTTCCACCCGGCGCTACAGCGGAACGCTTACCCTTCGCATCCCGCCCGAGACCCATCGCGCCTTTGCAATGGACGCCGCCGAAGCAGGGGTCAGTATGAACCGCTTGGTTGTCGAGCGACTGGCATCGCGGCGCTAGGTGAAGAGACGATTACGTGGGTCGGTTCCGTCATTCCCGCGCAGGCGCGAATCTCGCAGCCTGAGGGAGGGATGAGGTTCCTGCCTGCGCAGGAACGACGTGGCCCTAGCGCGGCACCGCGAGTTCCAGCGCGGGGGGCTCGTCTACCTTGGCGTAGAGCCAGTCGTGCATGTGCTCGTACCAGGACTCGCCCTTGGGGAGCGTGCCGATGGCGGAGCGCACGCGGTACCACTCCGGGTTCTCGACGCACGGGGGCGTCACGTTGTCGTAATGGAGCGCCTTCGCCGCGTTGAGCAAGCGTCGGCGCACCTGGATGATCATGCCATCCGAGCGTCCGAGGTGCTCGATGCTGCGGTTCTGGACGGAGCCCATGCTCTCGGTGACGGCCTGGTCCTGCAGGAAGACCGTGGCGATGCCGGTGAAGGTCTCGGTGCGTTGCAGGTCGCGGTCAATCTCGTAGTCGTTCGTCTTGTTGGCGCGCGGGCGGAAGCGTCCGAGGCCGCCGGCCGTGTCCGGCAGCAATTCGCCCGCGGGGTGCGTCGCGTTGCCAAGCACGCCGAACCGCCTGCTGTCCGCCACGTTCTTCGTGGGGTGCCAGGAGACCGTCCAGACCATCGTGTGGTGGTCGTCCATCGGCACCCAGATGTGGCCAGGGACGGTGCCGTCCGGGGCGGCGGGAAAGAAGGTGAAGATGGGGAAGAGGAACTGCGTGATGCGCCAGTAGGTGGTCTCCTCGTTCTCCTCGCGGTTCGCGCCGTAGACGACGCCGTACTTCGTGGGAACGACCTCCAGCGTCGGGTGCTTGTCGTTATGCCAGACGCCGGTGTTGCCGGAGCCGTCCGGGTCCAGCCTGCCGTGGAGGAAGAAGAGGTGGCTGGTGTCGATGTCGCCCTCGAGGCCCTGCATCCAGTTGCAGGCGCGCTGCGCGAGCGAGAAGTTGCGCTGCTCCTCCGGCATGGCGGTCCACTCGAAATCGGGCAGTCCGGGCGGGTCGCCCTCGCCGAGGTACGCCCACACGACGCCCCCATGCACCGCGCCGCGGTACGCCCACGCGCGGATCTTGTCCTTGAAGTTGCTCTCGCCGGGCTCGTTGGGCATGTCGACGCACTGGCCGGTGACGTCGTACTTCCACCCGTGGTAGATACAGCGCAGTCCGTTGTCCTCGTTCCGTCCGAAGAAGAGCGAGGCGCCGCGGTGCGGGCACGTCTCGGAGAAGACGCCCACGTCGCCGCTGGAGTCGCGGAAGACGATGAGGTCCTCGCCGAGCAGGCGGAAGCGCTGGGGGGCGCCGTCAGGGCCGCCGAGTTCCTCGACGGGCATGATGGGGAGCCAGTAGCGGCGCATCATCTCGCCCATGGGAGTTCCCTTGCCCACCTGCGTCAGCATCTCGTTGTCTGCCGTGCTCAGCATGGCGAATCCTCCGTGTCGTGCTTGGACTGCGCTCCGATTACGCGCTATCTTATAGCCGCACCGTTGCAGTTGCCATTGTGGCGATGCGGCCGCTCCGGCTTCAAGAGGGCAGGGGCGCGCGCTGCGGGCGCGTTGGCGCCGGACGTCACGACGTCCGGACACTAGCGAACGCAGAGAAAGGAACGCCATGGCCGTCAATCCTTACACGCTTCCGCTGGACCAGCAGGGCTGGCGCGGCGAGTCGATACCCGGAGCGCACAAGCGCAAGTGGTACACGCTCGTCGAGAACGACAAGTGCCTCGTTACGGCGCTGCTGCTCATCCCCGGCGAGGTCGGCATCCGACACTCGCACGAGTCGGGCGAGCTGTCCGTCCACTTCTCGGATGAGATGCGGCCAGAGGTGACGTGGAACCCGCCCGGCATGGTGCACGGCGGCGTGCCCGCGCCCGCGAACCCGGTCGAGGCCGCGATCGAGGGGCTGATAGACGAGGAGGCCATCAAGGCGTCCGGCAACCCGGAGTTCGCGCGGTTCATCGCGGGCGTGCTCGAAGCGCACGTGAAGCGCGTCGACGAGATCGTTGCGGAGCGGACACGCCCCGCGCCCGCGCCGCGCGTCATCGTAGACGTGCTCTTCCCGCCGTTCAAGACGACCATCGTCGACCCCGGCGTCGCGGACGGCAAGACGGTCACGGGCCAGTGGTACGACTAGGAGATTTTGCGTAAAGGCAGCACGAGTGGCAGGCTCGGGACAGCGAAGGAGGCATCCGATGGCGCGAACGTACAACGGCCCGATCTATGACGGCGACGGCCATGTGCTGGAGAACAAGGACGGCATCATCGACAGGATGCCGCGCGACCTGCAGGCCAGCCGCGCGGTGGAGCGGATGCGCCGCCGGAACGTCTTCCCGGAACTGGACAACTACCACAACCTGCTCAGCATCTCGCCGGAAGGCTCCTTCTCCAACCCGGAGGAAGTGCGCGGGTGGACGCGCTTCATGGACGAACTGTCCATCGGCAGTGCGGTGCTGTACCCGACCGAGGCGCTCGCGGTGGGCCGGATGGTCGACCTCGACCAGATAGCGATGGCGACCAGCGCCTACAACGACTGGATACACCAGGAGTACCTGCAGAAGGACGACCGCCTGCAGGCGGTGGCGCTGCTGCCGATGCAGGAGCCCGAGCTTGCGGCGGCAGAGCTGCGGCGAGCGGTCGAGGAGCTGGGCATGTGCGGCGGGATGCTGCCCGCCACCGGCCTGCAGGGCCACCTGGGCTCAAAGCACTACTGGCCCGTCCACGAGGAGGCGAACCGCCTCGGCTGCTGCCTCTCCGTGCACGGCGGCTCGTACCCGGACCTCGGCTTCCACGACCTCAACATCTTCGCGGCGATACATGCGATGGGGCACCCGTTCGGCATCATGATCTCGTTCATGAGCATGCTGTTCAACGGCATCTTCGACAAGTTCCCGAACGTGCGCTACGGCTTCATGGAGGGCGGCGTCGCGTGGTTCCTGATGGCACTCGAGCGGGGCGAAGGCTCCTACAACGCGTTCACACCGCTCGACCCGAACCGGCGCTTCCTGCAGCTGCGCGACGGCGACAGCGTGCGCGACCACATCCTGCGCCACGTTCACGAAGGGCGCATCTTCATAGGCGTCGAGGGCGACGAGCCCGACCTCGCGCACGCCGTGCGCACGGTCGGCAGCGACCCGTTCATCTGGTCGAGCGACTTCCCGCACGAGGTGACGGTGGAGACGTGCGCGCTGGAGATCCGTGAGCTCGTCGAGAACGAAGAGGTTCCGGACGACGCGCTCGAGGCGATCCTCTGGAAGAACGCAGCGCGGATGTACGGGCTGCGCTCGCCCGCTGTCAGCACTCGGTAGACGCAGGCAGTCTGCCGGAGGAAAATGGGTGCTGGCTCCTGTGAGCTGACGAACGATCGGAAGGGCGGCAGGAATCGAGGTGAACGTATGACCGACTGGGAGAAGTGCCCGGCGGTAGAAAGCGTGCCCGGCAAGCTCAGTGGAGCGTGGGTCTTCACCGGCACCAGGCTACCCGTGTCCGCCCTGTTCGAGAACCTGGAAAGCGGCGCCACCGTAGAGGAATTCTTGGAATGGTTCCATCCGGTGGACGAATGGAAGGTCAGGGCCGTTCTTCAGCACGCGGCCAACTCCCTGAAAGTGCCCGTACTCGCGAGCAGTCTTGAAGATACTGTTTGATCACGGAACGCCCGTGCCTCTCAGGCGGGACCTCCACGGACACACGATCGATACGGCGGCAGAGAAAGGGTGGGACAGCCTTCTCAACGGAGACCTGCTGGACAAGGCCGAACAGGAGGGCTACGAAGTCCTGATCACCACCGACCAGAGCATCAGGCATCAGCAGAATCTCTCAGGCAGAAGACTGGCCATCATCGTTCTGCTCAGAACGGCATGGCCCTACGTCCGGCTTCGCATCGACGATATCCGCGCCGCCGTTGCCGAGGCGCGGCCGGGAGAGGTGAGGGAAGTCTCCATCTGAGCGCGAGAGGATAGCGTGACCACCTGGCGTCAGCCCGTGGTAGGCGCCCCGATTCGCACCTCCCACGTGCAGGCAGGGGGGCGAGGGAGCGCTGAAGCGCGTCCTGCCTTCGGAGGATGGTTCGACAGGCTCACCATGAGCGGTGAAGGGTGGAGACCCGAGGGGGGCGGTTCGCGAACCGCCCCTCTACAGTTGGCGGAGCCTGGGGTCGAGGTAGTCGCGGAGCCAGTCGCCGAGGAGGTTCATGGAGAGCACTGTGAACATGATGGCGAGGCCGGGGATGACCGAGAGCCACCACGACGTGACGATGAAGTCGCGTCCCTCCGCGACCATGACGCCCCACGCGGGGTCCGGCGGCGGGATGCCCGCGCCGAGGAAGCTGAGCGACGCCTCCAGCAGGATGACGTTCCCCACCTGGAGCGTCGCGAGGACGATGATGGTGTTGAAGACGTTGGGGAGGATGTGGCGGAAGACGATGCGCAGGTTCGAGGCCCCCGCGACGCGCGCGCGGGCGACGAAGTCCATCTCCTTGAGCGTCAGCACCTCCGCTCGCACCTGGCGGGCGTAGCGCGACCAGAGCAGCAGCGCGACGACGGCGACGGTGGTGGCCGTGCCGGGCTCGAACAGCACGACGAGCACGAGCGCGAGCAGGATGAGCGGCAGCGAGAGGTTGATGTCGACCAGCCGCATGATGATGTGGTCCCACCAGCTCCCGAAGTAGCCCGCGACTAGGCCGAGCACGGAGCCGATGATGCCGCCGACGGCCAGCGCGGCGAGCGATACGAGCGCCGCCGTGCGCGCGCCGAAGATCATGCGGCTGAGGATATCGCGCCCCTGGCGGTCGCTGCCGAGCGGGTAGCTCCAATCGCCGCCGTCGGTCCATGCGGGCGGGAGCAGTCGCGCTCGGAGGTTGCCGTCGATGGGGTCGTGCGGCGCGATGAGCTCGGCGAAGAGGGCGGGGATGACGAGGACGATGAGGAGCACCGCGACGGGTATGACCGGGTAGCGGCGCAGGAACGTCCAGACCCACCCGACGATCCGGGCCCCGGGGATGCGTGCGATTGCGGCAGGGGAGGTTGCGACGGCCATGTCAGCCTCTCCCTCCGCCGTAGCGGACGCGCGGGTCTATGTAGGCGTAGAGGATGTCCACGACGAGGTTGATGGTGATGAACATCGCGGAGATGAGGATGACGAGCCCCTGCACGACGGAGTAGTCGCGGGCGTTCACCGAGGTGAGGGCGAGCTGGCCGATGCCGGGCCACGCGAAGACGGTCTCCAGCGTGACGACGCCGGTGACCATGATGCCGGCGATGATGCCGAACAGCGTGAGCGGCGGGATCGCGGCGTTCTTGAGCGCGTGCTTCCAGATGACCCTCCATTCCGGCGTGCCCTTGATGCGCGCGAACTTCACGTACTCGCTGTCCAGGACGTTCAGCATCGCGGAGCGGGTGAGGCGCATGAAGGCGGCCACGGAGAACCAGCCCAGCGCCACGCCGGGCAGGATGATGTGGGTGAAGCCGCCCTTTCCGGAGACGGGCAGCCAGCCCAGGTTTACTGAAAATATCCAGATGAGGACGATGCCGAGCCAGAAGGGGGGCAGCGACTGGCCCAGGAGGGCGACTAGCTTGCCGATCATGTCGATGGGCGTGCCCTTCTTGACCGCAGAGATGACGCCGATGGGCACCGCCATGACCACGCTGACGAACATCGCGAAGCCGGCGAGCTGCAGGCTGTTGGGGATGGCGTTGCCGATGAGGCTCATCGCGCTCTGTCCCTGGAACTTGATGGAGGGGCCGAAGTCCAGTTGGAGCGCGTTGCCGACGAACAAGACGTACTGCTCCCAGAGCGGTTTGTCGAAGCCCCAGAGGGCTGCGACGCGTCTGAGGTCTTCCTCTGTGGCGTCGGCGGGCGCGAGCACGTCGATCGGGCTGCCCGTGATGCGGACGAGCGTGAAGACGATGATGCTCACGCCGATGAGCGCGAGCACCGCCTGGAAGAGCCTGATGATGATGTAGCGTTGCATCGAGTCGTTCTTCGTGACTTGCTTGGCGGGTCGTCCTTGTTGACTGCCCCCCGCCCCGGGGAGCGGGTCTTGCCCCTCTGCGCCCCTGCTTTGAGGCATCCATAGGGGATGCTCCAAGTGGTGCCCGCGGGCCTCTCAGAGAGGGGGGTTCATCCTAGTCGGGCGTGGGTAGGGAGGCAAGAGCGGCGGGCGACCAGTGCTAGGGCTGTGAGGTTCTTGCCTGCGCAGGATGGTTCGACAGGCTCACCATGAGCGGAACCTTCCTGAGAGATGTTTCGACTCCGCCTTCGGCTCCGCTCAACATGACAAGGCCCTCCCTGCGTCCACCCCGGAGGGCTGCGGGGTTCCTGCGAAGGCAGGAACGACGGGAGGCTTACCCCTTGGCGTCCTCTTTCCGTTCGAGGGCCATGGCGCGGACGCCGGCTTTGTAGTGTTCTTCCGGGGTGACGATGGGGCCGGGGTGGTAGGTGTAGGCGGCGTTGGGGGTGAGGAACTCCTCGTACAGGAGTTCGCGGTGGCCGGGGTATGTGACGGTCATGGCGTAGCAGGCGAAGCCGGGCACGTAGAGCCGTGCGGCGCCATGCGCGTTGGTCCTCGAGCGGCCGAGGCCGGCGACGGCTACTTCTGCGCCGGCTACGGGACCGCCGTCGCGGTCGAAGACCTGCACGCTGACGTTGGGGCGCGGCAGGAGGCCGAGGGAGAGCTTGCGCAGGAGTCGGGGTCCGGGGTCCAGCAGCGCGTCGCTCGCGACCTCTCCGACGACGTCGGACTCGAAGCCGGGACCCTTGGGCGTCTGCCAGTCGGGGCCGTACTTGCGGCGCAGGTATTCCTCGGGCGGGTTGGGGGTGCGGAAGCGCTCGCCGATGAACTCGATCTCTCCGAGGGTCTCGAACAGGTGCAGGGGCAGCTCGACGCCGGGGAACTCGTACGCCCTGCCGTTGATGATCTTGTGGCACGTCCAGTCCGTGCGGATGCCGTCCTTGATGAGGGCCACGCTGACGTGGCGGACGTTGGGCTTGATGCGCGGGTAGAAGCCGTGCGACCGGAACGCTTCCCCGACGCGGTAGATGGTTTCCATGTCGAGGCCGTGCATCCCGATGACGCCCGCCGTGTCCATCTCATCGTCCCAGGGGATGAATCGCCCTTCGCGCACAGCGCCCAGGAGGGTGCCCGAGCCGAGCCAGAAGTTGACGCCCTGCTCGTCGAAGATGCGCTTCACCTCCCTGAGCCGCGCTGCGGCGACATCGGGGTCGAGGGGTGTGGGGTCCTTGATGGTCTTTTCGTAGGCTGCTTCGCCGGCGGGGTCCTGTTCGGCCATGTGGCACCTCCTGTGCGGGGGGGCCTCCCAATGCGCTCCGCCCCTGGTTCGCCCCCATACTAACGCTTCCCATCGAGGAACCCTTGCGTAACTGCCCTCAGCGCAGCGCGGTTTTTCCCATCCACCCGCCCGGGATGTTGTGGGGGACACCCCCACGCCCCCGGCAGAGGGGATTCCCCCTCTGCGCTCCCTCATCCCGCAGGCTGCCCCGTGGTTCGACAAGCTCACCATGAGCGGGACGATAATTGTGCAAGGGTCTCCTCAAGGGAGAGGGGAGCAGGCAAAGGGGCGGCTCGCGAGCCGCCCCTACGTCCGATCAGGCCGTGGGGCGGGCTCCATTCCTGGAGCCCGCCCGATAGGTCGTTACTTGGCGACGGCGCCTTCGAGGTGGTCGATCGGCGCCCCGGAGACCATGCCGGAGTAGATGAAGTCGGCGACGACGTCAGGGTCTGCGACAACCTCGTTGGGCAGGTAGAAGAGCGGGATGTCCTGGTGGAGGTTGTAGTACAAGTCGCCGATCTCCCGCAGGAGGTCGTCACGGTCCTGTGGCGTGTTGGTGTTGAGGGCCTCGCGCATCAGCGCCTCGGCGTCCGGGTCCTGGAGTCCGATGTAGAGCACCGGGATGATGGAGCTGCCGTACACCTGCACCGTCACCAGCTGCGCGCCGCTCGTTGCGATCGGCACGACGTGGTTGTCCCAGCGCATCTCGCGCTGCTTGGTGCGGTACTCGACGGGGTCGGCCTGCTGCTCGATGACATCAACGCCGATCTCGCGCCAGTAGTTGGCGATGGCCTGCATCACGTCCACACCGGCGGGTACGGCGGGCTGAACGGTGAGCTGGATCGTCGTCTGCAGTTCGTCGATACCGAGCTCCTGCAGGCCCTGCCCGAGGAGCGCCCTGGCGGCGTCCTCGTCGTAGCCGTACTCGTCACCGAAGCGGGTCTCCCACTCCGGGTTCCAGCCCACGCGCTGCGCGTTGTTGGGCAGGTAGTGGTTCTTGAACATCGTGAGGCCCTTGCCCGCGAAGAACGCGTCGTTGAGCGCCTCGCGGTCTATCGCCTTGTTGAGCGCCTTACGGACGTTCAGGTTGGCGAGCGGCGTGTTGGGGTAGGCCGGGAACTCCTTCTGGGCAAGCTCGCCGCTCCACTCGCCGTGGCGGTCGTTCGCGACGTTCGGCCCTGCCGGGACGTAGACCCCTTGCCATGCGAGGAAGTAGCGCGCCGCGGGCACCTGGGCCGTGAAGGTGACGTAGCCGCGTTCCTCCGCGTCCACCAGCAGCTCCTCCGGCAGCTTGGCCAAGTGCACCTCGCCCGAGACCAGCTTCGCGTGGCGGGTGGATGCCTCGTTGATGAACTGGAACTCGAACTCGGGGAAGTCGGGCGTGTCGCGCCAGTGGTCTTCCACGCGTTCGTAGACGACGCCGGTCTGCTCGTCCATGGAGACGATGGTGTAGGGGCCGGTGCCTGCCAGCGGGACCTCGTCTCCGAGCGGGTCGCGTCCATCGACGAGTTCGGCGAGGCGCGGGTCTTCCTCGTAGTTGGCCCACTCGGAGGACTGCCTGGCTGAGAGCAGGCCGGGCCCGCGCGCGAGGAAGTCCGCCTTGCTGGCGATCTCCATGCCGCCCTGGATCTCCGAGATGACCTCGAAGACGTCGGCGTTCGGGGCCGTGGTGTGGAAGATGACCTCGTAGGGGCCGACGATCTCGACGTCGGTGACGATAACGCGCATCGTTCGGGCCTCGCTGCCGACGTCGTCGGGCAGGATGTTCATGAGCCAGGAGAAGCGTACGTCCTCGGCGGTGAACTCGCCGTGGCCGTTGTGGAACTGCACGCCCTCGCGCAGTTTGAACCGCCACGAGTGGCCGTCCGGCTCGAGGTTCCACTCGGTGGCGAGCTGGGGCACGTACTCGCCGTTCGTCTTGGCGAAGCCGACGAGGTACTCGTAGTGCGGCCGGATGTACCAGTTGCTGGCCTGGCCGGGGATGCGCCGGATGTTGCTGAAGTCGGTCGGCGACGCAACGGCCATGATGACGCGGTCGACCGCAGGTCCCATCGCTTCGGGGACGGGGGTGGCCGTCGGGTCGGGCGCAGGAGCGTCAGGCGTCGTGCCGGACGGGGCCGGCGGGGCGGGCGGGGGCGGGGTGGCGGGGGGGGGGGGGGGGGCGGCCCGCGGGCTGGTCGGCGTCGGCGTCGCGGTGGGGTCGGGGTCGTCGCCGCTACATGCCGCGCCGACCAAGGCGAGCAGCATGCTGAGCGCCACCACTATGAGTAAACGAGTGTGATTCCTGACCGTGCGCACGACGCCTCCCCTATTCGCGTATAAGCGTATGCTGTTGCGAAACCGTGTGGCCTCGTTAAGATTGAGGGGCACGGCTGCAAGAGCCGGGCGCATTATACGCAGAGCGAGTTCGGTCACGCCAACGAGAGGGAACAAGGAGGCGCCGCATGTTGAGCCACGCTGACAACGAGCTCATCACCCGCACGGGCAGGGGCACGCTGATGGGCGCGCTTTTCCGCCGCTACTGGTTGCCCGCGCTGATCTCCGACGAACTGGAGGCAGATGGCGCTCCGGTGCGCTTCCGCCTGCTGAACGAGGACCTGGTCGCCTTCCGCGACACGAGCGGCGAGGTGGGCGTTCTCTCCGAATACTGCCCGCACCGCGGAGTATCGCTCGCGCTCGGACGGAACGAATACGACGGCCTGCGCTGCCTCTACCACGGCTGGAAGTTCGACGTCAACGGCCAGTGCGTCGACATGCCGACCGAGCCGGTGGAGAGCGGTTTCCGCAACAAGGTGCGGGCGGGGGCGTACGCGGTGCGGGAGCACGGAGGCGCGGGGGGGGGCGACGGCGGTGGGGGGGCCGGGGGGCGGGTGGGGGGTTTACAGGGGCGCTCGGGAGAGCGAGCCGCCGTTCCCCTTCTACTACTGGACGACGGTGCCGGACTCGAACCGCATCATGGCGAAGTGGATACAGGACGCGAACTGGCTGCAGAGCCTGGAGGGCGGCATCGACACGGTGCACGCGTCGTTCCTGCACAACAGTGCCGAGGGGCCGATGGTTGCGCCCGGCGCACAGAGCGGCAACAACCTCATGTTCAACGACACGAGGCCGAAGCTGGATATAGAGGAGACGGCCTACGGCTTCCGGTACGCCTCGATACGCAGGGGGCCGGACGAGGCCAAGCACTATGTTCGGATAACGCCCCACATCATGCCGGCGTCGTCGTACCCACCGTTCTCGAGGGAGGACAACCGCATCTGGAACATGTGGGTGCCCCGCGACGACGGCACCTGCTGGGCGTGGGACGTGTGCTTCAACGAGACGAAGCCGATGTCCGACGAGCTGAAGGAGCAGTTGAAGGAGTACCGGGGCTACTACGCGTTCGACCCCAAGACGTTCGTGAAGTACGCCGGGCCGCAGAACATGTGGCTGCAGGACCGCGAACTGATGAAGAAGGAGAGCTGGTCCGGCATCCGCGGGCTGTTCGTTCAGGACAACGCGGTGCAGGAGAGCATGGGCCCCATCGTCGACCGCACCATCGAGCACCTCGGCACGACGGACGCGGCCATCATCAAGGCGCGCAAGCTGTACATCAAGGCTGCCATCGCGCTTGCGGAAGAGGGCGTCGAGCCGCCGGGCGTGTGGGAGCAGGGCGACTACGAGTTGATCCGCTCCGACGCTTACGTGCAGCCTGTGGACAGTCCGTGGAAGGTCGAGCGTCCGCTGGAAGAGCGGTTTGCGGTCGGGGTGGCGTGAGCGGCGCGCGGCGGTATGGCAACGTTTCCCCGAGAGGATACTTGCGCGCTGAAGCGCGGACTCCGCTGCACTCCGCTCAGCATGACAAGTAAGGGATGCCACGCTCCGTTCGACATGACATCTTCCACATGGGCGGCGTGCGCTGCTGCGCATGTGCGACCTGCCGTCGCTTGGATTCCCGCCTGTGCGGGAATGACGAGGCTCTACTCTGGGCTGCAAGAGTGAGGAGCAAGGATTGACCGAGACGGCGAGCAGCACAGGGCAGGGTGGCGGCAACGTCGTTCTCGACGTGCAGGAACTCCAGACGCACCTCTTCACGAAGTGGGGGGTGACGCGCGCGGTCGACGGCGTGAGTTTCCAGATACGCCAGGGCGAGACGCTCGGGCTCGTGGGGGAGTCCGGCTCCGGCAAGAGCATGACCGCGCTGTCGCTGCTGCGTTTGCTGCCGGAGGCCGCGCGCATCGTGGGCGGGCGCATCCTGCTGGACGGCGACGACGTCGTGCGGATGCGGATGTCGGACGTTCGGCAGATGCGCGGGCGCAAGATATCCATGATCCTGCAGGACCCGCAGACGGCGCTGAACCCGGTGTTCACCATCGGCAACCAACTTACGGAGTCGATCGCGGCGCACGGCAACCGGAACGGCGGCCGCAGGAGCAGGCAGTCGGTCAGGGAGCGGGCGATGGAAGTGCTGCGCATGATGCGCGTCGCCGCGCCGGAGCGGCGGCTCTCCGACTTCCCGCACCAGATGAGCGGCGGCATGAAGCGGCGGGTCGCGGGCGGCATCCCCATCGAGAGCCAGCCGCGGCTGCTCATCGCGGACGAGCCGACGACGGCGCTGGACGTGACGATACAGGCGCAGTACCTCAACCTGCTGAAGGAGATACA
>MPMJ01000052.1 GCA_002238425.1 SAR202 cluster bacterium bin16 | reverse complement strand
CCTCGGACACAACCCCGCTCCCAACTACCCCCGCGCCGTCACCGCCATGCAGCGACGCCTCGCCCAGGCCTCCGTCGTCTTCACCACCGCCGTCGTCGAACCCCGCGGACGCCGCCTCCTCCGCCCCCCCCCCCCCCCCCCCCGGGCGCCCCCCCTCTCCTTCCTCGTCGTTCCTGCGAAGGCAGGAACCTCGCAGCCTTGCTCCTGGCTCCCCTTCCTCCGCCACCGCTGCTTCCCCTGCCGCTCCCCCTTCCTCCGGCACTCCCGCCTCCCCCGTCATTCCCGCCTCCTCCGTCATTCCCGTGAAAACGGGAATCCAGAGCCCCCCGCCCTCCGCCTTCACCGTCGCCTGGCGCAAACCCGTCTTCCCCGCGCACCTCCACGCCCTCGCCACCCGCCGCCCCAACGACGGCGCGAAGGTGCGAGCGGCGCGGGCATTCCTCATACGAGCTCTGGCAGGTGGGCCTGTGCCTGCTGCTGCCGTCGAGCGAGAGGCTGCCCGGCTAGGCATATCGAGGACCTCCCTCCACCGCGCCCGGACAGCCTGCGGCGTGCGCGCCTCACGCATCAACACGCCCGGAGTTCCGCGTGGCAACGGCGCGTGGTACTGGTCTCTTCCGGCACGCAACACTTTGCAACAGGATGAGACACCCCCCGCGGCCGAAGAAGTTGTTAACCGGTGAAATCTTGAAGCCTTGAACGCAGGAAGCAGGCCACGGCCATGGAAACACCCCATTTCAAGATGTTCAAGATACTCAGATCGGAGGCCATGTTTACTCCTGAAACCACGTTCAAGATTCCAAATCTCACCGCCCGTTGGAATCTTGAACACAGTGAGACGGACCGGTGGCGTATCGGGAGCCCCCTGCCCGGTGTAGGGGCATCCCTTGTGGGTGCCCTCTCCGGCCCCCTCTCCCTGGAAGGGGAGAGGGCCAACGCGCTGAAGCGCGCGGTGAGCGTACAGCGGGGCGGGCTGGGCGGGAGGCCCGCCCCACGCTTGACCGCCGTGCAGGAGGGGAACATACTCTGCCCGTCAGCCATAGATCAGAAGGAACCGAGGAGGCCCGGGATGGGACACGTACTCGACGCAGACACGCACATCGCAGAACCACCGGAGATGTGGGACTTCCTGGACCCGGACTGGCACAAGCGTCGGCCCGTCGTTGTCCAGGTGCCGGAAGACACGCTCTACGGCGGCGTGGACCACATGTGGCTCATAGACGGCCAGATTTACCCCCGTCCGGCGGGCCGGGGCGGCAACTTCCTCGTCACCCCCACCGTGCAGAAGAACGTGCGTGACCGCCCCGACAGGAAGGCGCGCGAACTGCTCGACCTCCCGATGCGCTTTGAGGGCATGCAGGCCACCAACGTGGACTCCCAGGTCGTCTACCCCACGCTCTTCCTGGCGTACCTCACCCACGACGCCGCCTACGAGGTCGAGTTGTGCAAGGCCTACAACCGCTTCCTCGCGGACGTCTGGGCGAAGGCCGAAGACCGTATCCGCTACGTCGTCATCCCCCCGCTCCGCAATATCGACGCCGCAGTCAGCGAACTCCGCTTCGGCAAGGAGCACGGTGCATGCGGCGTCTTCTTCCGTGGCATCGAGGGCGACAAGACCCTGGACGACCCCTACTTCTTCCCGGTGTACGAGGAGGCCCAGTCGCTCGGCCTCCCCATCTGCATCCACCAGGGCCAGGGCGCGCCCGCTCTCAACTACCTGATCGACGTGAGCCGCAGCCACACCTTCACGCACGGGCGCATCCCGCCCGTCGTCGCCTTCCGCAACCTCGTCTCCAACAAGGTCCCGGAGCTCTTCCCCGACCTCCGCTGGGGCTTCATCGAGACCGGCGCTTCCTGGGTCCCGTTCGCCATGTACCAGCTCCGCGGCACGCTCCGCGCCGACGAGGACTTCTGGGGCCCGCGCCTCTTCGACAAATACAACATGTGGATCTCTTACGAGGTCGAGGAGGACCTGTCCTACCTGATGCAGTACGTCGGTGAGGACCACCTCGTCGTTGGCACCGACTACGGGCACCACACGCCCGGCACAACCGACCGCCTCTTCGCCGACCCGTCGGCGCAGGTGCACTGCGTCACCCAGATGCGCACCCGTGACGACATCTCCTCGGCAACCGCGGAGAAGATACTGACGGACAACCCTGCCGCGCTCTACGGCGTGTAAGGCGAGGACAGTCCGTATCCATGCGGCGGGTGGAGAGGCGGCCCAGGAGGCCGAATGGGCGTTCGCGCCGCCTGCTCGCGCTCGTCATAGCGCTCGGAGCGCTCATGCTCGTAGCCGGGCCGCTCATCGGCTTCTTCCTCGTCTACACCGCGCCGAGCCAGCAGTGGTTCGCCCGCGTCAACGGCGTTGAGATACCCCGCGCCACGCTCGTCGATGTGCTCCGCGCTAACCAGATCGACGCCCTGCTCCAGCGCCAACGGTTCGACCCCGGCACGCAGGCCTTCGATACCGCCGGCCTGCTCATCGACAACGAGGTGCTGCGCCAGACGGCGGACACGCTCGGCGTCGCCGTGAGCGAGTCGGAGGTCGATGGCGAACTCGCGGCGCAGCTCACCCCGCAGCTGGACGCCGCGAACCTCGACGCCTCCGCCCGCGCCGAACTCGCCGAGGCGAAGCGCCAGTACGCCGACCTGCGCCGTCTCGACGTCGCCGAACTGGAGAAGCTGGCTGAAGGCGAGTTGCTCCGCCGGAAGGTCACGGAGGCGCTCGGACGCTCCATCGTCGACCCGCAGCCGCAGATACGCCTGCACTCCATCGTGGTCGCCGACGTGGAGACCGCCACCCGTATCCAGGGTGAGGCCGCGCAGGGGATCCCGTTCGAGGACCTGGCGCGCCGCTACTCGCTCGACCCCGCCTCCGGCGACCTCGGCTGGCTGCCCTACGCCGCGCTTCCGCCTGCCGCCGCTGACCTCCTGTGGAACCTTCCCGCGTCGGAGCTCTCCCCGCCGTTCCAGCGCGGCGACGGCGCGATCGTCGTCTACGTCATCAGCGCGCGCGACCCCTCTCTCGGCCTCGACCCCGTCGCGCGTCAGTTGCTGGAGGAAGCGGAGTTCGCGGCCTGGCTCGGCGAGACGCGCGCGGCGCAGGACATCGAACTCCGGCTGGACTCGGAGACGCTGGATTGGGTGGCCGACCAGCTCGAACAGACGAGGACGCCTGCTCCGCAGGGCTGACGCAGGGGCGCGGGTGCTATCCCTGGCGGCGGTTCCGTCGGCCGAGCCAGTCCCCCAGCAGGAGCGACGAGAAGCTCTGGCGCTCCAGGGCGGGAGCATGCGCTGGCGGAGCATCGCTCAGCCGGTCCACTCGCGCCTCGATCAGTTCTGCGAGCCGCTTCGCCGCCTCGGCGGCGTCCGGTTTCGCGAGCGCCGCCTCCCCCCCCCCCCGGCTCTTCCCGTCGACCCCGCCGCCCCCCTGGGCGGCTTCGGGTTCCGCGGGTGCGCCCTCCCCCAGCCCGCTGGTGGCCCCGGCGAGCCGGTCGAGCCACGAGCGGAACGTCTCCGGCGCGCACTCCAGCACGATGGCAATCTCCTCCGGGTCGAGCTCGGCAGCCGTGCGCAGGGCTTGGGAGAACGCGTCGCCTTGCAGACGCCGCACGTCGCGCCAGACCGGGCTTGCGGAGACGGCGTCCACCGCTGCGCCCGCGGCGATACGCGGCAGGTACTCCGTAGCGATGACGAAGCTGTCGTGCTCCGCCGCATCGAGGAAGAACGGGCTGGCACCGACGGCTCTGGCAAGCCCGGTCACGGCCTCCACGGCCTCCCCTGAGGCGGTCGCCGAAGGGATGATGGCGTAGTCCGTGCCGTCGAACGATGCTTCCGCGCCTTCGCTGAACGTACGAGGCACGGGACGCCCGCCGACGAAATGCATCCCGTCCGGCAGGCGCTCTTCCGCCCAGCGCAGCAGCGGGGCCTTCAACGGGCACGTGTCCGTGATGACACACCCGGACGGCGCGAACTCCCCGATGATGCGCAACGCGTCGCTTGCGGAAGCCAGCGGAGAGGAGAGCACGACGAGTTTCGCGCCTGCCAGCGCCGCTGCCGCGCTCCTCGGTGCATCGTCGAGCGCACCTGTCTCAACGGCACGTCTTCCCGTCGCGGAGTCAGGGTCGAAGCCCGCCACGGAGATGCCCTGCACACTTGACCTGACCGCGCGCCCGAGCGCGATGCCTAGGGGGCTGAGGCCGATGATGGCGATGTCCGGCATGAGATGGGCGCCGGTGGCCTACGACCCAGAGCGGTAGCCGCCGCCGGTGCCGCGCATGCGGGGGTCGAGCAGGTCGCGGAGCGCGTCGCCGAGCACGTTCCAGCCGAACACGGTCAGGCTCAGGAAGACGCCCGGCCAGATGGCGAGCCACGGCGCTATCTCCATGTACGTCCGAGACTCCGAGCTGAGCATCCGCCCCCAGGACGGGAACGGCGGCGGGACGCCGTAGCCAAGGAAGCTGAGCGACGCCTCGATGAGGATCACCTGTCCCAGGCGCAGGCTCGCCAGGATGATGATGGGCACCATCACGTTCGGCAGGACGTGCCGTATCAGGATGCGCAGCGTGGTCGCGCCGTTGACCCGCGCCGCCTCCACGAACGGCTGCTCCTTGAGCGCCAGCACCGCCCCGCGCAGTACGCGGCTCTCCCGTATCGCAACGAGCCCCAGCACGAGCGTCACGTTCAGCGTGCTCGGCCCCAGGATGGACATGACGAACAGCAGCAGGAGCAGCGGCGGCACGCTCATCCACGCGTCCACGAGGCGCTGCATCAGCGTGTCGAACTTCCCGCCCATGTAGCCGCTCGTGATGCCGATGAGGCCCGCAAGTATGCTGCCGAGCGTGACCGAACCGAGCGCCACGACGATGGAGACCCGGGCCCCGTGCACGAGCCTGCTGAACAGGTCGCGCCCGATGAAGTCGGTTCCCAGGAAGTAGCTGAGGCTCGACCCCTGCAGGGAGTCGGAGAAGTGGGGCTCGTCGTAAGGGTAGGGCGCTATCCAGTTGGCGAACACGGCCATGAGCAGCATGATCATGACGATGACTGCGCCGACTGCCCCCAGTGGCTTCTCAGTGAACAGCCTCGTCACCAGCCCGATGAAACCCCCGCCCGCACGGCGCGGGAGCCTCGCCGCGGCAGGTGCTCCCTGTGGTCTTGTGCTCTCGACAGCCATGACTTAGGTGTACTTTATCCGTGGGTCGAGGACGCCGTAGAGGAGGTCCACGATGAGGTTGATGAGCACGGTGGCGCCCGCGAAGGTGAGGATGATGGTCTGCGCGGGTACGTAGTCCCGGTTCTGGAGCGATTGCAGCATGTAGATGCCCATGCCGGGCAGGTTGAATATCTGCTCGATGATGACCGTGCCCCCGAGTAGGAACGGTATCTGCAGACCGATGAGCGTCAGCACGGGGATGAGTGCGTTCCGCACCGCGTGTCGGTACCAGATGGTTTGCGGCTGCAGGCCCTTCGCCCACGCGGTTCGGATGTAGTCCTGCCGGACCACTTCCAGGAGCATGGCGCGGGTCATCCGTATCGTGCCGCCCATGAGCGGTATGCCGACGATAATGCCCGGAAGCGCCATCACGCTCAGGTTCTTGATGGGGTCCTCCGTGAACGGCACGTAGCTCAGCGGCGGCGCCCAGCCGAAGAACAGCGCCGGCAGCGTCACCACGAGGGTGCCGATCCACAGGATCGGCACCGCCACGAGGCCGATGGAGACGGAGCGCAGCGCGTAGTCGACCCATGTGTCCTGCCGGACGGCCGTGATGATGCCGATAGGAATAGACAACACGATGCTGACAACGAGCGCGATGAGCGAGAGTTCCAGTGTCACGGGGTAGCGCCGCCCGAGCTCGTGCGTAACGGTGTTCCCCGTCCAGAGTGACTGTCCCAGGTCTCCCACGAACAGCCCGCCGAACCATTCGCCGAACTGGACGTAGAACGGCCTGTGCAGCCCCAGCTCGCGCAGGATCGCGTCCCGGTCTGCCGCGTACCCGAAGTCAGAGAGCATCAGGTCAACGATGTCGCCGGGGATCAGGCGCAGCATGAAGAACGTGAGCACGCTCACGACGAACATCGTGAGCGCGGCGAGCATCAGGCGGCGTATGACGAAGCGGTACACGGCGGGTTCGCACTCCAACGTGCCCTCGGGCACGCTGGCGCGAGTCTACGGCGCAGCGTAACCGGAATCAAATCCGGTAGGCTCTACGGACGCGATTCACTATCCTCAAGGGTCGAACCGCGACAGCAGGCCTCTATGGAGAACAGTAGATTGGCTGACCGGATGATCGAGGTTGAAGGACTCACGAAGTTCTACGGCGACTTCCTCGCCGTAAGCGGCGTCACCTTCTCCGTGGACAGGGGCGAGACGGTAGGCCTGCTCGGCACCAACGGCTCCGGCAAGACCACGACCATGCGCGTGCTCACCGGCTATATGCCGCCTACGTCCGGTTCGGTCCGCATCGCAGGTCATGACCTCGCCGCCGACTCACTGGAAGCACGGCGGCACATCGGCTACCTGCCCGAATCGGTGCCGCTCTATAGCGATATGACCGTCGCCGCCTCGCTGCGGTTCTTCGGACGCGTCCATTCGATGAATGCGGCGAGCCTTGCGTCCTCGATCGACCGCGTCCTTGATGCGTTCGACTTGGCCGACTACCGTGACACGCTCGTCGGCAAACTATCCAAGGGGTATCGCCAGCGACTGGGGCTCGCCCTTGCGGTGCTCCACGAGCCGGAAGTCCTCGTACTCGACGAACCAACCGTAAGCATAGACCCCGTGCAGGTCGTGGAAGCTCGCGACCTCATACGGCGTCTCGGCAAAGAACACACGGTGCTCCTGAGTACGCATCAACTCGCTGAAGCCTCCAGCCTCTGTGAGCGCGTCGTCATCCTGCACGACGGTGTCCTCGTTGCGGAAGGTCACCCGGATGAGATAGCGGAGCGCCTCCAGGGAGCGCAGCGCATCAGGGTAGAGGCGCGTGGCCCTGCTGAACAGACGGGTGCCGCTCTCACCGCCGTGTCGGGCGTCCGTTCCGTTGAAACGGCCACACTCATCGAAGAGGGGGTCTACGCGTTCGAGGTCACCGCTCCGCTGCGGTCAGACGTGCGGGAGTCCATCGCCCGGGCGATGAGCGCTGCAGGACTCGGCCTTCGTGGCCTTGTCCGCTCCACCGTGGACCTGGAGGAAGTCTTCCTCCAGGTCACGCGAGGCGAACGAGGGGACGCCGATGCGTAACGCCGCCCTCCTCGCCTGGAAGGAGATCCGTTCCTACTACGGTTCACCGATGGCCTACGTCGTAAGCGCCGCATTCCTTGCGCTCACAGGCCAGTTCTTTGTATCCGGTGTCTCAGAGCTACTGCCGGAAGCTTCACTCCGCGACGTCTTCACGCCCATGACATTCGCGCTGATCCTCTGGGCTCCCATCGCGAGCATGCGGCTTCTGGCGGAGGAGCAGAAACTCGGCACGCTGGAGTTGCTACTCACCGCGCCGCTGCGCGACTGGGAGATTGTAGCCGGGAAGTTCTGCGCGCTGGTGGCGATGCTTCTCGGCATCATCGCCCCAACGCTGGTCTATGTGGTGCTGCTCTACTGGCACGCATCGCCCGACGGTGGCCCGATGCTCACCGGCTATCTGGGCTTGCTGCTGTATGGTTCCGCCGCTGCTGCGCTGGGGCTGTTCACCTCCTCGCTCACGGGCAACCAGATCGTTGCCGGTGTTACCGCGGCAGTAGCGTTGCTCTTCCTCACGCTGGCGAGCGAGGCCTCCGGGCTCGTCTCCGGCTTGCCGTCTGCGCTGCTCGCCGGGGTTTCCCTCCCTGCCCACTACACCGCGTTCGTCGCGGGTGTCATCGAACTGCGGAACGTCGTCTACTTCATCACCTTCATCGCGCTCTTCCTCTTCCTGACCACGCTTAGTCTGGAGTCCCGGCGATGGCGGTGAACGAACGGCCACCGTCTGGAGGCGGGATTGCGGACCGGCTGCGAGGCTGGAGCCTGCTCCTGGCAGCGCTCGGAGGTATCGGCGCGCTCGGAGGACTGCTCCTCGTCGTATGGGTTCCGGAACTCCGCCCGTTCGCCATACCGACGCTCATCGCTGCAGGCGTGTTGCTGGCGCTCGCTGCTGCCGGTTCGATGGGCTACCTCCTCGGTGCAGTCACCGGCCGCAGAGGCCGTCTCTCCTGGGTGAGCCTTGGCAGCGCCGCCGCCGCGCTCGCCATCGTGGTACTGTTGAATGTTATCTCCTCCGCGACTCACGCATCCTGGGACCTCACCGCGACGCGCCAATTCGAGATAGCGCCGCAGACCGTTCAGGCACTGGCTGCGCTCCCTGCGGATGTGGACGTAACCGGATTCGTCGTAACGACGGATGAGGATGGCCTGCACTACCAGGGGACGGCGGAAGGCTACCTGCGGCAATTCGCCAGGCACGCTGGCGACAGGCTCTCCTACAGGTTCGTCGATCCTGAATTGGAACCTGCGACTGCGCGGGAATTCGGGGTGGTCAGCGCTCCGCTGCTGCTCTTCTCTGCAGTTGCTACAGGTCTCCGTGCCTCCGTGGGTGCTGGTGAACTCTCAGAGCAGCAGTTGCTCACTGCCATCCTCACGGTCACCGGGGCTCAACAGCACACCATCTACTTCCTCACTGGCCACGGTGAGCGAAGCATCTCCGACCTCCGCTCAGGCGGCTCCGGGTTGGGGCTGGCTGCCGCTGGACTCCGAGCCGACGGCTACCGCGTCGAGTCACTCATGCTGGCGGACACCGCAAGCGTGCCGGACGACGCCTCACTGCTCGTGATTGCCGCGCCCCGCCAATCGATCCCGGATGCTGAAGAACAGGCGATCATCCGGTGGCTGGCAAACGGCGGAAGGGCGCTTCTGATGCTCGATACGTCCTCCGAAACACGGGACGTGATGGCAGACCTGCTCGCGGCGTGGGGGCTCGAGACGGTGCCGGGCACACTCGTTGACCGCGAGCGCTCCGCTGCCGGAGACCCGCGCACGCTCGCGGTGCAGCGCGATCAGTATCTCGGACAGACCGCGGTTACCGAGGGCGGCGCCATCGTCGAACCGCTCGGTACGACGCTCTTCCCTGGCGCCGTTGCATTCCGTCCGGCGGGACAGATCGCTTCGCGCATCGAGCGCGGCGACCCAGTGCCGGTGCGGTTCGAGCCGCTGGTGACCACGTCTGGCGATTCCTGGGCTGTGGAAGGAACGGGGGAAAACCCCGCCGCTGACCGGGATGTGCCCGGCCCACATACGGCGCACCTCATCGTGCAGGCGTCCGCCCTTGCAGCAGATGCTCCTTCAGAAGCATTCGATCCCGCATCCGTCCGCACCACGCTTACAGTTCTTGGCGACGCCGACTTTGCCGGCAACCGCCATTTCGGCGACGTGAGCAACGCAGACTTCTTCCTGAACACGGTGAACTGGCTGCTGGACGACAGAGCGCTCATTGCTGTGCGCCCGAAACAAGAGGTCTTCCGCCCTCTCGTTCTCACCGTTCCGGAGTACAACCTGGTGCGTTACGTCAGCTGGTTCCTGTTGCCCGCGCTGGTTGCCGCCGCCGGCGTCGTCGTGTGGTGGCGGCGGCGGTAGACGAGGGCACGCCGGGATGAGAAGTGCCCTCGTCAGGTTTGTGCTGCTGCTGATCCTTGCGTCCGCGTCTGTCACTGCGTGGGCCTTGGTGTCGAATGACGACGACGGACCGGAAGCAACGCCCGCCCGCGCCCGCCTCTACACCGTAGCTCAGGACGACATTGTGAACGTCACCGTGCAGACGGAGACGGGCACCGCCATGTTCGAACGGCGAGGTGCTGGTTGGTATTTCGCCGATTCTCCGGCGCCTGTGAACCTGGACCGGTGGGGCGGCGTTGTGTTGCTGTTATCGGGCCCCGAAGTGGAGCGCCAACTGGCTGCGCCAACTACGATGTCGGAGTTCGGACTGGACGTGCCGGACTTCGTGAGTATCGGCCTTGCCGGGGGTAGTCGCGTTGAAGTGCGACTGGGGTCTGAGACGCCGGACGAACGCAACATCTACGCGCAACTCGTTGGCGAATCCGAGGTGGCTCTGGTCAACGAGCCGTGGGCGCGGGTGTTGCGGCGCCTCGCCGACGAGCCGCCGCTGCCGTACTGGTACTACCGCGTCGATCCGGCGCTTGTGCGGCTCTTCGAGGTCGAGAGCGCGGACGGCATCGTAACGTTCTTTCTCAGGCTGCCGAGCACCGACGGTGTAGCACCCGATCGGGTAGTACAAGGGGATGCGGCGTCGGACCTGGCGAATGCAGAACGTGACGCGGTGCTGCGCGTTGCAGGCGGGCCTTCCGATTTCGACATCGCCGTCTGGCCGGAAGGGCTGACACTGAAGGACGCTGGCCTGCAGTCACCCAGTGCCGTTATTCGGGTTACCTACGAGTTGGTGGTTCCCCTAGAGGACAAGAGCGCCGTAAGCGCGGTGTACGCAGTCGGGGCGCGGACAGCGGACGGCGATGGATACTACGCGGCAACGCCGGACTCGCCGCTGCTCCTTACATTCGATGCGGACTGGGTGGAAGAAGTGCTGTCGCTGGTAGGGCGAGAGTTCGTCGGAGGAGGCTGAGGAGCGTCCTGCGCGGGAAAGCGCGGAGACAATGATAGGCGGGTCAGCCTTGACCCGCCTATGCCTGTTCCTCGATAGCAGCAGGGGGTTAGGGTTCGCTGCGGTCCTTGTTGATCTCGATGAAGCGGGTCTGGTCGGCAGGAAGCGCGTCTTCGGCGAAGATTGCGGCGACGGGACAGACCGGCTCGCACGCTGCGCAGTCGATGCACTCATCGGGCTCGATGTAGAACATGCGGTCGCCCTCGTAGATACAGTCCACGGGGCAGACGTCAACGCACGAGGCGTCCTTCACGTCAACGCAGGGTTCGGTGATTATGTAGGCCATCTTGGAAGTGCCCCTCCCTTTATAGCTAGGCCCCGTTCGGGCCCCCTCCCTCCCAGGAAGGTGAATGCATTCTAGCAGACGTATTCAGAAGGTGTGAACACGTTATCAGCCCTCGTCCTGGGGGATGAAATCTCCTACGTTCTTCTTGATGGAGAGGTTGATGAAGGTCTCCGTCTGCCGGACGCCCGGAATCTCGCCAACCCGGTTTCGGAGGAAATCGGAGAGTTCGAGCGGCGAGCCGAGGCTTACACGGCAGAAGACGTCGAATGCGCCGGTCGTAACCGCCGCGTAGTGCACCTCTTCCATCTTCGCCAGCTCCTCCGCCGCCAACTGTACGTGGGCGGGGTCTACCTTCAGGCCGACGAGCGCGGACATGCGCCGTCCGAGCTTGGAGGTGTCCGGGATGGCAACCACGCGGATCACCTCTTCCTGGACGAGGTTGCGGAAACGTCGCCGTATCGTTCCTTCGCTGACGCCGGTCTTGCGCGCCAATTCGATGTTGGAGGCGCGTCCATCGCGCTGCAGCAGCTCTATGAGCTTCGTGTCGAGCTCGTCAAGGGGAGCCATGGCAACCTCCTCGTGAAAATTCGCACAATAGAATTATGGTACGACCTGCACCCTAGCGCTGGCAAGGCATAACAGGCGTGTCCCGCACGAACGGAAGTCAGTACCTAGACTGACAGGAACTGCGAGGGATCGTCCGCGAACGCGGTGCGGCAACCGGGAGCGCAGAAGTAGTACGTCTCTCCATCGTGTTCGGCGGTCCCGCCGGGGGGGTCGGCTTTCGGCACCACCATCTTGCACACGGGGTCTATGGCCGTATCACCTGGTTTCCCGAATATCACATCAAGCCGGTTCATGCGCCTCTTTCCCTTCCCACTGCCCGAGGTATGACGGGAACTGTCATTCTACGGCATCCATCTCTTCAGGCGCAGGCTGTTCGTAACGACAGACACGGAGCTGAATGCCATCGCGAAAGCGGCGAGCATTGGGTTCAGGAAGCCGTGCTCGCCGAGCGCCCAGCGCCACGCCTCCGGCACGCCCCCGTTCCCGAACACGAGGTGGAGAACGCCTGCCGCGACCGGGATCAGCAGGAGGTTGTAGCCGAACGCCCATCCGAGGTTCTGCCGGATGGTGCGCATCGTGGAACGCGAGAGGTGTACGGCTGCGCCTGTGAGCCGTACGTCCGCCGTCATGAGCGCAACGTCGGCGGCTTCCAACGCTGCATCCGTACCGGAACCGATGGCGATGCCCACATCTGCCTGGGTCAGCGCGGGGGCATCGTTCACGCCGTCCCCCACCATCCCCACACGCTTTCCTTCCCTCTGGAGGCGCTCGATCTCGGCAGCCTTGGCGCTCGGAAGCACCTCTGCCATAACCCGTTGGATGCCGAGTTGGGCTGCGATGCCCTCAGCAACGGGCCGCACGTCCCCGGAGAGTATCGCCACGTCCAGCCCCATCGCCTTGAGCGCGGCGACGGCTTCCGCCGACTCGTCCCGCACGGTGTCGGCGACGCCCAGGATGCCGATGACGAGATCGTTCCGCAGCACAACGAGAGGTGTCCTGCCGCGCTCCGCGAGTACTCGCACCGCCGACTCGGCCGTTCCACCAAGAGCGATGTCTGCGCTCCGCACCAGCCCAAGCCCGCCGACGGTGATGGCGTCCACGTCCACGGTTGCGCGCACACCGAGTCCGGGCGCTGACTGGAAGTCCGAGGCCCGAGGGAGATTCAGTCCTCGGCCTCTCGCTGCTCGCACGACCGCGGCTGCGATGGGATGCTCGCTCTGCTGTTCCACGGCAGCAGCGAGGGAGAGCAGTTCGTTCTCGGAGATGCCGCGCGGGAGTACATCTGTAACCTGGGGCTCGCCCTTCGTCAGGGTCCCCGTCTTGTCGAAGACAACGACATCCAGCTTGTGGGCCTGCTCCAGCGCCTCGGCCCCGCGTATGAGCACGCCGTGCCGTGCGCCCGAGCCCGCTCCGACCATGATGGCAGTCGGTGTGGCAAGCCCGAGTGCGCAGGGGCACGCGATGATGAGCACGGCGATGGCGTTGAGCATCGCCGTATCCAGCGCGGGCTGCGGACCGAACTGCCACCACGCCAGGAAGGTGAGCGCGGCGATGGTAAGCACGCCCGGCACGAAGTAAGCCGCGACGGTGTCGGCGAGGCGCTGCACGGGCGCGCGGGAACCCTGGGCCTCCTGCACCATCCTGATGATCTGTGCTATGGCTGTTGCACTTCCGACCTTGGTCGCTTCGATGGAGATGCCCCCCGACGTGTTCACGGAGCCTCCGAAGACCACGTCACCTGTCTGCTTCTCGACGGGGATGCTCTCGCCGGTGAGCATGGACTCGTCGACCGCAGTCGTCCCGGCGGCTACCAGGCCGTCCACGGGGATGCGCTCGCCGGGGCGGATGGTCACAGTGTCGCCGGGGACGACGTCGCTCGCGGGCACGTCCTGTTCCTCGCCGTTCCGCGTGACGCGGGCGGTCTGAGGCTGCATGCCGATCAGGGTCCGGATGGCGTCAGATGCGCTGCCCTTCGCCCTTGCTTCCAACAGCCTGCCGAACAGGACGAGGGCGATGATGGCGGTGGACGTGTCGAAGTATGTCTCGCCGTTCCCGATGGAGCTTCCCGAAAGGGTCACGACCGCGCTGTAGAAGTAGGCCGTAGAGGAACCCAGCGCGATGAGTGTATTCATGTTGGAGGTGCGGTGCCGCAGGGCGCTCCATGCGCTGGCGTAGATCTGCCGTGCAGCCCGGAACTGCACCGGCGTCGCGACCACAAGTGCGATGGCGTTGAGCCACGCCATCCCCAGCGTTCGTTCGATGGCTGGGATGAGCATGAGCAGCATGATCGCCGCGGCGCCCGCGATGCTGAACGCCACACGGTTCCTGAGGGCCCGTATCTCTGCCCGGCGCGACAGCCGCTCCAACTCCGCATCCATCGCGTCTGCGCCGGTCACGTAGGCGCTGCTGAAGCCGGCAGCCGCAGCAGTTTCCCGCAGCACGGCGGGCGAGACCGTCCCCGGGACGATGGTGAGCGTGATCTGCTCAGCGGCGAGATTCCCGGCCGTGCGGAGCACACCATCTATGCTCTCAAGCCGGGCTTCAAGGGTCTTGGCCGAGTCCGCGTCAGCCAGGCCGGGAACGGTGAGCACGGCGCTCTCCTCCACCATGCCATAGCCGACCGACCGCACAGCATCCCGCATCGCGGCGATGCGCTGCCCGGCAGGCGCGAACGTAACCGCTGCCGTCTCCGACGCGAGGTTCACAACCACCCCGGACACGCCGTCGACGCGGGCGATGGCATTCGTCACCGTGCTCACGCACGCGGCGCACGTCATGCCTTCGATGGGCAGGACGACGCTCTGTTCGTGATGCTGCTGGTGTTGCCCGGTTGCTGTGGACATGGCTGGATGGATGTCGGGGGAGGTTAGTGGCGGATGAGGAGATAGTACCACCGGTTCGCCAGCCCTATACTTGCGCGGATGAATGGCATGATGGCGATAGGAATCATTGTGATAGTCGGGCTGGGGGTGCTGGCGGCGTTCGTAGTGTTGCTCGCGCTGCTCACCCCGCTGCCATGGTGGGGAGCGCTGATCCTGCTCCCCGTGCTCGATGCGGCGCTTATCCTCTGGGCGCGCCGCAGGCTGAAGCGACCGGCGCGCGCCGCAGGTGAGGCTGAGGCCTAGAGGGGCAGCCCCCAGATGGGGTACCACTCCTTGATGGCGCGGGAGGTGGGGATGTCCTTCCTGGATGCCTGCTCCATCCGCAGTTCCAGGGGATGGTCGCGGGTCTCCGGCTCGCCGCCCGTCGCCGGGGCGAACGGCGTGAACGCCCTGATGCGCGGCTGGTAGATCCAGTAGATCTCCTGCTCCTTCCACCTGAACGCATAGACCGCCGCCAGCACCCGCGGGCCGATGCCCATCGCCGCGAGCGTCTCCCCGATGACACGGGTCGAGTTCGCCAGCGCGGGCAGCCCGGAATCCCGCACGATGATCCACGGATGGGGGTGCTCTGAATCGTCCAGCACGACGTCCCACCGAGCTTCGGAAGACTGCAGGTGTGCCAGCGCACGCTCCAGTTCTGCCTTCGCCTGGACGGCGTCCTGGTCCTCGGACGGACGGACGAGCACACCGGCCTTGCCGGTCGTGAAGGTGTCGAGCACTTCCTCGAACACCTGCGCGGCGGTGGCCATCGCTTCGTTCGCTTCGCTCCATTCTGCGTTACGCGGCCGGGAGAGGAATTTGCACATGAGGCTATCCGGTCAGCATCGTGGTGCGCTCCAGTTCGAGCAGGCGCTCGATGCGGCGCGCCATCGGAGGGTGTGTGGAGAAGAGGCTGGCGAAGCCGTCGCCGATCGCGGGCATGATGAAGAAGGCGTTTAGCGTCTCGGCACGGCGCAGGTCGTTCTGCGGCAGGCCGGTGAGGGAGCCGCTGATGCGCTGGAGCGCGTTCGCGAGGTCGCGGGGGCGGTTGGTGAGCATGGCTGCGCCGCGGTCGGCTGCGTACTCACGGTAGCGCGAGAGCGCAGCGATGAGCACCTGGCTGATGACCCAGACGAGGATGGTCACGATGTAGGCAATCATGATGTAGCTGCCACCGCTGCTCCTGCTGCGTCCGAAGCCGCCGAAGAGTCCCATCCAAAAGAAGAAGCTCATGAGCGTCGAGGCGACGACGGAGAGGAAGCTGGCGTAGGTCATCACCTGCACGTCGCGAGAGGCGATGTGGCTTATCTCGTGTGCGAGGACGCCCTCGAGTTCCCGCTCATTCAGAACGTGCAGCAGCCCAGTGGTGACGGCGACGGCTGCGTGTTTCTGGCTGCGTCCCGTGGCGAACGCGTTCGGCACGCTCATGTCCGCGATGGCGACCTTCGGCTTGGGGATGCCTGCCGTCATGGAGAGCCGGTCGATCGTCGCGTGCAGTTCCGGAGCCTGCTCCGGCGTGACGACCTTCGCGCGCATCGACGTGAGCACGAGCTTGTCGGAGAGGAAGAACTGCACGAGGACGAGCACGACGGCGACCCCGAGCATCACGCCCACGCCCGCGACGGAGATGAGGAACCAGAGGAAGAGGCCGTACACGAGGCCGAGCAGCAGCATCGTGAAGAGCATGCGAGCCCGGAGCTGGTTGTCCCGGCCTACGCGGCGCGGTTGGAACATCGTCATGCTTCCATCTCCGTATTCATTCACAGGGACATCGACTCCATGATAACGCGTCCGCCAGGGCGTTGCCTCTTGCAGGTGGCAGTTTGCTACGCTGCACTGAGCTTGCTCATGGCGGCGCGGAAGCCGGGCTCTGCGCCTTCCAGCACGGACTGGTGGACGCAGTACGAGATGCGAAAGTAACCCGGCATCCCGAAGCCTCGTCCGGGCACGACGAGCACGCCCTCTTCCTGCAATGCCTGGATGAGCAGCATCTCGTCCTCTACCGGCGACTGCGGGAAGAGATAGAACGCACCCTCAGGCTTGCGGACGTTGTAGCCCGCCGACGTGAGCACATCGCAGAGGTAGTCGCGCTTCTCCTGGTAGTCGCTGACATCCACCGTCACGTGCTGAAGGCCGCGCACGAGGTGCTGCATGATAGCCGGGGCGTTCACGAACCCCAGCACGCGGTTGCAGAAAGTGAACGCGTCCATCAGTTCGCTCGCTTCCTCGCAGCCGGGGTGCACGGCGAGATAGCCGATGCGGTCGCCGGGGAGCGCGAGGTCCTTGGCGTGCGACGTCGCGGTGATGGTGCGCTCGTACTCGTGCTGCGGGAACGGGTAGCCGAGGCCGTCGTAGATGATGCGGCGGTACGGTTCGTCGCTGATGAGATAGATGTCGACACCCAGTTCTTCGCTCTTGCGCCGCAGCAACGCTGCGAGGTCGGCGACGAACGACTGCGGGTAGATGACGCCTGCGGGGTTGTTCGGCGAGTTGAGGATGACGACTCTCGAACGAGGTGTGAGCTTGCGCTCGAGGTCGTCGAGGTCCGGGGTGAACGCTTCATCGCACCCGACGACCACGGGTACTGCGCCGTGGTTGCTGGGGTAGAAGAGGTACTCGGCGAAATAGGGCGTCAGGACGACGACCTCGTCGCCGGGGTCGCAGAGGGCGCGGATGGCGACGTTGAGCGCGGCTGCAGCGCCGCAGGTCATCAGCACATGCTGCGCGGCGTAAGGGAGGCCGGTCTCGGAGGCAAGCGTGTCAGCAACGGCCTGGCGCGTCTCCGGGTAGCCGGCGTTGGGCATGTAGCGATGCGCGCCGGGCGTTGGAGCGTCAGCCAGGTTGCGCAGCGCGTCGAAGAACTCGGACGGCGGCTCGACGATGGGGTTGCCGAGCGAGAGGTCGAAGACGTTCTCCTCGCCGCGCTCGCGCTTGAGGGCGATGCCGAGTTCGAACATGCGCCGTATCCACGAGCTGTTCTCCATGTGCTGCCGGACGTTCGACGCTATGGCCACGCTCATCTCCTTACGTTCGCGGGCTGCCGCCTGATGCGGCGCGCCTGCCCGCCTCTGCTAACATTGCTTCAGTTAACCCTACGATACCGGAGGGACGGATGGCTGCGGAGACCGGCAAGCGTCTGGAGTGCGCCGATCTGGGCGCGCAGTACATGATCACGAAGGGCGGGGACGGAGAGTTGTCCTGTGCACCTGCGCCTGACGGCGAGGCCGACCAGCTGGGCAAACGCTACCAGGACGAGGAGACGGGCATCATGGTGCTGTGCACGAAGGCGGGTACGTCCCGCATCCACTGCGACGGACGCCCGATGGCGATGCTGGAGGCGCGCAAGCTGCCGTCGTCCGACTAAGCACTTGGACTGCCTGGCAGTCGTAGTCCTTCCCACCCACCCGGTGCGTTGTGGGGCACACCCCTCTGCACTCCCCATCGGGCACCCACGCCCCACCCCGAGTGCCTTCACCCTAACCCTCTCCCCTTGTATAGACCGGAGACATGGTTTACGGGTGTTCGGAGACATACTTTACACATCCGGGCACCTTGTGACCTGCGGTTCAGGGCCGCGCAGATCCACGTCGGCGATGGGGTGTGTCATGAACCAGACACCCCATATGCCGTCGTCTTCTGTTGGCCGGAGCGCTACCGGATACCCCCGGAGCGCCCGGCCCACCTTGAACGCGTAGCCCTTGAAGCTCACCCACCCTTCTGCCATCACCTTGCGCACCAGGTCGCCGTCTCCGTATTCGATCGG
>MPMJ01000051.1 GCA_002238425.1 SAR202 cluster bacterium bin16 | reverse complement strand
CGTTCCAAGCCGCTTCTGCGGTCCTGCCCGGTCCGAGATCCGTTACTCAACCAAGCCGCATTTTCACAGCAACTGGCGCGATGCGGTGCTCATCGTTGCGTTTCGGTCCAAATACGCCGGGTATTACGCTCTCACGCGGGTTTCACCACAGGCTTTTAGGCGCTCTCACCCGCCGCTGGCGCAGCACCCTCTCCCAGGGAATTGATCCCTTCTCCCTCCGGGCATGTTTGGCTCCCCTCTCCTCCTGGGAGAGGGGCTGGGGGTGAGGGGCGCCCCTCCCACCTTTCGACGGCGGCTTCGATGGCGGTGCGAGAGAGGAGGGAGTCGTCGAGCATGTCCGGGAACTTGGCGAGGATTGAGCCCTGGTAGAGGGGGTGGTCCTCGCCCCACTCGAGCTTGCGCTCCTCGATGTCTTCCTCGGTGGGCATGCCGGGGACGCCGCCGTATTCGCCGGTGAAGTTGGGGGTGTCGTAGACGGAGACGGTGATGCAGGCGTAGATGTGGCGCTTGGTGTGGTGGGAGTCGAAGAACTCGCCGTCGCGGGAGAAGGCGTTGCCGGTGAGGAGCATGCGGGCGGGGTAGAGGCGCTTGAGGGCTTCCATCTGGTCCTGGGGCATGGCGTGGGCCTCCGTGACGACGACGAGGAGCTCCGGGGAGTGGAAGCCCTGGAGGTTGTCTGCCTTGTTGGTGGAGAAGCCGATGGCGAAGCGGTCGTCGGCGATGTTCCACTGGGAGCCGTAGAGGCGGCCGCCGAGGGGGACCTGGGAGGCCTTGTGCGCGGCGCGGAGCTCCCGCCAGACGATCTGCTCCACCTGGCGCTGGGTGGGGCCGGTGACGAGGGCTATGGAGCGGGGACGGGTGGAGAGCCACCAGAGGACGGTGCGGGCGGCTGCCCAGTCCTTCCCCGAGCCGTTGGCGCCGACGACGCTGACGCGGCGCTTGACGGCGACGGTGCGGAGGATCTCCCGCTGCTTCTCGTAGGGGGGCGGCTGGCCGAGCACCTCCTCCACGAACCCCACGGGGTCGTCTCTGTAGTTTTCGAGCACCACGGTCATGTGTTCTTCTCCACCGGTTAGTGACCCCTCACCCGACGCGACAAGCGTGTTTCCCTCTCCCAGGGGGGCGAGGGGGGCCAGATTTCCCTAGCCCCTCTCCCCGAGGGAGAGGGTGCCGCGACAGCGGCGGGTGAGGGCCCTCGCCGTTAACACAAAAAGCCCCCTGGTCTCTCAGGGGGCTTTCGCCTGCCTGCGGCTCGTCCGCAGGGAATGGGTTCCGGGTATTCGGTTGGGGTGTCGCCTTCCATGATGCGGCAGGGAGGGTCGTTCGCGCAATGGGGCCGTGTCACAGATTCATTTTGTCATTCCGAGCGGAGCGCAGCGGAGTCGAGGAATCTCTCAGGGGGCGCCCCGTAGAAATGTGACATCCGCCTCACGACAGCAGGGCAGAGCGCAACTACACTGGTCCGTGAGCGGGAGCACAGCGATGGCGAAGCGCTACTACGTGTACATGGCTACCAATGCATCTCGGACTCTGTACGTGGGCATGACGAACGACCTGCCTCGAAGAGCTGCGGAGCACCAGGTGAAGACCTACGGGGGCTTCACGGCGCGCTACAACATCGGGCAACTCGTCTATTTTGAGGAGACTGCTGATGTACGCGAAGCTATCGCTCGGGAGAAGCAGATCAAGCGCTGGTCACGACGCAAGAAGATCGCGCTCATTGAATCGTTGAATCCTACCTGGGCTGACCTGGCATCGGTGGACCCGGAGGGCTGAAGCCTATCGTTGAAGGAACGTTCCCCGAGAGATGTTTCGGCTACGCTCAACATGACAATGTCCCTTCGGACGCGAAAGCCCCCTCCGTTGCCGGAGGGGGCTTCTGTGTGTCCTTCTGTCTGTGGCGCGGTGGTTACGGGACGAGGGTGCCCGGGCGGGAACTCCAGACCCAGTAGCCCTTGCCGTTCGCCACCGTGTGTTGCGTACCGTTAGCTTCCTCACCGTCCGGCAGGAGCTTCATCCAGCGGTTCTGCTGGGTCTCGAAGCTGTAGGCGACGCGCCAGGCGGGCAGGCTCGTGAAGTACTCGTCCGCGTCCGCAGTAGCGCCTGCGTCGTCCTGCTCAGCGTCCACGACGCCCAGCAGGTTCCAGCCGGAGATGACGGGCACCGTCGGCAGGTTGGAGGTCGGCAGGATGGGCGGAATCACGGTCTCGATGCTCTCGATAGCGGTGGTCCGCACCCAGTAGCCGTAGCCGCCCTGGATGTCGACCAGCGTGCCCTGCCAGCGGCCTTCCTCGCTCTTGACGGAGGTTACCCACGCGCCGTTCTGGTAGCCGAGCACGGTGTCGGCCTTGAGGTCGGCGCCGACGACGGCGCCCACGGCCGGGTTGAACGGGTCGCCGGGGAAGGAGATGAGGTTCCAGCCGGGCTGCAGTTCGACCTCATACGGCTGGCGCTCCAGCACCTCGAACGTGAAATCTTCATCTTCTTCCGCCGAGTCGAACGCGTTGCCGACGTCGTCCGTGGCGACGTAGGAAATCTCGTACTCGCCGATGTCCAGGCCCGTGACCGCGAGCACGTACGTGCCTGCCTTGACACGGACGACCTCGTCCAGCCTGTCCTCGCCGTTGAGCGTCAGCGAGGAGATCGTGACGTCCGGGTGCGAGTCCGCGGCGAGCGGCTTAGCGTCCGCGATGGCGGCCGTGTAGGCAATATTGGGGTCGGCCGTGGTGTGTACCACCTCGGTGGTGTCAGCATCCCCGTCGTCCGCTTCGTCCGCCGGTATCCCGTACTCATTGCCTTCACTGAAGGTGATCTGGATGTACGGGTTCTGGCTCTCCGTCTTGTCATCCACGTTGTCAGGGTCCGTGGACGGGAGCACCTTGATGTCCGCTGCGACGATGCGGCTGTCGACCTCCACTAGGAAGCCGCCGGCATTCAGTTTCTTGAAGTCGAGGGTGTCGTCCGCATCCGGGCCGGCGGTGGCGCCGCCGCCGTCCTTCCAGCCGGCACTGTTGCCGCTGTTACCCGCCTCGTCGGTGGCGGTGACGACCATCGCCATAATCCGGTGGGCTGAGCCGCCGGGCAGGTCAGCGGCGTTGACCTTCTTCTCCCAGACGTTGGTCTCCTTCTCAGTGACGGAGAGACCGGGGGAAGGCGTCACGGCGTCGATCGTCAGATCGGTAGCTGCGCCGACAACGGCATCCCTCGCGTCGGAGTCGGTCCCCTTGATGGTGGCGAACCAGAGGCGCGGGAACCTGACCAGATCCTCGTCCGAGGTGATGCGCACGGTGAACGAGCCCTTGCCGTTCGTGGCGGCGCGGCCGGTCGTGCCGGTGCTGCTGGTGACGGTGATGCTCACGTCCGGCGCGATCCTGTCCAGCGCGTCCTCGACGGACTGTGTGACGTTGTTGTTGCCGGCGATGTCCTGGAGCACGCCACCGAGCAGCTGGATGGTGGGCGTCTCGTCGGAGGCGAGTTCGCCCGCCAGTTCGAGGTAGACGCGCGCCCGGGGGGGGGGGTGGTGGGCGCGTTGGGTGGGGGCTGCTTCCCCCCGCCAGTTCGAGGTAGACGCGCGCTCGGGGCTCGAAGTTACACATCGAGGGGGCTTTCGCACCCGCGATGACGTCCCCGTCCTCGTCTTCCGCAGGGTCTCCGGGGCCTGCATCGAGGCCGATGATGTTCCCGTCGGACTCGTCTTCCTTGTCCTTCGGCGTCCGTGGGTCGTCGCCCACACAGACCTTCTTGTCGCTCGGAACGACGACGTTCATGACCGTGTGGCCCTTGACCGTGAAGTCGCCCGGTGCGACGGTGCCGGCGTCGATGCGGTCTGCGCCGCCCTCGAATTCGCCGGCCTTGGTCACGTTCTCGAAGTTGAGCGCGATCCAGGAGCGGCTCCTGAACTCGCCCTCACCGGGCTCGTAGCCGATGCCGGTGCGCGCCGTCCTCACCTTCGGGCTCCTGTCGTCCACATTGAAGGAGTACGGCTGGTCGCTGGGCTTGTCCTCGTCGGCGTCGGTGACGGCCATGTTGCCGACACGGTCCTTGGCAGTGACCTGCCAGTAGTACTTGTCGAACGACTTGCCCACGAGCTGCATGTCGAGGTCGTACGTGACCCCTCTCATGCGCTGGGTCCAGCCGTTGCTGCTGTACTGGGAGACATCGTCAGCGTCGGTGATCGCATCAGTGGTCCCGAAGCGGATCTTGATGTCCTCGGTGCTGCCGTTACCCCAATGGAACACGGCCGCGGCGGGGTCGTGGTTGTCACCCACGCTGGTGATGGGCTCGTCGAAGCGGTTGTCGTTGTCGCCGTTGTGGGGGGTCAGGTCGGGGTCGCCGCTGATGCCGGACTCGGCGTCGTAGCGGATGCCGGAGCCGTCGTCGGTGACGGTGAAGCCGAGGTTGACGGTGGAACTCTTCTGGGTGCCGCCCTGCTCGGGCGTGACATCGTCGATGTCGGGCCCCTGGCCGTCGACGACGAGCTCAATGGAGCCAGCGACGCCGTCCACAGTGATAACGAGCGTGTCACCGTCGCGGGCGGGGATGACCGCTCCGCTGTTCGTGGTGTTGGTGGTGCCACTCGGGCCAGCCGGGTAGGCGGTCCCGTCCGTCCAGCCATCGGCGGGCTTGTTGGCAATCGGAGTGCCGTTGTTTGTCGAACTCTGCCTCTGACCAGCAGTCAGGTGATTATAGGGGTCGCGGAACCGCGTCGGGGTGCCGTGATCGCCGCACGGGCCGTTGTGCGCGTCGAAACCGTCTTCCTGGTCCCAAACGGTGACGAGGCCCTGGAAAATGTTGCCGGGGTCATTAGTGGCGCCAGTTCCTGTGTCTACCAGGTAGGCCGTCACAGAGCCGCTTGTGCGAAGGTTCTTGATGGTCGCCACGGCTACACCAGTCGTGCCACCAACCGTACAGTCGATATTGTCAGCCGTCTCATCGACGCCGGTGGTGCCGGGGTCGTCCACCAACTTTCCGTCGGGCCCTGGCAACGCGGTCAGAACGGACGCTGTCGCCACCGAGGCGGTGATGAGGACGGTGTTGTAAGCGCCTGCCTCGGCGAACGCGTACTCGTAATCGGCAAGAACAGTGTCGCCGGCGGCGTTGCTGCGCGGGTCTGTGGCATGAACCGAGCCCGCCTGGTTGGAGACGTAGAGGTTGCCGTCGAAGTAGGTGTCCCGGGCGTCGAACGCGGTGGCGCCGAGAGCGCGCGCGGTCGTGCCGATGGTGGTGTCGGTTGAACCATCCGGCAGGATGTCGGCGAGGTCGTCGGCGACGCGGACGTCAAGCCACTTGCCGACAGACTGACGGCCATCGGTGCGGTCGCCGCTGACCTGTGCCAGCGTCGGGAGAACGATGAGCAGCGAGAGCGCCACTGCCATCAATGTCGCTATGAGCGGAATCTTGGTGAATCTCACTTCTACCCCCCTTATGGAGCTGTAGTCTTGGGCTTGGCGCTCTCTCCGAGAGCAGGGTGGTCCGTTATTCCTCTGTACCTGCGTGACGCACTGCGTGTCATTCCACTGCGCAGCATGGCAGGGATGCTATTGTCCAACGACAGCCGCCGCCCTTGCAATAGGATGCAAAGGGCAGTTCTGGCCAAACCGCTCGTATATGTATCTGCGTCAACACGCAAGGTTCTTTCTACCAGCGTCCGGCGTTGTGTGTCAATGCGCCACGGTGCGCGGTTCGCTCGACAGGGGCGGGGGAGCCCTCACCCTAACCCTCTCCCAGGGGGCGAGGGGATCTAAGGGTGGGGTGTCGCGGCGCCCTCTCCCAGGGGGCGAGGGGATTACGATTGACACCCCGTGCCGGGGCTGCCTAGAATCTCCTTCGTGCAAGCGACGACGCCGCGTCCGGAAACGGTGGCGAGCCACCTGCGGCGTCGTGTCCCCTCTTTCGCAGCACGCCCCACGAGTGCCCTCACCTTGACCCTCTCCCAGCGGGAGAGGGGATCAGTCGCGCCCCGGCGCGACACCCCCATCCTAACCTTCCCCCGTCGAGGGGGAAGGGACCAGGCCCTCGGCCAGGGCACCCACAAGGGATGCCCCTACACCAGGCGCCAGGCCGGGGGGGCGGCATGACGACGAAGTACATCTTCGTGACGGGGGGCGTGGTGAGCTCGATCGGGAAGGGGATCTGCGCGGCGGCGATCGGGCGGATCCTGAAGAGCCGGGGGCTGACTATCGCGGTGCAGAAGCTCGACCCGTACCTGAACGTCGACCCAGGGACGATGTCGCCGTACCAGCACGGCGAAGTGTTCGTGACGCGCGACGGGTGCGAGACGGACCTCGACCTGGGGCACTACGAGCGTTTCATCGACATCGAGCTGACGCACAACTCGAACATCACGGCGGGGCAGGTGTACACGCAGCTGCTCGGGGAGGAGCGTCGCGGCGACCACCTCGGGGGTACGATCCAGACGGTGCCGCACGTCACGAACGTCATCAAGGAGTTCATGCTTCGCGCGCAGCGCGGGGGCGAGATTCCCGCCTTCGCGGGAATGACGGGAACCGCGGGAATGACGGGAACCGGGGGCGAGGGCGCGCCGGACGTGGTGCTGGTCGAGGTCGGTGGGACGGTGGGCGACATCGAGGGTCAGCCGTTCCTGGAGGCGATACGCCAGATGCGGATGGCCGTCGGGCGGAACAACACGTTCTACGTCCACGTCACGCTCCTGCCGTACATCGGGGCGACCGGCGAGTTGAAGACGAAGCCGACGCAGCACTCTGTTAAGGAGCTACGCGCGATAGGCATACAGCCTGACGCCATCATCTGTCGGTCCGACCATCCGATCCCCCATTCAATTAAGGAAAAGATAGCGCTGTTCTGCGACGTGGCCCCGGACGCGGTCATCCCGATGGAGACGCTGTCCAACATCTACGAGGCGCCGCTGGTGCTGGAACGGGAGGGCGTCGGCAACATCCTCGTGCGCGAGCTCGGCCTCACGACGCCCAACGGCACGGACCTGTCGCGCTGGGAGGCGATGACGGAGCGGATGGCGAACCCGCACGGGCCGCTGCCCATCGCGGTCGTTGGCAAGTACGCCGACCTGCCGGACGCGTACCTGTCGGTCCGCGAGGCGCTGCGGCACGCGTCGCTGTTCCACGACCGCGACGTGAGCATCGACTGGGTGCGCTCGGAGGACATCGAGCGCGACGGCCCGGACGCGTGGCTCGGGCACACGCTGGGCGTCGTGGTGCCGGGCGGCTTCGGCAGCCGGGGCGTCGAGGGGATGATCCAGGCGGTGCGCTACGCGCGCGAGCGTCAATTGCCGTACCTCGGGCTGTGCCTCGGGATGCAGGTGATGGTCATCGAGCACGCGCGGAACGTCCTCGGCCTCGCGGGCGCGAACTCGACCGAGTTCGATCCGGAGACGCCGGACCCCGTCATCGACCTGATGCTCGATCAGCGCAGCGTCAACGACATGGGCGGAACGATGCGCCTCGGCAACTATCCGTGCGTGCTCACGCACGGCTCCAGGGCCGCGAAGGCCTACGGCACGCCGGAGGTGAACGAGCGCCACCGCCACCGCTTCGAGTTCAACAACGCGTACCGCGAAACGCTCTACGAGGCGGGGATGCTCGCGTCCGGCCTCTCGCCGGACGGCACGCTCGTGGAGATCGTGGAGGTGGAGAAGCACCCGTTCATGGTGGGGGTGCAGTTCCATCCGGAGTTCCGCTCCCGCCCGGAGCAGCCGCACCCGCTCTTCCGCGAGTTCGCCGCAGCAGCGACGCACGTCATGCGCGAGGGCGCGCAGCCGGAACTGCCGATCCCGTAGGGTTCGTGCGGGGATGGCGGGATGTTCAGGATGGGTGGTTCGACAGGCTCACCATGAGCGGAAGTGAGCACCACGAGCGGGGATGAGGGAGAATGGCGAGGGAAGCGCCCCGCCCTGCCCCACCGGTTCGCCCTCACCGCGCTAAAGCGCGTCCCATTTATGGTCATTCCGAGCGTAGCCGAGGAATCTCTCAGGGGGCGCGTCGTTGTGAGCAGCGTTCCTGAGAGATGTTTCGGCTCCGCTCAACATGACATACCCGGCTCCGCTGCACTCCGCTCAACATGACACATCCAGCTTCGCTGCACTTCGCTCAACGTGACACGCCCGTCCCCGCTCTCTACGCCGATGCGGGCCATTCCACGACCTCGAACGCGAGCAGTTCGGCGTGCGTTGCTACGGGCTTGTCGCCGTCGGGCTTGGCGTGGCCGCGGCGGAACTCGTCGCTGTTCACCCAGCGCTGGAAGTCCTCCTCGGAGCGCCAGCGGGTGTAGACGTAGTAGCGGGTCTCGCCTGACACGGGGCGGAGCAGCATGGAAGCCTTCGAAGCCTTCCATGCGCTCCACCTCCCGCACGCGGTTGCCGAACCGCGCCTCCAACTCCGCCTCGCCTCCCTCGGCAGGGGTTATAGCGTTTATCTTTACGACGCTCATGTCTCTCTCCCTTCCGGTTCTCCTACTTTGATCCGACGCTGCCCGGGGTGTCCCCTGCGGGCAGTCGCAACGGCTCTCTTCGAACGACGCCGGCGCAACGGGTCCGTCCGTTTGCAGGCGCGGTATGACCATACATCCTGTCTGCGGTCAGTAAATGGCAACGCCACATGACCGCGCCGAAATGGGCGGCGCGCAGGGGTTGAACTGCGTTGCGCGCACGCGTACACTTCGTATGTCACGCATCGTTCGGATGCATCCTGCTTCGCGCCAGTCCCCTCGGAACCCGCCAGGCAGTACAAACCCCATCCACGGCCCATACACCATCCAACAGTTTGCATATCCCTGTGGCGCAAGGTGCGCGGTTGCGCGCACGCGCATCTCATAGCACCGGAGAAGTCGTTCCATGAACCTCGCGGAACTCCAGTCCAAGACCTCTGAGCAGCTCCTTGCGCTCCTCGATGAGATGGAGCCTGAGCGCGACGGCCCGCCCTTGAAGTCGCACGACGCTCTCCTCTACGGAGTCCTCACGTCCTGGGCCGAGAAGCAGGACCACCAGCTCGCCAGCGGCGTGCTGGAAGTGCTGCCGGACGGCTACGGCTTCCTGCGCCACAACGGACGCTCGCGCAGCATGACCGACACGTACGTCTCCCAGACGCAGGTGCGGCGGTACGGACTCCGCACCGGCGACCTCGTGCTGGGGCAGGTGCGCACGCCGAAGGAGTCGGAGCGCTACCACGGCCTGACGAAGGTCGAGGCGATCAACGGCCTGGACCCGGTGGTCGCGCGGCGCCGCAAGAGCTTCGAGCGCCTCACGCCCATCTTCCCGGAAACGCAGATCAAGCTCGAAACCACGTCCCATGAAGTCGCTATGCGGATGGTGGATATCCTCGCGCCCGTAGGACGGGGCCAGCGCGGGCTCATCGTCGCGGCTCCCAAGGCGGGCAAGACCACGCTGCTCAAGCAGATAGCCGCCGGCATCACCGCCAACTACAAGGACATCCAGATCATGGTCGCGCTCATCGGCGAGCGCCCCGAGGAAGTGACCGACATCAAGCGCTCGGTCGACGGCGAGGTGTACAGCGCAACGTTCGACGAGCCGGTCGAGGACCACTGCCGCGTCGCTGAGCTCTGCCTCGAACGGGCCAAGCGTCTCGTCGAGGACGGACGCGACGTCGTGGTGCTGCTCGACTCAATCACGCGCCTGACCCGCGCATACAACGTCGCGGTGCCTACGAGCGGGCGCACGCTCTCCGGCGGCATCGACCCCGTCGCCCTCTACCCGCCCAAGCGCTTCTTCGGCGCGGCGCGGAACACGGAGGAGGCGGGGAGCCTGACCGTCCTGGCCGCGTGCCTGGTGGAGACCGGCAGCCGGATGGACGATGTCATCTACGAGGAGTTCAAGGGCACCGGCAACATGGAGTTGCACCTGGACCGCCGCCTCGCGGAGCGCCGCACATTCCCGTCGATCGACATCCAGCGCTCCGGCACCCGCCGCGAGGAGCTGCTGCTGGACGAGCTGACGCTGCGGCAGGTCTACCTGCTGCGCCGCATGAGCTCGCTCATCTCGACGGACGCGATGAACCCGTCCGAGGCCGCGGAGCGCATCATCGAGCGCATGAGCCGCACCAAGAGCAACCAGGAGTTCCTCGCGACGTTGACGCGGGAGATATAGGGTTCGCGCAGCCCAGCGTAGTTCTTCCCACCCACCCGCCCGAACGCTTGTGGGGGACACCCCACACCCCCGGCATCGGGGCTCCGCCCCTCTGCACTCCCCTCTCAAGGGCGCCCACAAGGGACGCCCCTACACCAGGCACCCCCCGCCGATTCACCTCACCGCGCGCTGAAGCCGCGTCACCCCTCCCTTCAAAGGAGGCACGAAGCACCCCAAATCAGTCCAGGATGACGTTGTCTATGAGCCGCACGTTGCCGATGCGGACGGCGGCGGCGAGCATGCAGGGGCCGGGGCCGGTCCAGGGCTCCATCGTGTCGGGGTCTACGCCGGCGATGTACTCGACCGACGCCAGGGGGGACGCCTCGATCATGCGGCGGGCGGCGTCCTCCAGTGCGGCGATGTCCTGCTGTCCCGAGCGGAAGCGGTCGCGGGAGGCCGAGAGGGCGCGGAAGACGACGGGCGCGGCGGCGCGCTGTTCCGGCGTGAGGTAGGCGTTGCGGCTGCTCATGGCGAGGCCGTCCGGCTCGCGGACGGTGGGGACGACGACGATCTCGGTGGGGATGTCGAGGTCGCGGGCGAGGCGGCGCACGACGGCGGTCTGCTGGCCGTCCTTGCGTCCGAAGTAGGCACGCTCCGGGAGCGATTGCAGCAAAAGTTTCGCCACGACGGTCGCGACGCCGTCGAAGTGTCCGGGCCTCGAGGCGCCCTCCAGAGGGAGCGCGGGGCCGTCGAGGTGGACGGTGGTGGTGAAGCCGGGTGGGTACATCTCCTCGACGGAGGGGGTGAAGACGCAATCGACGCCCTCCCGCTCCAGCAGCGCGAGGTCGGCGGGGAGCGAGCGGGGGTAGCGGTCGAGGTCCTCGCTGGGGCCGAACTGGGTGGGGTTCACGAAGATGGTGGCGACGACGGTTGCGCACTCGTCGCTGGCGGCGCGGACGAGCGCGAGGTGGCCGTCGTGGAGCGCGCCCATCGTCGGGACGAGGCCGACGGGGTGCGGGGCGTCACGCAGCGCTGAGCGCAGCGCGGCGACGGTCTCGACCTGCCGCATCGCGTCAGCCGTCCGCGCCGGGCAACTCCGCGACGACTGCGGCGTCGGACTCGGTCGTGTGGTCGGCGGTGGGGAAGCTGCGGGCGCTGACCTCGTCCCTGTAGGCGCGGAGGGCGTCGAGGGTTATCGCGTTCAGGTCGGCGTACCGTTTGGCGTGGCGCGGCTGGCGCGCGCCCAGCCCGAGGATGTCGTGCAGTACCTGGATCTGGCCGTCGCAGCCGGGGCCAGCGCCGATGCCAATGGTCGGCACGGTGAGTCGTTCGGTCACGGCCTGAGCGACGTTGCCCGGCACCATCTCCAATACGATAGAGAACGCTCCGGCGTCCTCGAGGGCGAGCGCATCGTCGAGCAGGCGGCGCGCCTGACCGGCGGTGCGTGCCTGCACGCGGTAGCCGCCGAGCTGATGGACGGACTGCGGGGTGAGACCGAGGTGGCCCATCACAGGGATGCCGTT
The DNA here is from genome assembly GCA_002238425.1 of SAR202 cluster bacterium bin16. Lineage (GTDB taxonomy): Bacteria > Chloroflexota > Dehalococcoidia > Lucifugimonadales > Australimonadaceae > Bin16. The sequence continues at coordinate 6,735 of MPMJ01000051.1, read as the reverse complement.
CCCGGTGAGGCAGCGCACTGTGTCGGCGACGAACGCGCCACCCTCCAGCTTCACCGCCTGCGCGCCGCCCTCCTGCAGCAGCCGCCCCGCGTTGCGCAGGGCGTCCTCGACACTGGTGTTGTAGGTCATGAACGGCATATCGGTGACGATGAGGGCATCCTTCGCGCCGCGGACGACCGCCCGCGTGTGGTGGAGCATGTCGTCCAGCGTCACGGGGAGCGTGGAGTCGTAGCCGAGCACGACGTTGCCGAGGCTGTCTCCGACGAGGACGACGGGGATGCCGGCCTCGTCCACGAGGCGGGCCATCGAATAGTCGTAGGGGGGGGCGGAGGAGATGGGGTCGGCCGCCTGCCTCGCCGTGGAGGCGCGCAATGGATTAGTGGTGGGGGGGGACGGAGACGTTGGGTCCGCCCGCCTGCTTCATCTCCAGGAGCTTCGAGGTGCGTACCCTCATCGTTGCGTGTCTCCGTAGTTGTGTTGGGACCCACCCGCGTTACGCCGGAGTACCCTCACCCTAACCCTCTCCCCTTGTAGGGAGAGGGGACCAGGCACCCTCATCCTCTCTCTCATCGCCCGTCTCCATCCTCGTATTCGGCGAACAGGGGGCCCCAGTCCAGGGTCGCGCCCGGACGACCTGCCTCCCGCGCCAGCTCAACGGAGCGCAGGCAGATCTCCCGGTACAGGGGCAGCAGTTCGGGCGCAACGCTTCGGACGGAGTCCAGATGCAGGCGGACGGTGCCCGAGTCGCCGCGGGAGGTCGGGCCGGTGAGCGCAGGCGCGGCACCGATGCGTTCGATGTTGGCGACGGTCGTGCGCGCGATGTGCGTTATCGCCTGCAACGCCTGCTCCGGCGGGAGGCCGGCGCGCGTCCAGAGCGTTCGCGCCTCGCCGAGGAGCGTCGTCAGGTAGCCGCAGCTGAACACGGAGGCGGCGTGGTAGAGCGCGCGGGCCTCGGCAGGGACCCGAAGGGGGTGACCACCGACCTCTGTCGCGAGTCGCTCCAGGAACGCTAGCAGTTCGCCGTTGGCCTCGATGCCGAACGTGACGCCCACGAGCGAGGTCTCGCCGCCGAACGTCTGGAACGGGTGCCACGAGCCGACCGACGCTCCGGCGTCACGGGCGGGTCCGAGGGGCTCGCACGTCAGCGCGCCGCTGCAGTGGACGACGCCCTGCCCCGCCCGCCATGCGACGGACGACGCCACGTCGGCTATGCCGCCGTCGGACGTCGTGATGAAGACGACCTCTGCGACATCGGCGGCGCCCTGCGCGGAGACGGCGTTGCAGCTGGGTACGAGCGTCGCGACGCGCTCCGCCGACTCCGGCGAGCGGCTGGCGACGGCGGGGACCGCATAGCCAAGCTCTGCGAAGGCGGGGGCGAGCATGCCCGCGACGCGGCCTGCGCCGATGAACGCGATGGCTGGACGCTCATCCATGGCTCATGCTCCGGTAGGTGCGCGTACTCCCGTACGCGGGGTAGCCGTGCAGGTCGGTGGCGTGCTCGATGGCCGAGACGACGGCGCTGGCGACGACCGACGGAGTCAGCGCGCAGAGGCGTGGAAACTCCTCAGGGGCATCGATCTCGCTCGTGGCGAGCGCGAACATCGTGTCGCCGTCGTGGACCGTGTGCGCGGGCCGGATGGCGAGCGCGAGGCCGTCGTGGGCGAGGGTCGCGAGGCGGTTCGCCTGGGTCTTGGTGAGACGGACGTTCGTCGCCACGACGCCGATGGTCGTGTTGCCGAGGGCGGTCGGCCCTTGGGCCGGGGTCCTGCCGTAGTCGTGGCTGGCGTAGAGCGCGGTGCTCTCGACCGGAGCGCCGTCCGCGCCGCGCGACCCCGCGAGCAGCGCGCCGGTATCGGGGTCGTGCACACCGCCGACGGCGTTGACAACCGCCAGCGCCGCGAGGACGACGCCGTCGCCGAGGTCGAGCGACGCGCTGCCGACGCCGCCCTTCATGGCGCGCTCACGTCCCAGCGCCTTGCCGACCGTCGCGCCGGTGCCCGCGCCGACGCTGCCCTGCGTCACGGGGGCATCGGTCGCGGCTTCAGCCGCCGCGTAGCCCTCGGTTGCCGTGGGGCGCACCATGCCGTTGCCGACGCCGAGGTCGAAGATGATGGCGGCGGGAACGATGGGCACGATGTGGTTGCCGACGGGATGGCCCACCCCGCGCTCCTCCAGGAAGCGCATCACGCCATCCGCGGAGCCGAGGCCGTAGGCGCTGCCTCCGCTGAGGACGACGCCGTTCACTCCGGCGACGGTGTTCTCGGAGCGGAGGAGGTCGGTCTCGCGGGTGCCGGGGGCCGCGCCGCGCACGTCGACGCCGCCCGTCGTGCCCGGAGGCGTGAGGACGACGGTGCAGCCGGTGCCGTTGTCGGCGTCGGTGTAGTGCCCAGCGAGCAGGCCGGGCACGTCTGTGAGCGTGCCGTTCATGGGGAAGCCCTTGTCCGTGTTGCCGTACCGGTCTGTTGCGATCCGGTCGGCGCTCCGGGCCCTCCGGTGCGATGAGGCTCGCCGCCCGTGCGCCGGGTCGGCGGCGGGGTGAGGATACGGAGGTAGGGGGCGAGCGTCAAACGGGCGTTCTTGCTACGCACGATAGTTTGTATTGCAAATAAGTTTGCAATATGTTAGTTTGCAATACAAACCAGATGGCCCCAGGGAATGGATGGCCATGGAGGAGGTGCGCGATGGCAGCAGCGAACGGGGAGGGACAGGCGCTGACGCCCGGCGAGGGGTGGGAGGCGGTCTACGCGACGATGGAGCGGGGGCGGAGCTCGATGTACCTCGCGGGGACGACGGCGATACTGCTGCTGTGGGGCGTGATCGTGTCGCTGGGGTACTTCTCGCAGTACGCGGTCGAGACGTTCGCGACCGGATTCGCGGATGAGCGTCCGTGGTTCCCGGGGCCGTTGTGGGGCGTCCTGGGTACGACGGGGATGGTGGGCAGCGCCATCATCGGGCACCGCGCGAGCAGGGGAACCGCATCGGGGCGCGCCGCCCGCAGCGCAGGCCTTCGGGTGCTCGCTTACTGGCTGGCGGTGGTCGCGTCGGCGTTCCTCATCACTGCGGGCGCCGGCATGTGGAATGAAGAGGCAGGAGACAAGATACCCGGTGTGACTATCGGCATCGTAGCACTGGGGTACGTCCTGTTCGGCATCATGACGCGGCCGATGCTGGTGGCGGTGGGCGTCGGCATCGGGGCGGCATACTATCTGCCGTACCACTTCGCGGGCGACGCAGCGCTCGCGGTGTCGGCGGCGTCCATGCTGACGGTGGCATTGCTCGGCGCGCTGTGGGCCCGCAGGAGCGGCACGCTATGACCGACGAGCCCGTCGTCCTGAACGAGACGATCCACCAGTCGACGCGGCTGCGCATCATGACGCTGCTGGCCGCCGAACCTCAGACGGACCGGCTCGCGTACACGTTCATCCAGCAGACGCTCAACCTGACCGGCGGGAACATGACAACGCACCTGCGGAAGTTGGAGGAGGCGGGGTACGTCGCGATGGCGAAGGAGTTCCAGGAGGCGAAGCCGCGCACGTGGGTGGAGGCGACGCCGGAGGGTCGGCGCGCGTTCGCGGAGTATCTCGTCAACCTCGAGCGTGCGCTGGGCTGGCGTCCGGGCGGGTAGAGGGGGAATCGGAGGGAGTAGTAGCGCAGGCCGCCTCAAGCGAGTGCGGGCGTCACTCTGTCCAGCCTCCCTGAGAGGCGATCCTCGGCGACCTCGAGGTCGTACTGGCTCTGCAAGCCCATCCAGAACCCCGCCGAGTTGCCGAAGAAGCGCGAGAGCAGCAGCGCCGTCTCCGCCGTGATGGAGCGTTCCCCGTGCACGATGGAATGGATACGGCGGGCATCGACGCCGATCGCCTTGGCAAGCCGGTACTGGGTGATGTTCATCGGGAGGAGGAACTCTTCGCTGAGTATCTCTCCCGGATGGATGGGAGGCAGTTTCTCGGTCATGGTCGCTTGCGCTCCTCGGCTCGCGCTCAGTGGTAGTCGACTATCTCCACCTGGTAGGCGTCTCCCTCGTTCCAGACAAAGCAGATGCGCCACTGGTCGTTGATGCGGATACTGTGCTGACCCTCTCTGTCTCCTGACAACGCTTCCAAACGATTCCCGGGCGGTACTCTCAGATCGTTCAGGCTCAGGGCGTTGTTCAGAATAATCAGCTTTCGCTGTGCCCGCCGCTGGATATCCTCTGGAAGTCTCCTTACGCGCCGCCGCTCGGCGATGGCCTGCGTATCCCTGTCCCTATAGCTCCGAATCACTATCTGATAATAGTACGCCGCACTATTAAGGTGTCAACCTCTTATGGCGGTGACTCCCGCGCGTCAGTTGCTGGAGTGAGGGAGTGGCGGGGGGGCGCCAGGCGCCCCATCCTCCCCCCCCCCAGCGGTCACGCGCACGCGCGGAGTGGGGGGGGGGGGGGCCACACCCAGCCGCCGTATCCTCACGCCGTCAGGAGATCCGGCGCACGCGAGGAGGGGTCATGGTAGTCATAGATTGCGACGCGCATGTCGAAGAGGGGCTCGAGACCTGGGACTACCTGGACCCGGGGTTCGAAAGGCAGCGGCCGTTCGCGGTGCAGTTCCCGGACGAGACGGTGTTCGGCGCGCACAACGCGGCGTGGGTGATCGACTACAAGATACGCCTGTATGGCGGCACGCCCACCATCATGAAGCGGGCGCTGCAGAAGGGCGCCGACATCGGCGTGCAGGAGCTTACGGACATCGAGGGACGCATCGCGGCGATGGCCGAGGCGGGCATCGACAAGCAGATCGTGTTCCCGACCATCTGGCAGGGGCCGGTGGCCGAGAACCCGGAGCTGGAGGCGGCGCTGGCCCGGAGCTGGAATACGTTCATGGCGACGCAGTGCGCGAAGTCCGAGGGGCGTCTGTTCTTCGCCGCGGTCATCCCATACCGGCGGCCCGACCTCGCGGTCGCCGAGCTGCAGCGGGTGAAGGCGTTGGGCGGCGCGGCGGGCATCTACACGCACGGCATCCCGTGGGATATGCCACTGAGCAACCCCGATTTCATGCCGATCTACGAGGAGGCGGCGCGGCTGGCGCTGCCGATCCTCATCCACACGGGCAGCACGTCGCCGGCGCTGCGGCACATGGTGGAGCCGTACCCTCGTCCGGACCGGCAGCAGTTCCCCCAGACGAACCCGTACAGCGGCGGGCTGAACCAGGTCATCTACGGCTTCTGGCAGCTGATGGACTCGGGAGCGATGGAACGATTCCCGGACCTGAAGCTCGTCATCCTGGAGATCGGGTGCGACTGGACGCCGTGGATCGTGAAGGGGCTGCGCTCGCGCACGAAGAACCGCATCGACAACTGGCTGGGCGACCGCATCTTCGTGTCGTGCGCGGTCGGCGACGACCTCTCGTACGTGGTCAACCGCCTCGGCGACGACTCCCTCGTAACCGCGAGCGACTACCCGCACGGGGACGCGTTCCGCGAGGACCACCTCGCCGAGGAGCTGGACCGGCGCGGGGACCTGAGTGCCTCGACCATCGACAAGATACTGTCAGTGAACCCGAAGCGGGCGTTCAGCGTGTTGGGGTAGCGCGGCGCTGGCGTAGTTCTTCCCACCCACCCGCCCGGTACGCTTGTGGGGGACACCCCCACACCGCGGGCTATCGCCCGTGGCAGAGGGGCTGTGCCCCTCTGCACTCCCTACAGGCGCTCCTGCACTATCAAGGGAGAAGGGGCGCGCTAAAGCGCGGGAGGGCACCCACAAGAGATGCCCCTACACCGGGCATACCTGAGAGATGCCTCAGCTGGGCTCGACATACCCCCTCGCCCACCACCCAGCCACGTGCGCTGCCCGCGCACCCTGGATTCCCGCTTGTGCGGGAATGACGGTGGTTCGACAGGCTCACCATGAGCGGAGGTGGGCTCACCACACCGAGCGAAGCCAAGTTCACCATGAGCACGGGCATGGGACGCGGTATGCTCAGGGCATGGTAGAGGTGATCGGAACGCATCCGAGCGATGGGCGGCCTATGGTGCTCGTGGAGACGCGGGGGGAGTGGCGGGCGTGGCTGGAGCGGAACCACGAATCGACAGGCGCGTGGCTCGTGTCGTGGGAAGAAGGCGACGGGCAGGCCGTTCATCCCGTATCCGGAGACGGTCGACGAGGCGCTCTGCTTCGGCTGGATCGACTCGCGCCCGAACAAGCTGGACGACGAGCGCGCGATGCGGCTGTTCACGCCGCGCAAGCCGAAGAGTCCGTGGTCGCCGCTCAACAAGCAGAAGGTCGCACGGCTGTCGGCGCAGGGGCTCATGGCTTCGGCGGGAGAGCGGATGGTCGAGACGGCGCAGGCGAACGGCTCGTGGACGGTGGCCGACGAGGTCTACGGTGTCGTCATACCGCCCGACCTCGCCGCGGCGCTGGCGGAGGACGAGGCGGCGCATGGGTTCTTCGAGCGCTTCCCGAAGTCGTCGAAGAAGGCCATCCTCTGGTGGATCAAGACGGCGAAGAGGCCTGAGACGCGGGCGGTGCGCATATCGGGGACGGTTTCGGCGGCGGCGCAGAACCGGATGGCGGACCACTTCGCGGGGCCGGGGTCGTAGGGGGGGCACGCCCCGCCCCCGATTCACCCCCTTCCTAACCTTCCCTCATCGAGGGGGAAGGGATCAGAAGGCGCAGTAGTGTCCCTGGAAGTGGTGTAAGAGCAGACGAGGGCTATGCAAGAAAGTGGCCATCGGGTCATCCTCATCAACAACGACGATGAA
>MPMJ01000050.1 GCA_002238425.1 SAR202 cluster bacterium bin16 | reverse complement strand
AGGCGCGCCGATGGCCACGAGCGCCGATGCGGGCGCGCCGCGTACCGCGGCCTCGACCGCGAGCCATCCGCCGAGGCTCCCCCCCCCGGCCGCCGCGGGGGGGGGCCCGGCGGCCGAGGCGGGCACGGCGCACACCACGGCGGGGTCGGCGACCACGAATGCCAGGTCGTCGAGCGTGTCGGCCCACTCGGGGCGTTCGCTGCAGCCGAATCCGGGCAACTCCGGCGCGACGACCGCGAAGCGCTCAGCGAGGCGGTCGAGGAACGGCGTCCACGCGGAAGAGAGCTCGTCGTGGATGAAGAGCAGGCGCGGGCCGCTTCCGGTGCGGAGGGCGGCTACGCTGACTTGGGGGAGGTCGATGGTGATCTGGGTTGGCGGCATGGTGGGGCTACGCTTATAGCAGTGTGCGCCGCTCGCTTCAAGCGTTGCGCGTCCGTCTGGCAAGCGCCTCCGTGAGCAACGCCTGCAGCGCCGCGCGTTCCGCCTCCTCGACGGTTCGCACTCTCGTGTGGCGCAACTGCTTTCCCCTTCCTTCCAGCAGACCCTCCGGGTCCAGCAGAACCGCGCCCTGGTAGAAGCCGAGGTTCACCCATCGCGCGTGCGGCATGATGTAGGCGTAGCTGTCGGTCATGCGCGGTCCGGTGCCGTAGGTCGCGGCATGGTAACCGAGGCGGACGGTTTCGCAGGCCCCTGGATGCACCGCAAAGACAGCCTCGCGAAGGGCGACCGCCACCGGATGGACTGCCACGGGCCAGCGCGTAAGCAGGTCGTCGAACGTTCCCAGTTCCGCTGCACTCATACCCTACAGCGGCGAGGGGACGGGGCCGAATGGCACCTCGATGAGGGTTGGGGCGTCGTCGGAGGCGATGGCGCTGCGGAGCGCTTGTTCGAGAGCAGCCGGCGTTTCGACACGGAGCCCGCGCGCGCCGTACGCCTCGGCGAGTTTCACGAAGTCCGGGTTGTGGAGTTGCGAGCCGACGAGACGGCCGCCGAAGCGGTCCTCCTGGTCGCGCATGACGTTGCCGAAGGCGTTGTCGTTGAAGACGACGCATACGGCGTTGATGCCGTACTGGACGGCAGTCGCAAGCTCCTGCGAGTTGAAGAGGAAGCCGCCATCGCCGGAGACGCAGACGACGGCACGCTCCGGCTGGGCCGCCTTCGCGCCGAGCGCGGTCGGCCAGGCGAAGCCGAGGTTGCCGAAGTAGGAGGAGTTGAGGTAGGTGCCGGGCTGCTCGACGGGGTAGAAGAGCCTGCTGTAGTAGCCGAGCTGGGTCATGCCGGCGACGAAGATGCCGTCCGGCGGGATGGCGGCGCGCACGGCGTTCATGTAGGAGTCGAGCGGTTCGAGGCGGAGCGAGCCGAAGCGCGCCGCGCGCAGTTTGCCCAGCAGTTCGCGCTTGCTCTCGGCGGGGGGGACGGCGGCGGCGCGGGCGGCGGGGCGCTTCTCCCGAGCGCCCCTTGCGTCGCCGGGCGCACCGGCGGGGGTGTCGGGGGGCACGGCGTCGGCGAGGGCGTCGGCGAGCTTCTCCAGCGTGCCCTTTGCGTCGCCGAGCACACCGAGCGTGTTGTCGGGGTAGTTGCGCCCGATCTCGTCCGCGTCCACGTCTATCTGCACGATCTGCGCGTCGTGGGTGAGCATCGCGGTGGCGAAGCGGGTGCCGACCGCGAGGAAGACGTCGTGGTGGCTGAGGTGGTTGCGGAAGTCGTCGGCGCGCGACTTCAGCGTGCCCATGCTGAGGTAGTGGGAGTCGGGTATCGCGCCCTTGCCCTCGTGCGTCGTCATCACCGGGGCCTGCAAGTGCTCGGCGACGCGCAGCAGCGCCTCGGACGCGCCGGAGGAGATGACGCCGCCGCCGGCCCAGACGATGGGGTTCTTCGCTTCCGCCAGCGCGCGTGCTGCGCGCTCGACGTCGGCGTCGGACGCGGCGTCGCGGCGGTAGTCGCCGGGTTCCAGCAGGTCGATGTCCGCGACCTCGGAGAGCGTCTCGGGTGGTATCTCTATCTCGACCGGACGCGGGCGCCCGGTGCGGAGCTGGCGGAACGCCTCGTGGACGACGCCGGGCACGCCGGCGGCGTCGAGGACGCGGTAGGCCGCTTTCGTCACGGGGCGTATCGCGTCCATCTGGTCGTTGACCTCGTGGAGTATCCCGACGTCCTTGCCGATGAGGTCCTTCTGCACCTGCCCGGAGACGACGAGGATGGGTGAGGACGCAGCGTACGCGGTGCCGATGGCGGCGGAGGCGTTGAGGAGGCCGGGGCCGGGAACGACCATCGCGGTCCCGGTGCCGCCGCCCGCGCGGGTGAAGCCGTCGGCCATGTAGGCGGTGGCCTGCTCGTGCCGGACGGATATGAAGCGCATGCCCGGCTCATCGAGGATGGGGTCGAGCGCGTGGTACATCTGGACGCCGGGGAGGCCGAAGATGACCTCCGCGCCTTCGCGGTGCATGGAGCGTATGAGGGCTTGTCCGCCGGTCATCTCTGGCATCGGTTGCTCCTGCGCTCGGGCGCGCGGCTGCACCTGTCGGGCGCGTGGCCGCGCCTGTTGGGCGCGGCCACGCGCATTATAGCGCGAGGCAGGACAGATCGACGCCCTGCGACGCTCCGTTCGCCTAGGGTCCGACCTCTGCGTTGACGCACCGGACGGCATCCGCGATGCCAGGGCCGTGCGTGGCGTCCGGCAGGATGAAGAAGGTGAGAGCGCTCTCTGCGAAGACCGTCTGCCAGCGGGCGGCGTCTTCGGCGCTCCATTCGATCTCTTCCACACCGGCAGCCAACAGCGCCTCGCGCTCCGCCCGCTCCAGTTCGCGGTTCGCCTCCTCGTAGTAGGTCGAAGTGGCGGCGACCGCTTCGCGCACGGCCTGCTGCTCGTCCGGGCTCAGCGCGGCCCAGGTGCCTGCATTGACGTAGAGGGACGGGCCTCCCCCTCCGACGAAGGAGTCCGGGTACTGGTAGCGGACGATCTCGTGCCACCCGCCCGTGACTGCGCCCGGCGCGCCCCAGAAGACGCCGTCCAGCACGCCGTTCTGCAGGGCGACGTATATCTCTTCGAACGGCATGTTGACCGTCGTCGCCCCGTGCGTCAGCAGGTGCGGCCTGTAGACGTCCACCGCCCGGAGCGTCATGCCGCCGAGGTCCGTCGAATCGTAGCGGTCGGCCGTCAGGAGCCGCGCTCCGTAGCCGCCGGTCATGGTGCCGAGGTACTCCACGCCGAGCGGGCGGTAGACCTCGGCTAGCGCCTGGGTCAGGCCGCACTGCTCCCTGAGGGCGAAACTGTCGCCCGCGTCCTTGTGGTTCGCGGCGAGGAGGTCGGCGAGGCCGAGGAGGGTTATGTCCGTGTGGTACGCGCCGACGCTGAAGCCCGCGTCGAAGACGCCTTCGCGTACGGGGACGAACTGCTCGAAGGGGTGGACCACCTCCGGCCCGCCCACCGAGACGACCTGGACCGAGCCTTCGGTGAGGTCGGATACGATGCGGCCGAACTCGGCCAGCGTGTCCGCCGTATCGAGGCTGGCGGGGAAGGCGGAGATGACCTCGATGGTGAAGGGCTCCGGCGTCGGCGTGGGGGTTGGAGCCGCGGTAGGCGTGGGAGTCGGGTCTTCTGCGCAGGCGATGGTGAAGGCCGCCACCAGGACGGCGGCGGATATCAGGAAGGTGTTGCGGATGTTCCTCATGTATGCTCTCCCGACTGTCCGTATGCGCTTGCACGATAGCACACGCCGGAAATCGGGACGTTCGATGGCGAAGTGAGGCGCATGACTGGACAGCGTGCGGGAGGGGCGTACAATGCGCGCCGGTTTGTGAACAAGCTTGCATTTCCAGTACAGACATCTGGATGAAGGGAGTTGATTCTATGGTTGGGGAAGTAGCTGTTTTCATCGATCTGGAGAATCTGCGTTACGGCCTCTTGAACCACTACGGTATGGAGCCGGACTTCCGGCAGATAGTGGACAAGGCGCAGAAGTATGGACGGCCCACGATGATGCGGGCCTACGCCGATTTCAGCGAGCACCCGTCCGAGATAACGCGGCAACTGTCCATGTGCGGCATCGAGGCGATCAACATCCCGGTGAAGCGGTCGCTGGTCACGAAGGGCGGGCAGCAGATTGAGCGCGTGAAGAACGCAGCCGACATGGCCCTGTCGCTCGACATGATGGTGGAGGCGTTCGACGCGGACACCAGCGGGAAGGAGAAGGTCTTCCTGATGGTGTCCGGCGACGCGGACTACATGCGGCTGGTGACGCAGGTGAAGAACCGCTTCGGCCAGCGCGTCATCATCTGCAGCGTGCCGGAGAGCGTGAGCAACGACCTGGTTTCGGCGGCGGGCAACGAGACGGACTACTACGAGACGCCGGAAGTGGAGAGCGTCGACCCGGACACGTTGAAAGCGGCCATCGTGGCGATGGTGCAGCGCGGCCCCGCGCCCCTGCACTACTGGAGCCTGCGCATCATCGATTCCTGGTGCCAGGACCCACGGCAGGCCATCCCCGGGACGGCGAAAGAGAAGCGCGACGCCATCGGCGAACTGTGCGACGAGGGCGTGCTCTACCGCCAGCCGTTCCACGACGAGCGCTCCGGCAGGCAGGTGTCCGAGGCGCTGCTGGACGAGGAGCGGGCGATGGAGTTGGGTTACCTGTAGGCGGTTGGTCTCTCGCAAACGCCTGGACTCAGGAGATAAAGGAGCACGCCATGGCGCGATTTCCACGGGTCACGACCCGCGAACAGGTGTCCCCCGAGCACCAGCAGCACTACGACTACATAGCGGGAAGCCGCGGCCACGTGGTCGGGCCGTTCACGGTGCTGCTGAACAGTCCCGACCTCGCGCAGCGCATCGCGCACGTGGGGACGTACGTCCGGTTCGAGAACACGCTTCAGGGCGGCCTTCGCGAGTTGGCCATCCTGACCGTCGCGCGGGAGTGGAACTGCCAGTTCGAGTGGACCGCCCACCAGCCGATAGGGGAGGGCGAAGGGCTGAGCACAGAGACCATCGCGGCGGTGCGCGACCGCACCGCGCCCGACGGACTCTCCGGCGACGAGGCGCTGGTGTACCGGTACGTGAGTTCCCTCCTGGAGAAGGGGCGCGTGCCGGACGACGTCTTCGCGCAGGTGCAGGAGCGGTTCGGGACGCGGACGGTCACGGACCTGACGGCGACGGCGGGTTACTACTCGATGCTGGCGTGCGTGCTGAATGCAGGCGCGGTCACGCCGGATGCGGGGACACCGCACCTGCTGCCGGACGCGGATTACTAGGCCCAGCCCTCGCAACGCCGATCTCGTGACCGGATGAATCCGATCCGGCGCGGTGGTCGTAACTGAGCTTGGGTGGGGTTTCGCCGCGCCGCTCGCCCTCGGTTCGAGACGGGTATCATTCTCTGCGCACGTCCAGGAGCATCGCATGCGTTTCTTGTCCGCGAAGGCGGGGCCGTTCTATGTCTGGCAGATTCCGGTACTGCTTGCCGTTCTCGCTGGGGCGGGACTCGCTGCGTTCTACTATGCGCCTGAACGGTCGACCGCTCCGGCTGGGGGGCTCGCCGAGGGCGAGCAACTCGTCCCCGTGCAGCGAGGGACACTGACCGACGCCATCGCCACGAGCGGGACGGTCGTGTTCCCGATGCGCGAGGAGGCCTCGTTCTCGGTTGCGGGTGAGGTGGGTGAGGTGCTGGTGAGTGTGGGGAGCGTCGTGCGGGAGGGGGACGTGCTTGCGCGGCTCGACGCGGCCACGATGGCGTCGTTGGAGCGCGACATAGCGAAGGCGGAGGTGGACCTGCGGGACGCCCAGGAGGCGCTCGCCGACGCGCTCGGCCTGCCGGACGCGACCGAGATCGCGGCGGCGAGCGATGCGATAGCGCTCAGCCGCAAGGCGTTGGAGAACGCGCAGGCCGACCTCGAATTGACGAAGAGGAACACGGCAAGGGACGAGCAGGATGCGCGCGATGCGATCCAGGACGCGATGGACGTAGTCGAGGACGCGCTCGAGGTGGTGGACGAGTACGCGGAGGAGTACGCGGACACGTTCGTGCAGTGGCTGGGAGTACCGGCGTCGAGCGTGAACACAGCGGAGAGCCCCACGGAAGTACTCGATGCCTGGCAGTTGGACCTGGACGTGCTGTTCGACGACCGCCAGGTGCTGAACCACGAGATATCGTGGATGGACCCGCCCGATGACGACCCGGCAACGCTGTGGGACGAACTCGTCGTCTTCTCCTGGAAGACGCTGTACGTCGGCAGGCTGGCGGGAACGTGCCCGGACGGCCCGCCGTACGAGGGGCGATGCGCGGAGCACGAGATGGAGGAGGCGTGGACGGCGGTGGAAGACGCCCGCGCCGTGGTCGAGGACAAGCGTGCCCTGGTGGACGACGCGCATGCGGCGCTCGAGAACACGCAGGCGAAGACGGCGCGAGAGATCCTGTCGGCTGAGGAGGCGGTGGAGAAGGCGGAGAACGCGCTGATCGCCGACGAGGAAGCGGCGGCGGACCTGACCGTCGAGACGGAATCGCTGGACGTGGAACTGCTGCGGTCGGAGATCACAGTGGCGGAGCACGCGCTCGCGTCGGCGCAGGATGCCGTACAGAACGTGGTGCTGCGCGCGCCGGTGTCCGGCATCGTGGAGGGTGTTTCGATGGAGGCGGGCGACCGCCTGGGCGAACAGGGCGCTCAACAGGCGCCGTCCATCACCATCCTGGACCCGTCCGTGGTGGAGGTCGACGGCTCCGTAGACGAGATAGACGTACTGGCAGTGTCGGTGGGGATGCCCGTCGCGGTGAGCCTGAGCGCGCTGGAGGGCCAGACGCTGACCGGCGAGATCGTCGAGATCGGCGCAGCATCGACCGGGCAGTCGGGTGTGGTGACCTTCCCGGTCACGGTACGGCTCGACGTTCCGGCGGGGCTGACCCTGCGCGACGGGCTGAGCGCGGTCTCGGAGATCGTGCTGGCGCAGCACGCTGGTGAACTGCTGATACCGACGTCGGCGGTGAGCGGCAGCATCATCTCGCCGGTGGTGCGCGTGTCGGTCGACGGCGCCGTCGAAGAGCGCAGCGTAACGCTTGGGCCGAGCGACGACTTCTGGGTCGTGGTGCTGGACGGGCTGTCGGAGGGCGAGCAGGTGGTGATGCCGGAGCCCGCGGCGGCAGCCCAGGGCGGCGGTGGGTTCGGGGCAGTATTCGGCGGGCCGGGACGCATCCGCGGCGGTGGTGGCCGGTAGCCATGGCCAGCGTTATCCAGGTGACCGACCTGCGCAAGACGTACCGCCTGGGCGCGCTCGACGTTCCGGTGCTGAACGGCGTGAGTCTCGCCGTGGAACGCGGGGAGATGGTCTCCATCATGGGGCCGTCCGGCTCGGGCAAGTCGACGCTGATGAACATCATCGGCTGCCTCGATGCGCCGACGTCAGGGAGCTACCTGTTGGAGGGCGAGGAAGTAAGCCGCTGGGGCGACGCGCGGTTGGCGGCGGCGCGCAACCAGAAGATCGGGTTCGTGTTCCAGACGTACAACTTGCTGCCCCGGCTCTCCGCATTGGCCAACGTGGAGCTTGCCCTTCAGTACGGCGACCGACGGAACGCCCGCGCCCGTTCGTTACAGGCGCTGGAGTCGGTGGGGCTGGGGCATCGTTACAAGCACCGCCCGCTGGAGCTCTCCGGCGGCGAGCAGCAACGCGTCGCGATTGCGCGGGCGCTGGTGAAGACCCCGGCCATCATGCTCGCTGACGAACCGACGGGCGCGCTCGACACTCGCTCAAGCGCCGAGATCATGGCCATCCTGCAGCGACTGAATCGTGACGAAGGGCTGACGGTCGCGCTGGTGACGCACGAGGCCGACGTGGCGCGGCACACGCGGCGCATCATCTCGCTGCGCGACGGACTCATCGTGGGCGATGAGCCGGTCGCCGAGCCGCTGCAGGCGCAGCTTGCGGAGGGCGTGCCGGCATGACGCTCTTCGCGCTCATCGGGACGGCGTTGTCGTCCATCGGCGGCAACCGCTTGCGGACGGGGCTGACGCTGCTCGGCATCATCATCGGCGTGGCGGCGGTCATCGCGCTCATGTCGATCGGTCGCGGAGCGCAGGAGGAGATAACGAGCCGCATCGAGTCGCTCGGCTCGAACCTGCTCTACGTGCGTCCGCTGGACGGCGAGTTGACGCTGGACGACGCGCTGGCGCTGGTGGACCCCGTCTTCGCACCGTCCATCGTGAGCGTCGCGCCGGAGGTGTCCACGGGCGGCTCGGTAACGTACCGCACAACTGAGACGTTCTCGCAGGTTGCGGGCGTCACGCCTGAATTCGCGGACGTGCGGAACTTCGAGGTCGCGTCGGGCGAGTTCATATCCGCGGCGCACGTGACGAACCGGAAGAATGTGGCGGTGCTCGGCTCGCAGACCGCGGAGGACCTCTTCGGCGAGCGCGGCCCGGTGGGAGTGGACATCGCCGTCTCCGGCATCCCCTTCACGGTCATCGGCGTGCTGGAGAGCAAGGGCGGGACCGCGTTCGGGAACGAGGACAGCCGCGTGCTCGTTCCGCTGACGACGGCGTTCTTCCGGCTGAGCGGACAACGCACCGCGGAAGGCGCCATCACGGTCGACCTGATCAACGTCCAGGCGGACGGCGAACGCATAGACGAGGCTCAGCAGGAGGCGGCGACGGTGCTGCGCCTGCGGCACGAGGTCACGGACGCGGACGACTTCCGGGTGGATACGCAGCAGTCGGTGATCGACACGCTGAGCGAGGCGACGGGAACACTGACCCTGTTCCTGGGCGCGGTCGCGGGCGTCTCGCTCGTCGTCGGGGGCATCGGCATCATGAACATCATGCTGGTGTCGGTGACGGAGCGGACGCGGGAGATAGGCATCCGCAAGGCGCTGGGGGCGAAGCGGCGGGACATCCTCGCGCAGTTCGTGACGGAGGCGGTGCTGCTGAGCATCGGCGGCGGTCTGCTGGGCGTAGGGGCGGGCGTCGTGACCTCCCGCGTGCTGGACGGGTTCACGCTCGCGGGCTCGGAACTGACGACGGTGTTCAGCGGCGACATCGCGGCGCTGGCGCTCGTGGTGTCGGCGGCGATAGGGCTGTTCTTCGGCATCTACCCTGCGGCGCGGGCCGCGCAGCTGCACCCGATAGAGGCGCTGCGGCATGAATAACGGAGGTTCACGCTGATGGGCGCGAAGGGGTTCATCCTGATGGTGCTGCTGTTCGCCGTTGTCGGAGCGGGCGCGGGCTACGGCGCTGCGCAACTCGTCCCGGCGGAGGAAGAAGAGCAGCCGCCCGAGACAGCGGACCTCGTCGCGCCGGGCGCAGGCGGTGATGCAACGGAGCCCGGCACGGGCAACACAGGCCGCGCCCGGCAGACCGGCGGGCAGATCTCGGTGGACGACGTGCTGGCAACGATGCCGGAGGAAGTGCGGCGGGACCTGGAGAACAACCCTGAGAACGCCGCCATGGTCCGCGCCCAGATCCAGATGGCTATCGATTCCGGCCAGGTGCCGCCGGAGGCGTTCGGCCTGGCGCCCGGCGTTGGCGCCCCCGACGCGGGAACAGGCGCGGGCACGCAGGACACGGGCGCGCGGAATGCCGAGCCGCTGTCGGGCACCGTAGTGTCGTTCGAGGGCGGGACGCTGACGTTGGAGACGCCGGACGGCGAGGCTGCCATCGCCGTGCCGGACGATGCGCCGATCAACGCGACGAAGGCGGCGGTCGACGCGGCGAACTACCTGGTGGACGGAGCGGAGGTGTCGGTGGTCGCGCGTCCGGACGGCTCGGGCGGCCTCGTGGCTGCGGCAATCATCGTTGGCCCTGCAGGGCAGGGCGCTGGCGGCGGGCGAGGTTTCGGTGGCCTCGCAGCGGTCGTCACGGGAACGATCTTGTCGTATGCGGACGGCGTGCTGACGTTGCAGGGGGCGGACAGCGAAGCGGAGTTCGTCGTGGGGGACGACGTTCCCGTGCGCATCACTACGACGGCGGCTGAAGCCGCTGACGAGTTGGCGGCGGGCGTGACCGTCACGGCGTTCGTGCAGCGGGAGGCGGACGGCAGCCTGTCGGCGGCAAGCGTGACCGTTGGCGGTGGCGGCGCCGGGCGTGGACTGGGCGGGGGCCTGGGAGGCGGACGGCAGGGCGGCAACGCAGGGGAGTCCGGTGGGTGAGACGCTGGACCACGCCGGCGGGGTGAGCGTTCTGCGGAACGCGGTCGACGGTGCGGGGTGGACGTTCGTCTACGCGCCGGGCGCGGGCTCGAACCTCCGCGACCCGTTCGGGCAGCGGCTCGCTGAGCCGCTGCCCGAGGCGGGCATATCACTCGCACGCTTCCAGTTCCCGTACCCAGAGGCGGGGAGCCGGCGACCGGACAGAGCGGGCATCCCCCTCGCACGCTTCCAGTTCCCGTACCAGGAGGCGGGGAGCCGCAGACCGGACAGCCCGGCGACTCTGCTCTCGACGTGGCGCGCCGTGCTGGAGTCGGCGCGCTCGGACGAGACTGGTATCGCGATAGGCGGTCGGTCGCTGGGCGGACGCATCGCCTCGGTGCTGGCGTCGGAGGACGCGGGGGTGGACGCGCTCGCGCTGTTCGCGTATCCGCTGCATCCGCCGGGCAGGCCGGAACAGCCGAGGACGGCGCACCTGCCGGGCATCGCGTGTCCGGCGCTCTTCTGCTCCGGCACGCGGGATACGTTCGCCACGCCGGACGAACTCGCTGCGGCAGCAGCCCTCGTGCCGGACGCTCGGGTGCACCTGCTCGACGGGGCGGACCATGGGTTCGCGGTGCTCAAGTCGAGCGGACGCTCGCGGGAGGACGTGTGGGACGAGGCGGCAGGGGTGCTGGTGGGGTGGTTGGGCGGGTTGTGAGGGGTGCGAGTGAGGGGTGTCTGATCCTAGCGCCTGCTACTCAAGCGGCGGTGACCTCGACCTTCAATCTATGGCCCAACTCCCTGAGGGCCTGTTGAACCCGATCCATGTCCGAGCGGTCGTCAGGGTTGGCCATCTTACGCACCGCCGCCTCGCTGATGCCGAGCCTGTGGGCAAGGTCCGCTCCGCTGACGCGCTGAGCCTTCATGGCCGAGTACAGCGCGAGCTTGGCCGCAACCACGCTCGGCACGGCCACCGACAAGTCCCCATCCTCAATGCCGCTGGGCATCGGGATCTCCCACTCCTCCTGGACGTAGCCGGCGAGAGCTGTGGCGAGCGCATCCTCGGCCATCGCCAGAGCCTCGGCATAGTCACTCCCGCCGGTGATCGCCTCCGGCACATCGCGGAAGGTGACCACGAAACCTCCGTCCTCATCGGGGGTCAACTGGCATGGGTATGCGTAGATCATGTTCAGAACTCTCCCCTGTCGATGTCCAACTGGCGTAGCATTGCAGCCAATACGCCCTTCTTCAACTCCCCACGCGGCAACGTAGCGAACCGGCCTCCGACGTAGACTCTTCCGTGACTGCCCTTCCCGTGCTTGGGATCGAAACGGGCTCTCTGTCCTGTACGACGGGCATAGGCCCTCGCGCGTCTGATGAACTCCTCGCTGGTCACGCGTTCATTATCCTACCCTGAGAGAGGGAGGAACAACCCGAACTCGACCGCCGGGGCATTCCCTCCCTTGATTCATCCTGCGCGTCTACAGCACTTGGTGCGCGTGGGAGATACGCTCGGGGCGCGCCGTCCTGGAGTCGCCGCGCCCCGGCTAGGAGGCCAGTGATAGCACGTCGCAGTCGCGGGGGTTGATGTCGGGGCGGAGGGAGTTGAAGACGAGGAAGCGGAGGGTGCCGTCGGGGGAGCGTTCGCCGAATTCGACCTCGACCGCCAGGGACGGCTCGCACCAGTGGGAGAAGAGGCTGACGCGGGGCTCGCGGGTGAAGGGGCACTGGGTGGTGTGCCGCTGGGAGAGCATCTGGTGGAGGAAGCGCTGGTCGCCTCGCGCCGTGCCCGCGCCCGCCGCGCCGGTGAAGCGGAGCAGGCCGTCCTCGAAGACGCCGAGCAGGAGCGAGTCGAAGGGCTCTTTGCTGCCGCCGAACGTGTAGCCGCCGACGACGAGGTTCATCGTGCGGGCGTGCTTCGTGGAGAGCCAGTGGCGCGAGCGCTTGCCGGGCTCGTAGAGGCTGTGCTTGTCCTTGGCGACGATGCCGTGGAGGCCGAGCTGCCGCGCGGCTGCGTACATCGCGACGCCTTCGCCCTCCTCGAAGTGGCAGACGTGGACGGTGGCGTTGGGGTGCAGCGCGTCGTGGAGGCGGGCCTTGCGCTCGTAGAGCGGGCGGTTCAGGAGCGGCTCGCCGTCCAGGTGGAGGATGTCGAACACCTCGTAGTTGACCGGCGTGCGGCGGGACGCGCCCGCTCCGGCGAGCCAGCGCTCGACGACGGCGTAGCGCTCCGGGATGCCATCGTCGCTCAGCGCGACGAGTTCGCCGTCGAGCACGGCGCTGGCGCCGCCGACCGCGCTCCGCAGGGCGTCGGCGACCTCCGGGAACGCCGCGGTGATGTCGGTCCCGCCGCGGGTGTGCATCTGCACCTCGTCGCCGTTGACGACGGAGACGGCGCGGATGCCCTCCCACTTGATCTCGTAGAGGCGGTCGGGCGCGTCCGTCGGCTCGGGGGAGGGGGTGGGGATCATGGGCTCGACCAGACCGAGAGCGAGGGCAGCGCGTTCGGAGCCGGTCTGCGGGGTTGTCGTCATGGGCGTCAGGACGCCTTCCTCGCCTTGCGGGCGGCGGCGACGGGTTCCTCGGACTCAGCCTCTGCATCGGGGGCACGGGCTGCCTCGATGGACGCGCGCAGGGCCTCCATGAGGTCGCGCACCTTGCCCTGCGGGGCCTCCGGGGCGGCGGAGATGGGCGCGCCGGAGCCGAGCTTGGCCTCGATGACCTGCTGGAGCGCGCCGCGGTACTCGTCCTGGTACTCGGCGGGTTGGAACTCGCCGGTGAGTTGGTCGATGAGCATGACGGCCATCTGCATCTCGGCCTCGCTCAGTTCGACGTCGCCGGGCAGGTCGAGCTCGGCGGTGCCGCGTATCTCGTCCGGGTAGTACATCGTCTCCATGATGAGGCCGTCTACGTACGGCCGGATGAGGCAGAGGTGCTCCTTCTGCCGCAGGGCGACCTTTGCGATGGCGACGCGGTCCGTAGCCTCCAGCGCCTTCCTCAGGAGGGCGAACGGCTTCACGCCGACGCTCTCCGGCTCGATGTAGTAACTCTTCTCGTAGTGGACGGGGTCGATGGTGGCGATGTCCACGAACCGGACGATGTCGATGGTGTGGGTGGACTTGAGCGGGAGGTTGTCGAAGTCCTCCGCCTCCATCACGAGGTACTCGTCGCGGGCGAATTCGAAGCCGCGAACGATCTCGCTGTACTCGACCTCGTCCTCGCAGGAGGGACACCAGCGCTTCTGCTTGAGGCGGGTGTGGCAGGAGTCGTGGAGTTGGACGAAGCCGATGTCCTTGCTCTCGGTGGCGATATAGAGCTTCATGGGGATGGCGACCATCCCGAAACTTATCGCGCCTTTCCATATCGCACGGGCCATGTGCACCCCCGAGAGCAGGTTCAGTGTAGGTGTGCCGGTTGGGGCGGGTCAACGGGAGAATGGCACAGGGATCGGCGGGGCTGCGCGGGGGGCGGGGCACCGACAAGGGATGCCCCTACACCGGACAGGGGAACGCCGAGGCAAGGACGGCGGGGCGCCCCGGACAGGGCACCCACAAGGGATGCCCTTACACCAGGCAGGGGAACGCCGAGGCAGGGACGGCGGGGCTGCGCGGGGACGGGGCACCCACAAGGGATGCCCCTACACCGGGCAGGGGGATGCCGAGGCAGGGACGGCGGGACGCGCGGCGGACAGGGCACCCACAAGGGATGCCCCTACACCGGGCAGGGGAACGCCGAGGCAGGGACGGCGGGGCGCCCTGATGGCGCTTCTCATCGCTGCTGCCTTATGAGAGTGAGGGCCCTCTCCAGCGTTTCCATCTGGCGGCGCAACTCGCGGTTGTCGCGGATGCTCAGCGACAGTGAGAGAGCAGTCTTGATGGCGCGGTGCCTGACGTTGGGGTCCGGGTCGTCCAGCAATTGTTGCAGGCGGATGACGCTTTTGAGCGTGAGACCTTCCAGATTGCTATAGGCGAGTTCTGAAATGTTACGCCTCATCCGCTCCAATTCCTCGCGAAAAGCGGGGTCGCGCTGCCACCGTGTGAGGGTCATGCGGGCTATGCCGGCGGCGCGTGCGCCCTCTGAAACGGTGGCTTCCGATGCGACGTACGGCAGGGCCACGAGCTGGCGCGGGGAGAGGGAC
Organism: SAR202 cluster bacterium bin16; assembly: GCA_002238425.1. GTDB lineage: Bacteria > Chloroflexota > Dehalococcoidia > Lucifugimonadales > Australimonadaceae > Bin16. The sequence continues at coordinate 4,543 of MPMJ01000050.1, read as the reverse complement.
TCGCTATTTCTGACTGTCACATTCTGCAACATTGTGGAACATGCCTCCTGGTTGTTCGGCGCTGCGCCCCGGCGGTGGTTGGCGGGGGCGGCGGGCCGTCGGAGACAGGGTAGGGAGGCGGGGTGTTACCGCGCAACGGTCTGGTGTCACAGTGGTGACGTTGGGCGCTTGCGTAAATGTAACTAACTAACTAACATGTTCAGTGAGACTGCCCCGGCAGGCGACGGAGGCGGGAGATGACTATAGACCGCGGACAGAAGTACGGCGAGATGGTGGCGCGGGGCAAGTACCGGAAGCTCTACGCGCACCTCTGCAACCTTGGATCCCAAGAGTGGAGCGCCTCGTTCAGCGAGATCGAGTCGCTCCTGGGTTTCGAGTTGCCTGCGTCCGCTCGCCTGCACCGGCCCTGGTGGGGCAACCAGAGCAATGGCAACGGGCATAGCCAGTCGCTCGCGTGGACCCTCGCGGGCTGGGAGACGGCCCATGTTGACATGGACACCGAGACGCTGCTGCTGAGAAAGCGCGGCCGTTCGGAGGGTGTTCGCAAGCCTCGTCTTAACGAGTGGTGGCCGCCCCATCCCACGGCACGGTGGCCCGAAGGTCTGAGTCTGCGGCGTGAGGACATGTACGAGGAGCGGGTGTAGCAATCCCGATGTTCGTAGACACCAACGTCCTCGTTTACGCACGCCTTCCTGAATCTCCGTTCTACGGAGCCGCGAGGAGCCGGCTGGAACGCGCCGAGGAGGACGGCGATCCGTTGCGGGTAAGCCGGCAAGTGCTTCGTGAGTATCTCTCTGTAGTCACGCGACCCCAGGGATGGCCGGTGACGATCACACGGGAAGATGCGCTCGCCGACGTTGAAGGGATAATGACCGGTTGCGATGTGCTCGAGGACGGCCCGCTCGTGACCGCGTCGTTGCTTCAGCTATGCAGGGAGGTTGCTGTTGGCGGACGGCAGATCCACGACGCCAACATCGTGGCGACCATGCTGGCGCACGGTGAGCGTCGGCTGCTGACGTTCAATGTGGCTGATTTCCGCCGCTACGGCGACCGCATCGAGTTGGTGGGGGAGTAGGGGCTACTCTAGTCACCAGTCTTGACGCCCTCGATAGCGTTGCATAGCCTCCCCGTTGGGAGGAGATAGTTGGCGATGGCATTTCTGTTTGACTTCGACGAGCCCATGCGCTCGCGACCTCGATTCACGCAGCGGGAAAAGGAAGCGCTCCATAAGGAGCAAAGCGGGAAGTGCAACGGCTGCGGTAAGAGGTTTGATCTCAGGAATATGACGGTCGACCACATACGCCCCTTCTCCAAGGGAGGAGGAGAGCGTCTCTCCAATCTCCAGTTGCTCTGTGGTGCCTGTAACTCACTGAAGGGGAACGGGACCATGGGGGAACTTCGAAAGAAGTTGCGCCAACAGGGCATAGTCAAACCCTCACCATCAAGCAAGTCCTCTCCATCAAGGCCGAAATCGGCCGCGAAGACTGTAGGGACTACGGGCAAACCCACAGCTGCAAGAGGTTCGACTGCCAAGAAGCGAGCCGCTACTAAGAAGAGGCAGACGCAGAGGCGCGACCCCGTAGAGAAGTTCTTAGACGATATCCTTGGGTTCTAGGGCGCCTCGCGAGCGGCTCTCTGCGCCGCTCCCTGGATTCCCGTTTTCACGGGAATGACGAACGAAATGCGGTTCTGTGACACCAACCCCTTGCGCCGCACACCACCCCTACCGCACGATGGTAGGGCGCAACCGGTAACGCGCACATAGACCCTGACGGACGAGCCGCAGGAAGAACGCCGCCCCCTCAGCTACGAGCGAGGGGGCTTTCTGTGCGAACCGCCCCTCCCGTCATTCCCGTGAAAACGGGAATCCAGAGTGCCGAACAGGCACACGGGAGGACGGGGCAGCGGGGGTGTCAGCCTATCTCCTCATACAGGTCCCGCCACTCGGGGTTCGACGCCTCGATCAACTCGACCTTCCATGCCCTGTTCCACTTCTTGATCGCCTTCTCCCTTGCGATGGCGCTCATCATGTTCTCGTGGGGTTCGTACCACACCAGGTGATGAACCTCATACCTGTTCGTGAAGCCCTCGCCGAGGCCCTGCCTGTGCTGCCAGATGCGTTGAGGGAGGTTGGAGGTAACGCCGGCGTAGAGCGTGCCGTTGCGCTGGCTGGCGAGGATGTAGACGCAGGGGAGGCGGCGGTCTCGCCGAGGTTGGTGGTAGGCCATGGGAGGAGTGTAATCGAAGGCAGAGGCCTTGCGAGCGGCTCTCTGCGCCGCTCCCTGGATTCCCGTTTTCACGGGAATGACGGGCGGGATGTTGATATCGGTGTGACACATGCCCCTTGTGCGGATGGCCATCTATGCCGCACCATGAATAGAGCGCAACCGGTAACGCGCACATAGACCCTGTCGGACGAGCCGCAGGAAGAACGCTGCCCCCTCAGCGAAGAGCGAGGGGGCTTTCTGTGTTAACCGGGCGTAGGGGCGGTTCGCGGACCGCCCTTATCCGGGTGAGAGAGGTGGACCTCGTGGCAGAAGACCTCACGCGATATGCGAACGACCCCGTCGGGTTCGTGACGGACGTGCTCGGCGACGCCGGAGCGCCGTACTCGAAGCAGGCGGAGATGCTGGATGCGCTGGTGCATCACCGGCGCGTCAGCGTCGTGGGGGCGAACGGCTCCGGCAAGGACTGGGCGGCGGGCCGGGCCATGCTCTGGTGGCTGGAGACACGCCCGGAGAGCAAGGCGCTCACGCTCGGACCGACGCAGCGGCAGGTCGACGAGGTCGTGTGGCAGGAGATGCGCGAGGCGTATGCCGGGGCGAGGGAGCGCCTCAGCGGACGGATGTTCAAGTCCGCGTACCGCATCGACGAGCAGCGGTTCGCGTTGGGGTTCTCGACCAACAACTCGCTCAACATCCAAGGCTTCCACTCGGGGGAGTTGCTGGTGGTCGTAACGGAGGCGCACGCGATGCCGCAGTCGCAGATGGAGGCCATCAAGCGGTTGCAGCCCAACCGGCTGCTGCTCGTGGGGAACGCGCTGTCGCGCGACGGTGAGTTCTACGCGTCGCACCACGCGAAGCGTCGGCTGTACCACCGCATCGCGATCTCCGCGTTCGATACGCCGAACTTCACGGGTGAGGACGGCGGTCGGCGGGGGATGATCACGCCGGAGGACGTGGAGGAGTACGCCATGGACTGGGGCCTGGACCACCCGCTGTACGCGGCGTCGGTGCTCGCGGAGTTCCCGGACAGGCTGGATGATTCGCTGCTCGGTCGGGATGCGGTGGAGTCGGCGATGGACCGTGGGGAGGCGCTGTGCGGGGAGGGGGATTGTCATTCCGAGCGGAGTGCAGCGGAGCCGAGGAATCTCTCGGGCGCGGATGCCGTTGAGGACGAACGCTCGCCGAGAGATGTTTCGGCTACGCTCAACATGACAACCCAGGCGGCTGCGCTCAACATGACAGATGAGCCGGTCTACATCGGCGTCGACGTCGCCCGCTTCGGCTTCGACAAGTCCGCCCTCTGCGTACGCCAGGGCGAGCGCGTGCTGGCGGTGCGGTCGTACGAGCGCATGGACACGATGCGGCTGGTGTTCGAGGTGCAGCGCGCGGTGCGGGAGTGGAACGCGGAGGCGGTGTTCGTGGACGAGGGCGGCGTCGGCGGAGGCGTGGTCGACCGGCTGCGGGAGCTTGGCGCGCCGGTCTACGGGGCGCACTTCGGCGGCTCGGCGCAGCGTCCGACGCGGTTCTTCAACCGCCGCTCGGAGATCTTCTGGGAGTTGCGCCGGCTGTTCGCCCTCAAGGCGATCGCGATCCCGCGCGACGAGGAGCTGGCGGGTCAGTTGCTCGGGCTTCGGTACGACGTCTCGAGCTCCGGCCAGGTGCGGCTGGAGGGCAAGCGCGAGATGCGCAAGCGCGGCATGCCGTCGCCGGACAAGGCCGACGCCCTCGCGCTCGCGTTCCTCGTCCCGCCGTCGTTCGGCATCTGGACGGGCGCCGAACCCTTCCTCAACGACGATCCGCCGCCGAGGCCGACGATCGAGGCGTTCGGCTACGACCGGCCTCCGCCGTTCTCGGAGGCCGTCGAGCCGGAGGACGACGGCGGCGCGGAGCGGAACCGGTTTGGGGTGTGGTGATGGGGGATGCCATTTCGTGCGCCCGGTCGGGTGTAGGGGCATCTCTTGTGGGTGCCCTTCGGGGAGGGCTCGCCTGGCGATGCGTTGGCCAACCGCGTACGCCTGTGTACCCACAAGGGGCACCCCTAGTAGTGTCCCTGGAAGTGGTGTAAGAGCAGACGAGGGCTATGCAAGAAAGTGGCCATCGGGTCATCCTCATCAACAACGACGATGAAGGAGGCGACCTCGATGGCCAAGAACAGGATGGATGTGTTGGAGCTGTTGCGCAAGGAGGCAGAGGAGGCAGACATTGACTTTCTGCGAGAGGGGCTGTCGGTGTTGGTGCAAGCGGTGATGGAGGCGGAAGTTGCAGCCAAGACGGGTGCGGAGCGCGGGGAACGGAGTCCGGAGCGGATGACGCACCGC
>MPMJ01000049.1 GCA_002238425.1 SAR202 cluster bacterium bin16 | reverse complement strand
CGGATCGAGCGCCCCTCGGTACGTAGGCGGGCGATCGCACAGCGTTCCTCAATCCCGAGCTGCGTATAGCATTTCCCCATGGCAACACCTTAATCTGGTGTTGCACTTCGTTTGTGAACTTAGGGAACCTCGTCCCTTGCCTCTCCGGGGCTGCGAGATTCCCGCCTGCGCGGAAATGACGATGATTACCTCTCCCCCCGGGAGAGGTCGGCGCGCGACAGCGCGGCGGGTGAGGGCGAACCCGTCTACATCGGCGTCGACGTCGCCCGCTTCGGCTTCGACAAGTCCGCCCTCTGCGTGCGCCAGGGCGAGCGCGTGCTGCTGATGCGTTCGTTCGAGCGCATGGACACGATGCGCCTCGTGTTCGAGGTGCATCGCGCGGCGCAGGAGTGGCGCGCGGAAGCGATATTCGTCGACGAGGGCGGCGTCGGCGGAGGCGTGGTCGACCGCTTGCGCGAGCTCGGCGCGCCGGTCTACGGCGTCCACTTCGGCGGCTCGGCGCAGCGTCCGACGCGGTTCTTTAATCGCCGGTCGGAGATCTTCTGGGAGCTGCGCCGGCTGTTCGACCTCAAGGCAATCACGCTCCCGCGCGACGAGGAGCTGGCGGGTCAACTGCTCGGGCTGCGCTACGACATCTCGAGTTCAGGCCAGATACGGCTGGAGGGCAAACCGCAGATGCGCAAGCGCGGCATGCCGTCGCCCGACAAGGCCGACGCCCTCGCGCTCGCGTTCCTCGTCCCGCCGTCGTTCGGCATATGGACCGGCGCCGAACCGTTCCTCAACGACGACCCGCCGCCCAACCCAACCATCGAAGCCTTCGGCTACGACCGCCCTCCGCCGTACGCGGAGAGCGTCGAGCCGGAGGACGACGACGGCGCGGCGCGGAACCGGCTGGGGATTTGGTGGTGAATGAGGGTCAGGGTGTCTGGTGTAGGGGTATCCCTTGTGGGTACCCAGGCGTACGCGTGTGGCCGGCGCACCGCCAAGCGAGCCCTCCCCGAAGGGCGCCCACGAGGGCACGCGGCGGCAGGGCGGGACGCAGGGGCGGTTCGCGAACCGCCCCTACACCAGGCGGGGACCTGCTTTCGCAGGAACGGCGGAGAGCAGGATGCCCTCCTTAGCGGTCCACCTTCAGCAGCGCGGGAAGGACCCTCGTGTTCCAGTAGTCCTTGTCGCCGGCCTGCCGCAACTGCTCCACGAGTTGCGCCGTCTCCGCGCCGACGGCCTCGGCCAGCTCGGAGGCGGCGCGCTCTCCGGCGAGCGCGGCCACGGCTGCCCGCAACTGCATCACGTACTCCGCGACCTCGATGGCCGCGCGATCGGACGCGGAGCGCGCCTGCAGCGCTTCCAGTTTCTCCAGCCATTCGAGACCTCGTTCAGCGTCGTCGAACGGGTCACCAACTGCGGTCGTCGTCATCGGGCATCCTCCATCATGGCTAGCGTATATCAGGACTCGGCGGCCAGCCACAACCCGCATGCCCTGAGACGCTCCCCTCGCGGGCCTGCGGCGAGGGCTCGCTTGACGTGTACACCGCTACGGTTGTACACGATGGCGCGGGAGGACCGATGAAGGCGATCGTCGTCAACGCGTTCGGCGGGCCGGAACAGCTGCGCTTCGAAGACGTCCCTGACCCCAGGCCGGGGCCGGGCGAGGTGCTCGTGCGCGTGCACGCCGTCTCGGTCAACACGACCCTGGACGTACACCTCGTCGCCGGCGCTTCGGGCATGGACCCGAAGTTGCCGTTCACGCCCGGCGTCGACCCCTCAGGCGTCGTGGAGGCCGTCGGCGAAGGCGTCACGTCGTTCGAGGTCGGCGACCGCGTCGCGGGCACGACGACGCTCGCGACGTTCGGCGGCTATGCGGAGCTGGTCGTCCTCCGCGAGTCGCGCATCAGCCTCGTCCCGGACGAGGTCGACTTCCCGACGGCGACCGTCGTGCGGCGGCACTTCGGCATGGCGCACTCGCAGGTCGAGACAGCAGGAGTGCAGGCAGGCGAGAGCGTCCTCGTGATGGGCGCCGCGGGCGCGCTCTCCACGTGCATCATCCAACTCGCGAAGGAAGCGGGCGCGAAGGTACTCGCGGGGGCCGGAAGCGACGAGCGCGTTGCGGCTGCGCTGAGCATGGACGCCGACCACGGCATCAACTACCGGGAGAACGACCTCGTCGAGGAGGTACTCGCGGCCACGGAAGGCAGGGGCGTCGACGTCGTTTTCGAGAACGTCGGCGACGCGCGCCTATGGCCGAAGGCCATAGAGAGCATGGCGGTCGGCGGACGCCTCCTGACCATCGGCACGCACGCCGGAGACGGCATCCTGCCGGTGGACGTGCGCCGCCTCTACCGCAACCGCCTCAAGATCATCGGCGGCCTCGGTTCGAGCGCCCAGGCGGACGACTTCGCCGACACCGCCCTCCGTGGCGTCGCGGAGGGCCGCTACCGCGTCCTGATCGACCGCATCCTCCCGCTCTCGCACGCCGCCGACGCCTTCCGCCTCATCGCCGCCAACGAGGTCACCGGCAAGGTGATCCTCGACCCGATGGCGGGGTAGGAGGGGGGTGTCATTCCGAGCGAAGTGCAGCGGAGCCGAGGAATCTCTCGGGGTGGCGCTCATTCGCGACCCAACGTCTCCTGAGAGGATGCTGCGCGCTAACCGAGCGGCGTGGCGTGTCGGGACGTAGGGGCGGTTCGCGAACCGCCCCTACACCAGGCGAGATTCCCGCCCTAGGGGGAACGACGGGAAGCGCGGGAACGATGGGCCTTAGAACCCGTACACCGCCCGGGGGTTCGCGTCGAGGATCTTGCTGACGACGTCCGGGGCGACGGTGCCCTGCTCCTGGAAGATGCGCATCGCCTCGATCTCGGACGACTGGTCGGTGTGGCCGTAGTCGGTGCCGATGAGCAGGTTGTCCTCACCCGCGTACTCGACCAGGTAGCCGATGTCGTCGTCGGTCTGGCACGTCACCCAGATGTTGTTCTCCGCGAAGAGGTTGTCCGGCGCGGGCCTGCCGTGCCGGCCGGGGAAGCGCCGCCGCAGGTCGTTGACCACGTAGGGCGCCCACTGCGCCGCGGCCTCCACGAACGCGATGCGCAGCCCGGGGAACTGCTGCGGGATGCCCGCGAGTATCCACGAGTGGCAGGCGGCCACGGAGAAGATGCGCATGGAGGAGAACGGCGAGCCCCCCGCGCCGTGGTTCAGCAGGCTCTCGACGAGCGGGTTGCCGTTACCGATGTGGACGGTCACGGCCATGTCCAGTTTGCTCATCTCCTCGTACAGCGGGAAGAAGTACTCGTCCTGCAGGACGCCCTCCTCCTCGACGCCGCGCATGAAGACGCCGTTCGCGCCGTGCTCAGCCGCCCAGTGCAGCTCCTTGATGGACTCGTCCATGACGGAGAGCGGGAGCACGGCGGCCCAGCGCAGGCGAGCTTCGGACTGCGTCCAGATGTCGGCGAGCCAGCGGTTGTAGCCCTTCGCGAGCGCGACGCGGGTCTCGTCGCGGTCGGCGAGCTTCCGCAGGAAGATGGTGGGGTAGAGCATCTGGTAGTCGATGCCGAGCTCGTCCATGTGGCGCAGGCGCGCGCCCACATCCTCCATGTGCTTGGAGGCGTCGGGAGTCGCCAACTTCCGCCCGGACGCTGCCTGGGCAGCCGCCATGTCTGCCGCGATGCGGGTGGGGTCCCACTCCTCGCGCTTGCCGATGGGCTGGCGCACCGTGCCGCGTATCTCGCCGTCGATCTCCCAGTACCTTATGTCCTTGCCAGACGAGTCTGGTCTCGTGATGACGATGGGCCGCAGGTTCTGGTCGGACTGCGGGATGAAGTCCCAGGTACGTTCCGTTTCGACTACGTGGGCATCCGAGTCTATGACCGCCATGACAAGGCCTCCTTGTACTCCGTTGCCGTTCAGCCGCTTGATGGCTGCACGTTAGCACAAGCGTCAAGCCGGAGACAGCGGAACGCGTCAGTTCACTGCTTCGTTCCGTTGGACATGGTCGCGCAGCGCTCGGTTGATGTCCGTCTGATAGCCGCGTCCGCCCTGGGCGTGCGCCTTGAACCAGGTGAGCACATCCACGTCCAACCGAAGTGTGACCTGACGCTTAACCGGACGATAGAACACGCCTCGGCTGGCGCCCTGCCAGTCGATTACCTCAGGGATATCCGTAGTGTCGATCTCTTCTTCCGGCAGGTTCTCCAGCGCCGCGATCTCCGCTCGTTGGCTTTCAGTCAGTTCAGCACGTTCCTTCTTCATAGGCGTTTCTCTCCCGATTAGTCGCTTTCCGCGCGCTGATGATGCGTCCTATCTCCTCGCCAGCATCCAGGTTACGTTCGGGCCAGGTGTGAACAACCACTAGAATCGCTCTGCCGACCATCCCCACCGTTCGCCACCGTCGTTCGTACGGGTAGGGGTCCTCCAGGGTTGCCGCTAAAGGGTCCTCGAATACGAGTATTGCGGTTTCGAAGCTGAGCCCATGCAGCCGCCGATTCGTTTCATCCTTGCCAGGGTCCCATTCCCAGTGCGGCTCTGCTCCTGTCATTACGTAATTGTAGTTACAATGCAGGCTCTTCGCAAGGTGTAGGATGGCGGCGCGCCGAGGGGCGCATGGAGGAGAGCGCAATGCTGTTGGAGAACAGGGTCATCATCGTCACGGGTGCGGCGTCGGGGCTGGGGCGCAGGTACGCGACGCGGCTGGCGGAGGAAGGGGCGAAGCTCACGATCGCCGACATCGCGGACCTCTCGAAAACGACGTCGCTGTGCGAGGCAGCGGGCGCGGAGGTGCTGCCGCTGCGCGTCGACGTGTCGTCGGAGGAGGACACGCTCGCGATGGCGCGGCAGACGCACGAGCGGTTCGGGCGCATCGACGGCCTGCTGAACAACGCGGGCATCACGACGCGGCACGGGCTCGAGGCGAAGTCGCTGATGGACGTTGACATGGGGATGTGGGGCCGGGTGTTCGAGGTGAACACGCGTGGCACGTTCCTCGGCATCCGGGCGGTCTACCCGTACATGCGGGAGCAGGGCTCGGGCACCATCGTCAACGTCAGCTCCGGCAGCACGCTCCGCATCAGCCGCGCGCCGGACGCGATCAACGCGCAGTACGTGGCGTCGAAATCGGCCATCACCGGCATCACGCGAGCCGTGGCGCGGGAACTGGGGCAGTACAACATCAACGTCGTGACCGTTGCCCCGGGCAACACGACGTCGGACACGGAGGAACCGCTGTCGGCTGAGGAGGCGTACCCGGAGCCGGAGTCGTCGATGCTGCGCCGCGGGGTCCCGGACGACCTCGCGGGGGTGATGGCGTTCCTCTTCACCGACGACGCGCGGTTCATCTCCGGCCAGATGATCCTCGTCAACGGCGGCCGGGAGGTGTGGTGAGGGGACAGTCAACCGGGATGCACAGGACGAACAGGATGGGAGTTGACGCATGACCGACATCACACCGGATGAGTTTCGAGGGCTGGCGAAGGTAGCGGGGCTGCGGCTACTGGACGAAGACGTCGAGCCACTGACGACGCAGTTCAACGCGCTGCGCGAGGGGCTGGAGGTGCTCGACGAGCACGACCTGTACGGAGTCGCGCCGCTGCCTGCGTTGCAGTATCCGGCGGATGCGCCCGGGGAGGGCGCCTCGACAGGCTCGGGGCGAACGGAAGCCAAGCTTACGGAAAGCTCCGACCACCCGCTGGCGTACAAGACCATCACCGAACTGGGGCACATGCTGCGGACGCGGCAGGTGTCGTCGGTGGAATTGACGCAGATATACCTCGACCGCGTCGAGCGGTTCGACGATGAGCTGCGCTCGTACGTGACGGTGACGGCGGAATTCGCGCTTGATCAGGCGGCGAAGGCCGACGAGGCGATAGCGCGGGGAGAAGCGGTGGGCCCACTGGCCGGCATCCCACTCGCGCACAAGGACGAGTTCTACACGAAGGACATCCTGACCACGTGCGGTTCCAGCATCCTGTCGGAGTTCGTACCGGACTTCGACGCGACGCCCATCGCACGGTTCCACGATGCGGGCGCGGTCATGCTCGGCAAGCTCAACATGACGGAGTTCGCGTCGCCGGTGACGTGGGTGTTCCCGTACGGCCAACCGCGCAACCCGTGGAACCTCGAGCACGACGCGGGCGGCTCGAGCACCGGATCGGGCATCGCGGTCGCCGCGGCTCTTTGCGCGGGATCGCTGGCTGAGGACACGGGCGGCTCGATACGGCGCCCGGCGTCGTGCAACGGCGCGGTCGGCATCCGCCCGACGTTGGGGCGGGTGAGCACGCACGGGATGATCGCGAGCAGCTGGAACCAGGACACGGCGGGGCCCATCGCACGGTCGGTGGCGGACTGTGCGCTGCTGCTGGAGGCCGTCGCCGGGTTCGACGCGAACGACCTGATGTCGGCGCGGCTACCGGTGCCGTCGTACTCCTCGTGGCTCGACGGCGATATCCGCGGGATGCGCGTCGCGGTCGTCAAGGAGGCGATCGACGCCCCGCACCTGGACCCGCGCATCCGCCAGCTGGCGCTCGACGCCGTGGGCGTGCTGCGGTCGCTCGGCGCGGAGGTCGAGGAGGTGTCGCTGCCGCTCATCACGATGACGGCGCTCATCAACAACGCGCTGCACTCGCCGCGCGTGGCGCTGCAGTGGACGCACCTGAACGAGACGCCGGAGTTGTTCGACGCGGGCGTGCGGCGGAACACGCTCATCTCGGCGCTGATCCCGGCGTCGACGTACCAGCGGGCGCTGCAGTTACGCAGCCAACTGCGGGCGCAGGCGCTCGGGATACTGGAGAGTTTCGACGTAACGGTAGCGCCGGCGTACGCGCAGTTCCCGCCGCGCATCGCGGACACGAAGAGCGAGCCTCCGACGAAAGAGGCGGCAGTCGAGCAGATGCGGAAGTACGGCTTTCACACGCCCGCGAACTACTCCGGCGCGCCCGCGATGTCCGTCCCCATGGGCTTCTCCGACGACGGCCTGCCGATAGGGCTGCACGTGATGGCCAAACGCTTCGACGAGACATCGATCTTCCGCATCGCCCACGCCTACGAACAGGCTACACCCTGGCACACGATGCGTCCGCCGTACGGGGATGAGGGGTAGGCGGGGCGCGGCCCTGCACTCACCCTTGAGGTAGGCCTAGAGAGGGTTGCGCCAGCGGAGACCGGGGAAGCGGCTGAAGTCGCTGTCGTTCGAGTGAACCTCCGCCTGGAACTCCATCGCCAAGGCTGCAACGTGCGAATCGGTAACGAGGTTCGCGCCGACTCCGGCCGCGGCGAGGTTGCGCCGGAAGTAGGTGAGGTGGTCGGTACCGGGGTTGACCGACGTAATGTGAGGAAACCGGAACCAGTCACGCACGTAGTCGACGGCTTCTTCCGGACTCAATGGACGCGCAATTGCCTTCTGGTGGGTCATCAAGCGGACGAAGCCAATGGCGACCACCCATGGTATGCCTATGCGCTCGGTGCCGTTCACCAGGCCCTCCCACCACTCCCGCGCGGGGTCGTGGAAGGGCGCGCCCTCATTGTGGGCATAGATGAGCAAGTTGACGTCGGGGATGATCAAGTAGCACTGGACTTTGTGAACTCTTCAGTCTCCAACTGATCGTTGAGTTGGTTCAGCTTCATGGGGTCCACGCCAGGAGCAAGACCGCTTTGGTTCGGTACCACCTGGTATCGAGGCATCGGAGGATTCTCGGAGCCGGGAGACATTCCACGACGCAGGGTATCGTTTACCACACGCTTGAACGGTTTGTTCTGCGATCGCGCCTGCTCCTTCAGCGAGTCGGCCAGGTCGTCGTCAAGAGTCAGTGTGGTTCTCATGGAAGCATGATAGCATAGGATTATTTTGATGCTAAGATGCTAAGCCTCCATGCACCATATTTGCTAGGCGGGTAGGATGACGGCGTGGTTCGACAGGCTCACCACGAACGGACACAGGCCCAGAGCAACCGGGCAGCCAAGCAAGCCATACACGGAGGTATGCCGATGACGGAGACGCGATTCGAAACGGTGGCGTGCAACCTGTGCGGGTCGGAGGAGCACTCGCCGCTGCATGTCATCAAGGGCTACACGATCGTGCGGTGCAACGAATGCCGCCTGGTGTTCATCAACCCGCGTCCGGTGGCATCCGAGCTGGCGACGATCTACGACGACGGCGCCTACTACGGCGGCGGCAGCGACTTCGACGACCTCCACGTCGGCTACTCGAACTACCTGGCGCTGACGAACCACCTGCGCTTCGTGGTCGACGAATTGCTGCGTCCGCTGAAGGACGTAACGCCGGGCGTCGCGCTGGACGTCGGGTGCAGCATGGGCGTCGTGCTCGACCAACTGCGCCAGCGGGGCTGGACGCCCTACGGCGTGGACGTGTCAACGTACGCGACCGAGCACGCGCGCCGTGAGTTCGGGCTCAACGTCTTCACCGGTACGCTGGATGACGTGGACCTCCCGCCGGACAGCGTCGACCTCGTGATGATGCTGCTGACCATCGAGCACCTGCCGGACCCGAAGAGCGTGCTGCGGCAGGTGCACCGCCTGTTGAAACCGGGCGGCGTGTTGATCGTGGGGACTCACGACATCGAGGGGCTGTGGCCGCGCATCGTCGGAGCGCGCTGGCGGCATTTCAGCATGCCGGAGCACGTCTACTACTTCTCGCGGCGCACGCTGACGCGCATGCTGGCCGACGTGGGGCTCGAAACGTTCCGTGCGACCGAGACCGCGACGCTGGCGGGGGTCGTCGATGCTGACGAGACCAACGAGGGGTTCTACGCGCCGGTGCACCTGCTGCACAAGACGCGGCTGCTCGGCCCGGCTGCGCCGCTCCTACGGGCGATGCACAAGGTCGCGCGCCGCTTCGACTGGTCGGACGGCATCACGACGTACGCCCGGAAGGTGTGAGGGGGGCATGGGCAACCACATGGGTTGCCCCTACAGGGCTGCGGGACTCCCGCCTACGCGGGAACTAGGAGACCTAGCGCTTCTCCCTGAGGAGGCAGCCTGCGCCTTCGATGGGGTCGGTGATGTGGGCGAGGGAGAGGGCGCGCCAGAGGGTGGCGGAGTGGGAGGTGACGACGGGCTTACCGATGATCTGCTCGAGGTTCTCGGCGACGGACATGGCGTCGTAGTTCATGCAGCTGATGAAGAGGGCGTCCGGCTCGAGTGCGTAGGCCTCCTGCCAGGCATCGAGGCAGAACGTGCGTATCTCGTCCGGCGTCACGCGGCAGTACTGCCTGCCTGAGGTGAGGCCCATGCCGCGCATGAGCACGGGTGTGATCCCGGCTTCCAGCAGGTAGTCCGCCTCGTGCTCGTTGTGGCTGTCGACGTAGGGGCTCGTGAGCACGACGCGCCCAGCGCGGAGGTGCTGGAGCGCCTCGGCGCAGGCGAGCATCGTGGAGGTCGCCGGGATGCCGGTGCGCTCCCAGATGTCGTCGCAGAAGGCCTGGTCCCTCTCGAAGCCGCGCAGCGCGCCGCTCACGGTGCAGCAGTAGGCGATGGCGTCGACGTCGGCAGTGACGAGTTCCTCGACGGCGCGGGGGGCGTTCTCCTCCATGCGGATGAGTCCTTCAGGCCCGCCGGTGTGGAGCATGCGCGACGTGTGGAACGTGACGCCTTCCGGCGCGAGCTGGTAGTAGCGCGGCTCGGTGACGACCTGCCCGCTGGTGGTGATGAGGCCGATGCGCTTGCGCCACTGCAATGGTTCCATGGTCTCGCTCCTGGAGGCTACGACATGCCGTAGAGGCGGAGGGCATTCTCCCGTAGGACGTTGCGGCGGAGCGTCTCGTCGATGTCCTCGCGGGCGAGCATCTCCTGCACGTTGTGAGGGTACTCGGAGTCCCAGTGCGGGAAGTCCGACGCGAAGAAGAGCTTGTCATTGCCGATGACGGACGCGGTGTAGGGGAGCATCTTCTCATCGGCCTCGGAGTGGAAGTACCAGTTGCCCTGCTGCACGTACTCGGTGGGCGACTTGCGGAGCATGGGAGCCTCGTCCGCGCCGCGTATCTTCCATTTCTCGTCCATGCGCTCCAGCCAGTAGGGCACCCATCCGCATCCGGCCTCCATCCAGCCGACGCGCAGGTCAGGGAAGAGCTCGGGTATGCCGGCGAACATCATGCTGACCATGTGACGGAAGAGGCCGACCGGGAAGCAGAAGGTGTTGACCTCGATGAATCGCTGGAAGTCGTCCGCCGCGAGGTGGTGGATGCCCTGGGTGGAGGAGTGGACGGCGAGCATGACGCCGAGCCGCTGCGCCTCCTCGTAGAGCGGGAAGTACTGCGCGCGTCCGAGTGGCGGGTGCGCGCCGATGGCCGAGAGCATCGCGCCGGAGTGTCCGCGCTCGGTGACGGCCCTGCGTAGTTCCTTGACGGCCTCGTCGACGTCCTGCAGCGGGAGAAGCGCCACGCTCTTGAGGCGCGGGCTGACGCTCGTGAACTCCTCGTGGAGGAAGTCGTTGTAGGCGCGGCAGACGGCGACTGCTACGTCCGGCTCCCAGATGAGCGCTGCGGTGAAGCCGATGGACGTGGGGTAGAGGATGGCGGTCTCCATGCCGCCTTCGTCCATGGCGTCGAGCCATGTCTGGGCGTCCTTTGCGACCGACCCGAGCCGTCCGCCGAGGTTGATGTCCCAGTAGTTGTGGCCCGCGCGTATCTGGCCGCCCCGCGAGCGGTAGGGCTCGTCCATGTATGGGCGTATCTGGTCCTCGGACTCGGTGACGTGTCCGTCGCCGTCGACGATGCCGAACGGAGTCTGCATGGCGGGATGTTACTCCACGCAGCGAGGGATTCAACAGGGACGCACAGAACGGCGGGATGGGAGTGGTCCACGACGGGGTAGACTCTCCGCATGGCAGGACGGTTCAGCGCGCTGCGGCATAGGGATTTCCGCCTCTACTGGGTGGGATTCGTCATCGCCGTTTCCGGCCAGCAGATGCAGTGGATGATCGAAGGCTGGCTGATCTACCAGCTCTCCGGGTCGGCGGTGCTGCTGGGCGTGAACGGCATCGCGCAGATGATCCCCTCCGTTGCGCTCACGCTCTTCGGCGGAGCGCTTGCAGACAAGTTCGACCAGCGAAAGCTGCTCATCACGATGCAGTTGCTGTTCATCGTGGTGCTGGGGACTCTGTCGGTTGTAGGGCTCATGGGCGAGCTGACGGCCTGGCACGTGATAGCGGGAGGCTTCGCGTTATCGGCCATCGGCTCGTTCGAGGGGCCCGCGCGGCAGGCGATGTTCCCGCACCTGGTGCGACGCGACGCGATGCCCAGTGCGGTGGGGCTGAACGCGATGATCCACCCGGCGACTCGCGTGGGATCGCCGGTGGTGGGCGGACTGGTCAGCGAGTTCGTGTTCGCGACATCGGAGTCGGCGAGCGTGGCGGGCGGCGTGGTGTTCGCGATCACGGTGGTGGCAGTCGCGGTGTACGCGGCGCTGCTGTGGCGGGTGCATCTGCCTCCGGTGGTGCGGTCGCAGGGGCGCAACGTGCTTGCGGACATGGCCGCGGCCCTGGGGTACATACGGCGGGAGCGGATATTCGTATTCCTCATCGGCACGGCGTACTGGAACATGGCGTTCGGCGTCGCGCTGACGGTGCTCTTCCCGATATTCGCGAAGGACGTGCTGGGCGTCGGGCCGGAAGGCCTCGGCTACATGTGGGGCGCGACGGGCATCGGCAGCGTGACCGGCGTCTTCATCGCATCGAGCCTCACCGCGCCGAACCAGCAGCGCGCGCTGTTCACCAGCGGAGCGGTGACGATGGGTGTGTTCTCGATAGGGTTCGCGCTGTCGGAGTGGTACTGGGCGTCACTGGGGCTGTTGTTCGCGTACGGCACGGGAGCGTCGATGGTGAACGTCGCCGTGCAGACGAACCTGCAGATGCTCGTGGCCAACGAGTTCCGCGGGCGCGTCATGGGGATATGGAGCATGGTGCACACGAGCGTCCGTCCCTTGGGCGAGCTGCAGTTCGCGGGCGTTGCCGCGCTGGCGTCCGCGCCGGTCGCGGCCATCGTGGGCGGCATCGCGGTGCTGACGTACACGCTGGGCTACCTCTGGCGGAGCAAGCAGGCGTCGCGACTGCAGGACCTGCGCGCGGGGTCGCAGATACGGGAGGATGGGTAGAGGCGATGCCAACAGAGCGTGAATTGCTCAACCGGATAGTGGTCCGCCGGGATGTCTTCGACGGCAAACCCATCATTCGCGATATGCGTATCTCGGTCGAACAAGTGTTGGGAATGCTTGCGGCTGGCGACACTCCGGAGGATGTCCTCCGCGAGTACACCTTCCTGGAGCCGGAAGATATCCAAGCATGCCTGCTGTTCGCGCACAGGTCGATGTCGGGTGAACATGTCCATGCCCGGATTTCCATTCGCGAATCCACATAGAGCGTGGTTGAGGGGTGCGTGGTAAAGTGGGGCGCACCTACTACTGAGACCGGCGAGAGGAGCGAAACATGGCAGTCGTTGACCTGCGGGAAGCAGAAGTCCCCGACAAGATGGATCTGTGGGAGTCGGGAGACCCCTATTTCGATTGGATCGAACGCGAGGGAATCAAGCGCATCGTTGAGTACAAGTTCGAGGACCTGAACGACGTCGAGCTCGGCGACTGGGAACGGAAGG
Organism: SAR202 cluster bacterium bin16; assembly: GCA_002238425.1. GTDB lineage: Bacteria > Chloroflexota > Dehalococcoidia > Lucifugimonadales > Australimonadaceae > Bin16. The sequence continues at coordinate 6,581 of MPMJ01000049.1, read as the reverse complement.
GCGGCAAGGGCGCCGTCATCAACATCCCGAACGCGATGCTGCCGAACGACGCGCACCTGGTGGAGATCAAGCCCGGCGGCAAGTCTGAGCCCGAGAGCCACATGTACGAAGAGGTGATGTACGTCGTCTCCGGCCGCGGCGCGACGAGCGTGTGGCTGAGCGAGGGTCAGAAGGCCACGTTCGAATGGGCGGCGGGGAGCCTGCTGGTCATCCCGCTGAACGCGTCGTACCAGCACTTCAACGGCAGCGGCACGGAGCCCGCGCGCTACGTCTCCATGACGAACGCGCCGCCCGTGATGCGCATGTTCCGCAGCAACGAGTTCGTCTTCAACAACCCGTTCCACTTCATGGACCGGTTCTCCGGCGAGGATGAGGACTTCTTCAACGGGCAGGGGACGCTCTACCAACGGAAGGGCACCAAGTTCGGGACGATGTGGAAGACGAACTTCGTACCGAACGCCGACATCATGAAGCTGTGGAAGTACCGCGACCGAGGCGCCGGCGGCATCAACACGCACTTCGACCTCGCAGGCAACGTGACAGGGGCGCACATCTCCGAGTTCCCGGTCGGTACGTACAAGAAGGGCCACCGCCACGGCCCGGGCGCGCACCTGGTCATCCTGGGCGGCGTCGGCTTCTCGGCACTGTGGTGGGACAACGACAAGCCCGAGTACGAGATCGCGCCGTGGAAGAAGGGCGGCATGGTCATCGTCCCCGCGGACGCGACCTACCACCAGCACTTCAACACCGGGCCCGAGCCCGCGCGCTACCTCGCGCTGCGGAGCGGCGACGGCCAGCCGAGCCAGTGGGGCGAGTCGAACGTCAGCATCAAGGAAGGCGGCATGCAGATCGAGTACGAAGACGAGAACCGGGAGATCCACCGGTACTTCGAGTCCGAGCTCGAGAAGAACGGCGCGCCTTGCCGGATGAAGGCGTTCATCCCGTACTGCACCGGCGAGGTCGGCCCCACCAGCGAGCGCGACACCTAGGGCTCGTTCGCACCGTTAGGGATGATGTAGGGGCAGCCCATGTGGCTGCCCCTACGTTTGGGCGCTCATGCAACGGCAGATACGCACTCCACCGGCGCTCGCCGAGACCAGACCCTGCCACTCATGTCAGACCCGTCGGCGTTGATGGCCTTGACCCTGTAGGTGTAGTCCACATTCGGGGCAGCCGTTGTGTCCAACCAGTCCCAGTACTCTTCGTTGAAGGTCCGAAGAGCATCCGCTTGGTCGCCGACGAAGGTGAAGGCCTGGACGACCCTGCGACCGGAATCCCGGTGCCTGCGCTCCACCTTCCACCCCTCCGGGGCAGCGAGCTGACCGCGATTGCCGGTATGCCAGAACAACGACACGCCATCGTCATGGCACTGGAGCCCCGAAATGCCGGGCTGGTTAAGGAGGCCTACGGCAGGTGCGCACTCTACCGGCGCCCGTCGAGACCAAACTCTGTCACTCATGTCGGACCCGTCGGCGTTGATGGCCCTGACCCTGTAGGTGTAGTCCACGTTCGGGGCAGCTGTTGTGTCCACCCAGTCCCAGTACTGTTCGTTGAAGGTCTGAAGAGCGTCCGCCTGTTCGCCGATGAAGGTGAAGGTGCGGACGACCCAGCGGTCTGAATCCCGGTGCCTGCGCTCCACCTTCCACCCCTCCGGGGCAGCGAGCTGACCGCGATTGCCGGTATGCCAGAACATCGACACGCCATTGTCATGGCACTGGGGCACCGAAATGCCGGGCCGGTTGAGGGTGTCTGTCAGGCGGGAGGTCGACACGCTCCTGGACCAGGTCCTGTCCCCCCTGTCGGTCCCATCTGCGTTGATGGCTCTTACACGATAGGTGTAGTCAGAATCCAGGTCGGCGCTCCGGTCCACCCACTTCCAGTAGCGGCCGCCGGTAGTCAAGAGAGAATCGGCGTCGGGGCCGATGAACGTGAAGTACTGCACTACTGCATTTCCTTCTCGATCCACATGCTTTCGTTCGAACTTCCAACCGTCGGGCGCTTCGGCCAGACCATTGAGCATGGTGCGCCACAACAGGGCAAAGCCGTCGCTCACGCTTACCGGAAGGGAAAGCCCGGGTTGGTTCGGGTGCTCAGCAAAACAATCAACAAGGACGCTGCCCGACCATGTCCTGTCATCCACGTCCGCCCCGTCGGCGTCGATGCCCCTGACGCGGTAGGTGTACGGAAGGTTCCGGTCGATGCTCGTGTCCTCCCAAAGCCAGTTCCCCATGTCGGGCGTCAGAAGGGCGTCGGCCTTGGCGCCGACGAAATTGAAGGCTTGCACGAAGCTGTTGCCCTGAGCGTCACGATGCGTTCGCTCCACCTTCCACCCTTCCGGTGCTTCGATCTGGCCATCGTCTCCCGTGGTCCACAGCAATGTGATCCCGCCATCTGAACAAAGAACGGTCAGCCTCGGCGGGTCGAGGGTGTTTGCAGAGGCATTCCGAGGCAGGGAGGCCGTTCCGGCCACGGCTATCACGATGGCGACCGCGATGGCGGTCCATAGTGGCCACATCGAAGTGTGTGTTTTCCTTACAGCCGGCAGGTTGTTCATCCGTATCCTCCTTTGCCCCTGCTGCCCCTTGCCGCTGCTGGCCTATCGCTTCCTGGGTCACTGGGCGATCCACGGTCCGGTGCGGCGATACCCCTCTATTGAAAATTACGACTGGAATGCCTGCCGGGTTTTGAGCGACGGAGTTGGGGTCCGACCCAGCTTGAGAAGCGCCCCTGGGGAGGGAATGCATGCAAAGAGGTGCGCTGGTGGAGAACGGGAAGACCTGTACCTCCGCTGCGGCGCCAACGGCACCTCGGAACTATGAGACAGTTCTTACGCCAGCAGCAGGTCTGTGAGCCACCCTTCAAGCAGTGTCCGTACCTCGTCGGCGCATTCGCGGAGACCGTGGCCCGCGCCGGGGTAGGTGACGAGCTGCTTCGGGCCGGGCGCCCAGTCGATGATCGTCGCGGCGTTCACCAGGGGAAGCACGGCGTCGGCCTCGCCGTGGACGACAAGCAGCGGCCTGCCGCCGAGGAGCGCGGCGTCCTCCGCGCCCATCGTCTGGCTAGCGAGCGCGGCCACACCCCGCGCGTGCGTCGTGTAGCGCGACGCAGAGATGACGACGCCTCCGCCGAACGAGTGCCCCACGAGCGCAACGCGCTGAAAGCCGAGCGCCGCCATGTGCCAGACGGCGGTCAGCACGTCCAGCGTTGACTCGTCAAGGTGCGCCGGATGGCGGTAGTTGACGCGTAGCGACGCGACACCACGCTCCGACAGGCGCACCGCAAGGTCGCGGTAGAGACCGTTCGCCGGGCCGTCGAAACCCCCTCGCGACCCTGCGGCCCACACGACGCCAACGCCGCGCTCCTCGCTCGGGCGGTGCAGGATGCACGCCACGTCGCCGCGCGTCGTGTGCAGCGTCAGGCCGTCGCCGGGCTGGCCGTCAGGGGCGGGGGCATCGTCCGCACCGAGCAACTCGATGGAGTAGCGCTCGTACAGCGGAGCGCTTCGGTCGTCGTCAGGGGAGAACATGGGGATATTGCAAGACCTTGTCGCGCGCCTATCGGGTGAGGGTTGCAATAACCGTGGCCACGAAGGCGGCTCCCATCGTTCCGATGAGGGTGACGAGGAGGCGGTTGGTCAGGTCCTGGGTGCGCTGGAAGGCATTCATTCGGGCGTCGACGCGCTCGGCGAGCATGCCAACCTGGGTGTTAAGGCGCTCAAGCCGCTCTCTAGTTTCGGCGTGTTGGGTGGCGTTCTCGGACTTGAATGCACTGAATTCGTCGTAGGTGACCATGGGTATCGCGTTCCTCATGTTCGGAGTCGTCGCTTGAGATTATTGTACCCGGTCTGGACAAGGCGCAATGGCCTTGTGTCGCATTCCACAGGTTGACCCTTGCCGTGCGAGGCGTAGAGTATGGCGCGCAAAGGGAAGGAGGCACGACGATGACAACGACAGTGGATGTAAAGAGCTTCGTTGACGAGTTGGTGGCGGACGTGGTGCAGCCTGCCGCGGATGCGCTGATGGACACACGCTACTTCCGCGACCTGCGCGCGGGCACGCTGACCATCCGGCGCCTGCAGGGCTACGCGCTGCAGCACACGTGGTTCAACCGCGCGCTGCTCAAGAGCGGCGCAGTACGCATGATCAAGGCGTCCGACAACCCCCGCGCGTTCAGGGACATGGTCGCGGGCATCGTCGCGGAGCACGACCACCCGGACCTTTGCCAGGAGTTCGGCATCAACATCGGGCTGACGGACCGTGACTTCGAGGAGATGGTGCCGGTGCACGAGGTGCTCTGCCACACGAGCGTCATCGTGGCGTCGGCGCTCATCAACACGTGTCCGGCGGCGGGCAGGGCGTCCGGCCTGACGAACGAGACGATGGTGCAGCGGTACTCGACCGAGCTGTTCAACTACCTCCAGGAGGCGCCGTACAACATCCCGGCGGAGCACCTGGAGTTCTTCCGCATCCACGGCATCGTCGACGTGGACCACGCCGCAGAGGCGGCCGAAGCCGTCGTGCGCCTCATCCGCGACGACCGCGACATCGAGATGGTGCGGCACATGGCGGAGACGCAGGTGCGGCTGAAACTGGGCAAATTCGAAGGGATATACGACGCGTACGCCTAGGGATACGCCCTTCGACAAGCCCCCGGGTGAGCGGAGGATGTGGCATCCTTCGACGGGCTCAGATCCTTCGGCAGGCTCAGGATGAGCGGATAACAAACTAACGCAACTCAAAAGGAGACAGCGATGCAGGTGCGGAAGATCAGCGAGGTCGAGAAGGAACCGGCGGCGGGACCGCTGTTCACGAGCGACGACGTGGCGCGTCAGCCGCTCGCGCCGGACAGCGACGACTTCAACGTGAGCGTGGTCAGTTTCGGGGTCGGCGTGCGGAACAAGTTCCACTACCACGAGAGCGACCAGCTCCTCATCGTGACGGAGGGCCATGGCGTGGTCGTCACGGAGAGCGGCGACCGGGCAGAGGTCGAGGCAGGCGACGTCGTGTTCTCGCCCGCGGGCGAGAAGCACTGGCACGGCTCGCTGCCGGACACGTCGTTCGCCCACATCACCGTGACGCGCAAGGGCGGCCAGACGACTCAGACCGAGGAGTAGGCGTCAGTTGAGCGGGTGGTCCGCAAAGCCGACCTCGCAGGCGGCGTAGGCGGGGTGCTGCCCGAGGAGGGGCCGGAGGCGCGTCATCTGCTCGCTGAGGCCGGGCGTCGCCTCTCCGGACTGCAGCGTGCCCTCGGTCTCCCACAGCATCACGATTGTTCCGCGCGTATGACCGTCACGGAGGACGTACGCGCCGTCGTAGCCGGGGAGCCTGCGCATCTCTGGAACCACGAGGCGCTCGAACGCCTCCTGGGCGTCGTCGAGCGCAGGGCGGGCGTGGACCTCGAACGTGATGACTCTCGCATGCATGCGGGGGACTTTATCACGGGCAATGAACAGGGATACACAGGATAGACAGGATGGCAGGCGAGAAACACACGATGACGACAAGGTCTTTCCACCCCGGAGAACATCTGGAAGAGATACTGAAAGAACTGGGGATCAGCCAGTACCGGCTGGCGAAGACGATCGGGGTGCCACCGGTTCGCATCAATCAGATCGTCCACTCGCGGAGAGCGATTACGGCGGACACCGCCTTGCGGATAGGCCGTGCGCTGGGCACCACGCCGGACTTCTGGCTGAACCTCCAGCGCATGTACGACCTCGACGTGGCGCGTGCCACGACGGACGTGAGCGCTATCGAACCGCTCGTTGCGGCGGAAGCGTAGGGACCTACAACCCCTTCACTCGCGGCGCGACGTCGGACGCGAGGAACTCGGGGACGGTGTCGTCGTGGAAGTCGAGGTGCTGGAACTGCACCTCGCTGATGCCGAGCTCCGCGAGCCTGCCGAGCTGGTCGATTACCTCCTCCGGGCCGCCGGCAAGCGAGCCGCGCTCACGAACGGCCGCCTTCCGCTCCTCGAGAGCGCCTATGCCCGTCATCCTGGGGAAGCGGTCCATGTTCCGCTCGATGGTCGCGTCGTCCGGGCCGACGAACGCGAACGTCATCATCGTCTTCCTGATCGACGCCGGGTCTCGCCCGAGCGCCTCGCAGTGCGCGTCGAGGATGGCGATGCGCTCCGCGAGCGTCTCCGGCGGAGCGTTGACCGTATTCCACTCGTTGGCGTACTGCGCGGCGTAGCGCAGCGTGCGCTTCGGCCCGTTGCCGCCGACGATCAGCCACGGACGTCCCGGCGCGGGCTTCGGCAGCACGTCGATGTCGCTCAACTGGTAGTACCTGCCGTCGAACGAGACCGGCCCCGGCCCCCACATCGCCTTCATCAGTTGGATCGCCTCGCCCAGCCGCGCCGCCCGCTCGGCGGGTTCGGGGAAGGGGATGCCGTAGGCGTCGTGCTCTGGCTGGTGCCAGCCGTTGCCGACGCCCATCACGAACCGTCCGCCGCTGAGCAGGTCAATCTGCGCGGCCATCCGCCCCCCGTCGCCGGGGTGCCGGAACGTCACCGGCGCGAGGAGCGGCCCGAACCGGATGGTCGACGTCTCACGAGCCGCAACGGCGAGCGACGTCCAC
>MPMJ01000048.1 GCA_002238425.1 SAR202 cluster bacterium bin16 | reverse complement strand
TCACCGGCACACCCGCCGTGGTCGACCGGGTGAGCGGCTACGATCTGTGGCGGGCCGACGACCTGACCGTGCGGGCGCGCCCGGTCATCTGGGGCGGGCAGGTGGCCAAGGTGTCCATGATCGCGGTGCCGTACCGGGACCGCTCCGTCCTGCTGCCCCAGTTCGCCAATGCCGCGTTCGAACGCATCTCCCACGCCCACCAGGTGCTGTAGGAGTTCTCGTCGTTCGCAAGGGAGGTCTAACTGGGCTACTATGCCAATGCTAGGTCTGTCCCTGTCGGACAGGAGCGCAGTCTCCAGCACGCCTGCTTTCTCGGTGACGTACAACCCAGTACACGCCTTGCCTCCCTCAATCTCTTCCGGCCTGGCGCGCCAGCAGCCGCCATCGCGGATGGCGATTATCCACCGCCCCTGCTGGTAACCAAGACGGTCACGGCATTAGTGGGATCGAGCAGGCTTTCGACCGAGGTGTCCTCTGGGGTGCCGAGGCAAGAAATCAAGTTCCACCCTACGGCGAGGTCGATGCGATACGAAGGGCGCTCTTGCGTCGCCAGAGTCCGCCGACCACCACATGGCAGGACGATGGCCATCGGGCTAGGATGACTCGCTGCACTACTGACCTCCGCCTGCGAGAGTCCAAGACGACGCGGGCCGCTGCGGCATGCCTGCGGAGTTCGCCACGAGCGGCTCACGCTCACGGGCAGCCAGGTGATAAAGGCCCGAAGTTCTTCTCCAACCCGAACTGTTCTATTCCCCGGATAACCCGCTCGGCTACGTCGAGGCAGTGGTCTACGAAGGCGGGTGTCATATAGAACATCCACGGGTCATCGTCAGATGTCGCCTTGGAAAACCAACCAGAGGGCCACCGCTCTTCGCCAAGTAGCGTTTCGAACTTCTTCAATTTCTCCGATGACCACTCGAAGCCGCCATGGAACATCTCGTTCCTGTACTTAAACAGGGCAGCTAATGTTGGTTCGAGGTCTGCTGGCAGGTACTCCTTCATGCCAACCTCTTCCACATGCTTGACTATGTCCTTGGCGAGGTTCCGACGGGGCAATCCGGTCCCGATAGAGGGAAAGGCTGCCCGAAAGGCAGATTCGATGAGGGGGGCAATCATGCCCACCGCCGCCATGCTATGGGCCGCGTCCTGATAGCAGGACATCTCCGCCAATTCGGCGTACGCATCAACGGCATGGTCATTGGCGGGCCCCTTGGTCCGCCTTGCAACTTCGTCGGCTTCCTTGATTCTGTCTGAGAGCTCTTCGTCGGCCCGTTCCTGGCGGTACAGCAGGCCGCGAATGGCAACCAACTGGGCACCGTAGTTGAATGCTTCCAACGGAAAAAGGATGTGCTCGATGTGGGACCACATGAGTCTTGCTCCCTAGCGGCCGAAGCGCTGATGGCCCGTCGGGGGTGCGGTCGCGCTATTCCCGACGGGCGACTTGTTCTCCTATCGTGTCACCCTGATCTCAGTACGTGAAGCGGTACACGTACCAGTTGGCTATCTCTTGTCCGCCGCCGCCTCCGTGATTGCACCCCGCGCCGCCTTGCTTCTTCCACTTCTCTCTGCTGGGCGGCGCGGGTGCTTTGGTGCCTTTAGATGATCGCCCAGTCCCGCAGGTTGGGGGCCACTCCTGCTTCCTTCGCTCTGGATCCGTCGTTATGCCTACTTGGCAGGCCACGATGATCTCCTTTGTGTATTGGCGTCCCGTCTAGGCGCGAAATGTAATGTTGCAGTGCGAGGCCGCCCGCCTATGCCCCTTAGTCCTCACCAGTCGACAGGTTTGGTAATGACTCCAACTTCATCCCTCAGCGTGTTGGGCAGCAGACTCCGCCGCAGGTGGCTCTTCCAGAGTCGCTTGACGTAGGTTGCGGCGCCTGCCAGTTGCTTGGGGCTGGGGTTTCTGGGGTCGGGATTGACAAGCGTGACTCGAAGGCCCAAGTCGTCTCGCACATACCGCATTGCCCCCGAGAAGTCAGCGTCGTTGGACACTACAACCGCCTGCTCGTACTCTCCATTGAACCCGTCCACCAGCAGACGAGTAGCTAGGTTCACATCAGACCCCTTCTCTTCGGAGTCTCTGACCAGGACGTGGGACGGCAGCCCCGTAACCGGCTCCGCCAGGGGACGGCGTTTGACCCCGGACCGGAAGACTCCGTAGTAAACGTCGAGGCCCGGTAGCGTTGCCAAAGCTCTCAGATATATGAGTTGACGCTGGGCTTGTCCAGGGTTGCCAGGGCGCACGTCCAAGCGGGCTGTGAAGTAACAGACCTTGGTGATCGAGTCCTGGGTAAAGAGGGTCTCGGCCAGCTTTAGCAGGTCCAGCCACCGAAAGGGCGTGTCCTTGAGGGCACGGTAGTAGAGATTGAAGCCGTCTATGTAGACGTTGGTAATCAAATCGCCGCCCCCGCACAAAGACAGAGACCGCCCAACAGGACGGTCTCGACCCTACCGTCGAGTCGATAGGGGTGGTTTAGGAACAATAGCAGACGGGACGACTACTGTCAAAGCAAGGGGACCTATTGACCAAACTACCACGACCGCTAGGCGGGCGAGCCGCCACCCTGTGCGCGGCGAGCCTGTCGCTCAGCCTCCTGCTGCTTCAGGTAGTCCCACTCATCCGCGTACTTAGGCGGCGTGGTCAGCAACACACGGGCAACCTCAACAGGGTCTGCCCCTTCCCGCGTTGGCAGCAGGTGTGCTGAACGCCCTCTCTGTTTCCTTTCTGCGTCACCTTCAGGTCGCGGTACAGTTTCATGCTGGCCGCTCCCTTCAGTCCCGTCGTCATCTGGTAGAGGGCAATCGCCCACACGCGACAGCCCAACTTGCTGCTCTCCATCACCGTCCCGTCCTTCACGCTGAAGTATCGTGCGCACTTCCGGCAGCGGTACGCCATCGGCTTGCGGTTCGGTCGCTCGGCGATGTCATCGTGTCCGCAGAACGGGTAGACCTTCTCATCAGGCCAGCGAATGGCAGCGAATCACTCCTCCACCGTCCGGTCGTCGGGGAACATGTCCATGATTTCAATCAGCGATACCTCACTGCGGTAGTGCTTCCCTGGTGCCTTGTACGTCTTTATCCGTGGTCGGCTACTCCTTCGTGTCTATCTGCTGTTCATCCCTGTGCATGAGTTTCACCTCTGCGTAGTTGATGAATCCAGCGCACTGAATGAGAATGAGTTTGGCTAGTGGGTAGTCAACCATTGTCTCGGAGTCGGGGCGAATCGAGTGCCTAACTCCACTTTCGTTACTGCTCCACCCATACATCTGCGAATAGGTCTTTACCAACGCTGGGTGGAGTTGCCATTGTCCCCCGAGTTCCTTGAGTGCGGTACCAAGCGTCGCATCGGGTTTACCTATGATGATTCGGCACTGTGCTTCAACGGCGGATACAGCCTCGTGTGCAGACTGTCTGTAGTCGCCCGTCCTTATGAAATCCACTGCCTTATCGATTTGGGCACGGATGTGGGCAGGGACGTTGGCATTATCCATGGCAGTCGCAATCGCTTCCTTCTCAACATCGTCGGAGACGGGTATGAATCGTCCATTCAGTAGACGGTGATCTACGTTCTCACGCACCAGCACAGCTTCTATCCGCTCAGCAAGCCTGTCTGCCAGTTTCCGAGGGCCTGGGTAGTGTTCCACCCAGAACTCCAACAGGTCGTACACCCGATACCAATCAAGGGTCTCTATGAGTTTCTTGGCATGTTCCAAGAAGCCGTCGGCCTTGACAGTGTAACCAGATGGGATGACAGGAACCTCCACTATGAACTCTCGACAGTAGCGCATGTAGAATTCGGTCAGTGCCACCGTATGCCGCCTCACGATTTCATCGTTGGACGGGGCACCAACCGGCCTCATTGGTTGAATCTGCATGGTACGAGGTCGAGGTGGTAAAGGGTTATTCATGTGCGGTTGGTAGGTCGTGATGAGGGCATACGTCAGTCCATTGCGTGTGCTCCTATTGAGACTCTGCGCCTGTAACGGCTTAGGTGCCATGCGGTCTGTGTACATGATGCCTTGGCGATGCCCTGTGACTCGTATCTCCACTCTTTACTGGAAAATACTGCCAAATCGCACCCGCACCGTCAAATCAAGGGAGCGTCCGCAGTAACGCGCTCCTGATTGGTAGTTTGGTCAATAATCACCGAAGCAAGCAAGGGAGTGGATGCCTAGGCTCCGTTAGCTGCCCGCAGCACCCTGGGCCGCAGTAGCGCCTGCCGGTGGGGACTGTTCTCGCCTTGGTAGCGCCCCTGGAGGCGGCCGTCAGCGTACTCAAGGACCTCCGCTTGTACACCTGCGTGGTGCCCAAACGCTAGGACGCGAAGAGGGAGACGGATCGCTCATCGCGGTTGAGTTCGCGCCAGGTCGCTCCACCATCATCTGTGGCAATCACAGGGTGGGTAAGTAGGGCAAGACTGTCGCGTGGTGGAGGGTCAGCGTGCCGGCAACGCACGGCTTCCCACACACTTCGGTGCAAGTGCGAACAGAGAGGATGCGGCTGTCCTTGCCAAAAACGTCCAGCACTGTATTCGGGCATGGCTAGAACACCGGCAGGAGAAGACTTGTGTGGCCTAGACGAGTAGCGAGACATGGTACCTCCACGGTCAAACGAAAGCCCGGCTCTATTCCGGGGCGTTCACCTTTACCATGCCGATTGAGGCGTGTCCACTATGCGGCGGCGTTGATGAAGGAGGCATCAGCGGCCTGTCTCAATGCAAGCGTCGCTAGCGCGGCGACACGAAAGGGAACCTGCCCGTCTGCCGATAGGCGCGGTTGCAGTCCTTGCAGTAGGTCTGGTAGCCGTCGCGACGGTTGAGGCTGAACTCAGTCACGGGCTTGAGTTGCTCACAGCAGTTGCACCACTTCTGCTGACTCATGTCGCGCGCTCGTACTCACGGCACCAATCTTCATCGACCACTGCTGGCCATTCAGTCTTGCCGCAGTTGTCAACTACAGTGGGCTGGAGTCGATGGCAGGAGCCTATCGGCATTCGCGGTGGCCGTGGTGCGAGGAACCTACAGGTGCCACACCGTGGCTGTTGCGCCAACGGTATCGAGACCCTTTCGGTGTACTGACTCATGGCCTACCCTAGTCGACCGGATTCTTGCGCGGCCTGCCGCGACGGCGGCGCTCCGCTCCCCAGAAGTAAACCATGTTCGCCGTGCGGCGGATGTCCAGGCTCGTGGTCAGAGCCTCCGCAGCCGCGCCTAGCCTGCGCCGGATCGCTTGCGTTGTCTCGCCTTCTGAGACGGTCAGCCTCCCTGCCTCCCCTGGGGCCACGCGCTGGATATAGCCGACATATTCCTGCAACAGCGCCGCGCGCTTGCCAGTCGCGCTCCGCGCGCGTGCCTCTCCGATCGGGAGTGTGCTGAACGTGGGCACGGGTATCACCTCCATCGTGGGCGGTCACATGATTGAACCGCCGTCTGACGGAGTACTATAGCACCGCGCCATCGGCACTCTAGGTCCAGTGTCATGTAGTCGAAGTTAGTCGCAATATGGAGAAGCACTATCATATCCTCCCGCCAATACTCAAATAGAGGAGGAAGGCAATGGGCAGGGGCTGTCAATGATCACTAACAGGGCAGACTGCTTCGACCGCTGACTCTGGATGAATGCGAACGGGAAACCCTGGAACAATGGACTCGCAGACCCAAGACAGATCAGGCGTTGGCCCTGTGAGCCAGGATCGTTCTGAGGCAACGACAGCCGCGGTAGGCAGGTTGACAGCAGCGGGACTCCAACTTAACTTGGTGCCTGACCTGTCCTAATCGTGGGGTCCACCCCAGTCGTTGTTGATAAGGATGACCCGATGGCCACTTTCTTGCATAGCCCTCGTCTGCTCCTACACCACTTCTAGGGACACTACTCACGGGGATGGCGTCCATCCGGGCACTGGCCCAGTACATCACCGAGCAACTGCCGAACAACGCTCCGGGCACAGTCCGGATCTAGCGAGGGGCCGCATGCGGAGTACGCAGGGTGTGGACGTGGAACCTGAACTCGTAGTCTCAGCACATGCGGAGCGCCGCGCCCAACAGCGCGGAGTCTCGATGGATGCCCTGCTCCTGGCCGCCCGGTACGGCGACCGGAGCCGCGGAAAAGCAGGGGTTGTTATCCGGTCAGGCACCCAGCGGGCGGTACAGCGGATGGTCAGACAGGGCGTCCCTGCTTCCGATGCCGACAGGGCGCGCGGGGTCGTCCTCGTCGTGGCCGAAGACAGCCAACCCCCAACGGTGATAACAGTTAGACCAAAGTGGGACTGGAGGGTCTCGTAGGTTGGCCGTTCACCGTCCAACAGCGGGCGAGGGGCGCAGACCTCCCCGGCGGCCTCGTGGTACAACGGGCGACCATCGAGTAGCTGGTCGCTGAGAGGTGGACGAATGGCAGGCAAGGGCTGGACCAACCGAGGTAGCAACAACCACAACGGGCAGATCAACCTGGGCTCCACGATGAGGCCAAGCTCCACCTATGCCAACCAGATAGCCTACGTGATGCACTGCCCAAAGTGCGTCTGCAATAATGGGGCGAATGGCTGCGACATCCATGACCGTTTGTGCCCCTATCACCAGGGCGGCTAAGTCAGGGGAGCAGCTCCAAGGGGATGAGTGTGGCTGGCGCCCGTAGTGATGTCAGTTCAAGACTAGGGAGGTACGTATTGTTGAACAAAGGCATGAGCGACGACTCAGCCGAAGGGTTGATCACCGGACAGATATCTGAAGCTGTGTGGACCGTGTCAAAGACTGGCAAACCGATTGCTTCTGTCGTGATGGAGACAGAAGACGCCGACGCACTAGAGGGACACGCAGAAGAAGAAGCGCGACGGATGGGGATTCAGGTGGTGCGGATACATCAGAGCGATGACCCTGAGGTAGTGCCGGAAGTGATGGTCTTCTACCGTGAAGAAACGATGCTGGACGTCTTCAAGTTCTTGGAGAGTGACGTAGCTTTGAACACTATTCCGGCCGACATCCACGACGCGTTATTGGGTTTGCTCTACGGCTATCGAACCGACGCCATACATTCATTCGTGGAAGGGCTTAGGGAAAGCCTGGGCCCTGACGCTAGCCTCCCGCTGGGCATCGACTTGGAGGGCGAGCCTACCTAGAGAAGAAGCGCTCAAGTGGATTGTAGCAAGATGGCGGACATGGCCGACCTCGCGAAGACGACCTCACTGTGCGAGGCCGAGGGTGCGGAGGTGCTGCCGCTGCGCGTCGACGTGTCGTCGGAGGAGGACACGCTGGCGATGGCGCGACAGACGCACGAGCGCTACGGGCGCATCGACGGCCTGCTGAACAACGCGGGCATCACCCCGTGGCCCGGACTCGAGGCGAAATCGGTGATGGACGTCGACATGGACATGTGGAACCGCGTCTTCGCGGTGAACACGCGCGGCACGTTCTTGGGCATCCGCACCGTGTACTCGTACATGCGGGAGCAGGGCTCCGGCACCATCGTCAACGTCAGTTCTGGCAGCACGCAGCGGATTAGCCGGGCGCCGGATGCGATCAACGCGCAGTCCGTGGCGTCGAAGTCGGCGATCACGGGCATCACGCGGGCGGTGGCGCGGGAGCTGCCCTGAGCCGGAGTCGTCGATGCTGCGGCGGGGCGTGCCGGACGACCTCGCGGGGGTGATGGCGTTCCTGTTCACGGACGATGCGCGGTTCATCTCCGGGCAGGTGATCCTGGTGAATGGGGTCGAGATGTCTGGTGAGGGGAAGAACTAGCATGGCCCTCACTCCCGGCCCCCGTGCCGTTGGTAGCGTGTTATGTCAGACGTCGCTCTTGTGCCCTCGTAGGTCGAGCCGTGCTTACAACTCGCTGTTGCGCACCTTTCGCTGGCTCCCACGTAGCGAGTGACACTTGGCCGTTGACGTTGGCGGCTGGGATACGCCACAGTGAGTATGCGGCGGACAGGCCGCAACACAACCGATAGACGAACGACGAGGGATACGGCCATGAATCACACGAACACCTACACACCTGCAGCCGTCTACGCGCGGGTCTCCAGCGACAGGCAGGACGTCGACCTCTCCGTGGCGGCGCAACTCCGCGCCCTGCGCGAGTACGCTGAGCGCAACGGCTTCGTCATCGTCCGCGAATACGTCGACGAGGCCGAGAGCGGACGCGTGGCCAACCGTCCGCAGTTCCGGGAGATGATCGAGGCGGGCAGCAGCGCCCAGGCGCCGTTCAATGTGATCCTCGTCTGGAAGTTCAGCAGATTCACGCGCAAGCGCGAGCACGCGGTGGCCTTCAAGTCGATGCTGCGCAGGAAGGGCATCCGCGTCGTCTCCATCACCGAGCATGCGGACGATACCCCGACCGGCAGGCTGATGGAGGCCATGATCGAGTCCGTGGACGAGTTCTACAGCGAGAATTTGGCGCAGGAGGTCGTCCGGGGGATGCGGGAGGCAGCATCCCGGGGCTTCTTCCTGGCATGCCGTGCGCCCTTCGGCTACAGGCGGGTGAAGGTCAGCGACGGGGTGAAAGAGCGCCCCACCCTGGAGGTCGACCATTCCGCCGCCCCCATCGTGCAGGAGATATTCGAGAGTTCGTTGCGGGGCAACGGGCTGAAGGAGATCTGCCACGAGTTGAACGACAGGGGCATCAGCAACCGGGGGAAGCGGTGGTACAAGAACGGGCTGCACCACCTGCTGACGAACGAGGCGTACACAGGGACGGCGGTGTGGGGCATAAAGAGCAGGGACGAGAAGGCCGGAGAGCCGGTTCGTGTGGAGAACGCATGGCCCGCGCTGGTATCGCGGGAGATGTTCACCGCGGTGCAGGAGGGCCTGCGCGCGCGTGCGCCGAAGATGCAGCGTCCCGCGCGAGTGGGGAGCCAGTACCTGCTGAGCGGCCTGCTGAAGTGCGGCGTGTGCGGGAAGCCGTATACGGGGCAGGGAGCGAAGGGCGGGAGGTTCGCGTACTACATCTGCGGAACGCTCCTACGTGACGGAGCGGGGAGTTGCTCGGCGCGGTACCTGAACGCGTCGAGGATGGAGGAACTCATCGTCGCACGGATCAGGGAGCGGATACTGACGGAGGAGACGATCATCGAACTGGTGAGCTTCGTGGCAGAGGAGATCGACGCGGTGGCGGGCGAGGCGAACGGTCGGCTGCAGGCGATCAACGCGGAGCTTGGGGACGTGGAGATGCGGTTGGAGAACCTCTACCAGGCGCTGGAGACGAAGCAGTTGCCGATGGATGTGCTATCGCCTCGGATACTGGCGCTGAAGGGCCGTCAGGACCAACTGACGGCAGCGCGCGAGGAGGCCGAGGGCCAGCTGGAGCAGCGCCGGATGGATCTGCCGACGACCGAGGAGATACGGGGATACGTGGCGGACTTCCGGGAGTTCCTGCAGGAGGGGACGTTCCCTGAGCGGAAGGCGTTGCTTCGGAACTTCGTGGAGGGGATTGAGATCGTGGGCGAGGAGGCGACGCTGACGTACACCATCCCCATGCCGCAGGATGGGGTAATCCGGGAGTCGGCGTCGGTTCTCGATTTCGTCCAGAGTGGCCCACCACGCGCCACCCGATTAACTTAATTAATGCATCGACGACCTGAGCGGTTCGGGCGGTCGTCCGTGACATCCGCGCCGCCGCTGTCGTTGTCTTCCGGCGCATCCCCCACACTCCTCGCCCCGGTGTCCATCGGACCCATGGCGTCGCCGATCACCGCTACCCTCGCCTTCTCCATATCTTTTTCACGACTCCCCGTGCTTTCTCCATGCCTTTTCCATATCGAGGCATCGCCGGTTGCGCAGGTTCCGACCTGCCCCGGTGGCGTCTGGCTGCTGTCCATTGCGAGTCTGCTATGCCCTGCGGCTGTTGCAGCGGCCCAGATTCACGCGCATAACGCATCCGGTGCGGGTTGACAGCCCCCGACACAGAATGTATAAAATCCTCCATGTGACTCCAGAGGCATGGAGAAATACTCATGCCTGAGGGGAGTTGCAGCATCCTGTGAAGGTGAGGACTTGACATGATCCACGCGTTGTATCGCTCTCTGGGCTCCCTACGGTCTGGGGTTGCCGGCCCCCATTCGTTTACCGGCGGGGCCGCTCCTTCTTCCCTTTCCCTCAGCAGACGTACTGTACTTCCCTTGCTCGCGGTGCTCGCGACCGCAGCCCTCGGGCTCTCGCTGCTGCTGCCCGGTGGCGCCCTGCAGGCGCAGGACAGCGCCATTGAGTATCCAGAGAACGGCAAGGACCCGGTGGCCACCTTCACGGCCGACGACCCCGAGGGTGCCACGTCGGTTACTTGGGGGGTGCTAGCGGCCGACGCTACTTTCGCCGATATCCCGGGTGTAGACACCGCCGACGCCGCTGATGCCGAAGACTTCGAGATTGACAAGGACGGGGTGCTCAAGTTCATGGGTTCGCCCGACTTTGAGAATCCGATGGGCGGTGCAAACTCCGCTTGTGACGTTACTGCTAGCCCTAATCCCTGCACCAACACCTACAACGTGGTTGTGACCGCCACCGACCCCGGGGAAGACCCGGAGACCGGCTACCACAAGGTCACCGTCAAGGTCACGAACGTAGACGAGCCGGGGAAGGCGACTTGGACCGTCGACCCGGACGGCACTGACGATCTCGTGGTGGCTGAGGTCAATGGCGGGGATCCGATAGTGCAGTTCCAGGTCGGTGCAACCCTGACCGCCAGCGTGACCGACGGCGACATAGCAGGGACCGCCAAGGCCGTGGCATCACCAAGCGCATCGGCCCCCATATGGCGATGGTACAGGTCGCCGAGCGCGACCGCGACGGGAACGCTGATAGACGACGCAAACACCAACGCCTACACCGTCGGCCTCAACGACGTGGGCATGTACATACGGGTGGTGGCGCACTACGTCGTTGCGGGCAACGTAGACCAGGAGACCGCTCCCCTGACCTCCGACTTCGCTGTGCTGGCGGCCCGGGTCGGGGACCACGAGCTCGAGTTCGACCCGAACGAGATTGAGTTTTCGGTGGCCGAGGGCAAGAAGGGCGCGATTGTCGGTGCGGTGACAGCCACGGGTAATCACGGCGTGATCAACTACTCCCTAGGCGACGCTGCCACTGGCGATAACGCCAAATTCGAGATTGACCAGGAGACCGGCCAGATAACGACATTGATGGACTTGGACTACGAGGGTGTGGATGCAGCCACAGCGGACGCAGTTGGCTCTTGTGCAGGCGCCGACGGAACAACACCAGATCGTGACTGTGAAGTCACCATCACGGCCACGGACGCTTCTGGCCAGGCCTCCGCTCCGGTGGCGAACGTCACCATCAAGATTACCAACGTGGACGAGAAACCGGTGTTCTCCAGTGGGTACGAGGCGGCGAGTGTGGCAGAAGGCACGACGGTCATCGACACCAACGCCGACACTGACGACGATTCCTCCTCGGGAGACAGTGTCTACACGGCGAGTGACCCGGAGGGACGTAATCTCACCTACCATCTGTTGGGACCGGATGGAGCCAAATTCAAGCTCAGTTCCGCCCGGGTTCTCTCCTTCAGGACGGCGCCCGACTACGAGAAGCCGACGGACGCGAACGGCGACAACGTGTACGAGGTAACCGTGCGCGCCTCGGACGGCACGATGAACGCCGACCGGATGGCCAGAGTCACCGTTACTGGCGTCCCCGAACCCCCGGTTATAGCGGGCAGGGACAGCATCAACTTCGCCGAGGGCGGCAAGGGCTCGGTGGCGACCTTCACAGCCGACGACCCCGAAGGCGCCACGTCGATTACTTGGTCAATTCCGCAGTCGGCCGATCCTGACGATACTGGAAGCCTGACCGCTGTTCACAATGCGGACTTCGCTTCCTTCGATATTAACGATGAGGACGGGATACTCACGTTCGTCAGCCCGCCCGATTTTGAGAATCCGCCGGCTACCAATGCCACCAATAACACCTACAGGGTAGTGGTGGCCGCCACCGACGCTGCAACGGACGGAGAGACGGGCTACCATAGCGTCACGGTCAAAGTGACGAACGTGAACGAGCGGGGAGAGGTGGCTTGGACCATCGACCCCGACGGCACCGATGGCCCGTTAGCTGCAACTGTTCTGGACTCTGACTCGACGCCAATAATGCAGTTCCAGGTCGGCGCAACCCTGGTTGCGAGTGCGACCGATGGCGACATAGCAGGGGAAGCAAAGGAGGTAGGGTCCGCACAAGAAGTCACATGGCGGTGGTACCGAGGAAGCACCGCCATTCCTGACGAGGAGTTAAATACCTACACCGTCAAGCTCGCAGACGCGCGTAGCCGAATCCGCGTGGTGGCTACCTACCGCGTGGGGGGCAGCGATACCCAGGAAACCGCCGCTCTCACCTCGGACTATGCTGTGCTCGCGAAACGGGTCGCGCCCAACGCACTCAAGTTCGACCCGCCCAGTGTCTCCAGGGAGGTGGCCGAGAGTGAGAAGGGCGCGAATGTCGGCGCCCCGGTGACGGCCACGGGCAACCACGGCGTGGTCAACTACACCTTGGTCGACGGTGGCGACGCCACCAAGTTCGACATCGACCAGAAGACCGGCCAGATAACGACCATGGTGGACCTGGACTACGATGCAGCGGATACTGGTACTGATCTGGCAGACAATTGCCGAGATGCAGACTTCTGCACCGTCACCGTCAGGGCTACGGACGCCTCCGGCCAAGCCACAGGCACCGCCCAAGATGATCCCCCCGTTTTCAACGACGCGACAGTGACCATCAAGGTCACCAACGTGGATGAGAAGCCGGACTTCTCATCGGCAGACCCTGCAATAGGGATGACAGCAATAAGGGTGGCTGAGGGTAGCGCCGCGCTGACGGCCGAGGACAACGTCGCCAACGTCACCTACGCGGCGACGGACCAGGATGGACTCAACGTCAACCTGACACTGATGGGACCGGACGCGGCCAAGTTCACCCTA
Source organism: SAR202 cluster bacterium bin16 (assembly GCA_002238425.1). Classification (GTDB taxonomy): domain Bacteria; phylum Chloroflexota; class Dehalococcoidia; order Lucifugimonadales; family Australimonadaceae; genus Bin16. The sequence goes on along the minus strand of MPMJ01000048.1, from coordinate 6,843 downwards.
AGTTCCAGCACTGACGGCAGCGTCCTCGCCTTCAGGGCGAAGCCCGACTACGAGATGCCGTCGGATGCGAACCGGGACAACAGGTACGAGGTGACGGTGCGGGCCTCGGACGGCACGCTCTACACCGACCGGGCGGTCATAGTCACCGTAACCGACGACAACGAAGCTCCGGCGATCATAGCCGGGGGCTTGGTGGTGACGGGGCCGACCAGCGTCTCCCTTGAGGAGAACACCACCGCGGTGGCGACCTACACGGCGGCAGGGCCCGACAAGGCCTTGGCAACGTGGTCGCTGTCGGGAGACGACGCCGGGGACTTCGATATCCCCGGTGGCGTGCTGACCTTCAAGTCCTCGCCTGACTACGAAGCCCCGGCGGACGCCGACACCGACAACGTGTACGAAGTGACGGTGAAGGCCAACGACGGCACGAACGCCGATGAGCGTGACGTGACGGTCGCGGTCACGAACATGGACGAGGACGGCGAGGTGACGCTGTCGTCGGCGACCCCGGTTGTCGATACGGCTATCACCGCCAGCCTGACCGACCCAGACACCAGCGTGACCGGCGAGTCGTGGCAGTGGTCCAGGTCCATGGCCATGGACGGGGCCTTCGCGGACATCAGCGGCGCGACCGCGATGAGCTACACGCCGACGGCTGCCGACGACGGGTACTACCTGCAGGCGACGGTGACGTACACCGACGGCCACGGCGGGGGCAAGACCGCCATGGCGGTTGCCGACAGCCAAGTGACCTCGAACCGCCCACCAATGTTCGCTGACGCCACTGCCTCCAGGGAGGTGGCGGAGAACACCGGGGCTGGCATGAACGTCGGCAGCCCTGTCGTGGCCACGGACCCCGACGGCGACCGGCTGGCCTACTCGCTGGAGGGTGCTGATGCAAGCGCATTCACCATCGACGACATGGGTCAGATCCAGGTCGGCGCCGGCACCATGCTGGACTACGAGACGAAGAGCAGCTACATGGTCATGGTCAAGGCCGAAGAGACAGACCCGCATCATGACTTCTCCGCCACCATTGCTGTGACCATCATGGTTACGAACGTGGGGCTGGACAACAAGTACGACGCGAACGACAACGGCGAGATTGACAAAGCCGAGGTCATACAGGGCATCCGGGGCCACTTCATGGTTCCTCCTGAGGTGACCAAGGCCGAGGTGATCGAGCTCATACGGCTCTACTTCAACGCGCTACTGGGAGGCTAGAGTCCCAAGTGCGGCCAAGAGCCGCAGGAGAGATACCTGTCTGCTTCTGACAGCCATGGGTGTGGGTGACCTCCCTTTCCTCCCCGGGCTGTCGGAAGCAGACGAAACCCAATAAGCGAACTCAAGGGGGTAGAGGCTTGATCAGGAAAGCACTCGCGCTGATAGCGGTGGCGGTGACGGCGGGCTTGGTGGGACTGCTGAGCCTCGCGTCCGTGGCCGCGCAACCAGCCACTACAACCGTCACAAGATCTTTCGATGCGTTCGATGCCACATCCGTGGCGCCGGGCGCAACGGTGACGGTGAGACTCGATATTTCCGGCGTTACGCCCAATGCCGTGACCGAGACGCTGCCTGACGGGTTCACCTACGTGATGGGATCAAGCAATGTTGATCCCCTTGCCGAGCAAACCGGACGGATGGTCACTTTTGTCTTGTTCGGTAGCACCGCTACCTTCATCTCGTACGAGGTCACGGCCTCGAGTGAGCCGAAGGAACATGAGTTCACCGGCACTTGGGGAATCGTACAGCCAACTGCATCAGGCGACGTTGTCGGCGATTCGAGCGTCACGGTGACAGCACCGGCCACGGCCGAGCCGACGCACACACCCACACCAACGGCAACGCCCCCGGCAACGCCTACCGCTACCCCGACGCCCACCGCTACACCCCGCGCAGGGCAGGGGAGCGGCCCCAGTGCGAGCCGGGCCATCTCCCCGTCGTCCGTAACGGCGGGCGACGAGTTGACGGTGACGATCACACCCTCCGGCGTCGCGTTCGGCCAGGTGGTCGAGACGCTGCCTGCCGGGTTTACCTACGTGTCGAGCAGCATCGGGGACCAGGTCGAACAGTCCGGTCAGACGCTCACCTTCACCCTGCTGAACGCCAACGAGTTCACGTATACCGTGAGGGCCTTGACAGCGGGTTCGCACGCGTTCTCCGGGACTCTGAGGGACCAGGACGGGGGTTCAGCCGCGGTGAGCGGCGCCACCCGCGTTACGGTGAGGCCGGCCCCGATCGGCGCCAGTCGGTCTATCTCCTCGTCATCCGCGGCAGCGGGCGAAGAATTGACGGTGACGATCAGGCCCTCGGGCATCCAGTTTGGCCAGGTGGTCGAGACGTTGCCCGCCGGGTTTACCTACGTGTCGAGCAGCATCGAGGACCAGGTTGAACAGTCCGGCCAGACGCTCACTTTCACCCTGCTGAGCGGCGACGAGTTCACGTATGTCGTGAGTGCCATGGCAGGAGGGTCGTACACGTTCTCCGGGATTGTGCGGGACCAGGACGGGCGTTCAGCCACGGTGAGCGGCGACACCCGCGTTACGGTGACCGCGCCGAGTGCGGCGAGGTCTTTCCCTTCCACATGGGTAAGGCCGGGCGGCCAGTTGACGGTGACCATCACGCCCTCCGGCGTCGCGTTCGGCCAGGTGGTCGAGACGCTGCCTGCCGGGTTTACCTACGTGTCGAGCAGCATCGGGGACCAGCTCGAACAGTCCGGCCAGACGCTCACCTTCACCCTGCTGAGCGGCGGCAGTTTCAGTTACGTCTTAACAGCGCCGTCGACAGCCAACACGTACACGTTCGAAGGGACTCTGAGAGACCAGGACGGGCGTTCCAGTGCAGTCGCAGGCGCATCCCGCGTGCGGGTCGGCGCAGCTCCCACGCCCACGCCCACGCCGAGGCCGAGCACGCCCAGCAGCGGCGGTGGCGGGAGCGAACCGTTCACGCCCAGGAATACGCCGACGCCGACGCCCACGGCGACGCCGACGCCGGTGCCACCCACGGCGACGCCGGCGCCGACGGCGGCACCGACGCCGGTGCCACCCACGGCGACGCCACAGCCTACGGCGACGCCGGTGCCGACGGCCACGCCGACGCCGGTGCCACCCACGCCGACGCCGACGCCACGGCCCACGGCTACGCCGGTGCCGACGGCCACGCCGGTGCCACCCACGGCAACCCCGGTCCCGCCTGCTGCGACGGCGACGGCCACGCCGGTGCCGACAGCGACGCCAACGCCGACGGCGACACCTACCGCACCGCCGGTCGTTCCGGAGGATGAGGGCGGCATATCGATCTGGCTGATCGTCCTGATCGTTCTTGGCCTGGCAGCCGTGGCGGTAGTTGCGACTCTCGCCATAAGGGGGCGACAGCGGTGACGAAGTAGGATGGCGCTAGCGCACCGTCCATGGGCATGGGGCCTCGTCTTGTCGCTCGTTGTGTTGCTGAGCGCGGTCGAAGTCGGTCGGGCAGCCCCCGCCGACTTCGACCGCAATGGCAATCAGACCATCGAGCGGGAGGAAGTGGTCGAGGCCATACGGGGTCACTTTACCGGTGGCGTCACGAGGGATGAAGTCATCGAGGTCATCCGGCTCTTCTTCACCCAGGCCCCGGTGACCCAAGCCGGATCGAGCGATGCGACGCTGAGCGAGTTGAGCCTGAGCGGCATCGAGCTCTCCCCTGGGTTCGCGCCCTCCACGATTTCCTATACCGCGGTTGCAGACAGGGTCGGTATGACCACTACCCTGATCGCAACCCCGGCCAACGCTGGCGCCAGCGTGACCGTCGGGGTCCAGGGGGCTTCCGCCTCCAATGGCGTCGTGGAGATAGCGGAAGGCGCCGACGTGGTGATGACCATCCAGGTCAAGGCGGAAGACGGCACGGTCACGACCTACACGGTGGTCATCACGCCCCCGTCGCCCCCGTATACGTTGCCCATAGGACAGGGTTGGAACCTCGTCTCCTTTCCCGGAACGTTGGCTGAGCCAGACCTTGATGATGCTCTTGGCGAGGAACATGCCTGGGTCGATGTCGTCCTCTCTTACCAGGAAGGTGCATGGGTAACGGCTGTCAGAGGGCAAGATGGCAGTTTCGGTGGCGGCCTGGAGCGGATGCAGCCCGGCAACGGCTATTGGCTGCGCTCGGTCCGGGCAGGTGTGCTGGAGATCGAATTGCTTGCCATAGAAGAGCCCAGTCCGTCACTGGGCGACTACGTCACGGTGACGCCTGGATGGAACCTGATAGGAGTGATCGACGGTGACCTGCCCGCGTATGGCAGCCCTCACAGTGGGATTACATTTGATGACTACCTTGCCGGTTCTGCCTGGGGTACTGCCTTCAGCTACGCTACGGGGAGCGGATGGAGCAGAATCGTCCCCGGGGAGAACTCGGTCATCCGCAGCGGATGGGGCTACTGGCTGTGGCTGGGCGGCGGTGTCCCGCCCACGCGCGCACCGGAGCCGTGGCAAGCGCAACGCCCCTATTCTGTCTCCATCTCTCAGGAAGGGTTCGATTGCTTCTTCGACCGCCAACTCGCCCTCGGCAGAGACAGCGTAGCCGGTTGCTCCGGGTGGGATAAGGACACGATCTACAAGTGGGAAGAGGACACGCTCTCCATGTACATCGATCCTGCCAGCGGGCAACGGTTCGCGGCCATCACCGAAGAGGTGCTCGATTATCTGTCTCCCATCCTGGGGTTGCAGTTCGTACAGACCGCCAACGCAGACCAGGCTGACGTCAGCCTGTTCGTCGGTGTGCCGAAATCGGAGGAATGGCTCGAACGAGTAAGCGAGACCTGTCACCACATTCTGGGTTGTGCGTGGTGGACACCCAACGCGGCTACATCGACCCTGGAGTCCGGCACCCTCGTAATCTGGGACGACTATTCGGGCGACGACATCGCACTCAAGGCAGTCATTCTCCACGAGGCGCTCCATGCGCTCACCGGCGCACGCCACTCGAACAAGCTGACCCATGTGATGTGGCCGACAGTTGACCTTGGTCTGCCGTACATGCTGCCCTACGTGGAGGACATGTACCGGCTCTGGGGGCAGTCGTTCATTGAACCGGGGATGCGCGCGTCCCAACTGAGGAGTCAGATCACCAACACGCCACCCCAGAGAACGAAGACGGACCGGGAGGCCGCGGTCGACGCGTATATGCATCTCATCAGGCATGAGCGCATCGATTTCGACGTGGACATACGCTCCAATGTCCCCGGATGCAGCCAGTCCAGCGATGCCGGCCAGGTGACACTCTCCAACCGCGGTGAGTTCCCCCGCTGGTACATCGGCGCAATGGCACGGGGAGGCGACAGCCAAGCTCACCTCTGGGCAGGGGTAGACGGCCTCCTGCTCTCCATCGCCCGCCAGGACAAGCCCCTGGCCGACGGTCTCACCCGCCATGTGGTCGGAGTTTCCACTTCCCGCACCGGCGTCTACTCGGGGTACATTGTCCACTATGGAGTCACCGTAGACGAGGCAGGTTACGTCCAGAGCTTCGATATGGACTGGGAGTTGACGACACCCGATCCGGACTGCTTGAACGATGTTCGGGTCACGGGCCGCAACTTCAGCTACAGCGCCGAAGCGCTGCCTCCGCCTACCGCAGAAGCGCTCAGGGAAGCTGACGGCAGGCGCGGCGGTGACCTCTCCGGTCTCGCTGACCGGCTGGGCGCTTCGTAGACGTCGCTTCGATGGCTTCGTTCGGACAAAGGCAGGTTGTGACAGCTGCGGTTGCGGCGGCGTTGATGTTGCTGCTGTGGCTGCATCCGGCGTCGGCACAGCAGGGCCCGACCGCCACGCGGTCGTTCGATCCCGGGGTCGCAGCGCCTGGCGGCGAGGTGACGGTGACGATCGCCGTGGCCGGCTACGGCGCGTTCGGCGTCCTCATCGAGACGCTGCCCGAGGGGTTCACGTACGTATCCGGCAGCCTCGACGTACTGCAGGTCGAGGTCACGGGCCGGACGGTCACCTTCACGCTACTCGGGGATACGTCCTTCACGTACACGGTGACGGCCCCAGCGTCCGAGGGTTCGTACGGGTTTCGGGGCGTGCTCTGGGACGCGGACAGGAACGAACATGCGGTCGGCGGAGCGTCGGAGATAACGGTCGGAGTTGTCACGCCCGGACCGACGGCGGAGCCCACCGCCGAGCCAACACCCACGGCGTCGCCGACGCCCACACCGGAACCCGCCACCGAGCCAACACCCACGCCCACGCCGACGGCGTCGCCTGCGGCGACGCCCACGCCGCAACCCGCCACCGAGCCAACGCCCACGCCGGAACCTACCCCTGAGCTGACGCCCACGCCGACCTCCGCGCCTTCGCCGGAGCCGACGGCAACACCGGCTCGCGCGCCGACGGCAACGCCGACGTCCGCTCCGGAGGCAGCATCGACCGTCACGCCGACGTCGAGCCCAACGGCCAGGCCCACACCGACCCCGCTCCCGACGGTGCCTGTCGTTTCAGTAGATGAAGGCGGCGGCATGCCGGCCTGGGTGATTCCCGCGGTCGTCGTCGCGGCCCTCCTGGCACTGATCGCGGGCACGGGCGTGTTCATCACTTCGCGGCAGCGGCAGCGGTGATCATGCCCGGCCTCTGAACAGTTACCGTGACATCCGCCTCTTTCGCAGTCGTCCCCTGGCCGCGTACCCTGCCCCTGTGAGCGAGGCGGGACATATCCGCTGCGCCGCCGGGATGGGGAAGGGTATCCGGTGTCATTCGCCAGGGTCATTAGGCCAGTCGTCGCCACAGTCATTAGGCCACCCCGGGCACGACTGATGGGGACTTGTATCAGGTCGTAGATGACGGGTCAAACACCCCCTTTGGTCCCGATAGGGCG
>MPMJ01000047.1 GCA_002238425.1 SAR202 cluster bacterium bin16 | reverse complement strand
GCCCCTCGGTACGTAGGCGGGCAATCGCACAGCGTTCCTCAATCCCGAGCTGCGTATAGCATTTCCCCATGGCAACACCTTAATCTGGTGTTGCACTTCGTTTGTGAACTTAGGGAATCCCGCCTGCCGTAGGGGTGGTTCGCGAACCGCCCCCTCACCTCTCCCTCGGGGAGAGGTAGACGCGCCTGCGCGTCGGGTGAGGGCCCCCCACGCCCCGTAGGCCGTCATTCCCGCACCGGCGGGAACCCAGCAGTGCGCGGAGCGCACACGGGCACGCGGCGGGGTGGTGCAGTGGGGAGGTGGCGTTCGAGCACCACCGACGCATCCTCCCAAGTGCCTCCCGCTCCCTTCCCCCTCGATGGGTGCGCCCCCCTCCTGAAGATGCGGTGCGTCAGCTCTGGTACCGAACGATGTCGCGCACCAGGAGCAGCGCGATGACCAGCGTCACAGCGCCGATGGCCGTCCCCACGAGCAACGCGTTCGGCGCGAGCAGCGCAGCCGCCATCGAGCCTACGATGACCTGCCCAAGCGACGGCCCGCCACGGTTGGAGAGCTGCAGCACCGCCGTCGTGCGGCCTCGTATGTCGTCCGGCACCGCCATCTGCACGATCGTCGAGCGCATGATTGCGCCTATGCCGTCGGTCGCCCCCACCAGCGCAAGCGCCGCGAGGGCGAACAGGAAGTTGGTCGACAGGGCGAACATCGCCATGGAGATGAGATAGGCGGCGTAGGAGCCCACCACCATCGCGCCCTTGTGCCTGAGGTCGCCCAGCAGCAGAAGCGCGCCGGAACCGACCAGGAAGCCCGCAGCCGGGGCGGAGAACAGCAATCCGTATCCGAACGAGCCTGCATTCAGGATCTCCTCGAACACGGGCATGAGGCCCCGGTGGTGCGTGAAGAACATCGCCACGACGTCCAGCAGCAGCATCACCAGTATCACGTGCGTGCTGAAGACGAAGCGGAACCCCGCGAGCATCGAATGCACGTCCATGCGCCGTCGTCCCGCGGATGCGTCGGGCGGCATCGGGCTGACGAGGAACAGGGCGCCTACCGTCGGGATGAACACGACGAAGACAGCCGCGTACGTCCAGCCCGGCCCGACCAGGCCGATGAGCAGCCCGCCGATGGCAGGGCCGATGAGCATGGAGGCGTGGCGCGCCGCCTGGTTCATCGTGATCGCGTTCATCATGTGGGTGCGCGGCACCAGGCGGGGCAGCATCGCCATCCGCGCAGGCCCCTCGAACGTGTTCACCGCGGACGTGACGAGCGTGGTCATGTAGATGTGCCACACCTGGATGTTGTCCGTGAGCATGAGCGCCGCAAGGATGCCTGCAAGCGCGAAGTTGCCGGTCTGCGTCAGGATGAGCAGCGTCCGCCGGTCGACGATGTCCGCCATCGACCCTCCGATGAACACGAGGATGAGCATCGGCGCGAACTGGAAGATGCCGAGTAGTCCGAGGCTCAGCGTGGAACCGGTCAACTCCCAGATGACCCACAGGTTGGTCACCTGCCGTATCTGGAAGCCCATGAACCCGACGACGAAACTGATGAGCACCCACCGGAAGTTGCCGAAGGCGAGCGAGCCCCAGGGGCTGACTCTTCCGGCGCTGGACGCTGGTCCAGCGGCTTCTGTTCGTCGGTCTGGAGGCTCGGTCACGCACGCTCCTGCACGAGAGACGTCCGGTGTGCTCCATCTGCCGCCGCCGCGTCGAACCACGTCCGGCAGGCGGGGAGCGTTCCTATATTAGGGGTAGTCCGCAATGGGAACAACGCTCGCCGGGTAACCCCGTCATACCGACGTAGGCTGGCATCCAGTGCGCCCCCCGTCTCGCCAGCGAAACTAGGCAATCCGGCTGCACCCCGGCCATACCGACGTAGACTGGCATCCAGCGCGCACCCCGTCTCGCCAGCGAATCAGGCAATCCGGTGCACGCCTGCCATACCGACGTAGGCTGGCATCCAGTGTGCGACCTCCGTCATTCCAGCGAAGGCTGGAATCCAGACGACTGCCGGATCGCGCGGTGGGCTGTAGAGTGGCCCGCGTCATCCTGAGCGGAGCCGAAGCACCTCTCCGGACTGAACGGGGAGTGCAGAGGGGCATTGCCCCTCTGCCGGGGGACGTGGGGGTGTCCCCCACAAGCGTACCGGGCGGGTGGGTGGGAAGAACTACGTCCGCCCAGCACAGTTGCGCAAAGGTCCCGATGGTGTGAGGGGGCTGGACGTCAGGGCTGAGCGGCGGCGCTGCATATGTGACATCCGCCCCTTACGCGCCACTGCCCCCATCCGCTACGCTGCGCCCATGACTCGCGCGCCAGCCCGACCCATAGACAGAATCTATAGCTCACGCCCCACCCATAGACAGGATCTATGGCGCCAGCAGCAAAAAGTGAAATTCGATGAAATCTTGAAACCTTGAACGTGGGAAGCAGGCCACGGCCTCGAAAACACCCCATTTCAAGGTGATCAAGGTACTCAATTCAAGGGCGCCGCGCACTCGTAAAACACGGTTCAAGATTCCAGAAAACAAGGCCCGGTGAAATCTTGAACCGGAGCTTCGAGGCAGAAGGAAAGGAGGGCCGCATGACCGAACAGTCTGTACCCACCATCCGGTTCGGGACGTCCTGGTCGACCCAGTTCCGGTTCACGCAGGCCATAGGTCGCGGACTCAGCGAACTGAAGCGCGTCGACGCGACGGTGCACGTCCTCAGACCCGGCGGCGTGAGCGCGCTCGCAGACAACACGATCGACGTGGTCTTCTCCAAGTGGGTGGTCAACGAGCACCGCTACTCCGGCAAGGGCATCTACGCCGGAGAGAAGCCGGACGACTGGCTGCGCACCATCGCCTGGCTCCCGCAGGAGGACCGCTTCCTCTTCGCGATGGCGCCGTGGACGGGCATCGAGTCATTCGAGCAGCTCATCGCGGAGAAGCCGGCGCTGCACATGGCCGGAAGCGGTGCCGAGGTCGTTCTTCAGGAATACGGCTTCAGCTACGCCGACATCGGGAAGTGGGGCGGCTCCGTGAGTCACATGGACCATACGGCCCGTGCCGCCAAGGCCCGCTACGACGCCGGGCAGCTCGACGCCTTCTGGGGCGATGGCAGCGCCTACGACTTCTCCGCCTGGCCGTGGGTCGGCTCGCGCGGCTACCGATTCCTCGACATCAGCGAGGAGGTCATGCAAAGGCTCGAAGCCAGGGGCCTGCGCCGCCAGGTAACCCCCGCAGGCTTCGTCCCCGGCGTCGACCGCACCCTCACCGCGCTCGACGACTCCCACATCGTCCTCTCCTGCCGCGCCAACCTCGACGATGAACTTGCCTACCTGCTCGCCAAAGCCATCGACGACAACAAGCGGGACATCGAGCTCACCTCGATCCAGATCGACTACGACAACGGCGAGGCCGGAGGTCTCCCCATGATCAGACCGACGTACTGGTCATCGCTCACAGGTCCTATCAACCGCCAGTGGGACGAGGCCATCACTGGCGCTCCCCTGCACGATGGAGCGAGGCGCTATTACCAGGAGCAGGGCTACCTATAGGACTGCCGCTCGCGTACTACCCGATTTGTTCCTTCAGGACCAGCGGCAACCCCGCTGCCATGAAGTACACCGCGTCCGCCTCCTCTGCCACGACTTGGTTCACGCGTCCCAGCTCATCGGCGAAAGCGCGCCCCAGCTCGTTCGCCGGGACCACCCCCAGCCCCACCTCGTTGCTGACCACGACCCAGGAGGCCCCTCCTTGTCGGTACAACTCCATCAGCCCCTGGACCTCCGAAGGGATGTCATGACGCCGTTCGTCCAGCAGCAGGTTGCTCACCCACAGCGTTAGGCAGTCGAGCAGCACCGTGTCGTAGTCGTGCAGCACGGGTGCCAGCGCCGTCACGATGTCGAGCGGCTCTTCCAGCGTGTCCCACTCGGCGGGACGACTCGCCTGATGCGCCCGGATGCGTGCCTCCATCTCTGCGTCGCCCGCCTCGGCGGTAGCCACGAAGAGCACGCGCTCACCGTTGGCTGCGAGCTTCTGGGCGTAGGCGCTCTTCCCGGCCCGGACACCGCCCATTATGAGAGTCAACCGCTTGCTCATGCCCCCGCGCCTCCATCGCCTGGGATACCGGGGACCTCGTTCCAGAGTTCGAGGACCCGCCCGCCGGGGTGGTTGCTGACGACGGAGAGACTGCCGCAGTTGACCCTGAACCGCCAGAACCGGTCGTCCGGCAGCCCGAGCAGGCAGACGAGGAGGGCGCGTATAGACCCTCCATGCGCCACGACCAGCACATTCTCGGAGGGTCCATGCCGCTCCGCCGCACGCTCGTAGAATCGCCGCACCCGGTGCAACAGTTGACCGGTGTTCTCGCCTCCCGGAGCCGCGAACGCATTGACGTCCAGCGCCATCCGACGGGCGTAATCCTCAGGGTTCCGTGCCTCGGCCTCCTCCGCCGTCAGCCCCTCCCACTCCCCGTAAGAGAACTCACGGAGGTCAGAGTCGGTCTCCACTGGGACGCCACTTCCCGCTACGAGGACGTGTGCACTCCCGACAGCACGCGACAAGTCGCTCGCGTAGGCCGCCGCGAACCCGCACCCCGCGAGCCTCTTGGCCAGCGTGCACATCTGTCGCCTGCCGCGGTCGTTCAGACCCACGTCCGCATGGCCGTGGATGCGTCCGTCCCTGTTCCACGCTGTTTCGCCGTGGCGCACGAGGTACCAGTGGCCTGCCTGTCCGTCTCGTGTCACGATACCCCCCACAACGGCGCCAGGAACAACCCGGCGGCGAGGTGGAACAGGCCGATTCCTCCGAGCAGCACGACGACCTCTCCCACCTCGTTCACCGCGCCGTACGTGTCCCCGGTCATGCCCCCAAGCAACCCTGTGATCCACGCCCCAATGGCTAGCGCTAGCGCCACTGCCACGCCCAACAGGACCAGCCCGGCTAGTCCGATGAGCAGCCCGGCTGCGGTGGCGGCAGTCGCAAACCCGAATGCCATCTGCCACCTGCGGCGTCCAACCTGGAACGCCGAGCCGAGTCCCTTTTGGCGGGCGTACGGGAAGGCGCCCATAGCAACCAGCATGCCGAACCGCGAGAGGCACGGAAACAGCACCAGCAGGGCGGTGCGCTCCTCACCCGGAATGCCTGCGATGAGGCTCCATTTCAGCAGCAGCAGGCTCGCGCCCCCGATCACCGCGAACGCGCCCACGTGGGGGTCACGGAGGATCTCCAGCCGCCGCGCGCGGTCGAAGCCGCCGAACAGCCCGTCGCAGGAATCGAGGAAGCCTTCGGTATGGATCGCCCGCGTCAGCACCAGCAAGGCGACGACCAGCAGCGCGCTTACAACCAGCGACGGCAGCGCCTGCCGTGCTGCAAGGTCGAGCACCGCCAATATGCCGCCGAGCGCCAGCCCCACGAGTGGGAACCAGGCGCGCGCATGCCCCATCTGCACCGCTCTGCCTGGCTTGATAGGCAGGACGGTGAGGAATCCGATAGCCAGCCGCAAGCCGTTCACTCCGCCTCCTCACTCTCGCCGCCTGACACCCCGGCCTCAGCGAACGTCGCCATCTCCGACAGGCAGGCCGCCGCTGCCTCGATCAAACTCATCACCAGCACCGCACCCGTCCCCTCGCCCAGCCGCATTTCGAGGTCGAGCAGCGGACGCAGCCCCATGTGCTCAAGAGCGATGCGGTGCCCCGGTTCGACGGAGAGATGCGAGGCAACGACGTAGCCGGTGACCTTGGGACAGAGGCTGTGCGCAATGAGCCCCGCAGCGGTCGAGACGAAGCCGTCGAGCACGACGACTCGGCGGGCGAGCGCGCCTCCCAACGCGACTCCCGCCAACACGCCAATCTCGAATCCGCCTACCTTCGAGAGCACGTCCATCCCGTCGGCGGGCCCAGGCCGGTTCACCTCCAAGGCGCGCTCTACGACGGCGGTTTTGTGCGCCAGTTCCTGCTCGTCCCGCCCCGTCCCCCTGCTAGTCGTCTCATTGGGAGGTCTGCCGGTCAGCGTTGCCGTTATGGCGCTCGATGCCGTGGTGTTGCCGATGCCCATCTCCCCGGCTCCGATGACGTCGGCCCCATTCTCCGCCGCCTCCAGCGCGAAAGTGATGCCAGCCCTTACGCACTCCTCGGCCTGCTCTCTCGACATGGCCGGGCCCTGCGTCATATCGGCAGTGCCGCGTCCCACATCCACGACCCGGAGACCGGGATGTTCCGGCAGCGGCGCGGCCACGCCTGCGTCGACGACCGTCAACCCCACTCCTGCCGCCCGTGCCATGACGTTGATGGCCGCGCCGCCCGCAAGGAAGTTCAGCACCATCTGTTCGGTGACCTCCTGCGGATAGCCGGTGACACCCTGTGCAACTACGCCGTGGTCGGCAGCAGCAACGATGATCGCCTTGCCGCGTATCGTGGGTCGTTCAGTCTGGAATATGCCCGCCAGTTGGATGGACAGCTCCTCCAGCCGCCCCAGGCTCCCAGGCGGTTTGGTGAGCCGCTCCTGCCGTAGCCTGGCTGCCCGTTGCGCGCCAGGGTCAACCGGTTCGATGCGCGCAAGCACATCGTCGAGCGTCATCACTAGAACTCGATGCCCTGCTGGGCCTTGATGCCCTGCGTCTCGTAGGGGTGCTTGACCATCCGCATCTCTGTGACGAGGTCGGCGAAGTCGATCAAATCTTGGGGAGCGTAGCGGCCGGTGATGATGACGTGCAGTGTGTTCGGGCGCTGCTTGAGCGTATCGATGACCTCATCGACCGATACCCAGCCGTAGTGCATGGCGTAAGTGAACTCGTCCAGGATGATGATGTCTTCGTCGCCCTTCAGGATGGCTTCCTTGCACCGCCCCCACTGCTCCACAGCGATAGCCGTCGTGCGGTCCATATCCTTGGAGAGCCAGGTGAAACCGTCGCCCAGCGCCTCGATGCGGATGCCAAGCCGCTCGGCTGCCCGTTGCTCTCCGAAGCGCGCGCCCGTGTGCTTGATGAACTGGAACATCCTGACGCGGAAATCCCGTCCCCAGGCGCGGAAGAGCACGCCGAGCGCGGCAGTCGTCTTGCCCTTGCCCTCACCGGTGTTGACGATGATGAGGCCATGCCGCTCGCGGCGTTGCCTGACGGGTTGCGTGGCTCCGTCTGTGGATTCTCGTTCGCTCACGGTTCGACTCCCCGGGCTATCGCCGGAACCTCCTCAGCAGGGGAAGCGTGCACGTCTGCCGGGCCGATCAGGCTTATCGCGAGTGTGCCGGTTATCGGGTCTGGGTAGACGGCGCACCGTACGCCGAAGGCGGACTCGATCGCTTCCGGCGTCAGCACCTCCTCCGGCCTTCCTTCCGCGAGCACCCCCCCATCGCTCAGCAGCACGAGGCGGTCGCAGTAGCGCGCCGCCATGTGCAGGTCGTGGATCGCGGCGATGGCAGTCAAGCCTTCGTTGACGAGTTGTCGCACGAGGTCCAGCACCTTGAGTTGATGGAAGACGTCCAGGTTGGACGTTGGCTCGTCCAGCAGCAGGATGCGCGGCTGCTGGGCGAGTGCACGCGATACGAACACCCGCTGGCGTTCTCCTCCGGACAGCGTATCGAGCGTCCTGTCCGCGAACCGCTCGGTATCGGTCTGGCGCATAGCGTCGCGGGCGATGCGGTTGTCCTCTCTTCCCTCGATCTGGAAGCGCCCCAGGTGAGGGTACCTGCCCATGAGCACGAGCTCGAACGACGTGAACCCGTGCGTGTAGGGAGCGATCTGGGAGACGAGCGCCATGCTCGCAGCGACGTCCCTGGAAGACATGGACCGCAGGTCAGTTCCCTCCAACAGGACAGCGCCATGCTGGTGACGGAGCATCCCGGACAGCGCCCTCAGCAATGTGGACTTCCCTGCCCCGTTCGGCCCTATGAGACCGACGAACCGTCCCTGCTCGGCGTGCAGATGCACGCTATCCAACAGTGTCTGCGTTTCCACGCTGTAGGAGAGACCCTCCGCGCTGAGCGCTTGTGGCCTGTCGCCGTTCATCTGCTGTCCGGGAGGCTGAAGGGAGTGCTCTCCGACGGAGGGAGATCGTTCGGCCACAGCAACCTGGCGAGTTCTTCAGCCCCAAGGATGTTCCAGTAGGAGAGGGTGGTGGCGTGCTTACTTTCCACCACGTGCACCGCACCGTTCTTCACTGCCGGGACTTCGGCAAGCGCGGCGTTGGCAAGCAGGCTCTGCCGGAAATCCTCCCCGCCGAACTCCACCGGCTGCGGGATGATGATGATGTCAGGGTTCATAGCGATGACCCCTTCCAGGCTGGTCGGCTGGTTGCTTTCGACGCCGGCCTCTTCGGCTGCGTTGACGCCTCCGGCAGCCGTGATGACGCCGCCCTCCGTGGAGTTGCCGCCCGCCACCCAGAGCTGGTCCGAGTACTGGGTGAGCGCGAGCACCCGGGGACGAGGTTGCGCCGCACCGGTGACGGCGACGAGAGCATCGTACCGTTCGCGTACCTCGGCTGCGAACTCCAGCGCGCGCTCCTCTTCGCCGAGGATATAGCCGATGAGCAGGATGTTGTCGATGCGCGCCTCGGGGTCGTGCTGCAGCTCCGTTTGCACCACCGGGATGCCGACCCTCGATAGTGCCTCGATACCCTCGGTAGGGAAGAATGGGCTGGTGACGATCACGTCCGGTGACTGGGCGATGATCGTCTCCGGGTCGCGCGTGACCTCAGGTTTGCCCTGCACCAGCGAGGCGACGTTGGAGAACGTTTCGTTCTTCGTGGCATTTCCCACTGCGACAAGCCGGTCGCCGGGCGCGAGCGCGAGAACGCCCTCGTCGTGTCCTACGGAAGCGGTGATGATGCGCTCCGGTTTGGCCGGGATGCTCACCACGCCGTTCAATCCCTCGACCTCGCGCGGCCAACCGAGGTTTGTGGGGTCGACGATGCCGGGGACGTTGTGGGGCAACCTGAGCAAGGGTTCGGGAGTTGGCGTGGGCTGGGGGATTGGGGTTGCCGTCGGTGTGGGGTCAGGCGCTGCGGTCGCCGTGGCCGTTGGTGTCGCAGTTGGAGCGGGTGTTGGAGTCGGTGTTGGCTGCGAACAAGCCGCCAACACCACGAAGGCAAGGAATACGCACAAGGCGACGATGAGACTGGGGAAGTGTCGAACCGGCAAAACGACTCCTTTCGTTGGGTCGGGTCTCATAGCGATTGGACCTGACGTTTGTTCCTGATGAGCAGGAGGATGAAGAACGGCGCGCCGACGAATGCGGTGAGGATGCCGACCCGGAACTCGGCTGGCTGGATGATGGTCCTGGCCACTGTGTCGGCCATGGTGACGAAGACCGCGCCTCCCAACGCGCTCATGGGGATGAGCACGCGGTGGTCCGGCCCGATGAGGAGCCGAAGGATGTGTGGGGTCACGAGGCCCACGAAGGCGATGGTGCCGCTGACGGCGACCGCAGCACCGGTCACGAGTGACGCCGCAGCCAGGAGGGCGACGCGCGCCATGCCTACGCGGACGCCCATCGAACGCGCCTCATCGTCGCCCAGCATCAGGAGGTTCAGGTCGCGGGCCATCAGCAGGATGACGGCGGCGCCTCCGAGTATCAGCGGAGCGGAGATGCGGACGTGTTCCCACGAGCGCGAATCCAGGCCTCCCGCGAGCCAGAAGAGGATCTCGCGGAGCGCTTCGTTGTCTGGCAGAAGGATGATGATTGCGGAGACGATGGCGCCGAGGAACGCGTTGACCGCGACTCCGGCAAGCAGGAGCGTTGCCATGGAGAAGCGTCCGCCAACCGCGGCTATCCCGTACACGAGGAACGACGCCGCCATGGCGCCGATGAAGGCAAGAGTGGGCAGCGCAAGGAAGAAGAGCCCCGCCATGCCGGTGGCGATGGCTACCACAGCCCCCAACGCTCCTCCCGCCGACACCCCGATGATGCCGGGGTCGGCCATTGGGTTCCGAAAAAGCCCCTGCATCGTTGCCCCCGCCACCCCCAGGGCGACGCCTACCACGGTGCCGACCAGTATGCGAGGGAGCCGGATCTGCTCGATAACAAGCCGCTCGGTGTTGCCGAACCCCACGGCATCGAATCCCAGGGATGACAGTACGATGGAAGCGACGTGGCTGGCGGGAATGCTGACAGGCCCGAGGCTGAGCGAGACGGCGGCACTCGCTAGGATCAACAGGAGCAGCGCGGATGCGCCGATGGCCAACCGGCTGGTAACGGCCATCCGGCGGTAACCGCGCAACGTTGTGAGTCCGACGGCCCTCAAACCAAGAACCTCCAGCGCTCTCCACTGGAGGTCAGGTTTCACTCTGCCGGAATTCGCGTCCGGCAGCGCAGGGACCCTCTCTGAGGCGGAGAGTGGTCACCTCTCGTTCAGGCAGGTCTCCTGGCTTCGCGGGTGGACTCAATTGCCGGGCTCTTCCCATCGGCTCTCCGACAGTGGGCTCCGGCTCCAAGATCCCGCTTACAGTGGCGCTACCGCGGCGGATTCGCACCGCCTTCCCTATTCTCCCGGGACGGGCACCTGAACGAGCAGTGATCGTATGTTCGTATCGAGGAGGCAGGCTATGAGGTCGCCGGTGGACTGTCAAGGAAGTGTGCGATGGGTCTGGTGAGGGCTGAGCGCCTGCCTGCGTGGCCTATGGAGGTAGACTCCCCTATCATCAGGAATCTGGAAATCCCGTAGTCCAAGAGGCACGGCGCGAACGCGCTCTGCGCCAAGGAAGTAGCCGATTGCAGCCGATACCACACGCGTGATCGCAGGTTCGAAGTGGGCGGTGCTTGCCGCAGCCGGGGCAAGCACGCTGCTTGGCACCTCCGATTTCTCGATCGTCGCGATTGCGCTCCCCTCCTTCACCGACGTCTTCGACGCATCCACGTCGACTGTCGTCTGGATCGCTCTGTCCTATCAGCTCATTGTGCTTGGCCTGGCGCTGCCCATGGGTCGCCTGGGCGACCAGTTCGGCAACAAGACTGTCTTCGCCACCGGAGCATTGATATACGCAGTCGGCCTGCTGGGTGCCGCTGCTGCGCCAAACATCCTGATGCTGATCGCCCTCCGGGCGTTGCAGGGCGCGGGCGCGGCGATGATGGTCTCGCTCTCACTTGGGCTGGTGTCGAGTGCCTTTCCTCCTGGCGAGCGCGGCAAGGCGTTGGGCCTGATGGCTTCCGTCGCTGGTTTCGGACTGATGTCGGGTCCGGCGCTCGGTGGCATCCTCCTCGACACGCTGGGCTGGCGCTCCATCTTCTGGGTGCGCGCGCCATTCGGGTTCGCCGGATTCGTGCTCGCTATGGTCTACCTCCGAAACGTACGAGTGACCGCCGATCGGCGAACCGATTTCACCGGGACGGCACTGCTGTTCGCGTCACTGGTGCTGATGGCCGTGGGGTTGAACCGGGGTTCCGCTGAGGGCTGGACGTCGCCGCTGGTTCTCGTGGTGTTCCCACTGAGCGCGGTGGCCATGACAGCCTTCGGGCTACGCTCCGTTCGCATAGAGAGCCCCGTCATAGACATGCGGATGTTTCGGGACCCGGCACTCTCCGTCTCCAGCGCGCTGATGCTGATGGCCGGCGTTTCAATGATGGCCGTCACATTCGCGATGCCGTTCTACCTCCTCCTCGCTCGGGGGCTGTCACCGGCGACGGCCGGCTTGATCATGCTGATGGCCCCTGCCATGTTCATCGTGTTTCCCCCGTTTACGGGACGTCTCTCCGACCGGATCGGCCCTCGGGTCCCCACCACGATCGGGCTGAGCCTGTCGGCAGTGGCGCTCTTCCTTCTCGCGAACCTGAGCCTGAGTACGTCTATCCCGGGCATCGTGGGGATCCTGATCTTGAGCGGCGTCGGCGGCTCGTTCTTTCAGGCGCCGAACCAGAGCGTCATCATGAGCGCGGCCCCGCGGGACCGTGTCGGCACCGTTTCCGCGCTGATCCCGACTCTTCGTTACATCGGGATTATCACAGGGGTAGCGGCCTCCGAGGCGATCTTCACCTCGGGCCTGGGCGAACTGGGTCTGGGCGGAGCGAATGCGGAGACAGTGACAACCGCCGCCCGAACCGTGTTCCTCATCTTCGGCGGGGTGGCTTCACTCGCTGCACTGATAGCGCTCTTCCGCACCAGCGGACGCTCCTGAGTCGATGGCGTTTCCCGCCTGTCCCGCTGTGAAGAGGGTTCCGGTGAGGCCTGGTGGGCGAAGCAGGGATCGAACCTGCGACCTCCTGTGTGTAAGACAGGCGCTCTAACCGCTGAGCTATTCGCCCCTTCGCGGTAGTGTACAGCGTGTGCTGCCGCAGGCGTGATAGGCTGAGAAACCCCATCACGCCTCTCGGTGGTTCCCTTGCTCACGTCCCGGAGATTCTGGAGCGGCGCGCTCCACATCTACATCCCATCTCTGCTGATGATGGTTGGCCAGGGGATGCTCATCCCTGCGCTGCCCGCCTTGGCGGAGACGTACGCGGTTGCTCCCGCGCTCGCGGTGCAGGTCGTCACCATTCAGCAGGTGGGCAAGTTCATCGCCTTCATCCCCACGGGGGCGATCGTCGACCGGTGGGGCGCGAAGCCACCCATGATGATTGGGGCGTTCGTCTCCGCGGTCTGCCTACTTGGCGCGGCTGCCACGGAGAACTTCGTGCTGCTCCTGGGTACGCAGATCGTGTGGGGATTCGGCCAGAACATGTGGATGTTTGGTCGGGAGATCGCGGCGGCTGAGATGGTGCGGGCGGAGCAGCGGGGCCGGGCCTTGAGCACGCTGATGGGCATCAGCGGGGCGGGGATGGCGCTCGGTCCCGCGATAGGCGGATTCCTCGTCGAGCCTGTCGGTGTACGGGGGCTCTTCCTTATCTTCGCAGGCATCAGCGCGGTGATATTCGTCCTCGCAGTCATCCACAAGAGCGTTCGTATCGAGCGACCGAAGAGCAACCGCTCCATGTTCGACTTCACTGCCTTCAAGCAGATTCACCCCTATTTCCGGCTCACCTACTTCATCCTGTTCATCTCCACCTTCGGGGTGCTCACGCGGACGCAGGTTACGCACACGATGCTGCCGCTGTACGTGGAGAACGAGCTGGCCTACTCCGCTGTCGACACTGGGCTCCTGTTCACTGTGCACGCCATTGCGACATTCGCAATCATCCTGCCCGCGGGGTTCGTCTCGGACAAACTGGGCAGAAAGTGGGTTGCCGCGCCTTCGGCGCTCGTTGCAGGAATCACGTTCATCGTGATGCCGTTCGCGGACAACCTGTTCACATTGGGGGCGGTGCTGGTGTTCATGGGGTTCGCCAGCGGCATGGCGATGGGCTCCATGACCACCTATACGTTCGATATCGTGCCGGTGCACCTGCGCGGCCAGCTACAGGCATTGCGCCGGTCATTCGGCGAGATGGGAGCGATAACGGGGCCGCTTATCGCGGGAGCAGTCGCGAGTGTATCCAGCCCATCGACGAGCTTCTGGGTGTTCGCTCCGCTGCTGACGTGCGCGGGGCTGGCGCTTGTCTTCTTCGCACGGGAGGGGCTGCCCTCCAAGCGCGCGCCCGGCGCTCCGCCGCCTGCTGTAGAGAGCGTTCCCTCCCGGTAGGCTGCTACCATGCGGAGGCGGCGTTCCGCCGCGTGACTCCCAGTTCGAACGGAGGCCTCTTTCGTGCGCTCCGACAGGCCGCCGCTGCTGAAGGCGGCGCTCTTCATCTACCTGCCGTCCATGCTGATGAGCATGGGGCAGGGCATGATCATCCCGGCGCTTCCCGCGATAGCCCGGACGTTCAATGTCTCGGAAGCGCTCGCGGTGCAGGTCATAACGAGCCAGCTCATCGGACGCACGATCTCCATGCTGCCCACGGGCGCGATTGTCGACCGGTTCGGCGTGAGGCCGCTGATGATAGGCGGAGCCGCGCTTGCGACGGCCAGCACCCTGACTGCGGCCCTCGCGCCGAGTTTCACCGTCATCATCGTTACGCAGTTCTTCTGGGGCATCGGCATGAGCTCGTGGATGTTCGGCCGCGAGGTTGCTGCGGTCGACATGGTGCAGCGGAGCCAGCGGGGGCGGCAGATGAGCGCACTCATGGGCATCGGCAGCACGGGCATGGCGTTCGGCCCCGCTATCGGCGGAGTGCTGACCGACCTGATGGGTGTGCGAGGGCTCTTCTTCGTCTACGCAGGCATGTCGGCGGTCGTGCTGGCCATATCTCTGCTGCACCGGGAGGTATCCCGTCCCAAGACACAACGCTCCTCAGCGCCGCTGTTCGATCTGCGTGCCTTCGGACAGATACACCCCTACTTTCGCGCTACCTACATGGTCTTGTTCTTCGCCACCTTTGCGCAAATGATCCGCGGGCAGGTTACGAACACGATGTTGCCGCTCTTCGTGCAGAGCGAGCTGGAGTACTCGGCGTCGCTCACCGGATTGCTGTTCACCGTGGCGGGAGTGACGACGTTCCTGATGATCGCGCCGACGGGAATCATCTCGGACAAGCTGGGGCGGAAGTGGGCCGCCGGGCCTGCCGCCGTGTTCTCCACCATTGCGTTCATCGCCTTTCCCCTGGCGACGAACATCCCGCAGCTCTTCGCCGTGATGTTCTTCGTTGGGCTGGCGAACGGGCTGGCGATGGGGGCGATGACGATCTACACGTACGACGTTGTGCCGACGCACGTGCGGGGGCAACTGCAGGCGTTGCGGCGCGGGGTCGGCGAGTTGGGGGCGCTTACATCGCCGCCCATGGCAGCGATCATCGCCAGCGCGTACTCGCCGGGGATATCGTTCTGGTTCTTCGCTCCGCTGCACGTGCTCTCGGCGCTGCTTATATTCGGGATGGCGCGGGAGAGCCTGCAGGGCCATCGCAGGCCGGGCGCGCCATCCACGCAGGAGATCGACGAAGGGGTGTCGTCCGTGCGCCCGCAGGACGGGTGAGAGGCGGAGGCGGCAGTGGTGGCAACGACAGGATTCGAACCTGTGACCTAGCGCTTATGAAGCGCCCGCTCTGCCGCTGAGCTACGTTGCCACCGGGCACGCCGGGGAGCCAGCCGCTCGACCCGGTGCACAGCCTTTCAATGATATGGACGCCCAGCCGCCTCCGTCAACGAGAGAGCGGCGCGATACGACGCCTACGCAGACGCGCGGCGGGGGTTGCCGATGGGCGGCAGGAAGAGCGCCGCGATGGTCGCGAGCAGCGCCAGCACCGTGGCGTAGGGGAAGATGAGGCGGTAGTCGTCCAGGCCCGGCGGCGAGAACCAGGCGATGATGAGGCCGAGGAAGAGCGGGGAGAGCGCGCCGAAGAAGGCGTTGTTGCCCCAGAGCAGGCCAATCATGCTGCCCTCGATGTGGCGCCCCTCTGCGACGTCCAGCGACGCCGCCTGCGCGAGGTTCGCGCCCGCGAACCGGACGATGCCAAGCAAGCCGACCAGTACGAGGAAGACTGCGCCCAGCTCGGCGTTGAAGGACATGATGCCCGTGATGACCGTGGAGAAGAAGAGCACGGCGATCAGCACCGGCTTGCGCCCGGCCCTGTCCGAGAACGCTCCGATGAGCGGCGAAACGATGATGGACGTGCCCACCATCAACGCCAGATACGGCGCGACCACGGCGGCGATGCGCGCGTCGCTCGGGTCGTCCTCGACCTCACGGAGGAGCTGCGCGATGAGGATGGGCAGGAAGAAGACGACGGCGCGATCGGCCATGCCGCGCAGGCCGGAAACGATGAGCAGCACCGGGAGGGCGCGTGTGGTGAAAAGGCCGCCGATGCTCCTGAACTGCGCCCCGGCGGTCCGGGAGACCGTCTCCCGGCGCGGCAGCCCCAGCCGCATCAGCACGAACAGGATGGTGACCGAGACGATGGCGATGACGAAAAAGCCACCCACCAGCACACCGCTCCACGTGGTGACGAGGAGCGCTGCGGCGACGATGAAGGGCGTGATGACTTCACCCACGCTTCCGGAGGAGCGGTGCAGCGACATGAGCAGGGCACGGTCCTTCGGGAATGTGAACGACAGAATGCCCAGTCCCACGGGATGCCAGAACGATCCGGCTGCCGAACCTATGGAGACAGCGGCGATGAGGACGGCGGCGTTCGGCGCGACGCCTGCAAGGAGATAGGCAAAGCCCATCGCGAACAGGCTTCCGGCGAGGAAGAGGCCCCGGTTGCCCGCGAAGAGGTCCACCATGAAGCCGCCTCCCATGCTGAGGAGGCCCCCTGCCGCCTGCCGTGATGCCGACAGGATGCCGAGTGCGACCGGCCCCATCATGAAGACGTCCTGGATGATGGGGAGCAGTACGAGGAAGCCGTCCGCGTACATGTGCTGGAAGCCGTGGCCGGTGACGATGACTCCGGCGACGCGCTTCGGTTTGGTGACGACGACTCCGTCGGCTGCTGGTGCTCCGGTGGTCATGACCGTTCGATGTGTACCTCTACGTTCTTCACGGCGCGGTCATAGTAGCACGCACTATCCGAGGGGTCTCAAAGGGCACCCACGAGGGCGCTCTTACTCAAGGTGGAAGCAGCGGGCGGCGTTCTCCCACATGAGCTTGCGCATGCGGTCGTCGCCGAGGGTGTCCCAGCCGAGGACGATGTCCGCCGACCGGGGGAATCGGGACTCGGCGTGGGGGTAGTCGGAGCCGAACATGAGGACGTGGTCGCCCATGAAATCGGAGACCATTCGCGTCATCTGCTCGCCCTCGTGGATGACGATGCCGGCGAAGAAGCGCCCGCCGGTCATGTACTCCTCGATGGTGCGCAGGCCGTCGGCGACGTAGCCCATGTAGTGGACCTGGTCCTCCATGCGCTTCATCCAGAAGGGGAGCCAGCCGAATCCCGACTCCAGGATGGCGAGGTTGAGGTTGGGGTACTTGTCGAGCAGGCCTGCGCCGATGAAGGCGGAGATCATGCGCATCGCACCCCAGGGGTGGGAGGCGGTGCGTCCGACAAAGGGGTTGTCCCAGAGGTCGCGGTAGCCGGGGTAGCCGGTAGCGAAGCTGTGGTGGGTGATGGTGAGCCCGGCGTCGTCGGCAGCGGCCCAGATGGGATGGAGGTCAGGGTGGTCGACAGGGTAGTCGACCGGCAGGCTGACCCAGACGCCCTTCGCCCACGGGGAGTCCGCGTAACGCTTGATCTCCAAGACGGAGCCCTCGACGTCGCGAGCGGTCGCGAGGATGAGCGACGTGAGCCGTCCGGGGTGGCGGGAGCACATGTCGTCCAGCTGGCGGTGGACGCTGCGGAGCATCGCCATGTCGACGGCGGGGTCCGGGTGGCCGGAGGCTGCGCCGGGCACCATGAGGTGGACGTCCACGCCCTCTTCGTCCATGTCGCGGACGCGGATGTCGGAGTCCCAATCGGAGCCGCCGGGCGTGGGGAAGGTGAAGCCCTGGAAGTTCTGGAAGTGACGCTGGGCGTTGGGGCGCGGGCCGGCCTCGCCGAGGACACGCGGGGGCGCCTCGCCCCATCCGCGCTCCTGGCCGAGACGGTAGAGGTGGGTGTAGGGCTCCGGCATCTCCTCGCCCGCCCAGCCGGTGCGGAACTCGCGGGTCTGCAGCTCGTCCTTCATGTCGCGAAGCATGGGGTCGAGGAAGGGCTCGAGGGTTTCGGCGGACGCGTGGAAGTGCGTGTCCGCGTCGAATATGCGGTAGCCGTTACGCATGGCAGTGCCTCACTCACAAGGGATACGCGCGGAGTATACGCCGGTCAGGAGCGTCCGGGTTGTCCGTTCAAGAATCCGATCCAAGAACCGGGTTGCAGGAGTGAGCGCATGGCGAACTCGGATCCTTGGATCCTTGATCGACAAGGCCGTGGCCTGCTTCCGCGTTCTTCTGTCCAAGAATCGCGCCGAAGGGGTTTGTGTAGCCGTTTTGCGGGTATACGGCGCGCACCGGGTCCCTCTCCTGCCGGGTAAGGGGAGGCTCACCAAGGGGCATGGCAGCGCCCGCGTTCAACCGGGCGCTTTTCTGGGTGCTGTTACGAGTGAGCACTGGGGTTTTCGCCGAGTTGAACAGTTTATCGACAAGGCCGTGGCCTGCTTCCGCGTTCTTCTCTTCAAGTTGCGCATGGGGCGGTGTGTGCGATGTTCGTCCATAGGTCCTGTGGATGCCCTTGCCGCGAGCCGGTGGGCCACGTTCGGGGTTGGCGCGGGGTGTGCGGTCATCCAAACAGCGTAGTGGACGGGAGGGTGATGGGGTAAGGGGCGGGTGTCACGGATATCCACCCAGCCCCCCTCCGCCGATTCACCCTCACCCTCACCCTCTCCCCTCTAGGGAGAGGGAACCAGGCACCCCGCGCCAACCCCGGTGAGAGATGCCTCGGCTTCGCTCGGCATGACAACACCTCACACCCGGCCCTTGTGTGACCTGGCGGGCGCTCTGGATTCCCGCCTTCGCGGGAATGGCGGAAGGGCACAGGAACGACGGAGGAGGGTGGTAGGATGCGCGGCGTGACTCAAGCGAGAGCATCAAGACGCATCGGGCTGCACGTGGCTGCCGGAGGTGGGCTGACCCACCGGGAGACGCTCGACCTCGTGCGGCGGGCGGAGGAGTTGGGGTACGAGTCGGTGTGGGCCGGGGAGTCGTGGGGGTTCGACTCGTTCACGACGCTGGCATGGCTCGCGGGACAGACGACGCGCATCGGCATCGGCACGCACATCGCGACGATGTTCAGCCGCACGCCGGCGATGACGGCGCAGAGCGCGGCGTCGCTCGACACGATATCGGGCGGGCGGCTCACGCTGGGACTTGGCACGAGCGGGCCCATCGTGGTCGAGAACTGGCACGGGCAGCGGTGGGAGCAGCCGCTGCAGCGGACGCGCGAGTTCATCGAGATCGTGCGCCTTGCGCTGTCGGGCGAGCGCGTCGACTACGACGGGAAGGTGTTCCGTCTGCGCGGGTTCCGGCTGCGCGATGAGCCGCCGCGCCCTGAGGTGCCGGTGATGCTGGCCTCGATAGGACCTCGGAACGTCGAGTTGACCGGCGAACTGGCGCAGGGCTGGTTGCCCATCTTCCTGCGGTTCGATGCGCTGCCGGAGATGCGGACCTTGATGGAGGCGGGCGCTGCGCGGTCGGGTCGCGATGCGTCGGCGATCGAGATAGCGCCCGCGATGCTGGCAGCCGCGTCGGAGCGCACTCCGGGAACTGCGCGGGATCTGGCGCGGGCGCACATCGCGTTCTACGCGGGGGGGATGGGGACGTTCTACAACCGGATGCTGCAGCGGTTCGGGTGGACGGAGGAGGCGGAGCGCATCGACCGGGAGTGGGCGCGCCCGAACCGCGAGGGCCGTCCGGCTGCCGCGGCAGCGGTCACCGACGAGATGCTGGACTCGACGAGTGCGGTCGGCTCGCCCGCGCAGGCGCGGGAACGGCTGGAGGCGGCGTATGCAGCGGGTGTCACGCTGCCGGTGCTGATGTTCCCGTACGGGGCCGACGTGGGGGTGATGCGCGATACGTTGGAGGCGCTTGCGCCGTCGAGGTGGTGAGGCTACCCCGCCACTCCCCGCCGGTTCACCCCCTTCCTAATCTTCCCCCATCAAGGGGGAAGGGATCGGGCGTTCTGCTTCACTCCGTCTTGTCGTGTGGCTGTGTGCGCTGGCGCGCACGTGTGCCCTGTCGGGCACGCTGGATTCCCGTCTTCACGGGAATGACGGTGGTTCGACAGGCTCACCATGAGCGGAATACCCCGCACAGGAACAACGGAATCAGGGGCGAGGTTCCCTAAGTTCACAAACGAAGTGCAACACCAGATTAAGGTGTTGCCATGGGGAAATGCTATACGCAGCTCGGGATTGAGGAACGCTGTGCGATTGCCCGCCTACGTACCGAGGGGCGCTCGATCCGGCAAATCGCAGCAACTCTGGATCGCCCGCCACCGACGATTGCTCGGGAGTTGAAGCG
>MPMJ01000046.1 GCA_002238425.1 SAR202 cluster bacterium bin16 | reverse complement strand
TGATGGCGGGGACGCCGCGAGATACGCGGCGGCGTTCGTCCACGGGAAATCGCTGGGGCTCGATGATGAGTACGCCGTCGCTTTCGCGAGCGGGGTCCTCTACTTCGCGATCACTGCAGAGGATGTGCTGCTGGGCCGGGGCCGCTATGCGGACTACGACGCCTACGCGAGGGAGCTGTACGTCGAGCCGTTCGAGGAGGCGCTGGCCGACGGAGCGTCGCCCGTCGAAGCGCTCGGCCTGGCGGACGAGGCGTTCCGTGTAGTTGGCAAGTGGTGGCCGCTTGCTGGGCTTCGAGGCCGTCCCTACGAAGGAACGCTCGCGGAGGACTACGCGAAGGCGTTCGCCCGGACGGACGAGGTCGGGCTTGCCGCACACCAGTACTCCCTCTTCTACGCAGGGAACAGGTACTTCGGCTACCCCGAAGAGCATTCCGACGAGGCGGGCGGCATCATCGCCCGTGCGTACCGTGAATCGGACCAGCGGGACGCGCAGCTGCGCATCAAGTATGCGTCGGCCTACCTGTTGGGCTACCAGCACGCGCACCAGACGCACGAGTTCGACGACCTCGACAGGGACCACCTGTGGGCGGACGCGTACGCTGATGGATACGTGCTGGGATGGCTTCGCGCCACGAACAGGAGGTGGCTGGACGCCACCAGCCTGGGGTTTGACTTCGCATCGCTCTACGCCCACGCGAAGATGGACTGGGGTTACTCTGAGCAGGACGCCTTTCTGCGTGCGGAAGCCTACATGCGCGGCTCCTACCAGGCGTTCCTGCTCGATTACGACCGGTACGGCGATGACGACTACTACGATTACGCGTGGGAGTACTACCTGGCGTACTACGACTGGTCCGTGGAGCGGGGCTGGAACGAGGAACGCTCGCATGCCTACGCCAGCGCATACGCCGGGCAGAGGCTCGACGACGCATCGGAAGAGGACGCCAGGGCGTACGCAACCGCCTACGAGCGCGCCTACGTGGCAGCGCGGGCCGACGGTCAGAGCGAGGAAGAGGCGCACGAGAGCGCCTCGGCTGCGGCGGATGCTGAACCGGAGACTGGAGATCCAAGTTGAGGGTAAGCGGCGCGCATCACCGCTCAGGGAGCGGTATCACGGGCGGGATCGTCAACTCAGACGCCTCCAAAGCGGAGGTGGTGCGTTCCTCTTGAAGCGTGATGCGGTCCCGCTAGTGAGTTGATAGGACGTTAGAGCAAGCGTCTTTGTGAAGTACCTGAACCGCCGCGGCGAGAGACTGGATTAGGGGATACCACAGGAAGCTTGAAATCGCTTCATGGTCATCACGCCGTGGAGCGAGGGGAGGCTTAGCTAAGCCAAGCCGCGGTGGGAGACCACCGCGGCTTGGGACCTCTTGTTGGCCGCCGGGCGAGTGCCGGGACAGCCGCGTACTCTGTGCTCACTGTATGGTCGGCCTGCGCAGGCAACCCGGCGTGCGTAACCACCGCGTTGTTGCCGGCCTTGTCCGTTATGGACGCTCCGGTCGGCACGTCCACGGAGTTGGCCGAAATGCTGATGCCGTCGGCATCGGTATCCCCAGTCTGCACCGTGTAGCTGAAGATTGCGCTGCCTGTTTATGTGGGACTTCGGGACATAGCTGAAGGTTCTCGTGTTTGCGCCAACCGCGACTTCAAGGGTCGGCGTTCCCGTCACGAATATCCTTTCGCTGAAGCTGACCCTGACGGAGATTACGGCCCCCGTGCCATAGGGGCCGCCGTCGCTGTACATGCGAAGGCCGGTTATCGTGGGGCCCGCAGTATCCGTGACGCCCTCCCCAGGCGACGACCACTCGCCGGCGCCCTCGGCATTGATCGCCCGCACTCGAAGCTGGCAGGTCGTGTCCTTGGTCAGGCCGGTGAGTGTCGTGCTGATCTCCGTGCCGGTGAAGCCGTGGTCAGTCCAGCTCTCTTCACCCGACTCCCGGTATTGCACGTCGTGATCGGTGACGGGCACACCGTCCGGGGTGTCCGGCGCCGTCCAGGTCACGTCCAGCCTCGTCGTTGGATCGGTTGCCGACCTCGTCACCTCCGGCGCGTCCGGCTTCCGGGACGGCGGCATGTCCGGCACCTGTATGGTCACGTTGGCGGTGACGGCCTGGCCCTGCACGGTTCACATGACCTTCCCCGTGTACGAGTCTTGGTCTCGTGGTTCAGCGTCGCCCCGCTCTTCACCCTGGTTTGCCCCGTGGACGCGTCGACCTCGAAGGCGTCTGTCGTACTGCGCCGGTTTCTTCGAGTACCCCGAGTGTCCCGAGGCAGGCTGGTCCTCGCTCACATATCAGAGAAGAAGGGCCAGCAGGAGCTGGCCCTTCTGTCATGCGTGGCTCTGGATGAAGAGCCTTGCAAACCGATGTTGTAACCGATATGTTTACCTATAGTTTACTTGAATATCACACAAGGATTCCTACAGTGCTTGCCGACAGGTCGCGATCCACCAAGCTGGGAGTGTTCATCATTCTCGCCAGCCTGCTGGCGGTCGCCACTTTCGCCGCCTGTGGCGGCAACGGCGACTCAGGCGAGGCCTGGACCGCCACGTCTTCCGCCGGTCAAGCCACCACGTCGCCGTCCTCTGCCGGCGCAACTCCCGAATCCATTCCGCAAAGGGACGGAACCGGCGGGGATGACGAGGCTCTGCCCATCCCGGATAAAGGCGAACTCAAGTACCCCAACCTGGGTTCCCGTCTCGACGGACTGGTGGCCAGCGTGGAAGCGGAGCAGGCCACGGCCGAGGAAGCCGCCAGAGACGCCGCCATGCACTCGGGAGCGTCGGTGGCGGTGACCATCCAAGTGTCCGGGAACGCGGACGAGGTGGCGGCCTTCCTGAAGGCCAATGGCGGAGACCCGCGCAACGTGGGCGAGGACTACGTGGAAGCTTACGTGCCGGTGACGCTGTTGGGGCCGGTGTCGGAATACCTCGGCGTCATCCGCGTGCGGAAGATCGTCCCGCCGGAGGACGAAGGCAGCGGCTGACACCGGTCACCGGCCGGGACGAGCACTTGGACGGATAGGGAACACAGGTGCTGCTCTGACACACGTTTGGCGGAGGTTCCGTCAGGCAGCCCGGCGGCCCATGCACTGATAACGGCTCTGCGGAGGAGATGCTCATGGTTTCCAGAAGACTGCTCACACCGTTGGTCGCGTCCCTCTTGATCGCCGCAGTGATGCTCTTGGCGGCGCATGGCTCCAGTGCGTCTTCCGGCGGCGACGAGGACAAGAACAAGGGTCAGGTTGAAGACCAGGCCCTGCCCATCCCGGATAAGGCCGAACTGAAGTACCCCAACCTGGGCTATGGACTCGACCGGCTGGTGACCGGGGTCGAGGAGGGACTGACCACGGCGGAAAGCGCGGCCGCGCAGTCTCCGGCTCACCGGCAGCAATCGGTGGCGGTGACCATCTACCTGTCCGGAAACGTGGACGAGGTGGTGAAGTTCCTTGAGGATAACGGCGGCGACCCGCGCAACGTGGGCGAGGACTACATAGAAGCCTACGTGCCGGTGACGCTGCTGGGGCCGGTGTCGGAACAACCCGGGGTCCTCCGGGTGCGGGAGATCATCCCTGCGGAGCCGGCCCAGAGCACGGCGGAGGCGGTTGCAGGCCACGGCTCGCAGCCCCACGGCGCGGCGGCCTGGAACCAGGCCGGATACACCGGCAAGGGCGTCAAAGTGGGAGTGATCGCCGCCCATAGTGCGTTCAACGGCTTCAGCGGCCTCATGGGCACGGAGTTGCCGTCAACAGTGGTGGCCAGATGCTACACGGACATAGGCATCTTCACGCAAAACGTGGCGGACTGCGAGGACGCTGAAGACGGAGGCAACCACGGAACATGGGTCGCAGAGTCGGTTATGGACATTGCCCCGGAGGTGTCCCTGTACATAGCCGATCCACCCTCCAGAGGTGACCGTCGCAACACCGTCGATTGGATGGTCTCGGAAGGTGTGCAGGTCATCGTGTGGGTGGACAGCAGCGCCTTCGACGGGCCCGGCGACGGCACCTCACCGTTGAGCATCAGCCCGCTGAGAACCGTGGACGCGGCGGTCGCAGGCGGGATCGTCTGGGTCAACGCTGCGGGGAACCACGCTCAACGGACTTGGTTCTCCCGCGCCCCGTTCCTCGATGGGGACAGTGACGGGTTTATCGAATTTGCCGGGCGTGATGAAGTCAACGACATAACCCTTGAAGCCGGAGACCGGCTGGTAGTCCAGTTGCGGTGGGACGATAAATGGGGAGGGGCGACCCGCAACCTTGACCTGGCTATCCAGGACAATGTCTCCGGGCAGTTAGTTGCCCTTAGCGTTGACCCTCAATCGGGAGGCGCCGGCCACATTCCTATGGAAGTTATTGTAGGCAATGTTCTCAGAAATGGTCAGTATGGCGTCGTAGTGGAGCACGCGGCGGGCAGCGTGCCTGACTGGATTCAGCTGATGGTTTGGGGTGTTCCGTCCATACAGCACTACACCAGGAGCGGCAGCGTCACCAACCCGTCGGAGAGCGCGAACCCCGGCCTGCTAGCGGTGGGCGCGGCCCACTGGGACGACGTGCGCGCCATCGAACCCTACAGCAGCCGGGGCCCGACTCCCGACGGGCGGACCAAGCCCGACGTCGTCGGGGCGGACTGCGGGGCAACGGCGCTGAGGCCCCTGAACGAGTACAACGAGGGTTTCTGCGGCACCAGCCAGGCGGCGTCCCACGTGGCCGGCCTGGCGGCCTTGGTGCGGCAGCGGTTTCCCAGTTACACCCCGGCCCAGGTTGCCGACTACCTTAAGAACAACGCGGCGCAGCGGGAAATGCCGGACCCAAACAACACCTGGGGGCACGGCTTCGCCCAACTCCCGCCGCCCGACGGGACGCCGCCCACTACTCCAACGCTGTCCAACGCCTTCACCCGGAATCCGGCGGCGGACTTCGATACCCTGAAAGCCGCTGGCAACGGTGCACCGGCCGGCATCTGGTCCGACGGTACGACGATGTGGGTGGCGGATTGGTTCGTTGGCGAGAAGATCTACGCCTACGACTCGGCTACCAAGGCTCGGACTCCCAACAGGGACTTTGATACCCTGAAGGCCGCGGGCAACACCTGGCCGGAAGGCATCTGGTCCGACGGTACGACGATGTGGGTAGCGGACGACGATAAGATATACGCCTACGACATGGCAACCAAGGCGCGGGTTCCAGGCAAGGATTTCGATACCGATACCCTGGAACCCGCTGGCAACACTTGGCTGGCCGGCATCTGGTCCGACGGTACGACGATGTGGGTAGCGGACGCTGGTGACGACAAGTTATTCGCCTACGACATGGCGACCAAGGCACGGGTCCCAGGCAAGGATTTCGATAGCCTGAACGCCAGGAATCAGGACCCGGAAGGCATCTGGTCCGATGGCGAGACGATGTGGGTGGTGGACGACAACAGGGATAAGATTTACGCCTACGATATGGCGACCAAGGCGCGGGTCTCAGGCAAGGAATTCAATACCCTGGAAGCCGCTCGCAACACGCAACCGGAAGGCATCTGGTCCGACGGCGAGACGATGTGGGTGTCAGACTGGATTGACGATAAAATTTACGCTTACCACATGCCGCAGGTGGTGGAGTCTGCCGCAGACAGGGAAGCGCTGACCACCCTCTACAACGCCACCGGCGGCGCCGCCTGGACCAACAATGCCAACTGGCTGAGCGAGGCGCACATCGGCCAATGGCACGGCGTAACCACCGATGACGATGGCCGCGTCACGAAGCTGGAACTCGGCGATAACCAATTAAGCGGTGAGGTACCGGAGCAGTTGCGCAACCTCGCCAACCTGAAGTCGCTGGACCTCTCGGACAACCAGTTGACGGGACCAATCCCGACCTGGCTGGGCAGCCTCGCCAACCTACAAGCGCTGATCCTCTCGGGCAACCAGTTGACGGGGGAGATACCGGAACAGTTGGGCAGTCTTGCCAACCTAGAGTGGCTGGCATTGAGTGAGAACGAGTTGACCGGTGAGATACCGGCGAAGCTGGGCAGTCTCGCCAACCTGGAGGGGTTGTACCTCTGGGGCAACCAGTTGAGCGGTGAGATACCGTCGGAGTTGCGCAACCTCGCCAACCTGAGAGATCTGGGGCTGAGTGAGAACCAGTTGACCGGGCCTGTCCCAACGTGGCTCGGGAGCCTCGCCAACCTGGAGTGGCTGTACCTCTGGGGCAACCAGTTGACCGGTGAGATACCGGAACAGTTGGGCAGTCTCGCCAACCTGGAGGGGTTGTACCTCTGGGGCAACCAGTTGAACGGTGAGATTCCGGCTCAACTCGGCAGTCTCGCCAACTTGGAGGAGCTGCGGCTCGACGGCAACGAGTTGAGCGGTGAGATACCGGAGCAGTTGGGCAGTCTCGCCAACCTGGAGGGGCTGTGGCTCGACGGCAACGAGTTGAGCGGTGAGATACCGGAACAGTTGGGCAGTCTCGCCAACCTAGAGTCGCTGGCACTCAACGAGAACCAGTTGAACGGTGAGATTCCGGCTCAACTCGGCAGTCTCGCCAACTTGGAGGAGCTGCGGCTCGACGGCAACGAGTTGAGCGGTGAGATACCGGAGCAGTTGGGTAGTCTCGCCAATCTGGAAAGGCTGTGGCTCGACGGCAACGAGTTGAGCGGTGAGATACCGGAGCAGTTACGCAACCTCGCCAACCTGAGAGAGTTGAGATTGAGTAAGAACGAGTTGACAGGTGAGATACCGTCGGAGTTGCGCAACCTCGCCAACCTGGAGGGGCTGTACCTCGATGGCAACCGATTGAGCGGGGAGATACCGTCTGAACTGGGCAACCTCGCCAACCTGAGAGATCTGGGGCTGAGTGAGAACCAGTTGACCGGGCCTGTCCCAACGTGGCTCGGGAGCCTCGCCAACCTGGAGTGGCTGTGGCTCGGCGGCAACCAATTGAGCGGTGAGATACCGGAGCAGTTGGGCAATCTCGTCAACCTGAAAGTGCTGGACCTCCCGGGCAACGAGCTGACGGGGGAGCTCCCGCAGGCGCTGACAGGGCTGACCGTGCTGGAGGAGTTCAGATTCTATTTCAACCCCGGGCTCTGCGCGCCCGTTGACGACGCGTTCCAGACATGGCTCCAGGGCATAGCCGGCGTCCGCGGCAGCAGTTGCGCGCTGGCGGACTCGCAGGAAGACCGGGCTGTGCTGGTGGAGTTGCACAACGACACGGATGGCGGGAACTGGGTAGACAGGACCAACTGGCTGAGCGAGCGGCCCATCAGGGAATGGTATGGCGTCACCAACGATGCTGACGGCCGTGTTACCGGACTGTACCTCTGGGAGAATCAGTTGACTGGGGAGATGCCAGCGTCACTGGGCAGCCTTGCCAACCTGGAAAGGCTGTGGCTCGACGGTAACGAGCTGAGCGGTGAGATACCCGTCGAGTTGGGCAGCCTCGCCAACCTGAGAGAGCTGCGGCTCCGCGGCAACCGGTTGACGGGGTGCGTTCACGCGGGGTTGCGGGAGGTACTGGACGATGACTTCGACGAGCTCGGCCTGCCGCTCTGCGGTCCGTCGGTAACTCTCTCCGCCGCAAGCTCTGCGGTGAGGCTGGGCGCTCCGGTCTCCGTGACGGCCACGTTCAGCAGCGAGGTCTCTGGCTTCACCGTCGATGACATAACCGTTGCCAACGGCGCTGCCGACAACTTCTCCGGCGCCGGCGCGGTCTATACCTTCGACGTAACGGCCAACGCCGTCGGCCCCGTGACCGTGGACGTTGCCGCTGGCGTGGCCGAAGACACCGAGGGGAAGGCCAACACACCGGCTGTTCGGCTGGAGCTGGGGATCCCGTACGACGACGATGACGACGGGACGATCGGGCGGAGCGAGGTGATACGGGCCATAACCGACTACCTCTTCGGGGATGGGAGCGTGGCACGGCACCACGTTATCCGGCTGATCAACCTCTACCTGTTCGGGCCCTAGCAGTTGACCCAGGGACGTGTCTACAGCTGAGAGGCAGAGGTGGCTCCGCCGATACCGCCGTGTGGACGCCGGTACTTGTACACCTGGGCTCGTCCTCTCGGTCACCGCCGGGGCCTCGAATGGGTGAACGCTGGGATCCACGTCATCCTCCCTGCTCTACAGGTCGACTTCCCATTGGAAAGTTCGCAGTGCGGTAACCTTAGGTCCTGCCGCTGTGGATACGGCTGCCGCTGTCCACCCGCTGAGCTGCCCACTTGAAGGCATACGGGATCAAGTTCGGTAAATCGCTTGGAAGGGAGGGAAGCAAGAATGGACAACGGACTACAGAAGGGCCGGGTCGTAGACCTCTGGCGGGCGGTCGCACAGACCGACGAACTGGTGGACTTCTTCACCGGCATGTTCGAGGTGATGGGCATCACCATCGAAGAGACCGGCGAGGAGCTCACCGTCAGAGTAGGCGAGGGCAAGGTACACATCGAACCGGGTCTGCCGGACAGGTGCGATTTCCTGGTGCCGCTGAAGATGGAGAACGTGACCAACATGGTGAGCCACGCGGCGGACGGCAGGCTGGATGCGTTCGAGACGTGGCGTATAGCGTCGGTCCTGTTCACGCCCCTCACCCGCGAGACCCTCAAGAACCCGATGATGTCCAGGGGCATCCTGCGAAGGCTGGCCAGGGTTGAAGACCTGATCCACGTTAGGCTGCTTGGTCCGGAAGCTGAGCAGGTCGCCAGCCACACCCTGGTGTTTGCCGGCGGTCAGTGGCTGGTCATAGAGGGACTCCACGGACAAGCCAGGAGAAAGTTCAGCATGACCGGAGAGGAGTGCGTCACCTACCAGAAGCAGGTCTTCAAGGCGATGAAGGCGAACAGCATCATGGGGTGGATACGCTTCGCCCGATGGTACGGCAAGTGGCGGCCAAGCGCCTCCGCCTGATGTCGTTAGCACACCTGGAATCTTCGCATTCCTCCGCCCCGACGCGTCACACTACAGGAATCGAGAGGCCTTGGTGCGTCGACAGGCTACCCAATCACATCTCGACGATGGTGGTATCCGTCGCTGACAGCAGTACTGACATTTTGTAGAGATCCCTTGTACGAGCGTCGGGCAGCGTAATTCGCCCCGCCTAGGGACTGCCGATGATGTCAGCCCCGGTCGTCCCCCCGTACTTGGTAGAGGGAAGTGCGCCTCCAACGGAGTCGTCTACACCCTGAGGAGTGATGTCATGAAGAACGGTAACTACCCCACCGGCGCATGCACATTCGTCTTCGAGACCATTCGCTGAGCAGACTTTCTATCCCACACTGCGACAGTGCCCTCGCCAGGCGATGCGCTGACGTTTGTCGTCGTGATAAGATATGGGTGCCACTGTCAGAGAGGGCTGCTATGACTGGCCGACTCGAAGTCTACGAGAGAATCCGGGACCTGGGGCGAGAACTCAGCGATGAGGAGTTCATTCAGGTTCTCCTGACGCTCCTGTGGCGCCACGAGCACGGCTTCCCGGAGAAGGTACTGGAAGTGCCAGCCGCTCGTTGGCTAGCGGAAGAGTCACACCTGCTGGATGCTGCAGCATCCCTTGCCGCACGCCATCATGCCTTGGAAGGTGACGAGTCCCGTCTGCGGAGCTGGCTGGCATTGCTGACGCTGCAGAGCGACCTCGCCCGCCAGCTTGGGGGCGAGCCGCGTCGTGTACTCGACGACGTGGCTCAGGTTGTGATGGCGCAGTCGAGGCTCCAGGGTGAAGCGATGCAGACGATTTGGCGCGAACCCATGCTTGAGCCGAAGGACGCCGCAGTCGCGCTCGGGGCAAGGGCGACGAACAGGGAGAGGGTTCGTCAGTATCGAGAGCGCTCCTGGCTGTTAGGGCTGCCCGTCGGTCGTGGCTACCTCTATCCGGCATTCCAATTCGATTCCGAGCGGCGCGATGTATTTCCTGAGGTGCGGTCCGTTAACGAGCGACTCGATGCTGCGGATGATTCCTGGGGAGTCGCGTCCTGGTGGGTCTCCCGTCACGCGCGTCTCAGGGGACGGCCCGTCGACCTCGTGGGGACCAACCGGGCGGATGACCTCGTAGCTGTCGCCGCAGCGGTCACCGAACTGGTCGGGTAGGCAGGCTTGTCGCCCAATCAGGAACCTCCCGCACAATACGCAGGCACACCGCACCAGTTCCTGCTCCCGGCAGGAACAACGCTGACGCGCATCCACAGCGCTGTTTTCGGGGTCACGCAGTTCAACCCTAGCATAGCCCAGGACGACCTCCGGGGTGGTCGCTTCGACGCGACACCGAATGACGAATACGCGTTCCTGTACGCTGCCGAGGATGATGCGACCGCTGTCTCCGAAGTGCTCCTTCGCGACCTCCCGATCGACGACTACGGGGCGCGCCTGCTCCCCTATGCTGGACTCTCGCAGCTTAGCATCAGTTGGTTGCGCACCACTCTCGATCTGGCGATCGTGGGCCTCCGTTCGGGACGAGACCTCGCCGCTATCGGCCAGGATACCTGGCTGACGGCCTCGCCCGCAGCTGAGTACGCAATGACACGGCGTTGGGCTTCAGCGATTCGGGGATGGGCTCCCTGGGCGAGCGGCCTGACATGGCGTTCACACCGGGAGCCCGAGGGGTTCGCGTACGTCTTCTTCGCCGACCGTTGTCCCGAGGACTCCTTTGAGGAGGTTACGAACGGTTTACCTGTGCCGCCCGGAGGCCAGAGCCTTGGTGCTGGGGCCGCGCGGCTCTATGTCGAGGGCATTCTTGCGTCCTACCGTGTCGCCCTGATGTGAGTGGTTGAGACTCGATGTAGGCAGGAGACGACTGTGTGCTGTACTAACGAACGCACTGATGGGTGGTTGCCCTGTGAGGGTGCCAATAGACTTGGGTAGAATTGCGCAGGCCGGTCACGGCCCCCGAGAGTGCATTCAGCAATCATTCGCCAGGGTCATTAGGCCAGTCGTCAGGAGTCTGTTGCTGTTCAAAGAGGGAGTCCGGCCTGTCGTGGTCGGAGATAGCCCACAAAGCTGGACAAGATCAAGAACCTTTAGGATTTACCTTTGCCTTGACATCATGGCGGGCTAACCGGTCCTACGCCATGGCCTCGCGCCAAAGCAGACGAAGGCCGCGCGCCTGAGCCTCTGTTGCGCCGCCATGCAGACTCTTTTGCACCTACCTCGACGCAGCCGGACAGCTGCGAGAACGTTCGTAGGGGCGCATCGGCGGAACCACGATACGCTGGGTCTTGATCGGGCCAGACCCTGGGGTCGAGTAGACCAAGCGTCCATGACCTCCGTCTTTCCATTGCCGCTGCGGCGGTTCCAGGCACCACGGCTGGCCCGATCCATCATGCCCCGCTCCCCGCTGTGATGCGTTGCGGCTGCGCGGTACATCGTCCCGGGATGCGTCGCGCCATGCTGCCGCTTGATGAGGAACGGTTTCGTCGCCCGCCCTACGCGCACTCGCCGGTTCGTCCTACGTCGCCGTCCGGTACCTGCGGCGCGTGGGTCCTAAGGGGCATTATTCCCGCCT
Organism: SAR202 cluster bacterium bin16; assembly: GCA_002238425.1. Lineage (GTDB taxonomy): Bacteria > Chloroflexota > Dehalococcoidia > Lucifugimonadales > Australimonadaceae > Bin16. Next base: position 9,093 of record MPMJ01000046.1, on the reverse strand, counting down.
ACGTGTGCGCCTATCGCATTGAGCGGCGCTTGGGCATGCCCGAGAATCGGCAGACCTGCGGGAAGCGTCCTCGCTCAAGGGCGGAGTCCCAGCGACGGAGGCCGAGGGGTCTGCCTAGGAGTCAAGCAACCCGGGTGAAGCGCATGAGATTCCAGACCGCATCGGTTCGTCACCATGCGAGCCGCTCCGCTCGCACCGCAGCCACGGCTGCGGCGTTCGCCGCGGCAGTCGCTCTGTTGGCGCTGCTGCCCGTTTTCGGGCAATCGACGTTCGACCATACGGACGGCGAGATACGCAGCGGCAGCCTGAGCGTCGGCGTGTTTGCGGACATCGCGGACGCCAAGCTCGCGAAGAACGTGATGACGGTGTTCAGGGATGGGACGGTCGTCTACGTCCCGCAGGCGTCCCCGACGCCGATCGAGAGTTCGAACACGCTCAGCGCGGACCAGACCGCCTACCTGGCCGACGGGCGCGTTTCACCCCAGGACACGTTCTTCGGCGATTCGCTCTTCGTCTCCAACGATCCCGAGGCGTACAACACGCTCCTCATCATGGCGGAGCAGTCCGCTGTGCAGGAGAATACGGACGGCTGCGTCGAGGCGACGGTGCGGAACGGACGCTCCGGCGCGGCGATCACGGTGCAGATGGCCGTGACGGCGGCGACGGGGGGCACGGTGTACTATCAGGGGTTCGTGCGCGTCCTGGACTCACGCGCAGAGGACGAGGCAGGAGCGCCGCTGTACGCGTCGAGCAACGGCCCCTCGTGCGTGGAGCCCGCGGATCCCGCCGACACCACTCCGGACTATACCGACGGCGTCGGCCAGAACGACACGGCGTCGGTCCTCGCGCGGCACGACGACATCGTCACGCTCAGCGTACGGGGCGCCGGGATCGTCTCCGTACGGGTGGATGGCGAGGGACCGGAGCTGATCGACGTCACGCCGGAGGACCTGGGCTACTACCGCTCGCGAGACCTCGAGTACGCCTTCACGGTGCGCGACGGCGACGCGGGCCTGCGGCACGATGGCGAGCTCGTGATCACCAGGGATGGGGACTACACCCAGGTGAACGCCGACGGTGACCACGCCACGAGCGGCGAGCCGCTCACGACAGCGTCCGGCGGGCAGGTCAGCGTGAACGGCAACGCCGCGGACATTGACGTGCTGGTGTGGGCGAGGGACGCTCATGTCGACACCGCGCGGGACATCACGCACACGGGGAACTGGATGCTCGTGGGGAGCCGCCCTGGTGTGGAGTACGCGTTCGCGGCGGACGGGAGCGGCACGGACGAGGGGATCCGCTACATGGAGATCACGGCCCACGACCGCGCGGGCAACAGGACGGTGAGCGATGCGCTGGACGACGACGACGGGCAGCCGCACCTGTTCACGGTGGACGACACGGAGCCGCAGCCTAACCAGGCGTGGACGGGCATCTCGTACGACCCGGAGTTCATGCAGAGCGGCAGGGAGACGGCGAACCGCTCGTGGATCATGGTGGGCTTCGGAGAGGCGTTGGGCGGGGACATCAAGCCGGAGCTCATCCGCGTGTCCGATCACGAGGTGGTCGGCGTTCTGCATCCGGCCTGGGGGCCGCCGCCGGACCGGACCGTGTTGGGTCGGGCCGGTGGGAGTGCGCCCGCGGAAGGGGAGCGGCCGATCGACATATTCGGCGACCTCATCCCGGACGCGCGTTCGCGCATCTACGTCAAGTTGGCGCGCCAGCTGGGGCCAGGGAACTGGGCATGTCCCGGGTGGCTACCAGGAAATATGCCCTGGCGGAGAGCCCCCCCACCAAGCCACTCAGCGCCAAGGAACGGGCCAAGGCTGAGGCCCTGGCCCAAGTCCAGATGGCCGCAGACTAACCTGGTGACATATTCGCTTTTCAAAAAAGGGGACGGAATCGCTGGACAACAACAGATTGACAGAAGGGCTGCTTGGTGGAAGCCAAGCGCCGCCCGCGAAGAGGTTTTCATGGTCGAGAGAAGACTGTTCAGAGCGTCGGCTGTTGTCCTCGTGATGGTTGCCGCCATGCTTCTTGTAGCGCATGGCCCCGGCGTGTATGCCGGCGGCGAGGAGGACAAGACTCGGAACCAGGGTCAGGACGAAGTTGTGGTTCCCTCAGAGGACCAGGTTCCGGCCATCCCAGACAAGCGAGGACTGAAGTTCCCAAACCTGGGTTCCCACTTGGACCGACTCGTGGTCCAGCCCGACGCAGGACAGGCGTCCATTCAAGATGCCGCCGGAGGCGCCGCGGTGTCCCCGGAAGAATCGGTGGCGGTGACGATACATCTGTCCGGGAGCGTGCCCGAGGTAGTTGCCTTCCTCGAGGACAACGGCGCCGAGCCGCGCAATGTGGGGGAGGACTACATCGAAGCCTACGTGCCAGTCACGTTGCTGGGGCCGGTATCGGAGCTGCCGGGGGTGCTCCGGATGCGGGAAATCGTGCCACCCAGGCCGACCCAACTCTCCCAGCGCGTCATCGGCAACGGGCCTGCGGTCCACGGTCCCGAGCCTTGGAACGACGCAGGCTACACCGGTCAGGGCATCAAGGTGGGCGTGATTGACGTGGGTTTCAAGGGCATATCCAGCCTCCTGGGGACTGAAATCCCTTCGAATGTACTCGCCCGCTGCTATACCGACGTGGGCGTGTTTACCAGCAACCTGGCCGACTGCGAGGCAGTCGATGACGTGTCCACTTACTGGCCGGATTGGCCGGAGTGCATAGGCGAAGTTCAACGCCGGGAAGACAGTGGCGCCGCTCACGGCACCATCGTTGCCGAATCGATGCTTGATATAGCACCCGGAGCAACTCTGTACGTCGCCTATCCACGGTCGCAGGGGGATATGCAGACAGCTGTTGACTGGATGGTCTCCGAGGGTGTGCAGGTCATCAATCATTCGGTGAGTTGGACCTATGATGGCCCCGGCGACGGCACTTCTCCCTTGAGCATTAGTCCCCTGAATACGGTGGACCATGCCGTGTCAAACGACATCCTCTGGGTGAACTCAGCCGGAAATCATGCCGCCCACACCTGGTTTGGCAGTTATTCGGACCCCGACAGCGACGGCGCCATCAGCTTTGGGGGGGTCGTCAATGACGAGGTGAACAACCTTCCGTTGAGAGCGTGCCGCAGCTACAGGGTCCAGCTTCGTTGGGAAGATGGATGGCAGGGAGCCAAAACCGACCTGGACCTGTACTTGTACAACACAACGACAAGAGAACTTCATCCCGCTCTGTTCAGTGCAGACCTACAGTCAGGAGAGGATGACCACGAACCGTTCGAGACATTGGGGTTCTTTTGGAGAACTGACAGCGACGAATGGGGCATCGCTGTAGATCACGTCAGCGGCCCGGCTCCTGCGTGGGTCCAAGTAGTGGCTTGGAGCGTAGACCCCTTGGAGGTCCACACCCGGGCCGGCAGCATTGGCAATCCGTCGGAGAGCGCCAACCCCGGGATGCTGGCGGTGGGTGCCGCCCACTGGAACGACGTGCGCGCCATCGAACCCTACAGCAGCCGAGGCCCTACCCCCGACGGACGGATCAAGCCCGACGTCGTCGGGGCGGACTGCGGGGCAACGGCGTTGGCCCCCCTAGACGAGTATAACCAAGGATTCTGCGGCACCAGCCAGGCGGCGCCCCACGTGGCCGGTATGGCGGCCCTGGTGCGTCAGCGATTCCCCGACTACTCTCTGGAGCAGGTCGCCAGCTACCTGAAGGACAACGCAGAGCAACGGCAATTGCCGGACCCCAACAACACCTGGGGGCACGGGTTCGCCAGACTCCCGCCGCCCGACGGCCCAGCGCTGCGGGCTCCGGTGCCGTCCAAAGCCTTCACGCGGAATCCGGCGGCGGATTTCGACACATTGAGCGGCGCTCTCAACCGGGCGCCGCGCGGCATCTGGTCCGACGGGACGACGATGTGGGTGGCGGACTCGCTTGATGACAAGATCTACGCCTACGACATGGCGACCAGGGCGCGGGTCCCCGGCAGGGACTTCGACACGCTCAGTGCCGCCGGTAACGTCTCTCCGCGCGGTATCTGGTCCGATGGGACGACGATGTGGGTGGCGGACTCACTTGACGACAAGATATACGCCTACGACGTGGCAACCAAGGCGCGGAAGCAGGCGGCGGACTTCGACACCCTGAAGGCCGCTGGCAACACCTGGCCGCGCGGTATCTGGTCTGACGGGGAGACGATGTGGGTGGCGGACTGGGTAGATGAGAAGATATACGCCTACGACGTGGCAACCAAGGCGCGGGTCCCCGGCAGGGACTTCGATACCTTGAGGGCCGCCAGGAACACTTTGCCGCGCGGTATCTGGTCCGACGGTACGACGCTGTGGGTGGCGGATTGGTTCAGAGAGAAGGTCTACGCCTACGACGTGGCGACGCGGGAGCGGGTTTCCGGCAAGGAGTTCAACACCTTGGAAGCCGCCGGCAACTGGGGACCGCAAGGCATCTGGTCCGATGGGACGACGATGTGGGTGGCGGACTGGCTTGACGGCAAGGTCTACGCCTACTCCATGCCGAAGGAATCTGCCGCGGACAAGGAAGCGCTGATCGCCTTCTACAATGCCACCGGCGGCATCACTTGGACGAATAACTCCAACTGGTTGACGAGCTCGCCCATAGGCCAATGGCACGGCGTGACCACCGACGACGATGGCCGCGTCACGCACCTGGACCTCTCCGATAACCAACTGAGCGGTGAGATACCGTCGGAGTTGGGCAACCTCGCCAACCTGAGAGAACTGGTACTGAGTGTGAACCAGTTGACTGGGCCTGTCCCACCGTGGCTGGGGAGCCTCGCCAACCTGGAGGTGCTGCGGCTCGGCGGCAACGAGTTGAGCGGTGAGATACCGTCGGAGTTGCGCAACCTCGCCGGCCTGAGAGAGCTGGTACTGAGTGAGAACCAGTTGACCGGGCCTGTCCCTCCGTGGCTGGGGGGCCTCGCCAACCTGGAGGTGCTGCACCTCTTGGCCATCGAGTTGAGCGGTGAGATACCGTCGGAGTTGGGCAACCTCGCCAACCTGAGAGAGCTGGAACTGGGTGTGAACCAGTTGACCGGGCCTGTCCCACCGTGGCTGGGGAGCCTTGCCAACCTGGAAGAGCTGGGGCTCTGGGGCAACGAGTTGAGTGGTGAGATACCGGAGCAGTTGGGCAACCTCGCCAACCTGAAAGAGCTGGGACTCGGCGGCAACGAGTTGAGCGGTGAGATACCGTCGGAGTTGGGCAACCTCGCCAACCTGCAGGTGCTGCGGCTCAACGGCAACCGGTTGAGCGGTGAGATACCGTCGGCGTTGGGCAACCTCGCCAACCTTGAGTCGCTGGACCTGAGTGGGAACCAGTTGACCGGGCCTGTCCCACCGTGGCTGGGCAACCTCGCCAACCTGAAAGAGCTGGACCTCGGCGGCAACGAGTTGAGCGGTGAGATACCGTCGGAGTTGCGCAACCTTGCCAATCTGGAGGTGCTGCGGCTCGGCGGCAACGAGTTGAGCGGTGAGATACCGTCGGAGTTGGGCAACCTCGCCAACCTGGAGTGGCTGGCACTAGGTGAGAACCAGTTGACCGGACCTGTCCCACCGTGGCTGGGGAGCCTCACCAACCTGCAGTGGCTGCACCTCGGCGGCAACGAGTTGAGCGGTGAGATACCGTCGGAGTTGCGCAACCTCGCCAACCTGCAGGTGCTGTGGCTCGGCGGCAACGAGTTGAGCGGTGAGATACCGTCGGAGTTGGACAACCTCGCCAACCTGGAGTGGCTGGTACTGGGTGAGAACAAGTTGACCGGACCTGTCCCACCGTGGCTGGGGAGCCTCACCAACCTGAAATTGCTGCGGCTCGGCAGCAACGAGTTGAGCGGTGAGATGCCGTCGGAGTTGCGCAACCTCGCCGGCCTGGAGTGGCTGGAACTGAGTGAGAACCAGTTGACCGGCACTGTCCCATCGTGGCTGGGGAGCCTTGCCAACCTGGAGTGGCTGCACCTCGGTGGGAACCAGTTGAGCGGTGAGATACCGTCGGAGTTGGGCAACCTCGCCAACCTGAGAGAGCTGGGATTGAGTGAGAACCAGTTGAACGGGCCTGTCCCACCGTGGCTGGGCAGTCTCGCCAACCTGCAGGTGCTGCGGCTCGGCGGCAATGAGTTGAGCGGTGAGATACCGTCGGAGTTGGGCAACCTCGCTGGCCTGAGAGAGTTGGGGTTGAGTGAGAACCAGTTGACCGGCACTGTCCCATCGTGGCTGGGGAGCCTTGCCAACCTGGAGTGGCTGCACCTCGGTGGGAACCGGTTGAGCGGTGAGGTACCGGAGCAGTTGGGCAGCCTCGCCGTCCTGAAGGTGCTGCGCCTCTGGGACAATGAACTGACGGGTGCGCTCCCCCAGGCACTGACGGGGCTGACCGTGCTGGATGAACTCAGCTTCTATCTCAACCCCGGGCTCTGCGCGCCCGTTGGCGACCCGTTCCAGACATGGCTCGGGGGCATAGCCGCCGTCCACGGCAGCAGCTGCGCGCCGGCGGACTCGCAGGAGGACAGGGCCGTGCTGGTGGAGTTGTACAACGACACGGATGGCGGGAACTGGGCCGACAGGACCAACTGGCTGAGCGAGCGGCCCATCAGGGAGTGGTATGGCGTAACAAGCGATGCTGGCGGCCGCGTCACCGGACTGTACCTCTGGCGCAACCAGTTGCAGGGGGAGATGCCGGCGTCACTGGGCAGCCTCGCCAACCTGGAAAGGCTGTGGCTCGACGGCAACAGCCTGAGCGGTGAGCTACCCGTCGAGTTGGGCAGCCTCGCCAACCTGGAGGAGCTGCGGCTCAGCGGCAACCGGTTGACGGGGTGCGTTCACGCGGGGTTGCGGGAGGTACTGGACGATGACTTCGACGAGCTCGGCCTGCCGCTCTGCGGTCCGTCGGTAACTCTCTCCGCCGCAAGCTCTGCGGTGAGGCTGGGCGCTCCGGTCTCCGTGACGGCCACGTTCAGCAGCGAGGTCTCCGGCTTCACCGTCGATGACATAACCGTTGCCAACGGCGCTGCCGACAACTTCTCCGGCGCCGGCGCGGTCTATACCTTCGACGTAACGGCCAACGCCGTCGGCCCCGTGACCGTGGACGTTGCCGCCGGCGTGGCCGAAGACGCCGAGGGGAAGGCCAACACATCGGCTGTGCGGCTGGGGCTGGGGATCCCGTACGACGACGATGACGACGGCACGATCGGGAGGGACGAGGTGATACGGGCCATAACCGACTACCTCTTCGGGGATGGGAGCGTGACGCGGCACCACGTTATCCGGCTGATCAACCTCTACCTGTTCAGCCCAGCCTAGGCGTGGTTCCCGGACGTTTTCTACAGATGAGAGACGGAGATGGCTCCGTCGATGCCGCCCTGTGGCGCCGGTGCCCGTGATACGCAAGGAAGCGAGGCGGTGAATCGAACCCGCTCGCCTACGACACGGATCCTCATCCGGCATGCGGTCCGCCGTCTCAGAGGCAGTGCTGGTGAAGAACCGCACCGTCGTTGGGTCACGGCTTATGCTAACCGGGGGTGACGTGGACATCCGTCATCTCCCTATGTTCCCGATGACTGGCCGGCGGTGTAGCAAAAGGCACCGAGGGTGGCCGGCGGGGCGCACCGGACCGCTGGCGAGGCTGGGGGGGGGCGGGCCCCGGGCGGCGGGCCGTCCGCACCGGACCGCGGGCGGGGCTGGCTGCCGACGTCCGCAGGCCGTCGGCAGTGCAGCGACTGTCTTCTGCGTTGGGCGTACTGTGACCTGCCGGGTCCGCAGTAGCGAGGGGTGTTGATGGCAGTCAGGAGAAGAGACTTACCTTGGACCGGGATTCCGCACTTCAGCGTCGGTTGAGGCCCACTGCCGAACTCTGGGGGGCAGTGGGCGCGGGCGTTGCCTGGCCGCCATCGAGTGGGGACCGGCGAGGGACGAACGCCCCGGCGCTCTCAGTGCCCCCGTGAAGCCCAACGCGATGGCTTACCTGAACGTCGACGCATCCTCCCCACCCATTCGAGGATGAGCGTGTTCAGGGTGCCGTCACCCTTCATCGATCCTGGGGCCTCGTCGAACCTGCCCTACAGGGCGCTGCCCGTGCGGACCCCGATACCGAGGCCCGGCTCAGCAGCACGGATGGCCCCAAGATGGTCGCATGATGCGACCGATGACACGAGGGCATTGCGTTTGCGGCGACGGCTGCACCAGCATGAGCGCCGGGCGGTACGGAGCCAAGGGATGTGGAACTTTGCTGGGAGATGTCGCGGCCGACGGGACTATGCCGGCCCTAGTACAGGATCATGTGGGTGGGGCCTAGACGTTGCGCCTCCGGGTCCACCGCCAGCGCCAAACCCTCCATGGTGTAGGCCCCCAACAAAGGTGGCGCCTCGTCCTCTCCGAAGACCACGATGGTCGTCACACTATCGCCGTTGATGGTTGCACGGGCCTCCCCGTAGGCCATCTCGATTCGCCGCCCGTCCGCCAGCAGGAACCCCCGCTTGCCGGTCGCCTCGACGCCCAGTTCCCGTAGAAGCCGGGAGGGGAGCGTGGTGAACGAGGCGCCGGTATCCACCGTCGCCTCTATGTCCCGCACTTGTTTGGCCGTCCGTGCTGGCAATGCGCACCGGCCACTTGAAAGTCCCCACGAGGAAGCCCCTCCATCACAATGTCGGTGACTGATTAGCGACAACTACTTTTGCCGGTCGTGCAAAAATAGTTGACGCTGAACAGTGACCCCCACTTTACCCGAATTGCAGCGCCTCCCGCAGATGCCGAAGCCTTCACAAAGGGAAGTGGATTCATTCATGACAAGGGTATGACGTTGTCATACGTTAGGAGGCACAAAGAGAGAATGCCCACAACCCGAAAGGCCATCACCTTCTCAACGCCCCCCTGAGATGGCTGAGCAGGTGCAGCAGGTGCTGAAGAAGGAGGGCCGCACCATGAGCGAGCTCCTCCGAGAGGCCATGTCAAACGCCAAGAACTATAGGCCAGTAAACGAAGGAATCGCCAAGGTCTTTAGGCCAGTTCGCCAAGGTCTTTAGGCCACCCTGGGCACCGAATCGGTGAGCATGGCCGCACTTCATTGCGAGGA
>MPMJ01000045.1 GCA_002238425.1 SAR202 cluster bacterium bin16 | reverse complement strand
AGTAACGATGCCGCTGGCGCTCGCCGCGTGGGCGGCCGGGCGGTTCGTCATCGCGTTCGTTCGGGTCGACCCCGCGACGCTCGGATTGCAGCAGGCGCAGTGGGTGGGGCTGATCGTTATCGCAGTCGTTGCCCTCTGGGCATGGCGCTCCGGCATCTGGTCGCGCCTCAGAGCGCGAGGCGGGGACGGCCCGACGGCGCATAGTCCTTGAGCGTCATGCGCAGGCGCTCGTCGCCCTTCCAATGGTCCACGTCCAGCGTGTAGACGAGGTCTACCTGCCCGATGCCGCTCTCCCACTGCTGGTTGAACGCGACCGCTTCCCATACCGCGCCGCCCGAGCGAACGCTGAGCCGGAAGTGCCTGGCCTCTGCTCCCATGGTCGACGCCCGCAATACTTCCACGTCGCGCGCGAGGAAGACCGGCGCGGGATTGCCGATGCCGAACGGCTCCATACGGCGCAGGCCCTGGAACGCCGGGCCCATCAGTTCGTGCGGTAGAGCCTCTGCATCGACGACCCCTTCACGCATCGAAGGGGCGGCGCCGACCCGCTCCGCAGCGATGCTCACGAGCCGCTCCTCCAATTCCGGCAATGCACCCTCACTGCAACGGAACCCCGCCGCCTGTGCGTGCCCGCCGAACTGAAAAAGCAGACCCTCACACTGGGCCAGCGCGTCCGCCCAGTGGAACGACGGCGCGCTCCGGCAGCTCGCCATCACCTGCTCGCCGTCCATGGCGTAGACGGCCGCCGGCGCGCCGAACTCCTCTGCAAGTCGACCCGCAACGAGTCCTACAACGCCGGGGTTGAAATCGGGTTCCCCCACGAGGATCAGCGGCGGTATCTGCGCCGGTACGAGCGACCGCGCGCGCTCCAGCGTCTCGTCGGTCAGTGCGCGCCGTTGCGTGTTGTAGTCGTCCAGTTGACGCACGAGCTCGGCTGCCTGCGCCTCGTCTTCCGTCAGCAGTAGGTCGAGTGCCGTGTCCGCGTGGTCGAGCCGTCCTGCAGCGTTGATACGCGGCCCGATGGCGAAGCCGAGCGTCTCCACGTTCGCGTGCTCCGGCGTAACCCGTGCGACGTCCAGCAGCGCGCGCAGGCCGATCGACCCGGTCCGCTGAAGGTCGCGTATGCCGTGGTGAACGATGTAGCGGTTCTCGCCGAAGAGCGGGGCCATGTCCGTGATGGTGCCGATGGCGGCGAGTTCCATCAGTCCGGTACGCCACTCCTCGCCAATCTCGGGACGCAGCACCGCCTGCGCCAGCTTCAGCGTCATGCCCACGCCGGTCAGGTGGTCGAACCCGTAGGTGGAGTGCGGCGCCCTGGGGTTGATGATGGCGACCGAGCGGGGCAGGGCAGCCGTCGCGAGGTGGTGGTCGGTGATGATGACGTCCACGCCGAGCGAGCCTGCGTAGGCGGTCTCGTCCGCGTTGGTAACGCCGCAGTCCACGGTGACGATGAGGCTCGCGCCCCGCTCGTGGAGCGTGGCGATGGCGTTGCGGTTGAGGCCGTGACCCTCGCTCACGCGGTGAGGGATGTAGTGCAGCGTACGCAGTCCGTACCGCCGCAGCGCCTTGACCAGCAGCGCCGTGCCCGTCACACCGTCCGCGTCGAAGTCGCCATAGACGGCGACCGTCTCGCCATTGCGCCGCGCCGACGCGAGCCGCTCGGCGGCGCGCTCGATATCGGGCAGCGTATCCGGGTCCTCGAACAGGCTGTCGGAGACGTTCAGGAAATCGCGGGCCTCGTCTGCGTCGTGGATGCCGCGACGCCTGAGCAGGTGCGCGATGACGGCGGGCAGGGAGGAGAGCGGCGAAGGGTCGGTCGGCTCAGCGACACGCCAGTGCTGCCGCTTCCCTATGAGCACGGCGGGCGCGCTAGACAACGCGCTTGAAGATCAGCGAGGCGTTGTGCCCGCCGAACCCGAGGTTGTTGCTCATCGCCGCGTTCACGATGCCTTTCTGGGCATGGTGCGCGGTGTAGTCCAGGTCGCAGTCCGGGTCCGGGTTCTCCAGGTTGATGGTCGGCGGTATGGCGCTCTCCGCGACCGCGAGCACGGAGATGGCGGCTTCGACGCCGCCCGCCGCACCGAGCAGGTGCCCGGTCATCGACTTGGTGGAGCTGATCTTGATCTTGTACGCCTCGTCGCCGAAGACCGTCTTCAGCGCCTCCGTCTCGAGCCGGTCGTTCATAGGCGTGCTGGTGCCGTGGGCGTTGACGTAGCTGATGTCGCTCGGCTCCATCCCCGCCTCGGCGAGCGCGTTGGCCATCGCCCGTGCACCGCCTTCTCCTCCCGGAGAGGGCTGCGTCACGTGGAACGCGTCCGACGATGCACCGTAACCCGCGAGCTCTGCCAGCGGCGTTGCGCCCCGGCGGAGCATGCTCTCCTCGCTCTCGATCACGAGCACGCCCGCGCCCTCGCCCATGACGAACCCGTCGCGCCCGGCGTCGAACGGACGGCTCGCGCCTTCCGGGTCGTCGTTGCGCTTGGAGAGCGCCATGCAGGCGTTGAACCCGGCGACGGCGATTGGGCAGATGGGCGCTTCCGTGCCGCCCGCAAGCGCGATGTCGATCTCGCCCTTGCGGATCATGGCGGCGGCGATGCCGATGCTGTCCGCGCCGCTGGCGCACGCCGTCACCGTGCAGTAGTTGGGCCCCTTCGCGCCGTAGAGGATCGACACCTGGCCGGGAGCCATGTCGGCCAGCATCATCGGGACGAGGAACGGGTTTACACGGTCCGGCCCCTTCTCATGCAGCACGGCCCACTGCTCGGAGAGCGTGATGATCCCGCCGATGCCGCTGCCGATGACGGAGCCCACGCGCGTGGCGTCCACACTGCCGTCCTGCAGGTCCAGTCCTGCCTGCTCCATCGCCTGCGCGGTTGCCCCCACGGCCATCTGAGCGAAACGGTCCAGGCGCCGCGCCTGCTTCCTGTCCACGTACGTCGTGGGATCGAAGTCAGGCGACTCTCCGGCGATGGTGGTGGCGAAGCCTTCGGTATCGAACGCAACGATGGGGGCGATGCCGGACTTGCCCTGCAGCAGGCTCTTCCACGACGACTTCGTATCCACTCCCAGGGGGGTGATCATGCCGACGCCGGTTACGTAGACCTTCGTTGTCAAGCGTTGCTCCTTGTCCGGCTCGCTCCACTTACGTTCGAGCGGGCAGGGGAAACGGGTTGCCTGATTCTAGGGGCGGGCATGGCTCGGCTACAAGCGCAAGCGGGCTCATGCCTGCAGCTCCTCCTCGTAGGTCTGGCTCCGCATCATCTCGTTGATGTTCTTCGCAGTGTGGATGAAACCGATATGGCTGAACGCCTGTGGGAAGTTGCCGAGCGCCTGTCCGGTGATGGGATCGTGCATCTCCGCAAAGAGCCCGAGGTGGTTGGCCGTGGCGAACACTTTGTTGAAGTACGTCAGCGCTTCCTGCGTCTCGCCTATGGTCATCAAGGCGCCGATGAGCCAGAAGCTGAGGATGTAGAACGCGCCTTCCTCGCCGACAAGGCCGTCGTCCGTGTCTTCGACGCGGTAGCGTCGCACGAAGGGGCCGTCCGAGAGCTCCATCTGGATTCGCCGCACCGTGGTACGGATGCGCGGGTCGTCCGGGGGAAGGAAACCGAGGAACGGGATGAGCAACGCGCTCGCGTCCACCGCCTCCGATCCGTACGCCTGCACGAAGCTCCGTTTGGAGTCAGACCAGCCTTTGTCGAGCACTTCTTCACGTACCAGGTCCCGCTGCCTGCGCCAGTGCTCGATGTCGCCTTCGAATCCGTGTCCCTCTGCGAGTTTCACCGCCCTGTCCAGCGCCACCCAGCACATCACCTTGGAGTAGACGAAGTGCTGCTCCGGCCCCCGCACCTCCCAGATGCCACGGTCCTCCATGTGCCACATCTCAGCCGCCAGATCCGCCATCTGCTTGAGCAGTCCCCACGCCTTGTCCGACAGGTTTCCGGAGTAGCGGTGAAAGACGGCAAGGCTCAGCGCAACCTCGCCGAACACGTCCAACTGCCGGTGGAAGGCCGCGCCGTTGCCGATGCGCACCGGACTCGACCGCGCATAACCCTCCAGGTGGTCGAGTTCGAGCTCTTCCAGTTCGCTCTCCGGTGCGATGCCAAAGAGTATCTGCATCGATTCGATACTCATGGCGCATTGGTCGACAACCCAGTCGATGAACGCCTCTCCTTCGTGTGGATCGCCGAGGCGGTAGAGGATACCGAGCGTCCATGCGCTGTCGCGCAGCCACGAGTACCGGTAGTCCCAGTTCCGCACGCCCCCGAGCGATTCCGGCAGGGACGTGGTGGGAGCAGCGACTATCGCCCCGGTAGGCTCGAAGATCAGCATGTGCAGCGTCAGGTAGGAGCGCACCACCTCGTCGCGCAGGTAACCGCTGTAGCCAAGCTTCGCCACGCTCGCCTCGTCGTGCCGCATGGCGCGCTCCAGCTTGTTGCGACAGTCCATAGTGCTGATGGAAGGCAGCCGTCTGAGCCCGAACGCCAGCGTGAACTCCACCCGCTCTCCCTCCCGCACCGTGAACTCGGCGACGGCCTGCTCGCCGCCGTCTCCCGCGGGCTCGATGGTGAAGGGCAGGTCGCTGACGAGCGCGAGAACACCCTCCGGATGACTTGCCAGCACGCCGTTACGCGTGACGCTGAGCGTAGTCTCGCCCCGCGCATAGTCGAGCCGCGGCTGGAATACGAGCCGCATCCCGATGCTGCCGCGCACGCCTTCGATCATCCGGATGATCTCGTGCGGGGCGTCCGGGCTGCGCGCCGGAGCGCGCGTCATGAAATCGCATACCGACGCCGCTCCGTGCTCCGCTTCATACAGCGTCTCGAGGACGGTGGTGTCGGGCAGGTAGCGCTGCCTGGCTGAGTAGGTCCCCTGGCCGCTCAGCGAACAGCGCCCGCCTTTCGCGTCGTCCAGCACTGCCGCGAACACGCTCGGAGAGTCGAAACGGGGGAAACACGCCCAGTCTATGGAGCCCCCGCTGCTCACAAGCGCGCAGGAGTTCATGTCTCCTATCAGGCCGTACTCGTGGATAGGGAGGTATGGCACGTGACCGCTCTGCTAACCGGATTGCCTTCGTCTGCGCAGGGCGTAGACGGCCCTCCGCAGCTCGTCAGTCCAGTGAGATGGTACGCAGCGCCCGCCGGTTCCCGCGCTGTTCCAGGTAGCCGGCGCGGCGGTCTGTACCATGGCTGAACACGAGCAACCAGCCGTCGTCGACGGCTTCGTCGAGGACATGGTGCTTGGTCGTAAGCGTCTCTTCAGGGTGCCGGTCGCTCGCTGCTATGCAGTCCGGCTGCAGGTGGTGATGGGTCGGAACGAGGTCTCCCAGGAATGCGACGCGCTCGCCTCCGTGCGTGATGACCGCGATCTGGTGCCCCTGGTACGGTCCGCTGGCCCGCCGCACCTGTAACCCCGGAACGATGGTCACCTCGCCGTCCACCAACTCCATCCTCTTGCTGTCCACCAGGGGCGTGTAGTCGTTCTGCACGTAGCCGTTCACATGGCGGTCGGTAGGGGAGAGCGCCTCTTCCAGCGCCTCACGTTGCACGAAGTACGTCGCCTTGGGGAACGTAGGCACGAACTCGCCGCGACGGTTCGCCCGCGTGCACCCGCCGGTGTGCTCGAAATGCAGGCTGGTCAGCACCACACCGTGGATGTCGGCAGGTGTCAGGTCGTGGGCCTTCAATTCAGAGAGCAGTTGACTCGTGGAAAGGCCGAGCGCGTCCCGGTCCTCGGCGGAGTGCTTCGCGCCTGCCCCTGTGTCGATGAGGTAGTTGCGCTCGCCGACCCGAACCAGCAGGCAGTTGAGGTTCAACTTGACCCGGTTCCTGCGGTCGGCGGACATCCAGTCCTGCCAGGTACTCTTGGGCACCTGTCCGAAGAGCACGCCACCATCGATCTTGAACGTGCCGTCCGATATCAGGTGCACCCTGGTTCTTCCACTCATAGGAGGCCTCACCAACGAAGCGAAATCGCGCGGAATGGTTCCCATCAGCTACGCTCCCTCCCGGAGCGCATACGCCGACGCATCCTTGGTTCCCTGGGCGCTGGGGAGTGGCCGCGCGTACAGCGGGGGAGACTCTAGGGGCGCCAATCTGTCCTGTCAATGGTATGAATCCTCCGTCCACTCGTATCGCGGAACTGTCGCAGGGAGCAAGGATTTGGCAGATATCCAATCTCCATGGACGGAATCCCTGCGCATGGCTACCGCTGTACGGCGGTTTCAGCCAGGCCTCATCTCCGCAGAACTGTACGGGTGCACTGAGAGTGTGTCTCAAACAGGCCGAAACAGCCTGAAATCGGGCATCGGGAACGCGCGGACGCAGGGGTATAGGAGGCGGCTACGGGTAGGAGACGAGACCCTCGATGATGTGCACCGGCTCGCGGTAGTGGACCACGCGGGGGTCCTCCACGGTCTGGGCCAGCGATGCGCCGGGGGGCACCATCGGGTAGACGTTCTCCTCGGGCGATATGCGGAAGTCGATCAGGTAGGGGCCCGGATGCCGCGCAGCGGTCGCCAGGGCCATACCGACGTCGTGCTTGTCCTCCACGCATACGCCGGGGATGCCGTACGCCTCCGCCAGCTTCACGTAGTCCGGCCCGCTCATGGACACGGACTTGTAGTGATGGTCGTAGAACAGCTCCTGCCACTGCCGCACCATGCCCAGGTAACCGTTGTTCATGATGCAGATCTTCACGGGCAGGTGCTCCTGCGCGATCGTCGCCAACTCCTGCAACGTCATCTGGAAGCCGCCGTCGCCGCAGATGCCCCACACCCGGGAGTTGGGCCGCGCGACCTGCGCGCCGATCAACGCCGGAACCTCGAACCCCATCACCCCCAGCCCCCCGGAGGAGACGAACGAGTTGGGCGTCGGCATGAACAGGAACTGCGCAGCCCACATCTGGTGCTGCCCCACGCCAGTGATGACGACCGGGTCAGTGTCGTGCTCGACCAGTTTGTTGAGCTCCCGCAGCACGTACTGCGGTGTGACCACGTCGCTCTCCGGCACGTCGATACTCGGATGCTTGTGCTCCAGGTACTTCATCCGGTCCAGCCACTCGAACCGCGTGTTGCGCTCCAGCAGGGGCAGCAGCGCCTCCAGCGTGGCCTTCACGTCACCGGCGAGGGCTACCTCGGCCTTGACATTCTTGTTGATCTGCGATTCCTCGATATCCAGGTGAATGATCTTCGCGTTCTCGCCGAACGTGCCCGGCCGGCCGATGACACGGTCGTCGAAGCGCATCCCGATGCCGACGATGACGTCGGCCTCGGTCGTGGCGAGATTGCTCCAGTACATGCCGTGCATGCCAAGCATGCCGTAACCGAGGTTGTGGTGGCGCGGGAACGCTGACGTGCCGTGCAGCGTGTTCAACACCGGCGCACTGATGTGCTCGGCGACCTCCTGCAACTCGCCCCATGCGCCGGAGATGTGAACGCCGCGACCTGCGATGAGCAGCGGGCGCTCCGCCTCGTTGATGAGGCGCGCAGCCTCACTGACCGCCTCCGGGTCCGCGACGGCGGGCGGGGAGGGATGCCAGGCGTCTTCCAACTCCTCGAACAAGAAACTCTCCGCCTGCACGTCCTTCGGCAGGTCGACGAGCACGGGACCCGGACGCCCTTCCTGTGCGACGCGGAACGCCTCGCGGATCGTTGGGGCGATGTCCTCAGGGCTCATCACCAGGAAGGTCTTCTTCACAACGGGTGCGGCCATCCCGCAGGTGTCGCACTCCTGGAATGCCTCCGTTCCCATGAACGGGCGGGCGACCTGTCCCGTGATGGCAACGATAGGAGTCGAGTCCATCTTCGCCGCGGTCAGGCCGGTCATCAGGTTCGTTGCGCCGGGGCCGGACGTGGCGACGCAGACGCCCACGTTTCGGGTGAGGCGCGCGTAGGCCTCCGCCGCGTGAGCAGCGGCCTGCTCGTGCCGCACAAGTACATGGCGTATCTGAGGGTAGTGCCAGAGCGCGTCATAGAAGGGGAGGATCGCTCCCCCCGGATGGCCGAAGATGACGTCGACACCCTCGTTGATGAGCGCTTCACAGACAGCGCTCGCGCCTATCTTCTGCATGGTTCCGTCCGTTCCTGCCTGCGCAAGCAGGCAAGGAGCCCCACTGCGCGGGATGGATCAGCAACTCCAACGGAAGTTGGAAAGGCCGCGACCGGCAGGCCGCAGCCTTGTAAATCGTAACCCTCACTCCTACGAGTGTCAACGAAATGCACTCGTTAACTACACGTGAAAAGCGATGCTGTTCCGGGACGGTATTAGAAGAGATGTATCGATACGTCCTACAGGCCGTAGAGTCTGCGGGGGTTGTCGTCGAGGATCTTCCGGACCGTGCTTGGAGCGAGCTTCCCCTCCTCCCGCAGTCGCTGCATCGCCAGGATCTCCGACGACGTGTCGTCGTGGCCGTAGTCCGTCCCGATGATGATGTTGTCGTCGCCCGCCGTGTCGATGACGTACTGCAGGTCGTCGGTGGTCTGGCACGCGACGTACATGCGGTTCTCGCGCATCAGCGTAGCGCCGGAGAATTCCCGCCCGTTGTTGCCGAACCGGATCGACAGGTCGTTCATCACGTAGGGCACCCACTGGGCGCTTACCTCGACGAAACACCAGCTCAGATCGGGGAACTTCTCGGGCACGCGCCGCATCAGCAGGTTGTGGAACACGCTGATGGGTGGCAGCTTGAACCGCAGGCCGTTCTCCTGCTGGTCCCACATCCCGAAGTTACCGACTGACGCGTGGATGCAGATCGGCATGCCGAGCTTGCTTGCCTCCTCGTACAGGGGGAAGAAGTACGGGTCGGTGAGGCTGAGCCCGGCGTCGCCCGCGCGCAGGTACACGCCGCACGCCCCGTGCTCCTTGCCGTAGTGGGCCTCCTCGATGGCCTGATCGAGCCTGTAGACCGGCGCGATAACCGGCCAGCGGAGCCGCCCTCCTCCCATCTGCCAGATGTCGCCCATCCAGCGGTTGTAGCTGCGCGCCAGCGCGTAGTCCACTTCCGGCCGGGGGCTCAACGGACGCAGGAAAAGGGTGGGATACAACACCTGGATGTCTACGCCCAGCTCGTCCATGTGCGCCAGTCGGGACTCGACGCTCGCCATCTCGCGCGATTCGTCGCTCGTGCCCGTGCCCTCGTTGGTATTGCGGATGAACGCCCGGCCCGTCGAGCGGTCGGCGATCAGCCAGTAGCGTTGGATGGGAGTGCTCGGGTCGGTGGTGGCGACGCTCAGGGGGCGGAACTCGCGCTCTTCCTCCCGCATGTAGTCCCAGGTGTGCTCGTTCTCGACGACGTGCGCGTCCGCATCGATCACCGCCATCTCCCTCCTCCTTCTCGCCCGCGTGGGCGTGTCCAGCTCACCATTCCACTGTCGCCATCTTATGTGACAGGTCAACAGAGCTCCGCCTGCCAACGTGAGGCTTGCGCTCGTTCGCTGCGCGTGAGACTGCGCTACACTCCGCCCAACGTGAGTTTCGCCGCCGACCTCCACCTCCACTCGCCTTACGCCATGGGCACCAGCTCCGCGCTCTCCCTGCAGACGCTCGCCGCCTGGGCGGACGTCAAGGGCGTGGACGTGCTCGCCTCCAGCGACTTCACGCATCCCGCCTGGCTCGCCGAACTGAAGCGCAGCCTTCGTCCCGCCGGCGACGGCCTCTTCGAACTGACCGAACCGCCGGAGCGATACGAGGTCCGGGGCCGCCAGCGCCCAGCGCGGTTCGTCCTTGGCACGGAGGTGAGTTGCGTCTACCCACAGGACGGACGCTCCCATCGCCTCCACCTGCTCATTCTCGCGCCCGATTTCGACGCCGTGGACGGCATCTGTGCCGCATTCGCCCCGTACGGCGCGCTCGCCTCGGACGGACGTCCCACGCTGCGCCTGTCCGGGCGAGACGTGGTTGAAGCCGTCCTTGCGGTGGACCCACGGTGTGAGGTCATCCCCGCACACGCTTGGACGCCGTGGTACGCACTCTTCGGCTCGAAGAGCGGGTTCGACTCGCTGGACGATTGCTTCGGCGACATGGCCGGGCACGTCCACGCCATCGAGACCGGCCTCTCCAGCGACCCCGCCATGAACTGGCGCGTGCCCGAGCTGGACGGGCGGACCCTCGTCTCCTTCTCCGACGCGCACTCCGCGCAGCGGCTGGGGCGCGAACTCACCGTATTCGCCGGAGAACCGGGCTACGGCGCGCTCCTCGAGGGATTGAGGACGGGCAGGGTGGAGTGGACGGCGGAGTTCTATCCGCAGGAAGGGAAGTACCACCACGACGGCCACCGCAAGTGCGGCGTCAACCTGCCTCCGGGCGAACATGACGGCCGATGCCCCGTATGCGGACGCAGGCTCACGCTCGGTGTACTGCACCGCATCGAATCGCTCGCACAGCGCCCCTCTGAACCTCTGGCTGCTGATCCTGACGGCGCGCTGCGCGGCACGGAGACCGAACGCCCGCCGTTCCGGCGGCTCGTTCCGCTGGCTGAGGTCGTCGCGGAAGCGCTCGGGCGCGGCGTCGCGAGCAAGGCCGTGCAACGCACCTGCCTCGATCTCGCCGAGCGCGTGGGTTCTGAACTGCACGTCCTCACTGCTGCCGGTGCGTCCGAGATAGGACAGATCGCGGGCGACCGTGTCGCGGAAGGGGTGATGCGCGCACGGCTCGGGCGCGTGGTCATCCGGCCCGGGTTCGACGGCGAGTACGGCATGGTGCAGCTCTGGGACTGACACCGGGACGTTGACAGGCAGGCAGGGCGCAACGCAGCATCATGCGCACGCAACGGCGGGACGATTCGCTGAACCCGGGGATGGTTTTGGAGTAAGCAAGGCAGATATGGACGACGTCATCACGATGGAAGAGATAGGGATGGTCTATGACGTGACCGACGCGCTCGGCATAGACCGCGAGGACCTGAACATCGAACTCGGCAAGGAGGACCCCGGCTCGTGGGGCAGAGAGCCCGGCGGGATGATGCGGCGCGAAGTGATAGCCATCACGCTGCCGCTCTCGACACCGCTGGACGACTGGCTGCCCACGCTGGAGACAGGCCTCCGCAAGCTCTTGGAGGAGCAGCGATGAGAACGACGACACGCCTGCGCGAACTGCTCTCCGGCGAGCGGATGCTGCTCGCGCCGTTCACCTACGACGGCTTCACCGCGCGCATCGCGCAGGAGGCCGGGTTCGACACCGTCTACATGTCCGGTTTCGCAACCTCCATGTCCAGGGGCCTGCCGGACGTCGGCCTGCTCACGCAGACGGAGATGGTGCAGAACGCGGCGAGCATCGCCTCGGTCGTGGACGTACCGGTGGTCGCCGACGCGGACACCGGCTACGGCAACGCCATCAACGTCCACCGCACCATCCGCGAGTACGAGCGGGCAGGCGTCGCGGGTGTCCACGTCGAGGACCAGGTCGCTCCCAAGAAGTGCGGCTTCTTCGAGGGCAAGCAGGTCATCGACATGGACGAAGCCGCGGCGAAGATACGCGCCGCCGTCGAGGCCCGCTCCGACGACGACTTCGTCGTCATTGCACGCACGGACGCTCTCGCCGTGAACGGCTGGGACGACGTGGAACGCCGCTGCCGCGCGTTCGCAGACGCTGGCGCTGACCTCGTGTTCGTGGACGGCATCCGCACGAGCGACGACCTGCGGGAGTTCGCGCGCCGTCTCGGCGACCTTCCGCGCATGTACAACGGCGAACTGCCGCCGGACGAGGTCGAGGCGCTCGGGTTCAGGTTCCAGATACACCGGGGCCCCATCTTCTCTCTCTATCCCATCATCAAGGAGATGATGGTGGAGCTCCGGCAGAGCGGACGCATCTCGGCGATCGACCGCTTCGGCACCGGCGGCGAGTTGCGCACCTCCATCGCGGATGCGCTCGGCCTCGGGGCCATCACCGAGATGGAGAAGCGCTACGCGGTGCGATAATGTGCGCCCTGAGGGCGCCTGGGAGAACGAGCATGAGTGGAATCACGCTGGAAGACGCGAACAAAGTCATCGCCGCCGCGATAAACAAGGCGCGTGAACTCGGTTTCACGATGGCCGTCGCCGTCGTCGACCTCCAGACGAGCCTCGTAGCCTCGGCGCGCATGGACGGCACCAACCCGTTCACGCCGGACGTCGTCCGAGGCAAGGCCGTTGCGACGGCGGTAACGAAGGGAACACCCAGCGGCGTCGCCGCGGGACGGTTCCCGCAGGGACTGCTCGACACCGTGCGCGACCTCTACGGTGGACGGGTGACGTGGGTGCAGGGCGCGGTGCCGCTCTACAAGAACGGTGAACTCGTGGGAGCGGTAGGTGCCGGAGGCGGACCGCCGGACAAGGACGAAGAGGTCGCACAGGCTGGCGCGGACGCGCTTGCAGGGTAGGGTAGAGTAGACGCGTCGCCGCGGACGGGATCGCGCACAGGGAGCGTATGACAACGCTTACGCAGGCCAGGATAGACGAAGCCGCCGCGAAGGCGCGGGTGAAGGCCGAACTCCTCCGGGAGTACCTGGAGTACATCTACCGCGTCCGTCCCGGTGAGGTCGGCATGCTGACCTGCAACGAAGGCGAGAGCGTCCGCGAGGTGCGGCAGAACCTGGCGCTCGCCGCAGCAGTCGCGGGCGAGCCCATCGGCATGGCCCTCCGCAGGAGGCCGCGAGCAGTCACCTTCTGGCTGGAGAAGCGCCGCAGGGGGAGGCCGCGGAAGGCCGGATGAACGCGCTCGAAGGACTCCGAGTCGTAGACCTCACCACCATCGTCTCCGGCCCCTATGCCGCCGCCATCCTCGCCGACCTGGGCGCGGACGTCATCAAGGTCGAACCTCCCGGCGGAGAGAACTCCCGGCGCTTCGGCGAAGACCCGTCGCTCATGATGGGCTCGCTCACGGCCCACATCATGAACCTGCAGCGCAACAAGCGCGGCATGGTGGTCGACCTCCGCAGCGAAGGCGGCCGAGAGGTGTTCGAAGGCCTCGTCCGCTGGGCCGACGTCGTCGTGGACAACTACCGTCCCGGCGTCACCGGACGGCTCCGCATCGACTACCCTTCGCTTCGCGCCATCAACCCGCGCGTCATCGCCTGCTCCATCACCGGCTACGGCCTGACCGGCCCCGGACGCGACAGGGCGGCGCTCGACGCCACCGTGCAGGCGTTCGCCGGCGTGATGGGCATGACGGGCGACCCCGACGGCTCACCCGTGCGAGCGGGGCCGCTCTACAGCGACCTCTGCGCAGGCATGGCCGGCGCGCTCGGCATCCTCGCCGCGCTCGCGGCGCGGGAACGCACGGGCGATGGCCAGCATGTGGACATATCGATGCTGGACGTACAGATGTCGCTCATCAACTACCACGCCGTCATGCACCTCATGTCCGGCATCCCCACGCCGCGCACCGGCAACGAGATGAAGCTTCACGTCCCTTACAACGCCTACCGCACGACCGGCGGTTGGATCTTCATCGCCGTGAGCACCGACCCGCACTGGAAGGTGTTGGTCGAAACGCTCAACGCGCAGGGAACCGGCCTTGAAGGCCCAGCCCGCGAAGCCGCCGCCTCGCTACAGGACGATGCTCTCGCCACCAGGGCAGGGCGCATCGCCAACCGCGACCGCATCAACACCGCACTCGAGACCATCGTCGCGGCGCGCTCCCGGGACGAGTGGGTGAGCGCGCTCGCCGCCGCAGGTATCCCCGTCGCGCCTGTGAACACGCTGGACGAGGCGGTGCAGGACCCGCAGGTGCGCTCGCGCAGCATGATCGTGGATGTCGAACACCCGGAGGGCGGCTCCTACGAGGCGACCGGCAACCCGTTCAAGCTGTCAGCCGCGGGTGAGGAGCGCTTCACGCCGCCCCCGACGCTCGGTCAGCACACCGCAGAGGTGCTGCGCGACGTCCTCGGCTACGACGGCGAGCGCATCGACGCACTCTACGCGGACGGCAGCGTGGCCTGATCCTGTCTATCCTGTCCATCGATGTTGATCCCCTGCGCTTGACACACCGGCGCGCGCCTTGTCCAATCCCACCATGCTGCTCGAACAACAACCCGGCACCCTGAACGACATCCGCCTCGCGGTCCGTGACGTCTGCAAGAAGTACGACGGCGCGTACTGGCGCGCCCTCGACAAGGACGGCGCGTACCCCGAAGCGTTCGTACGGGAACTCACCGAACTCGGCTGGCTCTCCGCGCTCATACCGGAGGAGTACGGCGGCGGTGGCATGACCGTTACCGAGGCGAGCGTCATCCTCGAGGAGATCAACCGCTCCGGCGGCGACTCCGCTGCCTGCCACGCGCAGATGTACATCATGGGCGTCATCCTCCGCCACGGCAGCGCAGAGCAGCAGTCGCGCTACCTCCCCGGCATCGCCAGCGGCGACCTCCGCCTGCAGGCGTTCGCCGTCACTGAGCCCGACGCCGGCTCCGAGACGACCCGCATTTCAACGAGCGCAGTCCGCAAGGGTGACAGGTACGTCGTCAACGGCCAGAAGACGTTCATCTCTCGCGTCCAGCAGTCGGACCTCATGCTGCTGCTCGCGCGCACCACGCCCTACGAGGAGCTGACGAACAAGACGGAGGGCCTCTCCGTCTTCGTCGTGGACATGCGCGAGGCGGGCGACAGCCTTCAGGTCAACCCCATCGAGATGACCTTCAACCGCCACACCAACCAGTTGTTCTTCGACAACATGGAGATTCCCGCGGAGAACCTCATAGGAGAGGAAGGGAAGGGGTTCCGCTACATCATCGACTCTTGGAACGCCGAGCGCATCCTCATCGCCGCCGAGGCCATCGGCGACGCGCGCTTCTTCATCGAGCGCGCCGCCGCCTACGCCAGCGAGCGCGTCGTGTTCGGGCGCCCCATCGGCGCGAACCAGGGCGTGCAGCTCCCCATCGCCCAGGCGTACGCCCACACCGAGGCCGCCGACCTGATGCGCTTCGCCGCCGCTGCGAAGTTCGACCGCGGCGAGCGCTGCGGCGCTGAGGCCAACATGGCCAAGCTCCTTGCCTCCGAGGCCGCATGGGAGGCGGGCAACGCCTGCCTCAACGCCCACGGCGGTTACGGCTTCACGAAGGAGTACGACATCGAGCGCAAGTTCCGCGAGACGCGCCTCTTCATGACCGCCCCCGTCAACAACAACCTCGTCCTCGCATACCTCGGACAGAACGTCCTCGGTATGCCCCGGTCGTATTGACCGCTGCCAAGCCTATATTGTAACTTCCATTAGTAGGCGCAGCGACTAGCTAATCGGCCTCAACGAGCGCACCAACCATGACCCTCAACACTGAAATTCAAAAACACCGCTCCGAGATATTTAGTGAAGGGTATTCCATGTCCATTGGGGAACTTATTAGTCTTTACGAAAACGAGGAGATCGATATACATCCAGAGTTCCAACGCTTCTTTCGATGGAATCACACTCAAAAGTCTCGTCTCGTGGAGTCACTTCTCTTAGGGATTCCCATACCCTCCATATTTGTCTCGCAGAGAGCAGATGGCGTATGGGACGTCATCGACGGCCTCCAACGGCTGTCAACCGTTTTTGAATTAGTCGGGCTCTTGAAGAATGATAAAGGGAAGGCTCTCACGCCGCTCGTAATGACTAAGACCAAGTATCTGCCGTCACTGGAAGGAAAGACTTGGGATGATTCTAATGGCAAGGGCATTGGCCGCGAAAACCAACTTCTAATCAAGAGGTCCAAGATCGATGTAAAGATAATCCTCAGGGAAAGCTCTGAAGCCAGTAAGTATGAGCTGTTTCAACGATTAAACACGGGAGGTTCCCAGCTGTCCGACCAAGAATTACGTAATGTGATTATGATTATGGTTGACCCAGCCTTCTACAGATGGACAGCGAGGCTTGCTCAAGACGAGCACTTCCAATCATGCATCGCACTTTCTGACAAGGCATTGGCGGAGCAATATGACCTCGAGTTAGTAATGCGTTTCTTGGCTCTAAGGAATCTTGAAAGAGATGAGTTACGAAGAATAGGCGAGCTTGGTGATTTCCTTACGGACCAAGCAGTTAGTTTTGCAGAGGACAAAAGGTACAACAAGAAGAGGGAAGAAGCCGTCTTCAAGAAGACATTCCGCTTCCTTGCAGAACAACTGAATGATAATACTTTCCATAAGTTTGACCATTCCAAGGACCGTTATTCTGGTGGTTTCTTGATATCAGCATTTGAAGTATTCGCTATCGGGTTTAGCATGTATATACAAGACCCTAGGGTAACCTCGGTAGGAATCAACTTGAATGAAATGGCCCAAGCCCTGTGGAAGGATAGTCGTTTCACAAATTCAACTGGTTCTGGAATAAGAGCATCGACTCGAATCCCTAACGTCATCCCCTACGCTCGCGAGTTCTTCGAAGCATGGCTGTCAGAACCGAAGAAGAACTAACCAACCGGTTGGATGGCGACATAGCGTGGCGTAAGCATGAACTTGCCAATTTGAGCGCCGTGCTAGGCTCCGTTCAGGACTCCCAGCAGGCGATGCTGGTGCGCGGGGCCATCTGCATGCTCTATGCTCACTGGGAAGGTTTTATCAAGACAGCCGCATCGCTTTACCTTGAATTTGTCGGTAGGCGTGGCATCAAGTACCAGAACTTAAACCGAAACTTCTGGGCAATAGGATTGAAGAGCTTGCTCAATAGTGCGGGTCAAGCGAAGCGAACAAGCATTCACTTGGAAATCATAAATACTATCTTATCATATAGCAACAACAGTTTCAAAACACCGGCGCCGGACACTATCGACACCTCATCTAACTTGAACTCACATGTTCTTACGGAGATCTTGACTGCGATCGGATTCGACGAGACGGATTACATGAAGCATAGGGTGATGTTGGATGAGAGGCTCTTGCGAAACAGAAACTCCATTGCACATGGGGATCAGTTGTCAGTGGCAACAGATGCCTATATTGAACTGCACGATATTGTAATTGGCCTTATGGATAGGTTCAAGAATGACATCCAAGACGCTGCAGCCACGAAGGGTTATCGCGTATCTTGACTCCTAAGACACCATCAGCATTTTGGCCTACGGGAAAGGTTCAGACTCACATGACCAACGACGCTCTCGTCCGCTCCTGGCTCTACGTTCCGGCCCACAAGGAACGCATGATCGCCAGGTCGCTGGAACTCCCGGCCGACGCCGTCATCTACGACTACGAGGACGCCGTACCCCCCGCGGAGAAAGTCGGCGCGCGCAGCGTGCTGTCCGAAGCGCTTCCGGCGATGCCGCCGGAAGGAACGCCGCGCAGGTACGTCCGCGTCAACAACCCCCGCCATGAGCATCTCTTCGCCGACGACCTCCGAGCCGCGCTCGAACTCAACGTGGAGGGTATCTGGCTCCCCAAGGTGGAGAGTGCCGCCCAGGTGCAGGGCGTCAGCGCCGCGCTCTCATACGAGGAGGAACGGATGGGCGTCGAGCCCGGCTCGACCCGGCTCGCCCTGCTCATCGAGAGCCCGCTCGGCGTCGTGAACGCCTACGCCATCTGCGCCGCCGACCCGCGCGTCATCGCCGTGCAGTTCGGAGGCGAGGACTTCTCTCGCGAGATGGGCCTGCCCCTCGTCCGAACCGGCGAGGCGAAAGATCTGCTCTACCAACGAGCCGCTGTCGCCACCGCGTGCGCCGCGGCAGGCGTGCAACCCGTTGACGTCATCTGGACGGAACTCGACAACCTCGATGGCCTCGCCCAGGAGGCCGCCCAGGCGCGGCGCCTCGGCTTCACCTCCAAAGCGGTCATCCATCCCTCGCAGATCGAGCCGGTCAATGCCGCGTTCAGCCCCACGCCCGAGGAAGTCGCCTACGCACGGGAGGTCATCGCCGCGCTGGAAGAGGCCGTCGCGCAGGGCACCGGCGTCCTCAACTACCACGGCGCGTTCCTCGAGGAGCCCGTCATCGCCCGCGCCCGCCGCACCCTCGATCTCGCCGAACGCTTCCAGGTGGGCTAGGCGGCGCCCGACTGATCCCTTCCCCCTTGACGGGGGAAGGCTAGAAAGGGGGTGATTCAGCGGGTGGGAAGAAGGACGCTAGCCAGAGCCAACCCCCATTGGACAACGCGACGCTCGCCGTCTACATTTACCCCCAACGCCAACTCAGGAGGCGCACGATGGCCAGTCAGCAGCGTGAAGCACTGTCACCGGGCGAGTTCATCGAACTGCTGGAGCAGACCCGGGCCGAGTTCCTCGAAGGCAAGTCGCCCTACCGCGGCGACGGCATCAGCGGCAAGTCGAAGGAGGAGATCGCTGCCTCCAAGCGCCGCTTCCACACCGGCGGCGACCCCAACCACCGCTTCGAGGGCGAGCGCTACCTCCACGTGACCGACAAGGCGATTCGCCGCAAGCAGTTGCGCAAGCTCGTGGACGAAGGCGGCCAGACGACCGTCGGCGGCCCGATGCCCAGCCACCCCGTCCTCGCCCGCTGGCACTCGCAGGAGATGGGCCTCTCCGACGCCGAGATCGACGCACTGGAGAAAGAGGACCAACCGGCCGAGACGCTCGTGAAAGAGGGCTGGTGGTTCGACCTGCAACGCTCCAACCCCTGGCCCGTCGCGCTCAGCAGCGCACTCGTGGGCGAGGGCTCCAAGCGCCTCCCCGGCGCGGTCGAGCACTACGAGAAGCTCGTCGCCGACGCCCGCGAATACTACGCCTCGCTCGGTATCGAGAACGTGGACAGGGCAGTGCAGCTGCTGATCGAGCACGCCCCCTTTGGCGCCGACATGGAGCACGCCATGTTCGGAGAGGAGGTCGTTCGCGAGACCGCCACGACCGCCGAGATTCAGGACGAGATGCGCCGCGCCTTCATCCTCACCATGCAGCGCAACGCTCGCGACAGGGTCTGAGGCACATGGGCAACCAACCGCCGTTCAGACCCGACGAGCTCCTTACCCCGCCGATGCAGGGCACGACGTTCGTTCACTTCCTCCAGCGCGAGAAGACACGGAAGTACTCCGCGGCGCCGCCGTTCCTGCACGCGCTCATCCGGGGCGAGCTCTCCATCGAACAGCTCCGGATGTGGGTGCAGGACCTCTATCCGTACTGGAACGAGGGCATCGTCTTCGCCACCGGCGCCGTCTACATCAAGACCAACGACGAGCCTTCCCGCACGCAGATGCTCCGCCGCATGGTGGAGCTGGAAGGCACGGAGGTCGTCAACGACCTCACCGGCGCAACGACGCCCGCCTACGAGGAGCTGTGGCTCCGGTTCGGCGAGGGCATCGGCATCGCACGGGAGGAGGTGCTGGAGTGGCAGCAGTTCACCCGCACCTATTTCTCCATGCGAACGCTCATGACCTACTCCCGCTACTGGGACTGGACGTGGCTGGACGGCATCGCCACCTGGTACGCAGCCGACCTCTACTGGCGCGAGTACTACGGTGCCGTGCGACAAGCGCTCGTTGACAGGTACGGCGTCGCTGAGGACGTTCTCGAGTTCTTCGACGTCCTCCTGAACGACCTCGCGACACACCTCCCGTGGGAGGAAGAGGCGCTGGCGTACTGGGCATGCACGACGGAGCGCCAGCTGACCGCGGCCCGCGCCTTCCGCGAGCGGCTCGACATCGAGTACCAGCTGCTCTTCGCCCTCAACGAGGCCCGCACCGCAGAGCGCCTCCCGTTCCAGGTCCCCGCCTGATCCAAGCCTCGTCATTCCCGCACCGGCGGGAATCCAGCGTGACCGGGCAGGTCACGCGGTAGGGTGGAGAGGGCTGGCCGGATGAAGGGTCGCCCTCGTGGACCCCCCCCCCGCCACACCCGCTACAGTACCCCCATCCTCGGAGGGAGGACTCGTATCGCATGGGTATCAAGACTGGCTGGGAAGGACGCTACTTCGACGACCTCCAGGTGGGAGACGTCTACCGCTCATCCGTCGGCAGGACGCTGCTGGAGGCCGACAACACCTGGATGACGCTGCTCACCAACAACGACAACCAGATCCACTTCAACACCGAGTACGCGAAGAACACGCAGTTCCAGCGCCCGCTGATGAACAGCCTCGTCACGCTCGCAGTCGTCACCGGCCTCACCGTGCCGGACGTCAGCCGCAACGGCATCAACCTCGGCTGGGACAAGGTCCGCCTCCCGCACCCCGTTTTCGCCGGCGACACCCTCTGGTCCGAGACCGAAGTCATGGCCACCCGCGAGTCGAAGTCCGACCCCCGGCGCGGCATCGTCCACATCAAGACGCGCGGACTCCAGCAGGAGGGCGTGACCGTCATCGAGTTCGAACGCGACATCATGGTCTGGAAGCGGGAGCACGCCCCCAGCAACGACGTGTTTCCCCAGCCCGCCGCGCAGACGGCGTAAGGAGGCCACGCATGGCAACAGGCATCACGAACGCGCTCGTCGACTACGCGCAGAACCTCAAGTACGAGGACATCCCGCCGGAGGTCCTGGAGCGCACGAAGCACATGCTCCTCGACTTCCTCGGCGTCGCCTACGGCGGCCTCCGCACCGGCGAATCGTCCGGCCCCGTCATCGACGGCGTGCTGGACCTCGCGTCGGGCGCGGCAGGGGAGAGCGCCGTGCTCGGACGCCCGGAGCGTCTCCCGGCCCACTACGCCGCGCTCCTGAACGCTACGTTCGCCCACAGCATGGACTTCGACGACACCCACCGCGACGCCGTCATCCACATCGGCACGCCGCTCTTCGCCACGCTGCTCGCGCTCGCCGATGAGCACGAGGTCTCCGGACGCGACTTCCTCACCGCCGCCGTCATCGGCTACGACGTCACCGGCAAGGTGGGCAAGGCGCACGGCGGCTCCATGCATGCGCGCGGCTTCCACCCCACGGCCACCACCGGCATCTTCGGCTGCTCCGCCGCGGGCGCGCGCCTGCTCGGCTACTCCGCCCAACAGACCGCGAACGCCTTGGGCCTGAACGTCAGCCAGTCCGCAGGCTCCACCCAATTCCTGGAGAACGGCTCCTGGAACAAGCGGTTCCACACCGGCCTCGCTGCGCACAACGCCGTGATGAGCCTCGTCATGGCCCGGCACGACTACCTCGGCGCGACGTCGCCCATCGAGGGCAGCCGCGGCTACTTCGCGCTCTACGCCGGTGAAGGCGCGGACGCCTCCCGCGCGCTCGACGGCCTCGGCAGCGACTTCGAAGTGATGAACACTGCGGTCAAGCCGTACCCGTGCTGCCGCTACAGCCACGCCACCATCGACGCCGTCGCCGACATCGTCCGCGCCGAGTCGCTCGCGTCACCCGACATCGACGGTATCCAGATCGCGATGGGTGAGACCGGCTACGGCCTCGTTGCCGACCCCGCAGAGATGAAGCGTGTACCGTCCAACGTCGTTGAGGGCCAGTTCAGCGTCTACTTCGCGGCCGCCGCCACGGCAGGAAAGGGCGCCTACGCCTGGGACGCCTACGACCGCCTGGACGACGCCGAGGTGCGACGCCTCATGCAGCGCACCAGCGTCACGCTCGACGAGCGGTTCGGCTCCGGCATGGAGTCCATCGTCTCGCTGCGCACGGCGGACGGACGCGTCATCGAGCGCACCGTCCCGTACCCCAAGGGCGAGCCGGAGAACCCCATGACGTGGGAGGAGATGCAGGCCAAGTTCACCGAGTGGAGCGAACCCGCCATCGGCGCGGCGCGCGCGGCCCAGGTCATCGAGAGCGTCGCCTCGCTCGAGTCCCTCGCGTCGATGAGCGAACTCACTACCAACCTCGGCGCATAGCCGTCCGTACTCCGTCATTCCCGTCTCCCTCGTCATTCCTGCTTCTTCCGTCATTCCCGCGAAAGCGGGAATCCAGAGGTGCCCACCAGGGCACACGGCGTGGGGCGTGGGGTGCCCGGCCCCTCTCCCTTGGGAGGTGAGGGCACCCGGGCTGGGTAGGGGCTGACGCCAAGGGTTGAGGCCCCTTTTGGGTGCCGATG
>MPMJ01000044.1 GCA_002238425.1 SAR202 cluster bacterium bin16 | reverse complement strand
GCAGGCGCGGACACGACGTCGCGCAGTCGGGCCTCGGCGACTCTATGGAGTTGCTCGCGCGGAACGAGCCAGTCGACGAACCCGGCGCGCACCGCCTCACCCGACGACATCCGCCTGCCGGTGAGCGCCATCTCCATCGCGCGCGGCAGTCCGACGATGCGCGGCAGCGACTGTGTCCCGCCCGCGGCGGGGATGAGGCCCAGCGACGCCTCCGGCAGCGCGAACACGGCGTCCTGCGATGCGATGCGGAGGTCGCACAGCGCGGCGATCTCGAGGCCGGAGCCGAAGCAGTAGCCATGCACGGCGGCCATCGTCGGCTTCGGCAGCTCCGCCAGCGCGGTCCAGAGGTCGCGCGCCCACCGAACGTAGCGGGCGATGGCCTGCGACGGCGCACTGCCGAACTCGGTGAGGTCCGCGCCCGCGCAGAAGCCGCGCTCGCCGTCGCCCGCGATGAGCAGGCCGCGCACGTCGGCGTCGGCGCGCGCCGCACTCAGCGCTTCGGAGAGCTCGTCGCGCATCCGCACGTTGAAGGCGTTGATCGCCTCGGGGCGGCACAGCGTGACGACCGCAACGCCGTCGCGCTTCTCGTAGCGCAGCGTCTCGAAGCCGCTCATCGTCCCTCGAACCGGGCCTTGCGCTTCTCCGCGAAGGAGCGCAGCCCTTCGGCGCGGTCGGCGGTCGAGTGCAGCAGGATGCTCAGGTCGGCCTCCAGCCGCATCCCCTCGCGCAGCGGGAGGTCGGGCGATGCGGCGATGGCCTCCTTCACGTACTGCGCCGCGATGGGCCCCGCGTCCGCGATGGACGCCGCGAGCGCCTCGGCGTCCTCCAGATCGCCGACGTCATGCACGAGCCCGATGCGTAGCGCGTCGTCGGCGTCGAGCGTTTCGCCGGTGAGCAGCAGCCGCAGCGCCTGTCCCCGCCCCACCGCTCGCGTCAGCCGCTGCGTGCCGCCGTGCGATGGCATGCGCCCCTCGCGCGCGTGCCCCATGCGGAACGTCGCCGACTCCCCCGCGATGCGGATGTCAGCCGCCAGCGCGAGTTCGAGCGCCTCGTCATGGCAGTCGCCGTCCACCCACGCAACCACGGGGATGCGGAGGGCCGCCAGCGCGGCGACGGAGTCGTCGTCCGCCCCGTCGCGCACGCTCACGCCGATCGCGCTCCAGTCACCGGACAGCAGCAGCACGCGCGCGTCGATGTCCGCGTCCAGTGCGAGCAGAGCAGCGGCCAGCGCGGCAGCGTCCTCGTCGAGCGTCAGCCGTACGATGCGCTTGGGGTTGTCGGTCACCCCGGAGTCTCCTCATCCCCTGCCTGCGCAAAATTCGTGATGGCCACCTGGCACTCGGGGAACTCGGCAACTATCTTCAGGTGCCCGCCCACCGCCTCGATGTAGGAGCGGAGGTTAGAGACATACATATCGGCGCGTCGCTCAAGCTTGGCGACCGCCGGTTGCTTGACGTGTAGAGCCTCCGCTATGGCTTGCTGTGTCAATGCCCGGGCATTGCGCACCTCGTGCAACGCCATCTCAGCGCGCATCTCGGCCTTCTTCTTCTCGATGCGCTGCCGTTGCTCAGGTGTGAAGTCCTTGGTCAGTTCGCTGAAGGGGCGATGTCCGCTCATCAGGTCAACCCTTCCTCAGTTCCAGTAGGTGCTCATCGTAGAGTCTGTCGGCTGTATGAATGTAGCGTTCGTAGAACTGCGAGTCACCGGTCTTACCCCCGCCTATCAGCAGGATGGCCGATCGTAGGGGGTCGAAGGCATAGAAAACCCTGAGGGGCTTGCCTCCGCTCTGGACACGCAGTTCTCGCATGTGTCCGTGGCGCGACCCGTTGACGCCTGAGGAATACGGGTACCCCAGGTGTGGCCCACGCTCCATGAGCAACTCGACCCCAGCGGTGAGGTCCCCCTGCTCGCTTGCTGTGAGCTCCTGCCACCATTCGTTGAACTCAACCGTAAACTCAACGTCCCAAGCCACTGCAGCAGTATATTCCATTCAAGGAATGTCGTCAATGGATACTCTCCCGCCTCCCCACCCCTCGCCACGCAACCCTTGACAGCCCCCGTCGACTACCCGTACGATGCCGGACGGATTAGCAGTCATGCTATTCGACTGCTAACAGACTATTAAGGCGAGTGCTAGCAGATGCACCTGCCGGATGCGAAAAGGAGGTAGCCGTGGCAAGAAGTCTGCAGCCCTTGGGCGACCGCATCGTCGTGAAGGCGGTGGAGCAGGAGACCCAGACCAAGAGTGGTATCTACATCCCGGACAGCGCGAAGGAGCGGCCCCAGGAGGGCAGCGTGATCGCGGTTGGCCCCGGCCGGGTAACCGACGAAGGCAACCGTCTCGAGATGTCCGTAGCAGTGGGTGACGTCGTCATCTACTCCAAGTACGCCGGCACCGAGTTCGAGGACGACGGCGAAGAGTACCTGATCATGAAGGAGACGGACATCCTGGCCAAGGTCGGCTAGGCCCGTGCAGCACGCGCCCGCGGGCGCGCATCACAGAAAGAGGAGTCAATCAAATGGCGAAACAGATCCTTTTCAGCGACGAGGCGCGAAAGTCGCTCAAGGTCGGCATGGACATCCTGGCCAACACGGTCAAGGTCACCCTCGGCCCCCGCGGCCGCAACGTCATCCTCGACAAGAAGTTCGGCCCCCCGAACGTCTGCTCCGACGGCGTCACCATCGCCAAGGAGATCGAGCTCGAGAACCACTACGAGAACATGGGCGCGCAGCTCCTGAAGGAAGCCGCCACCAAGACCAACGACGTCGCCGGTGACGGCACGACGACCGCCACGGTCCTCGCGCAGGCCATGATCGGCGAAGGCTTCCGCAACATCGCCGCCGGCGCCGACCCGATGGCCATCAAGCGCGGCATCGAGTCCGCCGTTGTCGCTGTTCGCAGCAGCATCTCCGCGCAGGCCAAGGAAGTCAGCGGCAAGGAGCAGATCGCCCAGGTCGCCTCCCTCTCCGCCCACGACAACGAGATGGGCAACCTCATCGCCGAGGTAATGGAGAAGGTCGGCAAGGACGGCGTCATCACGGTCGAGGAAGGCAAGAGCCTCGGCTACGAGACCGAGTTCGTCGAGGGCATGCAGATCGACCGCGGCTACATCTCCCCCTACTTCCTCACCGACTCCCAGCGCATGGAAGCCGCAGTCGACGACCCCTGCATCCTCATCACCGACAAGAAGATCTCCGCGGTGAGCGACGTGCTCCCCGCCCTCGAGAAGATCCTCCAGACCACGAAGAACCTCGTTCTCATCGCTGAGGACGTCGAGGGCGAGGCGCTCGCCACTCTCGTGGTCAACAAGCTCCGCGGCACGCTCAACTGCCTCTCCATCAAGGCGCCCGGCTTCGGCGACCGCCGCAAGGAGATGCTGCAGGACATCGCCATCCTCACCGGCGGCACCGTCCTGAGCGAAGAGGTCGGCCGGAAGCTCGACTCCGCCTCCATCGAAGACTGCGGGCGCGCCCGCAGGGTCGTCTCCACCAAGGACGAGACCACCTTCGTCGAGGGCCACGGCACCGAGCAGGCCATCCAGGACCGCATCGCCCAGATCAAGGCCCGCATCGAGGAAACCACCAGCGACTTCGACCGCGAGAAGCTCCAGGAGCGGCTCGCGAAGCTGTCCGGCGGCGTTGCCATCATCAAGGTCGGCGCGGCCACCGAGGTCGAGCTGAAGGAGAAGAAGGCACGCGTCGAGGACGCCCTCTCCGCCACCCGTGCGGCGGTTGAGGAAGGCATCGTCCCCGGCGGCGGAACCGTCCTGGTCCGCGCCTCCGACGCCATCGCCGAGCTCTCGCTCGACGGCGACGAACTCACCGGCGCAAACATCGTCCGCCGTGCGCTCGAGGAGCCCATCCGTACCATCGCATCCAACTCCGGCCACTCCGGCGACGTCATCATCGCCGAGGCCAAGGTCTCCCAGAACGACTGGGGCTTCGACGCCGACGCCGGCGTCTGGGGCCCGATGATCGAGCGCGGCATCGTCGACCCGGCCAAGGTCACGCGCGCAGCGGTCGAGAACTCGTCCAGCGTCGCGGCCATGGTGCTCACCACCGAGTCCGTGGTCACCGACATCCCCGAGCCGCCCGCGGCCGCCGCCGGCATGCCGCACGGCGACCACATGGACTTCTAGTCCAACGTCCCACGGCTCACATGAAGAAGCCCCTGCGCTCGCAGGGGCTTCTTCTCATTAACCGGGGAGACAGTGCTGCTCACTCCCGCAATCTCCGCAACCAGGCAGTTACCGTCGCCAGACCGCTCGCGAGGGCGTCCTGGTACTCCACGACCTCGTTGTGCGTGAGCGTCCGTCCCCCGCCGTGCTCACCCTCGAACGTGATCCCCTCTCCGAAAGGGAAATAGTCAGCCCACCTGCGCATGACGCCGTTCAGGCGTTCGTTGTGGTAGTCGGCGTATGCGGCGCCGAATGAGAAGTCCCGGAGCCCTGCCCAGTACACCCTGCCCGGCTCCGGGAAGAGCCATGCAACTGCTACCGGTGGGCCCCATATCTCGTTCGGCACGCCTACCCGTATCGAGAGTCCTTCGCCAAACCACACGACCTTCGCGCCACTCTCGCGAGCAACATCGAGAATGTGCTTCGCAGCCGCGCGTACGGCTCCCCTGGGAAGCTGGCTGTAGAAGTCATCCTCGATTTCGAATGGCCGTCCATCCACCGGTTCCAGCCTGTCTCCCGCCATCACAAAGACCTCCTCAGCCATAACACCATCGGGCTGCAGACTATATCAACACCGGGCCCATACCCATCCTCCCTCCCCTTGCCGCTCCCTCCCTTTGCCCGCTCATGGTGAGCCTGTCGAACCACGCCACAGGGAGTACACTCTCTCCATCCCCAATCCGTTCTCCCGTACGCAGGAACGATTACTGAAGGAGCCCCTGCGTTCGCAGG
The DNA here is from genome assembly GCA_002238425.1 of SAR202 cluster bacterium bin16. Classification (GTDB taxonomy): domain Bacteria; phylum Chloroflexota; class Dehalococcoidia; order Lucifugimonadales; family Australimonadaceae; genus Bin16. The sequence continues at coordinate 18,996 of MPMJ01000044.1, read as the reverse complement.
GGCTCCTTTCTCTCTAACGGGAAGACAGTCTTCTCACTCCCGCAGACGCCGCAACTCAGCGATCACACTCGCAAGGCCGCTCGCAAGATTGTCTTGATGCTGCACGACTTGATCATGAGTGAGCGTCCGCCCTCCGCCATTCTCGCCGTCGAACGTAACTCCCTCTCCGAAAGGGAAATAGTCAGCCCACCTGCTCATGATGCCGTTCAGCTCTTCGTGGTGGTAGTCGGGGTATGCAGCGCCGAATGAGAAGTCCCGGAGCCCTGCCCAGTAGACTCTGCCCGGCTCCGGGAAGAACCATGCAACCGTTACAAGGGGGTTCCATATTTCTTTCGGCACGTCTACCCGTATCGAAAGGCCCTGGTCCCCTCGGACAATCTTCGCTCCACCCTCGCGTGCAACATTGAGAAGGCGTTTCGTGGCCGCGCGTACGGGTTCGCTTGGAAGCCGACTATAGAATTCGTCCTCCGTTACCCTTGTCCGTGTTCGTAGAGGAAGGTTCTTACCCGGCAGGGCAGCAGCCTCTCCAATCACTCGGGATACCAGTGTCTTGGTCTGGTTGTCTCCCTTGAACTGCTTGATCTCGACAGCCAGCACCTCAATGTATTCGCGCATATGCGCGTTGAGAAACTCCACTATACGAACGAGTTCAGGAGGTATCGCGTCGGCTACGAACACAAGGCGCATCCGCCTCGCGTCAAGGTTGGTGGCTACCTTGCTCCAAAACTCGTCGCTGGTCGAATCCTCTCCTAGGAACTTCTGCAGTACGGCATCGGCCGGTTCGCTGGAACCTTCGTGCTCACGCTCGAAAGCCTCCCTGATTTCGTCCTGTGTCCAGAACCGTGAGCCGTTTGCTGCATAGTCCAGCATCTGCCCGACGACCTCTCGCCGGATCTGTGTGTTGCTGCCTCGCTTGACTTCGACGAGCGTGGGTACGGCGTCCTCATCGACGAAGAGGTGATCCAACGACCAGCGGTCTGCTCCGTCAGGCGCGTCTGCTACTCCCTTTTCGCGCGTAACGAGGAGCCATCTCCGAGCGTTGCCCAGTAATCGCGGGTGCTTCGCGAGAAGTTCCTGCAGATCATCCTCGAGTTCGAATGGCTGTTCATCCACTGGTTCCAGAGTGTCTCCCGCCATCACAAAGACCTGCTCAGCCATAGGACCGCACCTCCATTGGGCTGCAGACTATACCAACCGTCAGCGCCCCACCCCCATACCCGTCCACCCTGTCCATCCATGTGAGTCCTCCCCCCACCCCCAAATCCGTTATCCTGTACATATGAAGGACTCCCTACCGAAACGCACCTTCCTCGCCATCGCCGCGATGGCCGCGCTGCTGGCGCTCGCCGCATGCAGCGGCGGCGACGAACCCGCCGCGACCGGTGCGTCCGGCTCCGTCGCGCTGGAGGTGCCGGACATCCAGATCAGCGCCTACCAGGGACAGGACGCGCTCGGGGGCGAGACCACCACGCTCTCGGCGGTCGTCGGCCAGGGCAAGCCCGTCGTGCTGAACTTCTGGGCCGCGCTCTGCCCGCCCTGCCGAGCCGAGTTGCCCGAGTTCCAGCGCGTCTACGACGAACGCAGCGATGAGGTCACGATCCTCGGCATCGACATCGGCCCGCAGCAGTTCCTCGGCACGAATGAGGAGGGCCAGGCGCTCCTCAACGAAATCGGCGTCACCTTCCCCGCAGGCACGACGGACGACGAAGCCGTCGTGCGCGGCTTCGAGATCCTCGGCATGCCCACCACGTTCTTCATCGCAGCCGACGGCAGCGTCATGCGGAAGTGGAGCGGCGTCCTCACCGAGGAGAAGCTGAACGAACTCATAGGCGAGCTCGTGGGCGAAGGACCCGTCGCGGGACTGTCATCGCAAGAGGCGAGCGCATCCGACCTGCCCGACGACGACTTCGTGTGACCGTTCGAAGAGGCGGCCGGGGCGCCGCTGCAGGAGACGTAGCTATGAGCGACATGCCAGCCGCCGACGGCGACGGCCACGTTCTGGAGAACGCGAAACGGATCGCCGAGCTCCTCGACGAGCCCTACCGGAGCCACCGCGTCAACAGCAACGCCTCGCCGGATGTCATGCCCATCGAGCCGCTCACCCCGCTGGACGGCATGCCGCGCAGCCTCGGCGCGAGCCGTGTCGGCGGACGCGCCTACTCCGCCGACGACTGGCTCGCCGCGCTGGACCGCGGGCCGCTGGAGTGGTCGGCGGTCTACCCGACGCTCGGCCTCTACGCAGGCTACGTGAAGGACCCCGCCTACCAGGTCTCCCTCTGCCGCGCCTACAACGACTGGCTCGCCGAGACGTTCTACCCCCACGCCAACGGACGCATCCTCGGCGTCGCCCTGCTCCCAACCCTCAACCCGGCAGCCGCGGCAGCCGAACTGCGACGCGCCGCCGGACTCGGCCACGCCGGCGTCATGTTCCCGGCCGACGGCCAGCACCTTCTCGGCAACGCCTCCTACGACGTCGTCTACGAGGCAGCGCGGGAGGAGCGCCTCCCCGTCGCCGTGCACGCCTCCGGCTCGCCGTTCGCACCCGGCGCGGAGATATTCCCCACCTTCATCCAGGCGCACTCCGTCGCCCATCCCTACGGCATCATCCGGCACTTCACGAGCATGATGTTCGAAGGCGTCTTCGAGCGCTTCCCGGAGGTCAACTTCGGCTTCCTCGAAGCGGGCGCGACGTGGCTCCCCTGGTGGCTCGACCGCATGGACGAGGAGTACGAGTCCCGCGGCGAAGCGGAGGCCCCGCTCCTCACCCGCCCGCCCAGCACGTTCGTCCACAAGGGCGGCAACGTCTTCGTCGGCTGCGAACCGAACGAGCGCATGCTCGGCCAGGTGCTCGACCTCGTCGGCGACGACGTCGTGATGTACGCGTCGGACTATCCCCACTGGGACTCGGACTACCCCGGCTCGCTCCAGTACATGCGCTCCCGCGAGGACCTCACCGACGCCCAGCGGCGCGGCGTCCTCTACGAAGCCGCCAACCGCTTCTACCACCGCTCCTGATCCTTCTGGTCCCCTCTCCCTTGAGGAGAGAGGGCTAGGGTGAGGGCGAGCCGGCGACGCGGAGCGGAGCCATTGTCATTTCGAGCGTAGCCGAGAAATCTCTCGGGAGACGCCCCACCACCCACCGACGTCCCTCTCGCCCCCTCTTCGTCATTCCCGCACCGGCGGGAATCCAGGGTGCGCGGGCAGCGCACGCGGTGTGGGGATGGGATGGTGGGCGCCTCTCGCTCTCATCCCCTTACACAGCAGGACTAGGCCTTGGGAATTTCAGCGAAGGCAGGAACCTCGCCCCCCTGTCCGGCGTAGGGGCGTCCCTTGTGGGCGCCCTTCAGGTGAGCGAAGGCGCGGAACGGGGCCTGTCATGTTGAGCGGAGTGCAGCGGAGTCGAAACATCTCTCGGGAGCGCCCCGACTGCAACTACACCCCAAACCTCTCCAACGCCCACCGCGCCTTCTCCCTCGGCACGCCACACCGCGACGCCAGCCGCGCCTCGCCCACACCCGTCATCGCCTGCTCCGACAGCAGCAGCCCGGCGGCGAACTCCTCCGCCTGCCGCTCCGCCTTGACCTTGTTCACCCACTGCCACGACGCCAGGTAGAAGCTCGTGCCCGTGTGCAGCGCATGGTGGCCGATGGCATGCGCCGTCAGCCACCGCTGCCAGCTCTCCGGCAACGATTCCTCGATCCCTATCGCGCCCTCGAAGATGACCTCGCGCAGACGCCCACGGAACCGCCACGGCACGACCTCGAGGCCGAGGCTCTGCAACACGGGTTCCAGGTCGCCGCCGGGTTGGATGGCGTAGCGCTCCGCAAGGTCGCGCCCCAGCCGGAATGCGCGCATAACAACTCCTCCTGCGCGGGGGATACGCCCATTCTCGCAACCGGGCTCGTCACCCCGCGATAGGCGCGTGTCAGCACTTCCTTGTCGTTCCGAGCGGAGTGCAGCGGAGCCGAGGAATCTCTCGCAGGAGCGGGGATGGGATGTGTCCGATGTAGGGGCATCCCCTTGTGGGTGCCCTTCGGCAGCCCCCTACGTCAGCGGACGCGGCTTGCGCTTGCTCCGCACGTAGCGCGCGAAGTCCCGCACCTGCTCCCATTCGTCGGCGTCGAGGTCGCCGACCTCGTAGAGCCGCGCGAGGTCGGACTCCCTGATAGGGGTCTCGTACTCTTCCTCGTTCAGGTGTCCCGCGAGCACGAGCAGGCGTCCCAGCGGCACGCCCATCGCCTCTGCGACTTTCCGCAGCGTCGAGGGCATCGGGATCGTCCCGTGGTTGAAGAGCACGCTCAGGGACGCGTGCGGCACCCCCGCGCGGCGCGCGAGCGCCAACTGCGAGACCTCACGCTCCGTGAGCCAGCGTCTGATGTATGCGGCGAGCGTGTCGCCCGGCTGTTGCGTCGTCATAGCCTGATTGTACATAACCCGCGCAGAGCATGGGAGCCGTCATCCTGTCCCGATCTTGTGACACCGCCCCGTTGCGCCAGTGACAACCCTGGGGCCATCATGTCATGCAAGACACATAGCGATGACGTTACAGCGTCACGCAGGAGGAGCGACCGATGGCTGAGCCGATCGTCCACAGGCAGGTGCGTTGTCCGCGTTGCGCCGCGCGCGGGATGCGGGAGTTGACCCTTCTCCCGGAGGAGGGGCATCCGATACTCATGTGTCCGTTCTGCAGGCACACATGGTGCGAGCAGGGGCGCATCCGCACGTCCCGCCCCGTGCCCCAACGGCCGGCCGGCGCACGTTCCGCATCCTTCCCGGTGCGAAGGTAGGAGGAACACCTCGTGAAGAAAGCGCTATCGGAACTTGGTGTGCTGTTCGCGGCGTTGGGCGCCCTGCCGCTCGGTCCGCTGCTCGCGTCGAGCTACGCCGGGCTCGCATGGGAGGCGCTCGCGCTCGCGGCGGCGTGGGCGCTCAGCTGGTACGTCTGGCTCGCCTCGCGCCTCCGCCGGGAGTGATGCAACCATGGGCCATGGATCTCGTCGTTCCTGCGAAGGCAGGAACTCCGCCCTCGTGGTTGGGGGAGACATGAAGGTACTCTGGGGGAGTTGTCATGTTGAGCGAAGCCGAAGTGGCCATTGTCATGTTGAGCGGAGAGCAGCGGAGTCGAAACATCTCTCGGGAAGCGTCCGCCGCCAAGCGGACGCAGGCACAAGAACCCTCCGGCTCCATTTGGCCCCATCTCACTCCCAAACCACCCCAAACCACCCCCATTTCGCCCCGGCGTGGCCCCACCGGGGACCAGACCTCTCCGAGTAAACGGGGCCAAATGGTGCCGAATGGGGCCACTTTCAAGTGAACAACGCGGCAGAGCGAACGCGCCGTACTCGCCTTGACCCGCGAGCGGGGCGCTGCTAGCCTTGCACGGAAGTAGTCCGCCAAAGGAGCGACAACATGACGAACACCATCCCCAACACTGGCGCAGCAGGCACGGAGACCGGCGAGCCCGCCATCATCGTGACCGACCTCGCGGCGGAGAAGCTGGCCGAGGTGCTGGCCGAAGAGGGGCAGCCCGAGGGTATGCTGCGCGTCATCGTCGTTCCCAACGGGCACGGCGCGCAGTACATGCTCTCGCTCGAGGACACCCTCGCCGAGGACGACCTCGTGCTCTACGAGTCCGGCATCCGCGTCATCGCGGACGAGGACAGCGCTCCGCTCCTGCAGGGCGCGTCCATCGACTACTCGGAAGGGCTGATGCGCAGCGGCTTCGTGATTGAGAACCCCAACATCGCCACCGCTGGCGGCTGCGGCAACGAAGGCTGCGGATGCGGCTCCGGCGGCTGCGGATGCGGCTCCGGCGGCTGCGGCGGCCACTAGTCCGCCCCACCGAAACAGGCATGGATGGAAGCGCCCCACTTTGAGCGGGGCGCTTCTCTTTCTCCTACGGCTCGGCTCGGTCGAGCGACCACACCCGGAAGTCCTCGTACGGCGTCTGCTGTCCCGGCAGCCTGCCGCCCTCGAAGAACCCTGTGCCGATGCCGACGCTGCCGTGCGCGGCGCCCTCGCGCAGGTCCAGGGCAGATACTTGCTCCCCGTTCACGTAGAGCAGGCCTGCTTCGCCGACCACCACGAGCATCAGCGTATTCTGACCGCCCTCCCTGGTGTTCAGGTTGAGCACCCTGCCCGACCTGCCGGATGCGGTCCCGCTTCCTCCTCCTGTTCCACGGAGGAAGTGGTTCCATTCCCGGTTGCTGCCGACGTAGACGCCGTGGTAGCTGTCCGGCCCTGACCCGCGGAACGTGAAGCCGTAGTCCCACCAGCCCGCGTTGCCCGCGTTCGGATTGGTGAACGTCGCGGTCGCGATGAAGTCGCTCGGACTGCCCGCGGCGAGCGACCGCTCGATGAACCCGTCCTCCGTGTGGTCGAGAACACCCGACCTGTTGCCGATAGACTGAGGCTCGTGCACCGAGAACTCACGGAAGCGCGTCGACCGTCCGGTCACTTCGTTACCGTCGTGATACCCGGTGATGACCGAGACATTGCCCTCTGAGGGGCCGCCGCTCAGGTCCAGCGTTCCGATCGCTCTGCCGTTGAGGAAGAGCCAGCCCTGGTCTCCCAGGGCCACGAGGCGCAGGTCGTTCACTCCCTCCGAGCCCAGCCACAGCCCGGAGGCATCGCCGCTGTCGACGAGCCGGGCCTCGTCGGCGCCGTCCCGCAGGTAGTGGAACCACATCCCGCTGACGTTCTCGACGATGACCGCGTGGAAGTCGTTCTGTCCCGCGTCCCTGAACAGGAAGCCGTAGTCCCACCCGCTGATCACGGCGGGATAGGGGTTGTGGAACTCCGCTGCGGCGACGAAGTCGCTCCGCAGGATCCCCGCGCCATGCTCTTCGATGAACTCGTCCTCGTCATGCTGCAGGTAGCCTTCGACCGGCCCGAACGGCCCCGGCGTGTCGACCACCGTATCCCGCCCTGAGCCGGGGTCGTCTACCCGCGCCCCCGCCTTCAACGTCGGCAGCACTGCGAGCACCGTCTCCGAGCCCACCGCAAAGCCGACCCCCTCGACCGGCACGCCGGTGCCCGACTCCCGGATGACGAACGTGGTGATGCCGACGATCTCGCCGTCCCCGGTGAAGAGCGCACCCCCGCTGTTGCCAACGTTGAGCGATGCGTCCGTCTGCACCACCCACCGCTCCAGCTCCCCGTCGAAACTCACGCTGGAGACGATGCCGCGCGTCACCACTGCCGAGTCGCTGTCCAGCGGGTAGCCCATCGTGAACACGTCGGCCCCCTGCCTCGGGCGCGTTTCGCTCAGTTCCGCTGCCCGGAACGACTCCGAACAGCAGACGCTCAGCGCGGCGATGTCCTTCGTTGCGTCCGAGCCCAGCAGCGTTGCGTCGTACGACCCGCCGTCCTCGGCGAGCACCTCGGTGTTGCCGGGGTCGTCCTCGATGACGTGGAAGTTCGTGACGACGACCGCCTTGCCTGCGTCGTCCACCTCCACGATGACGCCGGAGCCGACAGCAGTGCTGGTGCTCACCTTCACAACGCTCGGACGCACCAGCGCAGCGAGCGCCACGAGGTCGATGGGGTCCGGCGTAGGCGTGGCCGTGTTCTCGGGCGTGGGGTCGGCCGTCGGCGCGGGCGTCGGGGTCGGCGTGGGCACGGGACTCGGCGTCGGGGTCGACGTGGGCGTCGCAGTGGCCGTCGCCGTTGGCGTCGGCGTGGGCGTCAGCGTCGGTGTCGCGGTGGGCACGGGAGTGGGCGTCGGGGTCGGCGCCGGTTGCGTTGGAGTGGGTGTCGGCCCCGGCAGTTCGCCGCCGAATCCCAGGTAGAAGACGGCTGCCGCTCCGCCCGCAGCCGCGGCGACCACGAGCCCGACGATCAGCAACACCAGCGCGACGGTGCAACACCGCCCGCGCCCATGGCGTCGTCCGCCTCCGCCTTCCCCGTCGCCGTCATCCCAGCCGCCGTCGTCCCCGCCGTCTTCGCCCTCACCGTCGTCGGAACTGCTCTCCGGAGGCAGCCCCGACAGCGCCCGGAGGCGGGCCTCTTCGTATTGCCTCGCCCGCTCGATCTCCATGCGCCGCCGCTCGTTGAGCTGCCGCTCCTCCTCGCGGCGGCGCGCTATGCCCTCTTCTATCTCGCGGCGCAGTTCCGAGCGGTGCCGGTACTCGGCGAGCTGCTCCTCTTCCGTCCGGCTGCGCTCATAGCTGAGCCTCTCCTGGTCCATGTAACCGGAGCCCCAGCACATCGGGCAGCGCTCCCAGAGACCGCTGTCCTCCCCCTCAGGCGTGACCTGCCCATAGCCCCCGCAGGCCGTGCAGATGCCGCCGTCCACGAACCGAACCTCGTGCCCCCGGCGGCGCCGTTGCACGAGATGCGTTCCGCAGAGGGGGTTCATGCCTCTGATGGCGTACCCCACCGCGAACTGGGTGCAGCCCGGCTCGACGCAGCGCGCCCGGTCGGCGTTATGCTCGTGCGCCCGCCAGAAGGCGGCCGGAAACTCCCGTCCGCAGCGGGAACAGGTGACCTCGCGACCCTCGCTAGACGTCATGCTCTCTCGCTCGATGCCTCCGCGCCCAAGGAGTGCCTATCGCAAGACACAGCATTTAACGCTAACACGAGCCCCACGGTTTACTGACCGAGGTTGGGCTGCATGCTTTGCCGTACGTCTACCCCGCAGGCCGGGTTGCGGAGAGACCGGACGGGAACTAGTCCAGCGACCAGACCTCGAACTCGTCGTATCCGGTGCTGTAGCCCGGCCGCTCATTCCCTTCGTAGAAGCCGGTGGCCACCGCGATGTCGCCGGCCACCATGCTGCCGCTGAGGTCGAGTTCCGCCACTTGAACGCCATTGACGTACAGCACGCCCGCACCGCCCACCGCCAGCAGGAACAGCGTGTTCTGTCCATCCGCGCCGGTGTCCAGTGCCGTCCAGCCCGTTGTTTCGTGCGCACGGATTTTGCTGCCTTCACTGAGGAAATGCTCCCAGTTGTTGCTGCTGTGGACCAGGACTGCGTGGTACTGATCGAACCCCGTATGGCGGAATCCGAAGCCATAGTCCCAGTCCCCCGTGTTGGCGGAGTACGGATTGGTGAACGTTGCGTAAGCGATGAAGTCACGCGTGTTCGTGCGCAGTTCCTCCCACTTGATCAGGCTGTCGTCCTCGTGTTCTAACTGGCCGGAGCGCTCACCGAGGAACCGGGGCTCGCTCACCGTGAAGCCTGTGAAGCGCGTCGAGCGCCCGTTGATCTCGCTGCCATCGTGATACCCGGTGACCGCAGCCACGTCGCCCTCCGTTGCGCCGCCGCTCAAGTCGAGTTCCGCCACCAGTTGGTCATTGAGGAAGAACCAACCGAAGTCTCCTGCTGCGACAACGCGCAACTCATTGGAGTCGTTCGCACCTGTTCGAAGGCCGGATACCCTGCCGCTGTCCTGGGCGCCCCCTTCAACCGCTCCTTCGCGCAGGTAGTGGAACCACCGACCATCGCTGGTTACGACGACAGCATGGAACCTGTTGTCTTCTTCCGCACGGAAGAGGAATCCGTAGTCCCACTCACCCACAGAGTTTGCATAAGGATTCTCAAAGGTCGCCTGCGCGCTGAAATCGTGCAGGTACACGCCCGCGTGATGCTCTTCGATATACCCGTCTGCATCGTGCTGCAGCGAGCCGTCCTCCGGCCCGAAACCACCCGATGACCCGGGCCGGGGGGTGGGAGTCCCCCTTGGGCTGGGGGTTGCAGTCGCTATGGATGAGCCCCGTCCCGCCTTCAGCGCAGGCAACGCGCCGCGGACTGTCTCGGACGCCACCGCGAACCCGAACCCCTCGACCGTTACCCCGCCTCCCGACTCTCTGACGACGTACGTGTTGATACCCACGACCTCGCCATTCAGCGTGAAGAGCGGCCCGCCGCTGTTCCCCGGGTTCAACGGCGCGTCCGTCTGCACGACCCAGCCGTTCCTCGAGGCATCGAACATTACGCCCGATACGATGCCCCGGGTCATCAGCGCTATCTCACTGCCGAGCGGATAGCCCATGACGACGACGTCCGAGCCCTGGCGGGCGCGGCTGGGACTGAGAGCCACGGCCTCGAACGCCAGCGTGCAACAGACGGACAGCACGGCCAGGTCCTGCGTGCTGTCCGAGCCCAGGAGCATCGCATCGTACGTCGTCCCGTCGCTCCCCTGTATACGGACGTCGCCGGGGTCGTCTTCGATGACGTGGCGATTGGTCACCACGATGGCGCGCCCGGACGGGTCCACCTCCACGATGACGCCTGAGCCGGTGCTGCCGCCGGTGCGGACCTTCACCACGCTCGGGCGCACGCGGTCCGCGAGCGAAGCCAGGTCTGGCGTCGCGGTCGGAATCGGCGTAGGCGTCGCCGTTGGTGTTGGGCTGGCAGTCGCTGTGGGGGTAGGCGTGGCCGTAGGGCTTGGAGTGGGAGTTGCAGTCGGATCAGGAGTTGCGGTCGGGGTGGGAGTAGGGGTGAACGTGGCCGTCGGTGTCGGCGTTGACGTTGGGACAGGCGACGGCGTTGGGCTGGGAGTTGCCGTCGCCTCGGGCACGGGAGTCGGTGTGGGCGTGGGAGTTGGCTCCGGGGAATCGCCGAACGCACTGAAGAAGTAGCCCCCTACGGCCCCCCCGAGAGCGGCCATAACCAGCAGTCCTGCGGCGAGCAGGAGCAGCGCAGCTACCCAGCAGCGCCGGCGCGAATGGCGTCCGCCGCCTGCCAAATCGCTCGATGTCATGCTCTCCGCTCAGTTCCTCCACGCCGGAGGCGTGCCTACCACGAACCCTCCGCAGTTAAGGCTATCACGCGCCATACCGCTTCTGGCCAAGGTTGGGCTAGCAGAAATTCTGAGTTACGTACACTTGCTCATCAGCGTTGATGGCTATACCGATACCTTCCACGTTATAGCTGCTGTTCAAGATATTTTCACGGTGGCCTGGACTGTCCATCCACCAATTCACTGCCAGAGATGCCAACTCCTCCAGTTGATAGTAGTCCTTGCTGACAACTACTCCGTTTCGCGTCTGGTACCGGCTGTAGATCGTTGACCAAAAGATGTTCTCTCCCAATCCGTACGTGTAGTAAGACCCGTAGTCCTTACGGCAGTCATACCCCACTGCTGCACCCCGGTCGCTAGGGGATTGACCTCGTAGATTGGTGTGGGAGAAGAAGTTATGTCTCGCCATATCGGCGCTGTGCGAACGAGCTATGGAAGCGAGTACAGCATCGAAACCCAGAGGAGACCCTCTCTGCTGGTTCACTAAGTGGTGAATCTGTTGCTCCAGTTCAGTGATCCACTCAGCACTACCTCTTGAGGTAGCCGGCTTGGGGGTCGGGCTTGGTGTTGATGTTGCGGTTGGGCGCGGCGTAGGTGGCGCTGTCGGGCGCGGTGTCGCGGTGGGCAGAGGCGTAGGTGTTGCCGTTGCCGTAGGGGTAGCCGTCGCGGTCGGTGTGGGCGTCGCGGTGGGACAGGGCGGGGGGGGCGGAGGCGTGGGGGGCCCGGGGGGGGGGGGCGGCGTAGACGTAGGCGGCCCGAGTGTGGGTGTCGCCGCGGGCGGGACGGGTGTTGCGGCAGGCGTAGGCGTGGGCGGAGCAAGGATGCTCCTGCACTGCGCCACGGGCGCGTGGTTCTGCACTGCCTCGGCGAACAGGCCGCGCTGATGGCGCAGCCATATCGTCCAGGAGAGCGCAGCGGCGCCCTGGCCGGGCACAGCCTCGCGTTCGAGCCCGTGCGCGCCCACGAGGAACTCCGCGGTCTCCAGGCGCGTCTCGAACGCCGCCACGCGACGGCAGGCGTCAACCGCCGACAGGCTGCCCCGGTCGTCCAGTCCGGTGTCGAACACGGCGAGGCTCTCCGCGAGGACCGCGTCAACCTCCGCGCGGCTCCACCCGCTTGCCCGCTCGCGCCACTCATCGGAGAGCGGCTCCGGAGCCTCCCAGGCGGGCGTCGACGTTGCCGAGGGAACGGACGCCGCAGGCGACGTTGGGGTTGGCGTCGCCCCAGGAGCGTGAGGCTTGGGCGTCGGATCGGCGCACGGGTACGGCGTCGGCGTGGGCCGGGCAGGAGGAGGTGTGGTACTTGGCACAGGCGTGCCTTCCTGCACGACATGGGGCGTGGGCGTTGGGATTGGCAGGAAGTCGATCTCGATGGGCAGCCCGTGTTGCGTGTACCAGTAGTACCCACCGCCGATACCTACGATGAGCAGCACGAGAACGAGCCAGCAACATCCGTGTCCACGGGACGAACCCCCGCCAGGACTGACGGCGGTAGCCGTGCGACCTCTGCCACCCCCACGTGACCGGCCCCCCTGCGGTCTGGGAGCCGTCCCTCGGCGCTCCCGGTAGTAGTCCCTGTCCTGGATCGGCATGGCCGCTGGTTATCGCCCCCTACCCCAGCGACACCCGAGCGCCCGTACGTGCCGACTCCACCATCGCGAGCGTGATCTCGACAACGCGCAGGCCGTCGAGGCCGGTGGCGAGCGGGGCGCCGTTGCCCTCGACCGCGGCGTCGAACGCCTGCACCTGCTTCGTGTAGAGCTCGAAGGGATGCGGAGCGTAGGCCTCGTCCTCGGTCAGGGCGTCGGTGCGGACGGCGAGCGCGCCGGCCTGGTTCATGTCGATGCTGGCGTTGAGGCCCGCGCGGCCGAGCGTGCCGTAGACGTTGACGTCGTTGCGCTCGTAGTCAGGGGTGCGGCGTCCGGTGAGCAGCGTCGCGATAACTCCGCTCTTGAAGCGTAGCGACAGCGTCACCAGCTCCTCGAGCGGCTTCTCCGGCGTGGCGTCGCTCACCGCGGAGACCTCCGCCACGTCGTCGTCGAGGACGTAGCGAAGCAGGTCGGCGCAGTGCACGCCGGTCGCCATGAACGCGCCCGCGCCGATGAGCGACGGGTCGTCCCACCACGCCTGCAGCCCCTCACGCGGCGGCGGCGCCTCCTGGCCCCGCACGCCCCGGCACCAGTCCGCGTGCGCGAACGACACCCTGCCGAGCGCGCCGTCGGCCACGAGCGTCCGCAGACGCTGATGCCCCTCGTGCGCGCGCAGGTGGAAGCCGACCCCGAGCCGCACGCCTGCGGCCTCGCACGCGTCGATCATCCGCTGCGCGTCGTCCACGGAGAGCGCCATCGGCTTTTCGACCAGCACGTGCTTACCTGCCTCCGCCGCGCGGACGGTCTGCTCCGCATGGAGCGCGTTCGGCGAGGCGATGTAGACCACGTCCACGGCGGGGTCGCGCAGCAGCGCGTCGACGTCGTCGTAGGCGCTGGCTGAGCCGTGCTTCTGCGCGAAGGCTTCCGCGCGTCCCATGTCCCGGCTCATCACGGCGGCGAGCGACGCGCCCTCCGCTGCAGTGATGGCGGGCGCCATCTTCGTGTCCGGGTGCCTTCCTGTGCTGACGATGCCCCAACCGATGGTCATGCGCTATCCCTCCTCCGAGTACGTGGGAGGCAAGGATAGCAGGGGCTGCGATTGGGCTAGGCGGCTCTGCGCAACTTGCGGACGAGCGTCGCGTGGACGGCCTGCAGGTCGGAACCGAGCCGTTCCTTGTCCGCATCGAGAGTGAAGTAGAGTTCCGCGATGGCCGCTTGCAGGTCGGCGAGCGCTTCGGGAAGCGTGTCGCCGTAGCCGAACTCGTTGATCTCCGGCGCTTCCAGGACGAACTGCCCCGCCTCAGTCATGCTCTTGACTGCGATAGGCTCGACGACGGACAGCTGGTCATCTTCCAGCCGGTCAAGCGCGAAATCGGCTGGCATCGCCGACATGGCTGTCTGTTTGCCTGTCTGCGTCAACGCTATCTCTCCCCATTGGCTTGCGGCGGCGAATCCTGACCAGGATTGTCGGCGCCCCGTCGGCGGGCCCCTTTGCGCCGCCGCAGCCGGGTTATTCCGCCGCTATGGCCAGCGCCTTCTGGTCGAGTCGATACCAGAAGACACGGCCCGACTCGACGCTCTCGCGTACGCGCTCATCCATCCGGTCTCCCGCGATGACAGCCCTGGCCGGGCGGCCCGTGAACCGCTCCAAGTAGCCCGCGTTGCGGACAGCCCTGGTCGTGTCCCTCCCGTTCACGGTGTAGGAGACCTCCACTGCGGCGTAGCAGGTTTCGCCCCCGGTGTCCGCGCACTCCACAATGAGGTCCGCTACCCGGAAACTGCCGAGCTCGTTGCGCGGTACGCCGGACGTGTCCGAGGAACGGACCAGATCGGCGACTTCCTGGTGCGTAAGCGTCCGCTTCCAGGTCAGGCCCATCGCTTCAACGATCAGGTCCGCTTGCTCGATCGCGACGTTCCTGGCATGCGCTCCCTTGATCGGCGCGATGTCGTCCCGCAGCGTCCGGATATCGGATTCAACCTTGTCGAATCGCTCATTGGTGGACTTGGCGAGTTCTGTGACCACGCGCGAGAGTTCCGCAACCACGCGCGGGAGTTCTATGAGTTCGCGCGTGAGCAGGCGGACCCGCATGGCCTCCAGCCACTCCGGGTTCTCGTCCAGGACGCGCATCAGGTCTTCGATGGTGTTGATAGTGGTCATCGCCGTCTACCCGCAGCCTATTTTACCATCCATCGTCCTGAAGGCCCGGCGAGCGCCCAGGCCTACCCCTCGATGTAGCGGTACGCCGCGAGCGCTGCCGCGACGCCGTCGCCGACTGCGTTGGCGAGCTGGCGGTCCGAGAACTGCCGCACGTCGCCCGCGGCGAACACGCCCGGCACGTTCGTCTCCATCTGGAGGTTGGTCAGCACGTGGCCTGCGGCGTCGAGGTCCAGCACGCCCTGCATGAACTCGTTCACGGGGTGGAAGCCGATGAAGATGAACACGCCCTGCGTGTCGTGCTCCATGACCTCGCCGGTCTTGAGGTTCCGCAGCACCGTGCTGTGCACGTCGCCGTTGCCCCTGATCTCGTCGACGACCGTGTCCCAGACGAAGTCCATCTTCGGGTTGTCGAACGCCCGCTGCTGCAGGATCTTGCTCGCGCGCAGCGCGTCGCGACGGTGCACGACCGTCACCTTGTTCGTCATGCGCGTCAGGTACAACCCCTCGTCGAGCGCGGCGTCGCCGCCGCCCACAACCGTCACGTCCATGCCCTTGAAGAAGTTGCCGTCGCACGTCGCGCAGTAGGAGACGCCCTTCCCCCAGTACTCCACCTCGCCCGGCACGCCGAGCTGGTTGTGCTCGCCGCCCGTCGCGACGATGACCGCCTTCGCCGTGTACTCGCCGTCCTCACAGACGACGCGCTTCACGTCGCCCGCCACGTCGAGGCTGACGACCGTGTCGTACTCGAACTCGACGCCGAAGCGTCCGGCCTGCTTCTCGTAGAGCATCGCGAGCTCCGGGCCGTCGATCGGCTCCGGGAAGCCGGGGTAGTTCTCGATCTCGCCCGTGAGCAGGATCTGACCGCCCACCGCTTTCTTCTCGATGATGAGCGTCTTGAGCATCGCGCGCACCGAGTAGATGGACGCGGCGAGGCCGGCTGCGCCTCCACCGATGATGATGACGTCGTATTGCGGTTCGTCGGACATGATGTGCGTTCCTCCCTTCTTCCCTTCCCGGGTCCTACACGCGGTAGCGGAACCGCCCCTCCAGTTGGTCGCGGTTCAGGCGGCGGTTCAGGTGCAGGCCCTCGAGCACGAACTCGGCCGCCGACGCCGCCTCCGGCCCGCTGTTGCCCGTGCCAAGCTTGCTCAGCGCGCCCGCGAACCCCTCCAGCTGCCCCATCTCCTCGAGATAGACGCTCGACGGCAGGTCGACGCCCGTGTCGAACGTCTGCCCGGCCTCGAACGCCACCACGAGTTCGTCGAGTTCGTGCGGCTCGAAGTGCCGGTCGAACACGTTGAGGAGCGCGCGCTTGATGAGCTCGTCGACGATCTTGGCCTCGCGACCCTCTTCCATCGTCTCCAGCTCGACCTTGCCGAGCGTCGACGCGATGATGAACGCGAAGTCGGTGATGCGCGGGACGGCCTGCCCCTCGCCCTGCGAGATCGCCCGACGCAGCGCGTTCGCCGCGACCGTCTCGTAGTTGGCGATGGAGACGCGGACGCTCACGCCGGAGCGCTGGTTGATCTCCGGATGCTTGCGCGCGAGCCCCGTGAACTCCGCGATGAGCTCCTTGATGTACTCCGGCACGACGATGGGCTCCTCCGCGCCCGGGAACTCGTTCCGCTCCACGTCCATGATGGAGATCTCCTGCGCGATCTCCCGAGGGTAGTGCGTGCGTATCTGCGCGCCGTACCGGTCCTTCAGCGGCGTGATGATGCGGCCCCGGTTCGTGTAGTCCTCCGGGTTCGCGCTCGCGACCACCAGCACGTCCAGCGACAGCCGCACGAGGTAGCCCTTGATCTGGACGTCGCGCTCCTCCATGAGGTTGAACAGCCCCACCTGGATGCGCTCCGCGAGGTCCGGCAGCTCGTTGATGCAGAAGATGCCCCGGTTGGTGCGCGGGATGAGCCCGTAGTGGATGGCCAGCTCGTCCGAGAGGTAGCGGCCCTCCGCGATGCGGATCGGGTCGACGTCGCCCACGAGGTCCGCGATCGAGATGTCGGGCGTCGCGAGCTTCTCGCCGTAGCGGCGGTCGCGGCCGACCCACTCGATAGGCGTGTCGTCGCCCTCCTCCTCGATGAGCTCGATGGCGTAACGCGAGATGGGCGCGAGCGGGTCGTCGTTCACCTCGCTGCCCTTCACGATGGGGATCTCCTCGTCGAGCAGCTCCACCATGGCGCGGATCATGCGCGACTTCGCCTGCCCGCGCTCGCCGAGCAGGATGATGTCCTGCCCCGCGAGGATGGCGTTCTCCACCTGCGGGATGACCGTGTCCTCGTAGCCCACGATGCCGGGAAAGACCGGCTCGCCGCTCCGCAGTCGGCTCATGAGGTTGCGGCGCAGCTCGTCGCGGACGGACGTGACCTCGTACCCGCTCTCACGCAGCGCGCGGAGCGTCGACGGGCGCTGCCCGTTCCTGGATGCGTTCGCGGGTTTCCTGGCCGTGGGCTTCTTTCGCGTGGTAGCCATGGGCGCTCCTGCCGAGGATTGCGCCGGAACCGGCGCTTACTCTCATTCTACACAAGCGGGCTGCGTTCTTGATGTCGTTCTTGATGTGGTCCTCACGAGTGAACATGGGAGTAACCTGACGTTTTGCCATCTATATCGACAAGGCCACGGCCTGCTTCCGGGGGTAAGGCGGCAAGATGCGCGCCGAAAGTGTGTGTGAAGACCTCGACCCATAGATCGGAGCCATGGCAGGGCCCCGCGCTATAGGTGCTGTCCATGGGTCGTGCACGCTCGAGGGTCATCCAACCAGCGTACGCGGTGAGGGGCGGCGGGGTAAGGGGCGGATGTCAGTGGTTTGGGGGAGTTGACAAGCCTCCTCGTTGTCATCACAATGATGAATAATTCATCAAGTTGGTGCAAGCATGACTTCAAGAGGGATTGCTAGCGACCGTCAACGCCTCACTATTACCTTAGGGTCAGGTCAAAGAGAGACCCTAGAGGCCATCGCGCAACGGAACAACACCACTCTGGCATACGTTGTGCGCTTCGCATTAGGTCAGTTCATCGAAGAGCACGGACAAGGCCGCTTGCCCCTTAGGTTTCCCGATGGGCGCTGAAACGCACGTGACTGACCAAGCAATAACCCTTAACGGCGTCGAAGAGCAACCCGAAACGCCTGAGCCAGCATTTGAAACCAATCGGGGAGGCATGTACCAGGGGGAGTGCCAATCGCTCCTCAGCCAGTACCCCCTGACAGAATACAAGGGCCAGATTCAGCTAATCCTGACCTCACCGCCCTTCCCTCTCAACAGGAAGAAAAAGTACGGCAACCTTACGGGCGACGCTTATCTCCGGTGGCTTAGCGGGATGGCCCCGCTCTTCCGCGAATATCTCACTGCAGACGGATCAATCGTCCTCGAACTCGGCAATGCGTGGGAGCCCGGTAAGCCGACTATGTCTACGCTGCCCATGAAGGCGCTCTTGGCATTCTTGGAGGCAGCCGACTTGCACCTCTGTCAAGAGTTCGTCTGCTTCAACCCTGCGCGGCTGCCGACGCCTGCTCAGTGGGTAAATGTCGAGCGAATCCGCGTCAAGGACGCTTTCACCCGAGTCTGGTGGATGTCGCCTGTGGTAAGGCCCAAGGCGAACAACAAGAACGTCGTGACGGAGTACAGCAAAAGCATGCTGGACCTGCTCAAGAAAGGAACCTATAACGCGGGCAGCCGCCCATCCGGTCACCACATCGGCGCAAAGTCATTCCTGACGGACAATGGAGGTTCCATACCCCCCAACGTCCTCATCCCTCCTCAGGACGAGGAGGCCTTACCCTTGTTTGAGGTTTTGCCGATTGCAAACACCCGAGCCAACGATGCCTATCAACAATACTGCAGAAAGAACAATCTCCCCATCCACCCAGCCAGGATGCAGGAGAAACTCGCAGAATTCTTCATCGAGTTCCTTACCGAGGAGGAGGATTGGGTCTTGGACCCGTTCGCCGGCAGCAACACGACAGGGACGGTAGCCCAGCGCCTCGCTAGGAGGTGGATCTCCATCGAACTCGACAAGGATTACGTCGACGGAGCTGCGGTGAGAGTCCAGCCCGACCTGAACCAAGAGGTCGCTGCTAGTCGTCCGTCTCTGCCTCCAGACGCATGAGTTCGACCTCAGACCTCAATGTCTGCACCAAGGTTGCCGTTACACGCCGGAGCTCCCGGTTCACCACTGGTGATTCAGGGTCGGTAAAGGTGTTGGTGTCATCAACAGTTCCCTCCTGGTCGTTCGCGGCGTCTCCGAGTTCCAGGTGCTCTCGACGCGAGTTTCGAGTTTGAGACTGTTCGTGAAGCTGGAACATGTGGAAAGCCAGATACGCAACGTGCCGGTCAGTGAGTCTCTGGGAGTGGCTCTCATCGAACCTACGACTCAAACGTGTCAAACGCCAAGAACTATAGGCCAGTAAACGAAGGAATCGCCAAGGTCTTTAGGCCAGTTCGCCAAGGTCTTTAGGCCACCCTGGGCACCGAATCGGTGAGCATGGCCGCACTTC
Organism: SAR202 cluster bacterium bin16; assembly: GCA_002238425.1. Classification (GTDB taxonomy): domain Bacteria; phylum Chloroflexota; class Dehalococcoidia; order Lucifugimonadales; family Australimonadaceae; genus Bin16. Next base: position 10 of record MPMJ01000044.1, on the reverse strand, counting down.
ATTGCGAGGA
>MPMJ01000043.1 GCA_002238425.1 SAR202 cluster bacterium bin16 | reverse complement strand
CGAGCACGCCGGCGGCGATGCCCTGCGCCGAGCCGCGGGCCTTGAACTCATGCACCTCGTCGCCGACGAAGAGGTCGAAGAAGCCCCGCATCCGGTGCTTCACGTAGTCGGCGAGCGGGGAGCGGCGGGGGGGGGGGGGGGGGGGCGGTGTCCGCCTGCCAGAGCGGGGAGTTGCACACGTCGCAGACGCGCCGCCTCCGGGAGAGGTCTCCCAGGGAGAGCGGCACGCCCTCCTTGTCGAGGACCTGCTCGCCGCAGGCCGGGCAGCAGGGGATGCGGAAGGGATCGCCTGTCTCCTCATCGCGCACGAGCCTCCCGCCCGCCACGGCCCACCGCTCGTTGACGGCGGGCTGCCAGCGGAAGGAGAGCTTCGCGCGCTCGCGGGACATGACCGCGAAGAGCGGGCCCGAGCGCGGGAGGAGGCGGAGGCGCTCGAGGTCGGTGATGGAGGTGACGATGGCGCCGCGGGCGCCTGGGACCGTCTCCTCGACCTCGCGCTTCCACTTCCGGACGAGGTGCGGCGGGCAGAGCACCAGCACGCGCCTGAACCCCGCCGCGTGGGCGGCGCTCGCGGCGATGAACGTCTTGCCGGTGCCCATCTCGCCGACGACGGTCGTGCCTTGGTGGGCGCCGAGGGAGAGGGCCGCGCCACGTATGGCGTCGGCCTGCGCGCCGAGCGGCCTGCGCAGGAGCGTGGGGAGTTGAACGGTCTGCTCGGACGGCCGGTAGAGGGGTGGGTACGACTCCACCACCCGCTGGGCGATGGAGTCCCTGAAGGTGTCGATGAATCCTGCAAGGTCCATGGGGTTCTCCTTTCGTGGGGGACGCATCCCCCACGGCCCCCAGGAACCCCGCGCCCCTGCGCCAGGCTCCCTCACGGGTGGCATGGACACAGGGCACACCCCTCCCGCCCTGAGGGGTGGTCAAGGGAGTGCCGGGCGCGGCGGCCCTGTGAAGCGCCCGTGGGGGCACTCCCTTGGGTGTGGTTCTGATGTAGTGATGTGTCGGTAGGTGCAAATGTTGGCTATCCGCTGAGTTCCCGCCGGGCGCTCTCGAGGGTCCTCCTCGCCTCGCCAATGAGGTTGCGGGCGTGGCTGAGCCGGTCGATGTAGCGGTTGAGCCGTCGGTTGCGCACCCGCGACTGCGCCGCGGTCAGCGGCACGGGATTCGCGAGCGCTTCTTTCGCCTCCTTGATGAGCGTCTCGATGTAGTTCTCCGCGGGCAACTCCGGTGTCCGGTGTATCTGGACGACCATCGGTTCCGTGTCGTCGCAGTCCGGGCAGAGTCCCGAGCCGACGGCGATGGTGCCGTACTCGTTCACGTGGGCAGTCGCGGGCCTGCGATGCTCGCACAGGGCGCAGACGAGGTCTGCGTCGATGCTCTCCTCGGGTCGGAATGTCATGAGTCTGTTCTCCTTCTTTTGTGGTTCGCTCTCACCGGCTCAGGAGGCCACCGGCTCCGGTGGGTCGGCCGTCTCCAGGTCCTCCATCCGCTGCAGGGTCATGACGACCTCCTGCAGGCTGCCGCGCAGGCGAGCGAGCTTCGTGGGGTCCGGCGGCATCCGCTTCATCTGGTTCTCCAGGCTGATGCGCTCGCCGATGAGCCAAGCGCGCAACGCCTTCCATCGCTCCTCGTCCGGGTGGTTGAAGCTCATGTCCATGGCCACGGCCTCGTCGCATTCCGGGCAGTGCCGCCCGTAGATGTATGTGCCGGTGCCGTCGCGCCGGACGTACAGTGTCGTCTCGACCTCGTGCTCGCACTGCGGGCACTCAGCGGTCGCTGGATATTCGTTGGGTGTGATGGTCACGATGTCCTCCGGTTGACGAGTGTTGCGCCCGCTAGCTCCGCGGGACGCCGCTCTGCGCGGTGAGGTCGATGGTGAGGCCGTTCCATGCGCTACGGTCTCCCGCCTCGTAGGTGTAGAAGCCGCAACCGCGCGCGCAGTTCAGGTCGACGCCGGTCAGCTCGTCGTCCTCGACGACCTCCTCCAGCGTGAAGTTCCTCCCGCCGCAGGCGGGACAGGTGATGCTCTTCAGGATCATGGGGTCTCCTCCTTCACCTAGGCAGCAATAGGAGCGCGGGCGGACTCGGCCGCCCACTGCTCCAGCTTCGCGGCCCGGTAGCAGCCCTTCTCCGTGTGGTACGAGCGCACTGGTGTGGTGGCGACTCGCCCGTCGACGACGTCGACCGATGCGGTCTGCGCGTACGGCTGGCCGGGCAGGATCGGCTCCCCGCACCGCGTGCAGCTCTGCGTGAACAGCGTCAGTTGGGGTCTGGCTTGCATGGTTCCTTCTCCTGTATGGGAGTGATGGGGCGTTGACAGCAGGCAGGGCCCGCCTCCGGTGGGAGTGCAGGCCCCGTGGGTGTGACTCCGATGGGGAGTCCGCTATGCGGCGATGTCGGTGATCTCGCCGTCGTCGAGGCCGAGGGCGACCACGGTGGTGCGCAGCCGCTCCCGCCACGTCTCCGTCTCCTCCGTCTCCTCGACCAGCACCATCTCCTTGGTGGTGCGGCCCTTGACGAGGATGCGGCGTCCGTCGGCCTCCAGGCAGAGGTTGTCGAGGAAGCCGGCCGCGACCAGCATCGCCATGTGCCCGCGGCGCAGCGGCATCAGCGGGCGGGTCCTCGTGTCTCCTCTCGGCCAAAGCGCGTCGTTGATCTCGGCGCTGGCCCAGAGGCCGGAGCGCCGCGCCTCCGACGCGGCCGATATGGGGTCGACCGTGCGGGTGGTGAAGAGCACGTCCCCGTCCGGCAGAGGCGGGATGGTGAACTCCGTGTACGGGGAGGTGGAGAGCTCGTCGAGCGAGCCCGCCGCCCACTCGCGCACACGCATCTCGGCGTGCACGTCGGTGTGCGGCTCGGCCCGGTGGTAGCCCGTCAGCACCACCTGGTCGAACGCCTCCCGCTCCGGCTGGGGGAACGCCCAGCACCGGAGGTTCCGGTAGTGGGACGAGACGTAGCGGGCGGAGACGTCCAGCCGCTGCCGGGGCACGATGAAGACGAGCACCCCACCCTCCGCGAGGTAGCGCGAGGTCTGCGTCAGGAATGCGTGCTCCGAGCGCCTCTGCTCGTTGTCGTAGTCGTACGGTGGGTTGAGATAGAGGAAACCGAACGCCCGGTTGGCTATGGAGGTCTGGAAGAGGTCGGCGGCCAGCGCCCGGTGCAGGCGCTCCCCGGCCTCGGCGGCGCGGTCGCGGTGCAGCTCCACGCCGTAGGTCTCGATGGGCATCGTGTACGGCTGCCTCAGCCGATCCGCGAGCTGCGCCACCGCCTCCCCCGCGCCGCAGCACGGGTCGAGGATGCGAAGCGTTTCCCCGCCACGGCGGCGGGAGCCGTAGGTCACGGGAGCGTGGACCAGTCCCGCGATCAGGTCGACGACGCGGGGCGGTGTCGGATAGAAGCCGCCCTTGGCCTGTCCTGCAAGTCTCATGCTGCCACTCCTAGTGTGTGATGGTTCGAGCCCGTGTCCACGTCGAGAGTCACGTCCTCCGGTAGGGAGAGAAGGCCCAGCGCGACTGCGCGGGAGAGGTCCTCCCGCAGCGATTCGGCATCGGGTCTGCAGACATGGGCGGTGATGCCCGCCGACTGCAGCGGGACGATCTCCCCGTTCGACAGCCCCCGCCGCCAGAGCCACTCGGCCCAGGTGTGATGCAGCGGCAGCGGGCTGCGGCGGTCGAGGAAGCGGTGGTGGAGCGCCGACAGGTCGTCGCCCTCGTGTGCGAGCAGGAGGAAGCCGTCGTGCCCCGAGGCGAACTCGGCCATCTTCGTGTAGACCAGCGCATGCCAGCCGCCGCTCGCAGGCAGGCGGGCGATCTTGGTCGTCCAGGTGCCGACCGTGTGGGAGGGGATGACGCAGCGCTGGTAGCCGCCGGAGAGCGCCATTCCGTCCGCGCCCCTGATGATGTGCGCAGGGTCGGGCGGCTGCTTCAGGAGGGAGGCCCAGATGGCCTTGAGCGCGGTCTGGGCGCCGACCATCGAGAGGAACCAGAGACCGTCCGTCTCCGGGTCCCTGGCGAACGCGTCGGCGGTGGCCGAGAAGCCGCCCGCCGTGATCGTGTACAGCTCCGGTTCCGGAGTCTCACGGGGGTTCTGCATGGTGGGTGTCCTTTTGAGTGGGGATATCCGTTTCCGTTAGAAGGGTCAGAGCTGGCAGGGGATGATGGCCCGATCCTTGAAGCTCACGAAGTCCTCTCCGCCGATGACGACGTGGTCGAGGAGGTCGAGTCCGAGCAACTTGGCGCCCTTGTAGATCTCCCTGGTAAGTGCGATGTCCGCAACACTCGGCTCGGGGTCGCCGGAAGGGTGGTTGTGGACCATGATGAGGTGGGGAACGGCCTCGACGATGGCGGGGCGCAGCACCTCGGCGATCCGCACCATCACCTGGCTTATGTTCCCCTGGTAGACGACGCGCTGGCCGACGAGGCGGTTCTTGGCATCGAGCAGGAGCACTCTCAGTTGCTCCTGTGCGAGCGCGGCCATCTCCTGCCCCATCAGCCTCCGGACTTCGTCCGATGTCGAGATGACGGGCGGGGAAGCGGGCCGTTCGGGTTGTGTCTCGACGCCGTAGCGCACAGCGAGTTCGCCGAGGAGGAGCATGTTGGAGCGCAGGGCGTCCAGCAGCGCCTCTCCGGGCGGGATGAGCATCGGGTTGGCAGTGGTCATGGGGACTCCTTCGGGTGGGGGATAGACGGAAACGGGGCCGCCCCCCGGAATGGGAGCGGCCCCGTGATGCGCCCGTGCATGCGGACGTCGGGATGCGCCGTGAAGGGCTAGAAGGGGTCGGCCCCGGCGGCAACGGGCGCGCCCGTTACGGGCGCAGCCTGGACGGCCTCCGCTCCGGCGTGGCCGTTCTCCCCCGTGCGCTCCCCGTTGCGGGAGTCGAGGAAGACGACCTCCGAGGCGTGCACCTCGGTGCGGTGGCGGCGCTGGCCGTCCTCGGTCTCGTAGCTGTTCTGCGCCAGCGAGCCGCTCACGTAGATGCGGTCGCCCTTGCCGACGTAGGTGTCGACGGCCTCGGCCTGCTTCGCGAAGCAGACGACGTTGTGCCAGTCGGTTTCCACGTCGCCGCTCTGGCGGCGGCGGTCAGTCGCCACGCGGAACGTGGTGACGGCGGTGCCGCTGGGGGCATAGCGCATCTCCGGCTCTGTGCCGACGCGTCCGAGCAGTTCTACCCTGTTGATGGTCCTTGCCATGGTGTGCCTCCTTGCACTGGTGACGTGGCGCGGCCCTGCCGCGCCCGGTGTGATCGAGTCGCGGGCCGCATCCCCTGGTGAGGGAGACGTCCCGTGGGCGCTCCCGGCGGGAGCGGCGGAGTCATGCGGAGCCGTGCTCCGTCAGGCCGTGCACCCGCAGTGCGGGCAGTCGGCCTGCAGCCGCCGGAAGAGGCCATGCGCCCGCTCGACGGCGCGGCGCCCGGCGGGACTCTCCTCCGGCGCGGGGAAGAGGCGTGCGACCTCCTCTATCTCCTCCTGGAGCTCAGGCTCGCCGGCCTCCTCCATGAAGAACCAGAGGTCGGCGAGACCCTCTTCCACCCGGTCCATGAGCATCGGGGCTGTTGCGGTCATCGGCTCTCTCCTTTCTCCGGAACCGACAAGCAGCGGGGCCGCTTCCGAAGAGGCGGCCCCGCTTTTTGTCCGGTAGCAGGCCGCCGTTCAGGCGGCCATCGGCAGGTCGGTCTCACCCGCAGGCGGGACTTCGCCAGGCTGGGTCTCACCCACGGGAGAAACCTCGTCAGGCTGGGTCACGGCCTGCGCCCGTTGCGCCTGCTGGACCTTCCGCGCCGCACCCTCGATGAGGTGGGTCAGCTCGGAAACGGACAGGTCGTCGAGGTTCTTCCCCGTCTTGGTCCGCACGGCGGCGCGCATCTGCGCCTCGTCGTAGCCTTGGGCAACGCCGAGGTCGACCAGCGTCCGGCGCAGCGACGGCGCGAGCGCATCCGCCACGCCGTCGCCGTGCAGGGCGTTGCCGAACTGGTCGCCGAAGCCGCGCAGCGCGCGCTTCAGCCCGTCGGTCACCGCCGCCTTGTAAGCCGTCTCGTGCCCCTCGGCGCTGTCTTCGGCCACGGTGTGGAAACCCACGTCCGTGCGCGCCGGCGCGCCGGAGACGGTGACCCGCACCGTCGCGGCGTACGAGCAGGAGCGGTGCACCTGCGCGGTCTCGGGGTCCACGCGCTCTGTCACCCACTGCGAGACCTCGCCGACGACCTCGTAGCCCCAGCCGCCGCGGCCGAAGATGCGGTTCGCCTGTTCGATGGCCGTGCGCCCCTCGATGTAGGCGTACGTCTGCCCCTTCCGGCCCTTGCGGTACGAGACCAGCCCAGGGTCGAGGGGCTTCTCCAGTTCCGAGACGACCTTCGGCGGGAGGCTGTCCCACAGCAGGTCGTGCGGGCTGTCGGGGACGACGTCCCGGTGGACGCCGTTGTTCGATCCGTCGTGTACCGTTCCGTTCTGTGTCATCGCTGTCTCCTTGGAATCGTGTGGTGTGTGTCCTGTCGATGGGGCGCGGCTCCCGGTGGGGGAGCACGTGGGCGGGGTGAGCCGTCGCGCGTCGGGCATGTGGCCTCCTTCGATGGGGATGTGTGGGAATCGGTAACGCGGAGCGACCGCTCATCCACCGTGGGAAAGAGCGGTCGCTCCGCGTTGCAGGGGATGGGGTTGGGGCGGTTACGCAGCGGTGCGCGCGGCCTGCACGAGCAGGCGCCGGAACGTTGCGTAGCCGTGGGGGCAGGTGGCGAGCTCCGCTACGTCGGCGGCCTCTCGGTGGAGGTTGACGACGGCGGCCCTGCGCCCCAGCAGTTCCACGAATCGCTCGGAGGCCGCCTGACCCGCGTCATCCGCGTCGAACGCGAGGAAGACGCGGGAGCAGCCCCGCAGGGCTGCCGCGATGCGCTCGGCGCCCTGTGTGCCGAGCGCGGCGCAGGCGGGCACGCCCCACTGGGCGAGCGCCAGCCAGTCGAACAGTCCCTCGGCGAGCACCGCCCACGGCGGTGCAGCGCCGAGCCGCCCGGTCCCGAGCACGGGCTTGGGACCGGGCAGCGTCTGGAACCGGGGCGAACGCTCCGGTTCCACGGCGCGTCCAGCGAGCCACCGGACACGCCCGCCGGCAATCAGGTCGGGGACGACCACCATCCCAGCGAACCGCTCACCGTGCTCGGTGAACAGCCCTGAGGATCTCAGCCGGTCCCGTGGGAATCCGATTGCCGCGAGATGGGCGCGCAGCCCGCCCCCCGGCGCGTAGCCGAGGCCGAGGCGGGCTGCCGTTTCTGGGCGGATGCCCCGCGAACGCAGGTACGCCTGTGCTCCGGGACTGCGCCGCAGCCGGCCGGCGTAGAACCGGGCGGCTGCATTCAGCAGGGCGGGATCGGTCGGTGGGGAAGCTGTGCGCCGGGGCGGGGACACCGCCACCGGACGAAGAACGGCGACGCCGGGAACGCCCTTCCCAACGCCGCCGTTCAGACGCCGAATCGCCTCAGGGAGGTCCAGGTTCTCGACGCGCCGCACGAAATCTAGCACGTCTCCGCCCTCGCCGCACCCGAAGCAGAACCACCGCTCCGAGTCGGCATACACGGTGAAGCTTCCTTCCGTCTCCTCGTGGAACGGGCAGACGCCCTGGCGCACCCTGCCCTGCCCACGCAACTGCACGCCGGACGCCTCCACGACGTCGCCCAGGGGGTTCCGCCGTTTCAGCGCAGGCAGGTCGACCGTCGTCATGACGCCCCTCCCGCCAGCGGGCGCAGCCCGCGCAGGCTCCGCCGCGAGATCCTCTGTCCCGGCTGCCAGCGCATGCCGAGCACGGCCAGCACTTCCAGCATCCCGTCCTCCCCATCGGTTGGAGCGAGGACAGCCGCCCGTCCGGTGCCCGGGCTGTACACGAGGGCGCTCCGGTCCGGGAACCGCCGCTTCGCCAGGCTCACCCACTCGCCGTATGCCCATCGCGCCTCTTGCTCCGAGGCGTCCGCGGGGTCGAGGCCAGCGAACGCGGCCAGCGCCCCGTCGAGGTCGCCCGCCTGGCGTTGCCGCCGCGCGTCATGCACGGCCTGCGCCACACCGGCCTCCCGCTTCCCGCCGATGCCGGCGAGCAGCGCGTCGATCACCCACCCCGCCAGCTCCTGCAGCCTGCGCTCGCGCCGGTCCGCCTCGATCAGTCCGTTCAGTCCCATCGTTGCCGTCGTCATCGCGTCCTCCTTCTGGTTGACCTCGTTGTCGTCCTGTTTCCGGTTCCCGTGAGCCGCAGGAGCAGCAGCCCCACCCATGCGAGGCCCGCCGCGTTCAGGGCGAGCACCTCCACGCTGCCGGTCAGCGGCAGAGGCCCCATCACCAGCAGCAGGAGCACCGCCGCCAGCGCGAACGGCCTCCTGCGCCTGCCCACGAATCCCACAGCCACTCTGATCAGAGTCCAGACGTTCATGCGCACCTCCTTGGCGTTAAGCGCAAGAAGGGGCTGCGGGTTGTCCCGCAGCCCCTTCTGTTCGCTGGTGTTCGTTGCGGCCCTAGCAGCCGTCCTCGTTCTCGCTCCCGTGGCAGTCGCGGCAGACCGAGATTCCGCCCGGGTACCGCGTCGCCGCGTCGTCAGGGACCCCGCAGTACGCGCACTCGGGCGTGTACCGCACCATGCACTCCGTACTCCTGCGGCGTCCGATGAGACCAGTCAGCTGTCGAATCAGTCCTCCGGCGTGCATTGCGCACCTCCTCGTGGTGTTGCCCGGCACCCGGCATCCGGGGCGGCGGACGTGCTCGATGGTCTGTCGTGAAACGGGCAGACTCCGCCCACGGTGGATGCCTGACGCGGAAGACGGAGTTGGGGATGAATGCCCGGCCTGGGAGCGGTTGGAACGCGGAGCGGCCGTGGCGAGACGCGCGGAACCGACCGGGACCCTCGAGGGGGAGACGGCGGCGCGCGGACATGAGAAGGCCAGCCTGCGGCTCTTGCTGCAGACCGGCTCGTGCGATCAGCGGTCAGAGCCTGGATGCTCCTCGACCACTGCTACAGAGAGGCGAAGCGCCAGACGGCACTCCGTCTCCGATGTTCCGGCCTACGAAGCGGCGTCACAGGGGAGCTCGCTCGAACCCTGCCGCCCGCTTCCCGCAACCGGTGGCGGTGTATCCCTCTTCGGCAGCCTTCGGAAGAGCGCGGTGCTCGATCCCTCAGGTCCAGCCAGGGCCGGGATGCAACCCTCCAACGTTCTCTGGTGCGAAGCGCTGGGAAGCCAAACAACGGTCTCAGTATCCCCCCGCCGTCAGCAGCCTTCAACGGTTGCGGACGCCCGCCGCGCGAATCACTTGCTCCTTTCGTGCAACGATGAAGCAAACTCCGACGGCCTCATCCCCCTGATACGCCTCACGTCACCCGCAGGTCGAGCGTCGACTCCAGCCACAACCGTGCCGTCGCCACTGATCGAACCGCCGCAGCGACCGACACCGGGCCCGGCACAAGGGAGGGAGATTCGGACCCCCCGGACTACGCGCTGGGGTTCTTCCTCGGCCTGCCCCGCCGCCGGCCATCCGAGGCCCAGAAGTAGACCGCGGTGGCCGTTCGCCGGAACTCCAGGCGCTTGCCCAGCGCCTCGGCAGCCGCGTTCAACCTGCGCCGGATCGCCTGCGTCGTCTCCCCCTCTCCCGCCTGCAGCATCCCCGCCTCTCCCGGCGCCACCCGCTCGATGTAGCCGACGTACTCCTGCAGCAGCGCCGCGCGCTTGCCGGTCGCACTTCGCGCGCGGGCCTCGCCGATCGGTAGCGTGCTGAACGTGGGCATGCCGTCCACCTCCTGTGCGTGCAGCCGCGTGCCGCAGCCGCCTCTGTGGCCGGCACTATAGCACTCCGCCCGCGTCCGCTCTCCACCTACGGACACCGTAGGGCGTGTCCGGCCCTACTCCCACCACAGACCGAGGGTGAGCACCCGGCGCAGCCATTGCCGGCGCTGGGCCCTCACCCGCTCCCGCCGCACGCGGTCCAGCTCCATCCGCCGCCCCCACAGCCGGTTCTGCATCGTGAGGCCGTCCCACGGGTCGACGTTCGGCGGCAGCGTCAGGCCGTGCTCTCCGATGAGCGCGACCTCCAGCTCCCGCATCCGCTCCTCGGCCACCGCACGCGCCAGCCCACCCTGCGCCGCCGTCCATGCGTCCCGCGCCCGCCGCCACTCGACGACGACCGGCGCGGCCTCCCCGTACACGTCCTCCTCGCCGGACTCCGGCTCCGCCGTCACCGCCCTGGGATGGGCCCGCCGGCACGCGGACCCCCCCGGCCGGGCTCCCTCCGCCGTCCCGGACCCGCTCTGCAGCGCCGCCTCGACCCGCGCCAACCGCCGTCCCAGTCCGCGCACAGCCCCCGCATGCTCTTCGCGCAGCGACGCGACCGCGCCATCGACCGCCGTGCCCACCCGTTCGATCAGACCCGGCGAAGCCTCAGACGCCGCCACCCGCTCCTCCAGCGCCCGCACCTGCTCGGCCAGCCGCTCCACCGCGGCAACACTGTCCGCGAGCAGCAGCCGCTCCAGCGCGACCCGCGTGTGCCCGGACAGGCGGCCCCTGCGCATGCTCGTCGCCAGCGTTCTCGCATCCACGCCGAGCTCCTCGGCCGCTCCCTTCAGACCGCGCTCCCGCACCAGCTCCTGCAGCAGCGCCATCAGACGGACGCCGTGCACGTCCTCGACGCTCCGTCCCGCATCCAGTTCCGTGACGTCCATCGCCGCTCCCTCCTCCGCGCAAACTTGCAGTTGCCACAGGCGAGGCTTGCACAGAAGCCCCGCTCACCCCGCCTGCAAACTTGCAGTTCTCAGGAGTGGCCCTTGCACGAGGCCGTGCAACCCGCCCCAAACCCGGATCGCTTGCCGACGACACCCCTCCCCACCCGTCCGATAGGCCACGGCCTTGCCCGCGACCCAGCCCGCGCCTTCCGACCCGCCTCGGATCTCTGTACACGTCCATAGCAACACAGCGCGGCCCGGAACATGCACGCCCTGTAAGGGGGGCCTGTGCGCGAGCCCCCCTTAAGAGCCATTACGCCCCGTCCGCGCGCCCTCGCACACTGTGAGACAGAACGTATGTTCTTATTACAGGGGAGGGCGCTCAGGTGAAACCGCAACCGCAGGCGAAGACCGGGACCGATACGAGAAGACGGCTCATCACGTTCACGGCAGCGCTGCTCCTGGCGGCGCTGGCCGCGGCGACGGCGGCCGGCGCAGTCTCCGCCCAGAGCGGCGACGGTCTCAGCCTCGTCAACGACGACAGGGACTTCGTCGAGCGCAGGAATCACGGGGGCTTCATCGCCCGCCCCGTCTTCGACCGGCAGGTGGACGCCATCCACTACGGCATCCGCCATCCCGAGACCGGCGACTGGATCGCCCCCATGTACCGCGTCCACTCCTCGGGGAAGGACGTCGGGGAGGGCCGGGAGTACTCGTGGCACTACCCCGTCGTGCCCCCGCAGCCGGACCTGGACCCCGAGCAGGCGTTCCTGCTCGTCATCGTCGCCGTGGACGGCGGCGACGCCCACACCTTCAACGCCGTCATCCCGATCTACCAGCCCACCGGCCTGTGGGACCGCGTCCTCGCCGCCCTCGACCCGGGCCGGTGGGCGCGGGCGTTCGCCGCCTGGGTGGTCGAGGCCGTCTTCGGCGCGCTCTGCGGCATCGTCGAGCGCGTGGCAGGCGCCGGCGCCTGCAGCGGGAGATAGCCTCCATGAACGACGTCCTCACCGGCACCCCGGCCGAGCTCACCCACATGCACCCGATCGTCGTCCAGGCGTGGACGACGGTCTGGGCCGTCGCCTCGGGGGCCCTCGTCGTCATCATCGGCTGGATCGGCCTCAGCCTCATCGTCTCCGAGCATCTCGGCAGGCCCCAGGCGGGCTGGCGCGAGATCGTGCCCCGGCTCGTGCTGGGGCTGGTCGCCGCCGCCTCTTCGCTCTGGTGGTGCGCCCTCGTCATCGACACCGCCGACGCGGTCACCGGTTTCGTCGCCGCATCGCTCGGCTTCACCGCCAGCGACCTGCTCAGGGCATCCAGGGAGACGCTGCTCGCCGCCGTCCAGGCGGGCAGCGTGGGCATGGCGCTGCTGATCACCCTGCTCTACCTCGTCTACGGCTTCTTCGTCCTCTACGTGCTCGTGCAGATGGTGCTGCGCATCGCGCTCATCGACCTGCTCCTGGCGCTCGCCCCCATCGCACTGGGTCTCTGGATACTCCCGCACACCGCGGGGTGGGGGAAGCACTGGCTCCGCCTGTTCATGACGACCGTCTTCCAGCAGGCGGTCCAGATCGTCGCGCTCTCGATGGGCTTCACGATGCTCAACGAGTTCGCGGCCATCGGCTCGTTCGAGCCCACCCGGGACCTCGTCTGGAAGCTGATCCTCTCGGCGGCATTCATCTACCTCGCCACGCGCGTGCCCTCGATGCTCGGCAACGCGGGCACCTTCGACGCCTGGCTCCACACCCTCTACTTCGGCCTCTCGCTCCCCATGACCGCCATGCGAGCCGCCCGGACGGTCGGTCCGATGCTCGCGGGCGCCGCCGGAGGGCCGGCAGGGATCGCGGCGGGGGGGAGGGCGGCGCCGGGCGCGGCGGCCGGGGGCGGCGGGGGCGGGCGCCGCCGGAGGGCCGGCAGGGATCGCGGCGGGAGCGATGGCGGCACAGGGCGCGGCGACCGTGGCCGGCGGCATCGGCAGCGCAGCGGCAGGGGCAATGTCGGCGGGCTCAGCCATGGGACCGAGCGCCGCCTCCGGCGCAGGAGCCGCAGCCTCGGCGGCGACGGGAGGATTCGGCGCTGCGCGCTCCGCAGCGGACGCTGCGACGCCGCCGGGCGCCGGCAGCGCCGCAGCACCCAGGAGCAGCAGCGAGTAATGGCAGACACGCGGGCGCACGAGGCCCGCGCCGACCACACACGCGGAAGGAGGCAGAGCGATGTGCCAGTAGAGCAGCGAGCCGGAAGGTGAAGAACGGATCAGACCGGGCGGAAGAACGCCCGGCACACGAGAGGAGTACACACGGAGATGGAACAACTCACGCAAACGATATCGAACCTGGTGGGCATCCTGCTGGGACTGGTGGGCGCGGTCGGCGTCGGCTTCTTCGTCTACGGGGCCTACCTCTACTTAACGGCCAGCGGCGCGCCTCATCAGATGGAGCGCGGAAAGAGCGCCATGATGACCGCCATCGCGGGCGTCGTGCTCGCCATGGTCGCCTACGGCGTCGTCGACGTCGTCATGAACGCCGTCGTCAACCCGCCCGTCACCCCCGGCGTGCCCGACCCCGCAACGCCCACCCCAACCCCCGGCTGATAACGGCGCCCGACAGGAGGATTCACCATGCAAGCACACGAAGTTCCCACCCACGTGCAGGCCGAGGACAAGGTCCTGCTCTGGTTCACCTTCCCGCAGATCGTCGCGGTGACGGCGGTGGGGGCGCTGGCCTACGGCCTCTACCGCTACGCCCCCATCCCGTGGCCCGAGGTCCGCATCGGCCTCGCCGTCCTCTTCGCCTTGACGGGCCTCGCGGCGATCGTGGGGCGGATCGGAGGCCGGCGGCTGCCCCTGGTGGCCGCCGACCTGCTCCAGTTCCGGCTGGGGGGCCGGTGCTACGCCGGGACCCCCGCAGAGCTGGCGCGGAGCGAGCCGCCAGCCCCGTCGAACGACAACCCCGGCCTCGTCCAGCACGTGGCGCAGAAGACGCGCCACAGGCTCCGCAGGCTGCACAGAGGATTCAAGGCGCGCCGGGTGCGCAGGAGCCGCGAACGGCGGAACGGGCGCCGGACGCCGCGTCCGCAGCGCTGGTTCCGTGACCGGCGCAGGCCACGCGACCGGGGTAACGAGAAAGGCGGCCACGCGGCGATGCGCCGCATCGCCCTGCTCGCAGCCATGGCGCTGTTGGCGGTGACCGCCGTGGCCGCGTCCGGCACCCCCACGCCCGAGCCCACCCCGGGGCCGGGCACCCCCTACCCGCAGACCAGCCCGGAGCGCTGGCGCAACGAGATCGAGTTCGACCCACCCGACCCCGTCCCCGGACGGCGGCTCTACGTCGAGAGCCTCGCCGTCTTCGAGGACAGGGCCACCGTCACCCTGCGGGCCGCCACGGACATCGACCTCAGCGTGCAGGCGTTCGGCGGGCCGGGGGGCCAGGAACTGGGCTTCTGGGGAGCGGGCAGCGTCCGCGCGGGGCAGAGCACCTTCTACACCCTGCCGCTCTCCGGCGACGCCCCGTCCTTCACCTTCGCCTGGGTCGACACGCTCGGACTGGCGGGGGCCGGCGCGCGCCAGAGCCCCTTCTCCCCCCTGCCCCTCTCCGGCGACGCCCCGTCCTTCCCCTTCGCCGGGGTCGACACGCTCGGACTGGCGGGCGCCGTCAGCCTCGGGGGCGACCAGCTGCCGCACCCCCTGCCCGTCGTCGAGGGGGAGCTCTGCGACGTCCGCGTAAAGCAGTTGCGCCTGAGCCCCGGCGCATTCACCGGAACGCTGGAAGCCCAGTGCGTTGACAGGATCGAGCACCCCATCGACCTCGAAATCGTGAACGGGCACGTCCACATCGCCGGCGCCATGATGATGAAGACCCGTGTGACGAACGTCTACGGCTCCGTCACGCTCTCCTCCGGCGAGTCGAGCACGATCGTCGAACTCGAACCACCGGACAGCGCGGCTTTCCGGCTGACCGTTCCCACGGGAGAGGCCCTGCACGAACTGACCGTCGAGGCCGCCCTCGAAGGAAGCCTGCGCGGCACCGCCCCGCCGCTGGTGACGCTCGAGCTGGTCCCGGAGAAGGAGGAGGAATACCATGTGCCGGTCGAGGTGCTGCGCCCCGGCGTCAGCCAGGTCGTCAGCGAGTCCGTCGCCGTCCTCCACGACAACGGCGACATCACTTACCACGACGTCTCAGCCCGCCTCACTGTCCCCAGTGAGGTCATCACCGTCGTGCCGGTCGTCACCATCACATTCCCGGAGCACATCCTCGCCACCGTGACGCCCCGCGGGAGCGTCTACGGCACCAAGGAGGAGACCGTGGAGATGGCGCTCACCGTCGGGGCGGACGCCCCCTACCGGCCGTTCACCCCGCCGGCGATGCCGGAGCCGACCCCTACTCCCGTCCAGACCCCGCTCACCGAGCAGGAGGGCGGCGGACTGTTCGGCATCCTCGGATGGGAGTGGCCGTGGTGAGACGCACCGCGGCGGCCCTCACGGTCCCCTGCGCGGCGGCGGTCTCCGCCGCCGCGCACCACGAGGAAGGGACGATGCTCGCCGCCTTCGACGGCGTGCTGACCGCGATGGCGTATGCGGCAGCCGGCCTCGCCGTCTTCGCCGTCGTCTGGGCGGGATTCGTGCTCATGGCCGAGGGGAGCGAGTCCCGCAGCGCGGGCCGCGCTCGTAACGCCGTCGCAGGGGCGCTCCTCGGCCTCGTGATCGTCCTCTCCGCCAAGGCCCTCGCCGTCGTCCTGCGCAGCGGCATCGTCCCCATCCCCTGATCCACAGGAGCACAACGCATTGAGAACGCTACTCGAACAAACCAGGAACATGGCCCGACGTGCCCTGCACAGGGCCATCGCCTCCATCCCCCGGAGAAGGAGCCCCGCCCTGCGCCAGCTGGCTCGACGGGCCGGGACCATGGCTCGGCGCGTCCTGCGGCGGGCGACCGCTGCCAACCGGCAGCCGAAGGAGCACGTCCCGAAGCCGCCGCTGCCCCTGCCCCTCTGCTTCATGCTCTCCCACCTGGAGGACGACGGCCCCGTCCGCATCGACGGCGTCAAGCTCGGGATATTTGAGGTCATGGGCCTCGAGCTCGACGAGCCGAAACTGGGCGCCTTCGCGGGGGCGCTGAACGCGCTCGACTTCCCGCTCCAGCTCCTGATCCGCCAGCACCCGCCCGACCTCGGCCGGATGCGGGAGCGCCTGCAGGAGGCCGAACCCGGGAACCTGCCCCCGCAGACCGCAGCCGCTGCGGACTCGCTCCGCGGGCTGCTCACGGCGCTGGAGCGACGCGACGGCATCCTCGACCGCCGCTTCTACGCCGTCTGCCCGTTCGACCGCGCGGGCGACCTGCGCGTCCTGCTGGGCAAGGCGGGCCTCTCCGCCCACCCCCTCACGGGCCGCGCCCTCCGCCTCCTCCTGCTGGCCGCAACCCTCGGCGGTTCGCCCGCGGACCGGGACGAGGACGAGCCGGTGGAGGTGACGGTCAACCGCCGCGAGATTCACGTGGGGGACCGCCTCACCCGCTCGCTCCATCTCGGACGCTGGCCACGCGCCCTCGCTCCCGGCTTCCTGCAGGGGCTCATGGCCGCCGGAGCGCCCATGGACCTCGCCATCCACCTCGGCCCCATCCCCGCCGAGCAGGCCGCCCGTACCCTGGAGTGGCAGAAGGTGCGCTTCGAATCCGCCCAGTCGCTCTCCCTGCGCCGGGGGCGCACCATGTCGCCCGAGGCCGAGATCGCCCTGGAGGACATCACCCGGCTCCGCGACGAGGTCCAGCGTGGGCGCGAGCGGCTCTTCCACTCCTCCCTCTCGATCACGCTCCACGCGAAGGACGACGATGCGCTCAAGGAGATGACCCAGCGGGCGCGGGCCCACTTCGCCGCCACCCTCGGCAAGCTCGACACCCTCCCCTTCCGCCAGCGCGTCGGGTTGCTCTCTACGCTCCCCATCGCGATGAACGCCGTCGCCGAGTGGCGCAGCCTCGACACCTCGTCGGTCGCGCGGCTCTTCCCCTTCTCTCCCCCCGACCTCGACACCCGCAGCGGCACCCTCTACGGCATCGACCTGCGCGCCTGCTCCCCCGTCGTCTACGACCCGTGGGACGGCACCCACCTCAACGCCAATACTGCAGTGCTCGCACGGTCCGGCAGCGGGAAATCGTTCTCCACCAAGCTCGGCATGCTCAGAGGGCTGACGCGGGGGATCACCGCCTACGTCATCGATCCGGAGGGCGAGTACGCCGACATGGCACGCGCCGCGGGCGGACGCGTCCTCTCCCCGGGCGTCCCCGGCCAGGGCATGAACCCGTTCGTCATCAACCAGGGCGACGCCGAGGAGCTCCTGCTCCGCATCGGCAGCCTCAGGAGGCTGATCGAGGTGATGGTCGGCGAGCGGCTGAGCGCCGAGCGCCGGTCCGCCCTCGACCACGCCCTCGCGGGCTACTACTCGGAACCGCGCGAACGCACCGGCTTCAAGGACTTCTACGCCTACCTGCAGAACGGTGAGGACGAAGTCCTTGCGCGGCTGCTGAGGCCCTTCGCCACCGGCAGCCTCCGCCACCTCCTCTCCGACGAGGGCGACGACCTGCTCACCAACGAGGCGCTCGTCACCGTCTTCGACCTCCGCCTTCTCGAACCCGAGCTGCGCCCCGCAGCCGCCATGGTCTGCACCGAGACCGTCTGGGCCGCCGCCGCGCAGAACCCAAAACCTCGCCTGCTCGTCGTCGACGAGGTCTGGTCGATAATGCAGCACCCCGAGGGCGCGGCTTTCATGGTGTCGATGGCGAAGCGTGCCAGGAAACACCGGCTCGGTCTCCAGTTCATCACCCAGGACGTGCAGGACCTCCTCTCCGAGGACTCCTCCCGCGCCATCACCGGCCACTCCGGCAGGGCGCTCCTCCAGAACGCCGCCTTCAAGCTCCTCCTCCAGCAGGACGCCGCCGCCATCTCCACCGTCGGCGACGCGTTCGACCTGCCCGTCGAGCTGCAGCGGTGGCTGCTCTCCTGCCCGAGAGGCGACGGGCTCCTGCTCGCGCGCGGAGGAAGATTCCCCGTCCGCATCGAGGCGACCCCCGAGGAGGCCGAGGTCATCGAGTGGCGGCCCGGCAGGCACTAGGCCGCGCCCCGCGAACGACAACGCGTGCGTGCAGCGCACGGAAAGGAAGGAACCCCATGAGTCCGAACCGCCCATCCGAGAAGCGAACCGCCGCCAGAGAGCCGGTACTGCTGGCGGTGACCCCGCCACGCAGCGGCGAGCGCACCCTCCTCGGCGTCGAGAACCTCCTCGCCTCCATCGCCGTGCCGGAACCCTTCTCCCTCGAGATCGCGGGCGGCGCCGGCGGCGTCACCCTCATGGCCCGCTGCCGCGGCGGCGACGTCGTGCGGGGCCAGATCATGGCCCACTACCCCCAGGCCCGCATCCGCGAGGTCGCCCCGGAGGACGACCCCCTGCGCCTCGACGACGGCGAGCAGGCGTGGACGATGACCCTGCGCTCGGCAGGTCCCGAGTACGTCCCGCTGCGCACCTTCCGCGACGACGACCTCACCGACCCCGGCTCCGATCCCCTCATCGCCCTGCTCGGGGCGCTCTCCGACCTCGATCCCGGCGAGCGCGTCGTCGCTCGCCTGCTCATGCGCTCCATCGGCCCGGACTGGGCCGTCCACCACCAGCGCCTCGTCAACGAGCGCCCCGCACCCGGTACGGCGCAACCCCCGCAGGCCGAGACGCCGCAGGCGGCGGGCGGCCTCGGCATGGCAGTCCTCGGCGCCGGCGCGTTCGCCGCGCTCACCGCCTACCGGTGGTTGCAGGCAGGCGAGACGTGGAAGGCCGTCCTGCTGGGGCTCGGCATCACGGCGGCGATCGTTGCCGCCGGCTGGGTGAAGGCCCGGTTCTTCAAGCAGGCCCGAACCTACGCGCCTGCCCTCATCCAGGAGAAGGTCTCCCGCATCGCCTTCGACGCCGAAGTGCGGGTGACGGTCATCCTCCCGCCCGGCGCGGACCAGCAGCGGGCCGCTGAGATACTGGAGCAGGTGACCGCCGCCTACCGCCACTACGACAACCCAGCCGGCGCGAGTTTCATCGCCGGAGAGGCCCTCCCCACGCCCGCGCTCGACACGTCTCTCGAACCCGCAGGGGGCGGGTTCCTCGGCAGGCGCAGCATCATCGGCGTCCGCGAGGCCGCCGCCCTCTGGCACCCGCCGAGCCCCGGCGACGAGACGCCGCTCGTCGAGCGCTCCGGCTCCCGCGCCCTCGTCCCCGCCCCGCTCGGCCTCAGGGAGGGCGCCCCGGTCGGCGACACCACCGCGGGCAAGACCAGGGAGGTGCGCTTCCCCGACGACCTGCTCCGCCGCCACCACCTCTACATCGCCCGCACCCGCATGGGCAAGTCCACCCTCATGCACCACGTCGCCGTCCACAAGATGCGCGAGAAGGCCGAGGGACGCGACGGCGACGCCATCGTCGTCGTCGACCCCCACGCCGACCTCGTCGACGGACTCCTCGAACACGTGCCCCCGGAGACCGCCGAACGCGTGCGCCTCATCGACCTCGCCGACGAGACCGGCGCGGTCGGCATCAACCTGCTCGACGCCCGCATCTTCACCGACCGCGACCGCACCGCCGACTCGGTGGTGCGCGTCGCCAAGGGCCTCTGGGAGCAGTGGGGGCCGCGCATGCAGTCGATCCTGGAGCACGTCGTGAAGAGCCTCCACGAGGCCAACATGCACCCCGAGACCGACCCCGCCGACCAGTACACGATCCTCGACGGCCTGCCCCTGCTCTCGGACGCGAAGTTCCGGATGCGCGTGCTGGCGCGGGTGAGCGACCCCTACATCCTGGAGTGGTGGGCGCGCGACTTCGGGAACTGGCGCCGCGAGTACCGGGCCGAGGCGCTCGCGCCCGTCCAGACCCGCCTCGCCTACTACGCATCGTCCAAGCGGGCGCGCGCCATCCTCGGCCAGCGCCGCTCCACCGTCGACGTGCGACGCACCATCCTCGACGGCGGCATCCTGCTCGTCTCGACCGCCCAGGGCGCCGTGGGCCGCGACGTGGCGGCGCTGGTGGGCGCCTCCCTGCTGAATCTCGTCGACGCCGTGATCCGCGAGCAGGGAAACCCGCCGGCCGGCCCGCCCGGGGCGCCGGGGGCCGGGGCGTGGCGGCGGTGGTGCGCCCCCCCCGGCGAAATCTCGTCGGCGCCGTGATCCGCGAGCAGGGAAAGCTGCCGCCCGCCGAGCGCAGAGGCGCCCTCGTGGTGGTCGACGAGATGCAGTCCATGTCCGGCGTCGACTACGAGGCCATGCTCTCCGAGCTCGGCAAGTTCGGCGCATCCTTCGTCCTCGCCACCCAGAGCCTTGCCAAGCTCGACGACCTCTCCCGCACCATGCAGGACACGGTCCTCGCCAACACCGGCTGCCTCGCCGTCTTCCAGGTCGCGGGGTCCGACGCCCGCAGGCTGGTCTGGGAGCTGGGGCGCGAGCGCGTCTCCGAGGACGACGTCACCTCCCTGCCCGTCCACCACTGCTACGTCAGGGCCACCGTGGACGGCGAGCGCCTCCCCGCTTTCTCCATGATGGTCCGCAGACCCGAGCCGGGCGACGCCGGGACCGCCGCCGGCGTCCGCGCCGCAGCCGCGGGCTACACCACCTCCGCCGAGGAGATCGCCGCGGCCGAGGAGGAGCGCCGGCGGCTCGCCGAGCGGTTCAGGGAGCAGTTGCTCCACATGCAGGAGGACGAGGCGGGAGGAGACGACGCAGCGCCCGGCAGCAACGGGACACGTGACGAACAGGGACGTGCTGAGCCGCACAGGAAGGCCCGCTCCCGGAACCCTGTCACCCCGCAGCCGGAGCCGGACGCGCCGGAGGAGGCGGCGTGAGCGTAGCGGAACTCCAGGCCCGGCTCCTGCACCGGCTGGCCGCGATGCCGTTCCTCGACCGGCTGGAGCTCGCCGCCGTGACCGGCGCGTCCGAGCGCGCCGCCTACTACGCCATCGCCGCACTGGAGGACGAGCGCCTCGTGGCCGCCCTGCCCTACGCCTCGGCGCTCATCCGGCCCACGCGGCGGTTCCACCTCACCGCCAGGGGTCTTCACCGCCTGGCGGTCGACGAGGGCGTCCCCACGAGTATCCTGCTGCGCGCCCACCCCGCCTCCGCACAGTGGCGGCGCATCCTGCTGCAACGGCTCGACGCCGTCGCGGTCATCTACCGGCTCGCGGCCGCCGTCGCCGCCGAATGCTGCTCCCTGGAAGGATTCCGCTGGTTCCGGGCGACGGCGCTCGACGCGGTCCTCGTCCTGCCCGGCGGCCGCACCGTCGGCGTCGTCCGGCAGGGCGCCACGGCTGGCAGGACGGCCTTCGCGAAGCGGCTCCGGCGCCTGTACCAAGGGCGGCTGCCGGGCGCGCTCCTCGTGCTCGCATCGGACGGCTCGCGGCTGCAGCACTCCCGCAGGCTGCTGGACGGCCTGCCCGTCCCGGCGTTCCTGGCCCTCGAATGCGACGCAGCATCGGCGGCGGCGCACGGGCCGGTCTGGAACACGCCGTCCGGCGAGGCGGCGCTCAGCCTCCACACCGCGCTCGCGAGGGCGAGGCCCGGAGGCGCGCTGCCCGCCGAGAGGCAACGCCTCCGCGCGTCGATGCCCGCGGACCTCCCTCACGGCGGCATCGTGACCTACGCCCCCGATCACCTGCTGCCCGTCCGCCTGAGGCCAGCGGAGAAGCGCGCACTCGATCTGCTCGCCGCATGGCCCTGGCTGGCCCCCGCACATCTCGGCGAGCTGCTGGGCGTGCGACCGCCCCGCCTCTCCCACCTCATCGGGCGGCTCCAGGCGCTGGGGCTCACGGTCTCCGTCGCCGCCGGTGAACGCCGCCGGCTCGCACTCTCCGATAAGGGGCTGGCGCTGCTCGCGCGCAGGGACCGCGTGTCCGTGGGGGCAGCCCGCGGGCGCTGGAGCGCAGCCGCCGTCGATCCCCGCGCTCCCCTGTCCTGGCGCAACGTCTCCGGCGCTGGGAGCCGTCATCTGCTCAGAAACGTCGAGCACACCGAGGCCGTTCACGGCTTCATCGCGGCGCTCGCGGGACAGGCCCGTTCGACGGGTTGCGCGGTGGCGCAGCTCGACCCGCCCCACCGCGCCTCGCGGTTCTTCCGGCATCGCGGGCGGCTCCACTCGATACGGCCCGACGCATTCGGCATCCTCCGCGGGGGCGGCAGGCCGCTGCCGTTCTTCCTCGAATGGGAGCGCCGCGCCGTCAGGCCCGTGACCATGGCGGCGCGGCTCGCACCCTACCTGCGTTACTTCGCATCGGCGCGACCCGTCGAAGACCACGGAGCGCAGCCCGCCGTCCTCGTCGTCTTCGAGAGAGAGATCTCAGCGGTCCACTTCCTGCGCGTGGCGCGGCGGGAAACCGCGCGGGCGGGAGTCCGAGTTCCGCTGTGGGTCTCGCACACGAGCCTGCTGGAGAGGGAGGGGCCGCTGGGACGGGCGTGGCGCGCGCCGGGCAGGTGGGAACCCGCCTGCGCCTTCCCCGTGGGTTGAGCGCCTCGTGGGGAGGTTGCGCAGGTCGGGTTCTATACTATCTATGCCGTTATTTGGACAACGTCCAATGTCTGCCGTATACTAGATAGCGCATCACCGGTTCGGATCAAGGCCGATGGAAACCATCACCAAGCCCAAGCAGTCACTCGTCGGCATCGAGATGGTCAGGCGCCTCGCCC
This sequence comes from SAR202 cluster bacterium bin16, assembly GCA_002238425.1. Taxonomy (GTDB): domain Bacteria; phylum Chloroflexota; class Dehalococcoidia; order Lucifugimonadales; family Australimonadaceae; genus Bin16. The sequence goes on along the minus strand of MPMJ01000043.1, from coordinate 2,566 downwards.
ACCAGGGAGACCGCATCTTCTCGACCGACCGAGCGAGGCAGGTCGCCCCCGGCGCGGGGCTGAAGGCCCCCTATCTCCATGAGGCCCTCCATCACCTCGCAAGGAACGGCTGGATCGTCCCGCTGCGCCGCGGGCTCTACGCCCTGTCGTCCGCCGTCCCCGGCGTCGCCCCCGTCCACGAGTTCGAGGTCGCCATGGCCCTCGTGAGCCCCGCCGCCGTCTCGCACTGGTCGGCCCTCCACCACCACGGCATGACCGAACAGGCGCCACGGACGGTCTTCGTGCTCACGACGACCGAGAGCGCTGTTCCCCGCACGAGGCAGGCCGAGAACGCAGACCAGGGCGGCTTCCCGGCGGGGGATACGGTCTACCGGTTCATCCAGGTGCGCCCCCACCGCTTCTTCGGCACTGAGCAGGCCTGGGTGGGCGAAGCCCGGGTGTCGATCACGGACCGGGAGCGCACCCTGCTCGACGGCCTCTCCATGCCGCAGCACTGCGGCGGCTTCCCGGAAGTGCTCCATGCCCTCGGCGCGGGGATGGACCGGCTGGACGTCGAGCGCATGGCCGGCTACGCGGTGCGGCTGAACACGGCAACCGCCAAGCGCCTGGGCTGGGCGCTCGAGCACCACGGCTACGAGGGCCCCGAGCTGGAGCGGCTGGCCCGGCTCCCCATCAAGGGCTACCGCAGGCTCGACCCCACGGGCCGTCACAGCGGACCGTGCAACAGCCGGTGGATGCTCCGGGAGAACCTTCCGGGGATGGTCGAACCGTGAGGCCGCTCCGTACACGCCTCCAGGAGGCACGCAGCCGGCTCGGCGTTCCCTGGTACGTCCTGGAGCGGGACTACCTGCTGTCCTCGGTGCTGGCCGGCATCGCCCACGTGCCTGTCCTTCAGGAGAAGCTCGTGTTCAAGGGCGGCACCGCGCTCAAGAAGTGCTACTTCGGCGACTACCGCTTCTCCGAGGACCTCGACTTCTCCGCGCTGGAGGGCGTCCCCACTGGCGCAGCGCTGGACGCTCTGGTCGGCGAAGCGTGCCGGGCCGCCGAACGCCTCCTGGACGAGTACGCCCCCGTCAGGCTCATGCACGAGCGCTACGAAGAGCGCCAGCCCCACCCCGCCGGTCAGGAGGCCTTCAACGTCAGGGCGCAGTTCCCATGGCAGCCCGGCCCCCAGACCCGCGTCATGATCGAGGTGACGATGGACGAGCGGGTCCTCAGGCCGCCGGAGGAGCGGCCCATCATCCACGACTACGAGGAACCCCTCGGCGCGGCGGTCCGCGTCTACTCGCTCGAAGAGGTCGTCGCCGAGAAGCTGCGGGCGATCCTCCAGCAGGCCGCCGCGCGCCGCGAGCGTGGATGGAGCAGGTCCCGTGCACGCGACCACTACGACCTGTGGCGGGTGCTCGGCTCATACGGCGGCCGGATGGACCTCACCGGCTTCGACGCGCTCCTGCGCGAGAAGTGCGCGGCCAGGGGAGTCGCGTTCGAGGGACCGGAAGACTTCCTTCGCGAAGAGATGCTCGACGACGTCGCGAGGACATGGCAGCAATCGCTGGGGCCACTCGTACCGGGACTGCCACCGTTCGACGTGATCATCGACGACCTCCGGCCGCGCATAGAGGCCCTCCTGCGTCCCATGTTGGGTGCGGACGAGAGCGCCTCACGGGAATGACCGGCCGACTCCTCAAGTCCCCGAACCTTGCTGGCTGCGCGACGGCCACGAACACCTAGTTCAGCACCCCTGACCTTTCGTCCACCTGCGGTTTCCGGCACATCGCCGCCGGCAGCTCAGCACCCACCTCCGTCCACGCCTCCGGCGTATCCCGCGCCGCGCGCATCAGCGTCTCCAGCAGATCCAGCCGATCGGCCAGAGTGAGGAGCAGGAAGAGATGCACGGAGCCGGGGACCGCGCCGCGCCGCCACTCCCTGACCCGGTAGGGACTCACGCCGAGCAGGCGGGCAAGCGAACGCCACGACAGGCCGGCCGCCTCCTTGAACCGCTTCAGCCGCTCCGGGAAATCGGCCGGAAAGTCGAACGAGACGCGCCGGTGGGTCTTCCGCCTCCGTCCCATGGCGCTAGTCCACCCCGGCCGGAGCAATGCCGGGGAAAGGCATCCCGGTCGTTCCCGCCCGCATCGTTTTCCTCCGTATTGTTTCTACGCCGCCTACCGCCCACCATGCCTACACCGGCCTTACGGGAGGGCAGACATCCTCGCCCAGCAGATGTGCGCTGTCTCGGCATCGAGCCGGTCCTTCACGATCGGGGCTCCCACCTGCCTACCCAGCGGACATCACCCTTTGACGGTGTCCGTGAACCCCGATGGACGCCAACCGGCCAACCCCCCGCGCGGGCGACTAGTCCGGGGCTGCGCCCCACGCCATAGCGGTGAACGGGCCGCGGCCGTTGGCGTTGATGGCCGCGACGCTGATCACGTAGCGGTGTTAGTGACGGATTGAAAATGACCCACCAATGACGGAATGGAATTGACCCACCCCAGAGCAGAACATCCTCCCTGCAGACTGACGGGGAGGAGAACGTTGCTGAAAGGTGGGACGATGAAAGACC
>MPMJ01000101.1 GCA_002238425.1 SAR202 cluster bacterium bin16 | reverse complement strand
AAGATACTTGATGCGGGAGCGGGGACCGGACTGGTGGGCGAATGTCTGGCGCAGCTAGGGTACAGAGATCTCCATGCCATCGACCTCTCCCTGGGCATGTTGGAGGAAGCCCGTCGGAAGGACCTCTACAAGGACCTGCGCCAGATGACGCTCGGGGAAGAATTAGGATATGACACCGGCTCCTTCGATGCCATAATCAGCGTAGGCGTGTTCACTACAGGACATGCCCCGGCCCACGCTTTCGACGAGCTGGTTCGCATCACTAAACCAGGTGGGTTCATAGTGTTCAGTCTGCGAGTGGACCTGTATGAAGAGGGCGGGTTTAAGGAATATCAGGCGGGCTTGGAACAAGCCGGCAAGTGGAGGCTTGCTGAACTGTCCGAACCCTTCTACCCCCTGCCCAAGGGAGAGCCCGATGTAGTTCACCGAATCTTGGCCTACCAGGTCACCGCGTGACGGCCAAGCGCCCCCTCTGCAGTCGTGGGCGCGCCTTCCGGCCTTTCGGCAAGTGTGCTTGGACAACGGCATTCGTAACGGCCGCTCCTGTTGCCTCAACGGAATAGGGCACCGTAATTGTCGTCCCAGTTCTACATAACTGTGCTTACCAAGTATTAAGAAGGTGCGCCTCGCACGACCAACTACGGGCAATTAGAACAGAAACATTGCCGTTGAACGCGGATACTCCATCGTGCCCACCCTGGTGTCCCACTGGCGAGAGCGATACCCATTGAGGTACGTCCGCCGGTCGGGGCTGCGTTCACCATGCTCGTCGCCAATCTTCGCAGACACGTCGGCGTCCATAACCGCATCCGCACTCACCCTGAGCGCCTCAAGTAGAAAGTCCACGTCTCCGTCGACGCCCCTCTTGCGTATTAGCTCCAAAAGCAACCGTCTTGTTTGTCAAGCTGGATTGTCCTGATGATTCCAGTGCTGACCCGTCTTCACCATCGCATTGAGTATAGTCAGCAGCTTTCGCATGCAGGCCGTCAGCGCCAACTTCTTAGGCTTCCCTGCCGCCAGCAGCCGCTGGTAGAAGACTCGTAGCACCGGATTGTATCGACTGGCGACGAGTGCGCCCATGTAGAGCGCCGCGCGCAACCGGGATCTGCCGCCCCACACGCTGCGTTTGCCCCGACGAGGACCGCTGTC
>MPMJ01000042.1 GCA_002238425.1 SAR202 cluster bacterium bin16 | reverse complement strand
ATCGCCACGACCAGATCCGAGAATCCAACCAAGATCGGCCCCACCAGCCAGAATATATGGACAGGAATGATCTCGGAGTGGGGACTCTCCGGCCTATGCGCCACTGCGCCCCATGCCGCAAGTACTAAGCAGAAGGGCAGGATGAAAGACAGGGACCAACTCCCTGCCCACGCTATGTCAACGACAGTGTCCCAGACCCCGTCCATTCCAGATCGTCACTCCTACCCTTCCTTCTCCTCGCCAGCGTGCGCCTCTTTATAGCGGACGACCATCGTCACGGCGGACCATACCGCCACGGCGACGCCAATCACGGCTAGGGCGATCAGCCCGACCGAGACATTCCTGCAGAGCGTCCCTAAGCTGAACTCGTCGTTCCGAGGATCGATTGGGTCCAGCAGGTAGAACAAGCCTGCAGCAGCGCATAGGGCCGAGAAGATGAGCAGCAGGACCACGCAGATGAGGCCGTCGCACTTTTCACGAAGGAAATCCATCCGCGAACCCACGAGATTTCCTCCTATTCCTCGTTGCGGAACACAATCACCCACGGACCGGGTCCCGTGAGCCGGTCCCACTCCGGCTGTGCGGCCAACGCCCCTACCTGGTGGATAGGAGGAGTACGGCCATGGCCAGCACCACGCCACAGACCGCCAGTAGGATGGCTGCAACGGGAGGCCGAACCATCGGGCGAGTTGCCCCCTCCATTTCCGCGTTGCCCGCAGGCAGCACTCCGACTACCAGCCAGAGCACGGGTATCGTGAGTGGCCAGAGCATGATCCACCACAGGCTCGCACGCAGGTGTCGCAGCCTGCCCACCATGAGTGCTGTCCAAGTATAGAGAGCGAATACCGTGTAGGCGAACCAACCGAGGACGATGATTGCCGCGCCGATTCCGCCTGCCGTGGCCACCATTGCCACGCCCAAGAATCCCACGAACCAGACTACGAGCAGCCACCCGCCAGCAGTCCAGAACTGCTGGCGGGTGACCTGCGCTCGAAACGTGAGTAGTGCCTTCAGCGTCATGGCCGTCTCAGTCGTTCTCCACGCCTCGGAATTGCAGGTAGCGTCCCCCGCCGAAGCGGATGTCGTCAGGCGTCAGCATGACTCTAATGGTCTTGTGCTCGACGGGAATCTCGAACCGTGTTGGAGAGAACTCCTCGATGCCGGAATCCCTGCGCAAACGCTGCAACCAATTCCATGTAGGCTGCCAATGGTATTCGATGATGTCGATGTCATCAACACAGCCGTCTTTCAGCGACGCACGTCCGACCATCACCTTCCGGTCCGTGTCCAACGTGAAGTGGAAGTCTTCGAGCCGGGGGACATCACACGGCATGTAACTGGGGTTCAGGCTGACGTGCTCAACGTCCTGTTCGGTCACGGGGAAGTTTATGTCGTTGATGTCCGAGACCGCCTCCGTGGTGAACCTGGCGAGGAACCGGTTGATTGATGGCCTCCTCACTGTCGACTCCTGATAGGTGACTCTCCCCACGGCCTTCCAGAAGTCGCCTTCTGTGGCTATGCAGTCGCGGCGCTCCTGGCCTGACCGCATCTCGCAGAGGTTGTCGAGGTGGTATATCGCATCGGCGAGGAACTTGTTCCTCGGTCCCCACGCACTGTCTATCTCTTTGTCGTCCGCCGTGGTGGTTCTGCCTTGGTCGTCCGTCGATGTTCCCCCCACGATGCCCTGCAACCCGTTCCACGTGAGGTCATGCTTGATGCACGACGCCAGTTCTATCCCCAACACGTTTGGCAAGACCGGCGATATCACATACGGCCCTACCAGAAGCCAGTTCCCAGCCGGAACAGAGCACTTCATGTCGCCGTAGTGAATCCAGTCGAACTTGCGGTCGATGCAGTCCTGCCCCCAGACGGGGTTGGTGTCGTTGCAGAAGGCAGCCATGTACGCGTCGCGGGTAGCCTGATGCCCTTCTTGCAGGTTGACCCAGAAGGTATGGGGCGTCTTGAAGACGATGCAGTTCAGTGCTTTGTACATCTCGGTTTGCGAGAGTTCCGCATCGGGGTCGAGTTCACTGAAACAACCGACGCCGATAGGCCCCGTCGGGACATCCCCCCCGGCCTGCTGGCCGGAGACGGAGCCGAGGCTTGGCTGCGCCGTGATGAGGCTGGCCACCAGTCTGACGTTCAACGGGTCAGCCATGTTGGTCACGAACGACTGCCCCAACTCCGTGCTGAGCCACCTGCGGCGAACGTCCGCGTCCGTGCCAGCAGATGTCGTGGATGAACTCAGTGCGGTGAACGTTGTTGTGAGCGCGGAACGCATCGCGGCCACCACGCCGTGCGTCTTCTCGCATGCGTCCGCAGCCACACGAGTGTCTCCGGCGTAGGCGGCCATGATGCTGGTGTAATTCGGGTACTGCACCGTCACATCAGGGTCACCGTTGACGCAGGTAACGAAGTCGTCCCTCTTGTCTTCGTAGGTGCTGGCATCCGCTCCCTGCACACCCTCGGCTCCGGCAACCCCCGGGGTGATGATGTCTGTGACCATGGCAGTGACGAGACCTTCGACAATCTGCTCCTCGTCCCATGTGACCGAGATGGTGTCGCTGATGGACGTGCTGCCATACGTAACGGTGACGCGGAAGGACTGAACGTCGGGTTTGGACGACGTCACGTTCAGCGTCGATGACTGCCTGCCGGTAAGGTCATTCCAACCGGTGCCGGTCTTCTGCGCCCACTGGTACGACAGCGGCTGACCCTCGGGCGGGTCAGAGACCTCCGCTGTGAGCGTCACGCTATCGCCCTTGTCAGGGAACGGCTCATCCGTCGTGATAACCACGGTCGGCGGCTGCACCACTTCGGCTGTCAGCGTGAAACTGCCCGTCTTCCCGCCGTAGAACGTGGTCGCTTCTATCGTGTGGGCACCCGTCCCCAGGGGTCGCACGATGCGCGAGTTGGTGGTGCCGCCGTAGTCGTCGTTCAGGCTCAGCATCCTGCCGTCCTTCCCCTCGCCGGACAGCAGGTACAGGTAGGTGTCATCAGACGACTCAAGTTGGATTCTCACGGTTGCCGGTTCGGGCATGGTGAAGGTGTAGTACCGGGCGTAGGAACCGGAGGTGCTCCGTTTGACCGACAGGCATGTGCTCGCCCATTGCCCTGCCACCTCTCCGGTCTGTGGCAGTGGCGCGACGCACGCGTCGGCTGGCGTGGTGGGCGTGGTGGGATTCGTTGGATTAGTCGGGTTCGTTGGGTTGGTCGGGTTGTTAGGAACTTGGGTCGGCGTGGGCGTCGGCGTCGGTGTGGGAGTCGGCGTAGATGTCGCCGTTGGTGTGGGAGTGGGCGTGGGAGTGGGAGTGGGCGTCGGGTCGCACTCGCCCGTCCGTATCGAGACCGTGTTGGTCCAGTAACTCCACCCGCGTGCGTAGGTGCGGCCATCGCCCCACGCACGCGCCCTGAACGCGTAGGCGGTGTCGCACGCCAGGTCGTTCCGCGTGTAGGCCGTCCACGTGGATGAACCTGCCCGACTCCACGAACCACGCAACGTGCGATACCAGACCTCCGTGCTGGCGATGCCGCTCCGGGAGTTCCACGAGACGATGGCGGTGTCGTTGCCGAGTCCATCCACGGAGAAGCCTGAGGGCGTCGGCGGACGCGACAGCGACGGCGTCGGCGTTGGTGTTGGCGTTGGCGTCGGTGTGGGTGTGGCCGTTGGCGTTGGCGTGGGCGTCGCAGTCGGCGTCGTTCCACCCACCGTAACCCGCTGCGAGTCCGTTTCGAGGATGTAGTCCTCGTCCTCGTCCACAGCGTACTCGATGAGTTGGGCCGTGACCGTGTAGGTACCGGCTTGGCAGCCGTAGACCCTGACACTGCCGACCATCGACGCGCTGGTATTGCCAGCCCGCACGATTTCCGACCGGTACGTGCAGGCCAGGTTGAAGTACAGCCCGTTGCTCGATGTCCGCAGCGAGATGCTGTACCGGTAGTTGGAGTCGGTGTCGAGAGCAGTTGCCCTGACGTAGAACGAGTCGTTGTGTCCCGGCTTGATAGTGGAAGCCAGCCCGTACAGCAGGCTGGACGACGCGCCCGACACGCCGCCATCTGCTTTGGCGGCCTCGTAGCGGGCGAGTCTGGCAGCGAGCCGCTCGTCGTAGCCCTCGCGCTGCTCAGGCTCCTGCTCCTGAGCCTGTGCGGAGCCATCGGTGAAGGACAGGAGCGCAGCCGCCGCGAGGACGCACAACGCGAGAGCGACCAACAGGACTACGGACGTGCGTATAGGAAGGGACTGGTTCATGGGCACCGCCATCGAGGTTTCTTGCTCAGCCCGCGTCTAAGCGAACCGCAGAACAAGCTAGCACCCGATGACACGAGTCAGGGTAGACGCAGATGAGTCTAATTCGGCGCCCGGTTCAGGATGATTTTGAGGCGACGAGGATTGTCACCAAGACAGGTCCTGCTGTTCGCAGAGGGTTACGGCAGGCCCAGGCGTTGGGCTGCAAGCACCAAGGCGAGCCTTGATGACGCGTGAAGCTTCTCCTGTGCATTCCGCACGTAATTTCGCACCGTGTGTGTACTGAGATGCAGCCGCGCAGCGATTTCCGAAGTGTTACACCCCTCGGCTAGCAGTTCGACCACCTCCCATTCCCGAGGCGTGAGAGGACCGAGATCGCGACCGCCTCTGCTTCTTGACGGACCTGAGCGGAGGCCTGGACTCCTCCCGCGTCGAAAGGCCCTGTTCTCAGTCCATGTTCCCAACTCACTTGCACGCTCATGAAACAGGTGCACCAGCACGGGAGGTTCGGTGGACGTGCCGGGGATCAGCAACGTCATGACGGCGACCCGCTTTCGCTTACCCGACGCGCAGCGCATCCGAACGTGGGACACTGGCGCGATGCGTTCCGCATCTGCAAGGCTCAGCGTGAAGCAACCGCTCACGCACGTTGGCGCGGAGGGCTGTTCGGGAAGCCCGTACAGGACCTCGTAGCATTGGCGGCCAACCACGCGGCTCGCTTCATGTCCCGCGATCCGCTCGGCGCTCCGACTCCAGAAGGTAATCCTCCGGTCCATGTCCATGGCGTAAGCGCCGTAAGGGGCCTTGTCCAGCACGCTGAAGAATCCGTCGTTTATCAAGGAGACACCTGCCTGGGGATGGGATGAGAGGGGCGGCAGACATCGTCCCTCCAACGGCGGTGCACCCTAGCAGTTCATAAGTAAGGTTTGGGTAAAGCCATCGTCGCGTTTGATAACGTATCGGTAAGTTCTGTCCCATCGCCGGAAAATGAGACAGCCAGGCCATGTTGTCGTGCGGACGGTGACATCGCCGCCGTCCATTGCCCATCCCCGGCATCCGCCGTTACGTTCTACTCCCCAGCGGCACACTGAACGCCCATCGCGGAAGCGACCGCACAGAGCAGCACACATTCGGACCACGGGGAGAGCGGGGCGTCCTCCCACGCCACGTCCTCGTTTGATTAGGCGTCTGACACCGGCCCCTTGACTGGCTCTCAGGTGGAATCAGACCATTGATTCCATGCCCCCTCGGGCGGGCAGCAATGTGAAGAAGGAGTCCCTCCATGACCGAACGACAGAGCCCCACCACCGCAGCCGTCTACGCCCGCGTCTCCAGCGACCGGCAGGACGTCGACCTCTCCGTCGCCGCACAGCTCCGTGCCCTCCGCGACTACGCAGAGCGCAACGGCTTCATCATCGTCCGCCAGTACGTCGACGAGGCCGAGAGCGGACGCGTCGCAGACCGGCCCCAGTTCCGCCGCATGATCGACGAGGGCAGCAGGGCCAACTCCCCCTTCGAGGTCATCCTCGTATGGAAGTTCTCCCGCTTCACCCGCAAGCGCGAACACGCGGTGGCCTTCAAGTCCATGCTCCGCAAGAAGGGCATCCGCGTCGTCTCCATCACCGAGCACGCCGACGACACTCCCACCGGCAAGCTCATGGAGGCCATCATCGAATCCGTGGACGAGTTCTACAGCGAGAACCTCGCGCAGGAGGTATTGCGCGGGATGCGGGAGTCCGCCTCACGCGGCTTCTGGATGCCCACCCTCGCCCCCTACGGCTACAGGAAGGTCCACGTCCAGGACGGCGTGAAGAAGCGGCCCAAGCTGGAACTGGACCCGCCCGCCGATGCGGTGGCGCGCCGCATGTTCGACATGGCCCTGCACGGTTCCACGACGCTGGACATCGCCAAGGCGCTCAACGCAGACGGCGTGCCGAGCCCGTTCGGGGCGAAGTGGCTGAAGGCCACGATCTATCGGATGCTCTCCAACGAGGTGTACACGGGCACGCTGGTGTGGGGGACGAGGGCGAAGGACAACGTGCCCCCGGTGCGCGTGGAGAACGCCTTCCCGGCCATCGTCAGCCAGCAGGAATTCAAGCGGGTCGCGCGGATGCTGGTCTCTCGCGCACCCAAGAGCGTGCACCCGAGACGCATCGCCAGCCCGTATTTGCTGAGCGGGCTGCTGAAGTGCGAGGCGTGCGGGAGGGCGCTGAGCGCGTCCGAGGCGCACGGGGGCAGGTACACCTACTACGTGTGCCACTCGCTGCTGAACCGGGGGAAGGGGACGTGCACGACGCCGCGACTGAGCGCGAAGCGGTTCGAGCGGTTGATCGTGGAGCAGATACGCGAGCACATCCTGACCGAGAGCAACATGCGCGACCTCGTGCGGATGGTGAACGAGGAGATGGACAGTGTGATCGCGGGGGAGCGTGAGCGGCTGGAGGCTGCGGAGCTTGAGTTGCGGGAGGTCCGCCAGCGCATGGACCGGCTGTGGCATCTGGTGGAGAAGACGGATATGACGGTGGAGGACATCCTTCCACGCATCCGGCACCATCAGGAGAACCAGGAGCGGTTGGAGCGTGCTGCCGATGAGGCTCGGATGGAGCTGGACGCGCGGCTGGCGGGGGTGCAGGACGCGGAGGTGGTGGCGGCGTATGCGCGAGAGATGGGAGAGTGGCTGCTGGAGAGCGGGCTGGCGGAGACGAAGGCGTTCCTGCGGACGTTCGTGAAGGAGATCGTGGTGCGTCCGGGGCGTGCTACGATCCACTACGCGGTCCCGACGCCGGAGGACAGTCCGATAGGGGGAGCGGACGTGGCGGAGGTTGCGCTGGGGCGTCGGTTTATGAAATCAGTATCGCGTGGGGAGCTTGTCGAACCACGGCACGGACTGCGGGATGAGGGAGTGCAGAGGGGGAACCCCTCTGCCGGGGGCTGTGGGGGTGTCCCCCCACAAGCGTTCGGGCGGGCGGGTGGGAAGAACCGCGCTGCGCCTTCATCATGCAAGAGAGGGCGGGCTCGTGAGCCCGCCCTCTTCCTGTCTTCTGTGCTGTTCTCTCCGGCCTAGCCGGCGCCGTAGAGGGTGGCGAACAGTTCCCGCGCCTCGTCGCTGAAGCCCGCGGCCGTCCTGAGGCCCTCGACGAGGATCGCCGGGTCGCCGTACTTCACGGGACGCTCGGCGAGCTCAGCCTTCGCGATGAACTCGGGGTCGTTCACGATGTCGCGGAAGATGCGCTGCCACGTCAGCACGATCTCCTCGGGTACGTCGGGCGGCAGGACGAACGTGCGCGCCAGGGACTCGAGGCTCTGTGCCAGCTTGAAGACGGCCTGCTGTTCCTCATTCGCGTCGACGACGTCGAAGAGGTGCGGGAGCTCGTCGGACTGCAGACCGGTGCCCATGCGGTCCAGGAACTCCTGGGAGACAGGAGTGCGGGACCAGAAGAGCGGCACCAGGAGGCGGTCCTCGTACCAACCCGGGTAGAGGTTGGAGATGTACTCGAAGTCGCACCGCGTGGTGGCGTCCAGCTCGCCGCGGTCGATCGCCGCGAGCACCTCGGACGTGCCCTCGTAGCCGTAGATGACCTTGATGGGCCCGCCGAGAGCCTCGACGAACTGTCCGCCGACCATGTCGCCGCCGGGGGCGGACGTGCCGGTCGTGATGGGCCTGCCGAGAGCAAGCACCTCTTCCCAGCTGGTGGCGATGTCGCGGCGTACGCACATCGTCAGGTGGTCGTCGTTGAAGCTCGGGGTGCCGATGAGGTTGACCGTTTCGATGTCGAAGCCTTCGCGGTCGATACCGGCCGCCTCGGCTGCGGGGTGACGCGGCGCCATCGGGTGGATGGTGAGGCCGTCGGGCCGGGAGCGCATCGTCTCCTGCAGGCCGCGGAGTCCGCCGCCGCCCGGAAGGTTCGTGACGATGACCTTTGGGTTGCCGGGCATCAGCCGCTCGATTGCTTCGCCGAGGAGGCGGGAGTAGCCGTCGTAACCGCCACCGGGTGCGAACCCGACGATGATCTTGATGGTCTTCCCGGAGAAGTACGCCTCAGCGTCGAAGCCTTCCACTGCGGGGATCGCCGTGGGCGTGGCCGTGGGGGCCGGCCTCGGCGTGGGCGTGGCGGTCGCGGGCGGCGCCGTCGCGCCTGGCGGCAATGGCGTCGGCGTGGCGGTGGGGTCAGCGTCCATAGCCGGCGCGTCCGGTACGGGCGTGGCCGTCGGCTCGGGCGCCGGTGGCTGCGGCGTAGCGGTGGGCTCCGGGTCGTCGCCGCCGCACGCGGTCAGACCGGCGAGCAGGGCGATGCCCAGCACCACGAGTACGATTGTTCTGCTGGCCCAGGACATGAGCATTCCTCCATTACACGAAAGCCCGCGCCGGGTTGATGCCGCACGCGGATACGTCGGAATGCTAGCATCCTGTTTCTGCAAGGGCAACCATCGCCTGCAAGACGGCCACGTGACGGAGGAGGCAGTTGACGAGCGCAAGGATGTACGACGTCATCGTGATCGGCGTGGGCGGAATGGGCAGCGCAACGGTGTATCAACTCGCGAAGCGCGGGCTTCGCGTGCTGGGGCTCGAGCGCTTCCGCGTCCCGCACGAGATGGGGTCGTCCCATGGCATCACGCGCATCATCCGTCTCGCCTTCCACGAAGGGCCCAAGTACGTGCCTCTGGGGCTTCGCGCATACGAATTGTGGCGCGAGTTGGAGGAGCGCGCGGGCGAACAGGTGCTGCACATCACCGGCTCCGTGCACGCGGGCGTCCCCGGCTCCACAGGCTTCGAGAACACCCTGCGCGCCTGCGTGGAGCAGGACGTGTCGCACGAGGTGCTGTCGAGCGCGGAAGTGTCGGCGCACTTTCCGGGCTACGGGCTGCCGCCAGAGATGTCGGCGGTCGTCCAGCCGCAGGGAGGCTTCCTCACGCCGGAGCGATGCGTCGAATCGCACGTGACCGTCGCACGCAGCTTGGGCGCGGAGGTCAGGGAGGAAGAACAGGTGCTCGACTGGGAGGCGTTCTCCGGCGGAGTGCGCGTGCGTACCGAGTCAGGCACATACGACGCGGGCTCCCTCGTGCTCACGGCAGGCGCGTGGGCGGGAAGGCTCGTGCCGGAACTCGCGGAGACCGCAGTGCCGGAGCGCCAGGTCATGGGCTGGTTCGAGCCTGAGGACTCCGCCCTCATCGCGCCGTCGCGCTTCCCCGTGTTCATCGTCACGATGGACGGCGACGAGTACTACGGCTTCCCGGAGTTCGGCGTGCCGGGGCTGAAGCTGGGCAAGTTCGACAGCACGGGCGTCGCAGCCGACCCCGATGCGCTCGACCGGACGTGGCGCTCGGACGACGAGGAGATGCTGCGGGAGTTCCTCCGCCGGTGCTTCCCGCAGGCGGCGGGCCGTCTGCTGCGCATGGCGGTCTGCATGTTCACCAACTCGCCGGACAAGCACTTCATCATCGGGAAGCACGCCGTATGGCCGCAGGTGTCGTTCGCGGCGGGCTTCTCCGGCCACGGATTCAAGTTCTGCAGCGTGATCGGCGAGATCATGGCTGACCTCGCCGAGCGCGGAGAGACGCACCACGACATCTCCCTATTCGCGCCCTCGCGCTTCGCCTGACCCCCTCTCCCTATCAGGGGAGAGGGCTGGGGTGAGGGTACTGCGAGCGTACGCCCCGTTCCGCATACCCTCACTGTCGGCCAGCGCCTCCCCATTTCCTTCCCCCTCGATGGGGGAAGGTCAGGATGGGGGTGAACAGGGCGTGTCTGGCCCTGTAGGGGCGGTTCGCGAACCGCCCTGCCCCTACTGCGGCGTCCGCGGCTTCGGCGACAACGCCAGCAGCATGAACCCTGCGGACAGAGCGCCCGCCGCTGCAAGCCAGCCCATGGTGAAGCTCGTAAGGTCGAACAGGATCCCGAGTACGGGCGTGCCGATGCCGGTCATGATCAGCGTGATCGGCGTCGCGGCGCCGCGCACCGCGCCGATGTGATCGCGCCCGTAGTAGGCGGGCCAGATGTGCGTCTGCGTGAGCATCCCCGCCCCGAGCCCGACGCCTGCCAGCGCGGCCCCTGCGAACCCGTGCCAGGTGGTGCTGGCTACCGCGGCGACGAGCATCCCCGCTGCCACGCTTGCGAATCCGCCCATCGCCACGTAGCGGGGCTGCATACGGTCCATCCACGGCGCGATGACGATGGCCGAGGCGACCTGGGTGAACGCCTGCACAGAGAATGCAAGCGCGGCTACCTGCGGGGAGATGTCCAGCGATCGCAGGAATGCGACCCAGAACACACCCACGGTGCCCATCGCGGCCATGAGCAGTCCAAAGGCCACGCTGATGCGCCAGAAGGCGCCGGTGCGCATCGACTGCCGGACGGTCCACGAGTATTCGAGCCGGCGCTCCATCCGCGCGCGTTCGTTGGAATCGAGCGAGGCGGACTCACCGTCGGGGAGCAGGCCGAGGTCCGACGGCTTGTTGCGGACGAACGCCAGGGAGACGGCGGCGATGGAGAGCCCGCCGATGATGCCGAGGATGAACCATGCGTCGCGCCAACCCACGGTGTCGACCAGCAACTGCGTGATCGGGCTGGAGATGCCGATGCCGAAGGGGATGCTGGGAAAGAAGACCGACATGGCGCGTCCGCGCTTGCGGACGAACCACTTGGCGATGGGGATGGTGAGGAAGAGCGTGCTGCTGCCCCAGAACCCCATCATCCCGCTGAACAGCGCGAGTCCGATCATCTGCCAGCCCGAGTTGATGAGGCTCATCGACGCTGCTGCGCCGCCGAGCATGAGGCCGGCCACCGCAAGCGGCACGCGGGAGCCGCGGCTGTCGAGGAGGCGTCCGATGAACGGGCCTGAGAGCGCGAAACCGAAGAGCCGCGCCGACAGCGCCCAGCCGAACGCGCTGTTCCCGAGGCCCAGCTCCTCGCTCATGGGCGCGACGAAGATGCCGAAGTTGCCGATGCCCACGAACATGCTGGCGCCCCCGGCAACGCCGAGGGCCGCAACGATGACCCATCCGTAGTAGGGGCGTGACGGACTGCGCGCCTGCCGTGTCGTGATAATCAGCCCCCTTCGCCCGTTCCCACGCCGGGTACCGCTGTCGGCTCCCCCGCGCTCACGGACATGACAGTCCTCTGGGATTCGAGCATGAGCATGCCGTCGTTCAGTATCGAATAGTAGCTATCCCGCCTGAAGAGGGGGTTCGCCTCGACGAACTCGATTACTCTGAGCGACACGCGTGAACGGCTTTCGTAGCGGATGCTCGGCTGGCCGTTCAAGAGGAATCTACCGGCGTGCGTGTATCCCTTCGCTTCAGCGTTGAGCGTTGCCTGGACCACGGCCTCCAGCCATCGTGCCAAGTCCCACCCGCCCTCGTCTACGGTGGGGAGGTATACCCCTGGTTCCGGGCATGCGCCATCCACCGGGCCAACGACTTCCGAGTCGTCGAGGATGCATCTCAGGACGGGGGGTGTGCCGTCGGCGCTCCATGTCTCCGACATGACGTTCGCCACCAGCCCATCGCTGTCAGGCGTGAGGACGAGTTGCGTTATCACCTGTTCCGGGTAGATGGCGACGATGTACTCGTTGTGAAGTAGCCTATGACCGCCCTTCTCGAAATCCTCGGTCACCATCACCAGCGGCCTCTCCGGGCTGATAGCCCCCACCAGTGCCGATAGAGCCTTGGCCGCGTTCTCTGCCGCCGGGCTTCCGGCGCTTGAGGCGGGCTCAGCCGTTGGCGTAGCCACCGGAACCGGTGTGGCCGTCGGGGTTGGCTCGGAGGAGTCGCACGCAGCCAGCATCGCGGCTCCGGCGAGGACGAACACTGCGGTCAGTGCCGGCGCCTTGGGCAGGAGCGTACTTCTACTCCTTCTCTTCTTCGCCGGGGCCGGTCAGTTTACCGAGGAACTCCTCGACGGAGGGCGGGAGCGGTGGAAGCTCCTTCTTCTCCTCGGACTGCCGCTCCTGCTGGCGCCTGCCGCGCCGGGCGTCGTAGTCCGACTCCAGCCGTTCGACGAGCGACTTCACCTGCGCGTTGCGCTGCATCTCAGAGGTGACGCGCGCGTACTGCTGGGTGTCGCGCTGGCTGGCGGCGTACTCGGCGGGAAAGCCGTAGAGGGTAGAGAGCACCTGGAGCATCTTCGAGCGTCCCGCGAAGTCGGCTTCGAGTTCCACGTAGTGGGGGAGCCTGCACATGAGCATCATGTTGTCGACCCCGCTCGCGCTGATGCGGTCGCCGACCATGTTCATGATGGACGTAGGGCCCTGGTACGGCCTGCGCCGGTTGCCCTCGACGCCCTCCACACCCTGCAGCGGTTCCCCGTTGAGGGTGCCCATGACCAGGAGCGGTCGCGTGTGGGGGACGGCGTCGTACATCGCGCCGATCCGGCAGAAGCGGTCCACGTTGAGGTACGTGATGACCTCCACGAGAGCCTCGATGTACTCCTCCGCGTTGGAGTGCGGCTCCAGCATGTGCAGGAAGATGAAGTCGTGGCTGCCGAGGCCGGTGGCCCAGCGGAGGTCGGCGTTGGGGACGCGCATCTTGCGCTTGCCGTCCTCGAAGTAGACGACCGGGCGGTAGCGGGTGAAGTCGAAGAAGTGCCCCGGCTTTGCGAGCGAGCCGAGGTCGCGGGCGCGCATGTAGCGCTCCAGCCGCTCGATGCTCAGCGACCCGACGCTCCCGGCGTCGATCCACGGCGTCAGCGACGCGATGATGTGCGGCGACCGCAGCTCCGGCAGAGGCTCTTGTATCTCGAACTCGCCTACTCTCATGGCCCTATAGTGTTCCCCTCGCCCACGGATTGCAAGTGCTCTCCATGAAGGATTGCCGTGAACCTGCCTGCTTATGGTTCAGGCCGGATTTCCCAGCGGGCCTCCGTGGATATGGAACGGCCGGGAGCCCCACAGACGGTAGACCTCGAAATCGCGGTCGTTGGTGAAGATGGACCGCAGAGAAGACCCCTCTGCCACGGCAACCAGCGAGGCATCCGCGAGGTCCATGGGCGTGTCCTGGTATCGATCCATCAGTTCCCGCATGCGGGAAGTCTCGTCTGGGGTGAGCTCCCTGATGGCAAGTTTGCCCGCCTTTTGGAGCTCCCAGAGTTCCTTCTGATAGTGGTAACCGCCGATCGCGCCCAGGAGGTACATCGCCTCGGTGAAGCATACCCACGTAGTGAGGAGTGTGTCCGGTTCCAGGGTGCGAAGGGTCGCTACGCAGCGGCGGTGATACTGGTCGTCAGCGTTCAGCAAAGCAACGAGAGGCCCGGTGTCGGTCAGGATCATTGAGTTTGCTGTTGGCGTTGGTATTCTTCCAGGAGGCCCGCAGCGAACCGCTTGCCCGTGTCCTGTGACAGGCGTGCCCCTGCGGGACCGTGCTCGTTGCTGTGCAGGATGCCTGTGTGCTCATGGAGTGCGTCTGCCAGCGTTCCGCGGCGCGGGAGGCGTCTGGGCGGGCGTGTAGACAGCCAGAAGTAGACGGTAGTGGAGGACCGGCGAACCTCGATGCTCTTGCCCAACGTCTTGGCTGCCGCAGACAGTCTCCGGCGGATCGCCTGCGTGGTTTCGCCTGCGCTTGCTTCCAACACGCCCGCTTCTCCGGGCGCTATGCGTTGGATGTAGCCCACGTACTCCTGTATCAGTGCGGCACGTTTGCTGGGAACGCACTCTGCGCGCGCTCCGTCTATGGACAGTGTGCCGAAGGTGGGCATCGCAACATCCTCCAAGGACTACTATAGGCACGCGCCTGCGCTCCGTCCAGACGAAAGCAGAGCCCCCGCCTTCCTACCGGGACGCCTGCCGCGTGGCGCGCCAGACCCGCTCCGCCGTGAACGGGATGTCCACTATCGGCGCGCCGATCTGCCGCAACGCGTCGTGGACGGCGTTGGCGAGCGCGGCGGGGCTGGCGCACGACGGCATCTCGCCGATGCCGCGAACGCCCATCGCGCCGTTCCGCGCCTCCGTCGCGTGCGTTTCGACGACCATGTGCGGGAGGTCTTCCGCAAGCGGCATCGCATAGTCCATGAACGACCACTCGCGCGGGCGTCCGTCGTCGGCGTAGGAGACGGCCTCGCACATCGCCTCGCCGAACCCCTGCACCACGCCGCCGTGTATCTGCCCCTCGACGATGACCGGGTTGATGAGGTTGCCTACGTCGTGCACCGCAACGAAGTCCCGTACGCGCACGTCGCCCGAGTCCGGGTCGAGCTCGACGTATGCGATGTGCGTCGCGAACGCGAAACTCCCCGGCGGCAGCGTGTACGTCGAGTAGTGGCGGAAGCCGCCGTCCGCATCCCCTGCCATCTCCGCGATCCTGCCGAGAGGCACCGAGCGCGACGGGTCCGAGCGCGAGGCGGCCGCGCCTTCGGCGAGCGTCACGTCGTCCGAGGGCGTTTCCAGCAGGTGCGACGCGGCGTCGACCAGCTTCTCGCGCGCCTGGTGCGCGGTCTGGTGGACGGCGTGCCCGCCGATGACGAGCCCCCGGCTGGCGTACGTGCCTGCGCCGGGGCCGAACGGCTGGATGCGGTCGCTGTCGCCGTGCAGCACGGTGATGTCGGCCCGCGCAACGCCGCACGGGGCCGGCGGTTTCCGCGCGGACGTCGGCCGTTATCTGCGCGAACGTCGTGGCGTTGCCCTGTCCGTGCGGTGAGATGTCCGTGGTGAGGCGGACGTGCCCGTCCGCGCCGACCTCGACCGCTGCCGCGCTGGAGCGCGCCGCGTCGCCGCCCGTGCCGCCCGAGCCCTTCGTCGAGAGCGCGATGCCGAGCCCGACGGTGCGCCCCTCCTGCCGCTCGCGGTCGCGCCGCGCCAGCAGGTCGCCGTACCCCGCGACCTCGAGCGCGCGGTCGAGCACTGGCTCGTAGTCGCCGTCCACGTATGGGGTGCCGGACGCAGTCGTGTAGGGGAACTGGTCGGGCGGGATGAGGTTGCGGCGGCGCAACTCAACGGGGTCGAGGGCCAGCTCCTCGCTGATGAGGTCGAACATGCGCTCGATGCAGAACGTGGCCTCCGGCTGCCCGGCGCCCCGGTAGGACGTGATGGGCGGGCGGTTGGTCATGAGGCAGACCTGCTCGCCGTCGTAGGCGGGGATGTGGTACGGGCCCGCGAAGCGCTTCGCCGCGTTGTCCGGCGACGTGAACGCCCCGCTGATCCAGTACGCGCCGAGGTCCGACAGGAAGCGCGCCCTGATGGCGAGGACGGTACCCGCGTTCGTGACGGCGGCATCCACGTGCGCCTCCAGCCCGCGCGCGTGCGCCGAGTGTATGTTCTCGCCGCGTTCCTCCACCCACTTCACCGGACGCTGCAGCCGCCGCGCCAGGAGGATGGCCGCGACCTCTTCCGGGTAGACGTGGTGCTTGTGCCCGAAGCCGCCGCCCACGTCCGGCGTGATGACGCGCACGTGGCCCGGCATCGTCAGCGCCTCCTCGATGTGGTGCTGCGTGTCGTGCGGCGACTGGTTGGACGACCAGAACGTGAGGTCGCCGGACGCGTCGAAACTCGCGATGCAGCCCCGGCCCTCCATCGGCATCGGCGCGAGGCGCGGGATGACGAACGAGGCGGAGACGACCCGGTCGGCGGCTGCGAACGCGCCGTCCACGTCGCCTCCTCCCGAACGCTGCGACGCTCCGACGTTCGACCCGATCACGGGATGGAGCGTGGGATAGTCGCCGTCCGCTGCACGCTGCAGGTCGTTGATGGCCTCCAGCGGCTCGTAGACGACCTCGACGCGGGCGGCGGCGTCGGTGGCCTGCGCGGCGGTCTCCGCTGCGACGGCTGCGACGGCCTGCCCTGCGTAGAGCGCCCGCCCCAGCGCGAGGATGGGGTGCGCGCCGCCCCGGTTGATCTGCATCCCCGGCCTGCCGATGCTCTCCAGCACCGCGCCTTCCTCGACGTCGTCCGACGTGATGACGGCGAGCACACCCGGCATCGCGAGAGCCTCGCTCGCGTCGATGCGGTCGATGCGCGCATGCGCGTGTGGGCTGCGGACGATGGCGCTGTGCGCCATGCCGGGCAGCGTCATGTCGGCGATGAACTCGCCGTTGCCTCGGAGCAGGCGGTCGTCCTCCAGGCGGGGGATCGATTGTCCGGTGTAGGGGGTGCTGGCGTCGGGTGTTGT
This sequence comes from SAR202 cluster bacterium bin16, assembly GCA_002238425.1. Taxonomy (GTDB): domain Bacteria; phylum Chloroflexota; class Dehalococcoidia; order Lucifugimonadales; family Australimonadaceae; genus Bin16. Next base: position 9,009 of record MPMJ01000042.1, on the reverse strand, counting down.
CGTAGTCATGGGCGGGATTCTATCGTCTCCGTCGTTCGTTCATGTTTCCACCGTCATTCCCGCACCGGCGGGAATCCAGAGTGGCCGGGCAGGCCACACGGGGCGGAGTGGAAGGGTGGGGCGCGTCCTGCCGTGTACTGCGCTACGCGGCTGGCAAGTACGGGCGAGCGTGGTCTGTCGCTTCCCCATTTTCATTCCCTTACAGGGCCTGACAAGGCCCTGGGCCGTTCCTGCGAAGGCAGGAACCTCGTTTCCTGGGTGTAGGGGCGGTTCGCGAACCGCCCCTCGGGAGGCCGACGTCACAGACCGTAGAAGGTCTTGGGGTTGTCCTCGAGGATCTTCCGTTTCGCGGTCTGGCTGAATTCGCCCTCGTCGGCCCTGCGACGCAGGATGTCTATGGCCCCGATCTCAGCCGACAGGTCGGCGTGCGAGTAGTCGGTGCCGATCATCAGGTGGTCTTCGGTGCCGAACGTCAGCAGGTAGGGGATGTCCTCCTGCGACTGGCAGGTGACGTAGAGCCGGTGCTCGTGGAAAAGGCCGCTCAGGTCGTCCGAGTAGGTGAACGTCCTGTATGCCCACGCCATGCGCTCCCGGCGGGCGTAGAGCCTGTCGACCACGAACGGGATCCAGGACGAGCCCGCCTCGATGAAGCCGAACCGCAGCCGGGGGAACCTGAAGGCGAGGCCGGAGAAGACGATGGAGTGGAACGCGTCGATGACGTTGGTGCCGGTGATCCCGTCGCCGAGGAGCGGCGCGCTGCTGCCGGCGGGCGGGTCGCCCGAGCCGGTGTGCATGCAGAGCGCAAGGTCGAGGTCGTTCGCCTCCTGGTAGACGGGGAAGAAGTAGGGGTCGGTCACGCGTCTTCCCAGCTCCGTTGCCAGCTTGAAGACCCCGCAGGCCCCGTGCTCGCTCGCCCAGCGGACCTCATCCACCGCGGCCTCGATGTCCAGCATCGGCAGCACCGCCACCCATCGGAGGCGTCCGTTGCTCTCGGCGGACCTGTCGGCCATCCAGCGGTTGTAGCTCTTGCAGATGGCGGTCTGGGCGTGCGGGTCGTTCGTCAGGTAGGTGAGGAACATCGTGGGGTACATGACGTGGACGTCCACGCCCATCTCGTCCATGTGCCGCAGGCGGGTCTCGACGTTCCTCAGCTCGCGGGCGTCGATGGTCGTGCCGGTGCGCCGGTCGTCGCGGATGCGGCGGATCGACAGGTTGTTGCCGATGAGCCAGTGCCTCGTGTAGCCGGGGGCGGGAGCGCCATCGCCCATGTCCTCGGTGGGGACGACCGTGACCGGCTTGTAGCGCGCGTCCTCGGGCGGCATGTAGCGCCACGTCTCTTCGCATTCGTCCACGTGCGTGTCGGCATCGACCACAGCCATCGGCTCAGCTCCTTCCCCGACTTCGACTCGACACTCGGAACACCAACGCCGCGAGCATAAGCCGGGCGTCCGGCGGTGTACAGTCCCGCCGGGCATCGGGGTGGACTGGAAGACCGACGGGACCCATCCGTGAGCCCCAGCGGCCACCAACCGCCCGTCCCATGCGCGGGAACGACGGGGTTCGGGTTGGTATCGTCTTCGCTATTATTGATACTGAGTATTGACAATATGTAGACGCGTCTGGTTCTATCTATGCCCATCACGCCGTTCGGGCGCCGGGATGAAACTGCATCATTGACTCATGCTGGATGCAGGTGCGCAGCAAAGGCCGCTAGGTATCCCTGTGCACGGACCCATGTAAACCCTTGTGGAGGCGATAGAATGAGACGAAGTATTGCTAGTGTGTTTTTGCTGCTCATCGTCACGGCCTTGGCCCTGGCGATAGCGGCCTGCTCGGAAGAGCCCGAGCCTACGAACACTCCCACCAGCGCCCCCGAGCCTGCCAACACCCCCGCCAGTGTCCCCTCCGAGCCACTGAACGTGGTCGCGAGCATCTACCCGATGCAGTACTTCGCCGAACGCATCGGCGGCGACCGGGTGGAAGTCGAGACCATCGTGCGGCCCGGCACCGAGGCCCACGGTTTCGAACTCACGGTGAGCGACATCCGCAGGATCGCCGAGGCCGACGTCGTAGTGACGAACGGCCTCACTCTGTTGCCCTGGCTGGATCGTGCGATCGAGTCTCTGGGCGGCGACCTCTCCGGCATCGTGGTCGAGGCTGCGTTCCCGGAGGCGGCACTGCCCCTCGAGGAAGGCGCAGACCCACACGAAGACGAGCACGGCCACATGGAAGAGGGCGAGCACGGCGACGAAGGCGAGTCCGCCTTTGACGGACGCCTGCTGGTCGCGGACCTCGAGGCGCAACACCTCTCAGTGATCGACCTCTCGACGGAGGAGGTGGATGTTGGCGCCTTCGAGATCAGTGCTCCGCCGGCCGCGATCTACGCCAGCCCGACGCACCGCTACGCCTTCGTCCTCGCCAGGGGCCCGGGTGAGGCGGATGACGGCATCCACCTCTTCGACGGCGGTATCTTCCTCGTGGAGCACGGCGACCACTTCGACCCCGTGCGTGAGCCGGTCTCGCGTCATCCCCATGTAGCGACGGTTGAACGGCCGATCCACTTCGTCAACACCTACGGCTGGACGGCAGTGTTCGCCGACGCTAAAGGCTACGTCTACCTCTACAACGAGGAAGAACTTGCCAGCACGCAGGGCGACTACCAGCCGATCGTGTTCGAAACCGGCCCGCAGCACGGCGCCGCCCTGGCAATCTCCCCGGACAACTTCATCGTGACCACGAAGAACCCCGACTACCCCGAGAACTCGGACGACAGCCTGCCCGTCGGCGTTGAGGTCCTCAACCTGGACGGCGAAGTCGTCTATGACGCCAGCAACCGTTCCTGCCCCGGCATGCACGGCGAGATACACAACGAGGAGGGCGCCATCTTCGGCTGCGTCGGCGGAGTGCTCTTCCTGCACCCGCACGGCGACAGCTACGACCACGACTTCATCGAGAATCCGCCCGAGATGCGCGAGGACTCGCGGATCGGCTCCTTCTTCGGACACGACGAGCTGCACCATTTCTTCGGACGCGCCTCCTACTTCGACGGTCAGGGTTTCGCCAACGACGGCATCTGGCTGATCGACCCGGAGACGGGCGAGTTCCGGCGGGTCTTCAGCGAGGCGGTCGCGGCTGGCGGCATCGGCGCGCACGCGGAGCGCCTCTACCTGCTCACCGCCGAAGGCGAACTCCACGTGCTGGATGCCCACGACGGCGATGAGGTCGCGCACCTCCACGTCATGGACCCGGGCGAGGGTGGGCGGCCCAGCCTCATCATCGTCGGCGAGACGATGTTCATCACGAACCCGGCCCAGGGTGAGGTCATCGCGCTCGACCTCGAACACCTCGAAGTGGAGGAATCCTGGGACGTCGGCGGTTCGCCCACCGGCATCGCCTTCGTTGGCACCCTCGGTGAAGGCGAGGGCCATGAGGACGAGCATGGCCATGAGGAAGAGGATGAGCACGGCCATGAGGAAGAGGATGAGCACGGCCATGAGGAAGAGGATGCGCATGGCCATGAGGAAGAGGACGAGCACGGCCATGAGGGCGAGGATGACCACGGCCATGGGGAGTTCGACCCGCACTTCTGGCTCGACCCGCTGCGTGCCATCAGCCAGGCGGAGCGCATCGCAGAGGCGCTGATCGAGGCGGACCCGGAGGGCGCGGACACCTACCGGGCGAACCTCGCCGCGCTCTCGGCAGACCTTCGGGGGCTGCACGCGGAGTTCGAGACGGGCCTCAGCTCGTGCGCCCACCGCGAGTTCGTCACGTCCCACTCTGCATACGCATACCTTGCGCTGGCCTACGACCTGGAACAGGTCGGGATCGCTGGCCTCTCCCCGGAGCCAGAGCCATCGCCGCAGCGTCTCGCCGCCATTGCCGACCGCATCAAGGAGTTCGGCATCACGGCGGTGCTGCTCGAGCCCGTGCTCTCCGGCGCGAACGAGAAGGCGCTCGCGGACGAGACGGGGGCCGGCATCTACCAGATCCACGCGGTAGAGAGCGTTACCCAGACTGAGCTGGACGAACACGGAGACTACCTCGGCCTGATGCGCGACAACCTGAACAGCCTCCGCATTGCGATGGAGTGCTCGTAACCGGGTAGCGAAGCGATACGGCGGCCGCAAATCTGAATACGGCCGCCGCGAGGGAAGGAGAGGCGCGCGATGAAGTGGTACGGCGAACCAGAGCGCATCGACGCAGATCAGATGCTGGACTGCGAACCATGCGACAAGAAGTGCGCGGACTGCTCGGAGCAGACGGTCAACGGCGGCTTCGCGACGCCGCTCTGCCCGGAGCCACGCGGGTTCGAGCTGGATGAGCTGTTCAACTTCGCGATTATCGCGGCCAACGCGGCAGGGCGCCAGCTGGATCCCGAAGAGACGGACGCTGAGTTCAACGCAGTGCTCCTCGACCTGGACGCGAACGATGCCAGTTTCCTGGTGGACCTGATGTTCTATCAACTGACCGGCCCCCTCCTGGGGGGTGCGCCGAAGTCCTCCCCGGCGCACCCCCCTACCCCGGCTGGGCCGCTCGCTGAGCGATGCGATCTGAGCCAGCCGGACTCACACGAAGCATCCATACAGGAAGCCACGGAAAACGAAACCCCGTAGAAAGGAGACGGAAATGGTAGAGATGACGGCATATTCGGTGAAGCTGAAGAAGATGGTGACCATCAAGGACCCGGAGGTTGTGACCCTGAAGAACGGGCGGAAGGCGATCCGCGGTGTAGCCGAGGAGGATCCGTCCAGCAAGGTCATCAGGATCGTGAGTGACAAGGACGCGGCAGAACTGGCGGTGCGCGGCTGACCCGCGCAGTCCCTGAGTAGCACCACCGGGAGCGGACTCGCCGGTTGCCGGCTGGAGCTGTACCAAGGGGGTGCGGGGGCGCGCCAAGTCCTCCCGGCGCGTCCCCGCCATCCCCCTTTTGTGGTTGGCGGGGTCGGTGAGCATGGAGGGTGGCAGGTGGTGGTCGAGGCCGTACGTGCTGGTCCAGTTGCGGAATGGCGTCGAACAGAGGAAGGGGCCTGGGGGTGTACAGTCCCGCCGGCGCCGGGGCGGTATGATTGCTCGCGGTGGTGAGCCGACCGGCATGAACCAGGAACTGGACTACAGGGAGTTGCCCACGGAACGGGACGTCCTCGCGCCGGACGGCTCGGAGATCCGGCTGCTGTCAGAGACGAGCCGGGGGAGCATGGTCCACTGCACGCTGGCTCCGGGAGAGGTGTCATTGCCTGTCGCCCACCGGACGGTTGAGGAGGGCTGGTACTTCCTCGAGGGCACAGGCCAGGTGTGGAGGAAGCATGGCGGCGAGGAACGGGTCGTGGACGTAGCCCCGGGCGGGAGCCTGTCGATCCCCGTTGGCGCTCACTTCCAGTTCAGGGCAACCGGCGATCGTCCGCTGAGCTTCGTGATTGTTACCATGCCGCCCTGGCCCGGCGACGATGAAGCCTATCCCGTGGCAGGTCGCTGGCCTGTCACGCCGTAGACCCCGATAGCCCCACCTCCGGAGGGAGTCATGACACGCATCGAGCCCATCACCGACAAGGCCCAGCTCCCACCGGAGCGGCAGCACGAGTGGGACGCGGTCCTCGCCGAACGTGGACGCGTCCGTGGGCCGTTCGCGGTCATGCTCCAGAGCCCCGGACTCGCCTCGGGCTTCCTTGCGACCCTCCGGAACACGCACGACGACACCGTCGTCAGCCCCGCCCTGCACGAGCTCGCCATCCTCGCCGTCGCCTACGAGGACGACGCCCCTTACCAGTGGTCGGTCCACGTCTCGACCGCCCGCGCCGCGGGCCTGCGCGACGCCGCTATCGACGTTGCCCGCACCGGCGCCGACGCCAGCCACCTCGACGACGACGAGCGCGACGTCATCGAACTGTCCCGCCAGCTCTGCCGCACGAACCGGGTGGAGCAGGCGCTGTTCGACTCCCTGATGGCGCGGCACGGCCAACACTGGCTCATCCTCATCGTCGGCACCATCGGCCTCTACCGCTACGTCGCCGCCTTCAACAACGCCTTCGACATCGACGTGATCGCGGGCGACGACCAGCTGCCGCCGCGCGGCTGAGGCGGGGGCGTCCGCGCGCAAGCGCGAGCCTCCGCAGGAACGACGGGGCGGGTGGGACGCCTCCCGTCTCCCACGCCGTGTGACCTGCCGGTTGCTCTGGATTCCCGCTTTCGCGGGAATGACGGGTGAGGAGCTGCGAGGTTCCTGCCTTCGCAGGAACGACGGACGAGTACGGGACGCGGGGGCGGTTCGCGAACCGCCCCTACAACAGGCAGACTGAGAGATTTCTCGGCTTCGCTCGAAATGACATGGCGACGACATCCTGTCCATCGATGTTGACCGTTCCCTGTTGAGCGGCGGGCGCATGGCGCGCTACCACCAGACCTGGATGCGTGGGGCAGGAGGACTGCCGCTGTCGCCGGGGGCGTCGGCGGGCGGGGCGCTGCCGGGTCCGGCGCCGGTTTCCGGGGGCTCGGAGAGCGATGGGCGCGGGAGCTCGTAGCCGATGCCGTACTGCGGACGCGGGAGGCGGCGCGACAGCGGGAGGTCGTCGTCCAGGAAGGGCTCCGTGCCGGTCCAGATGCCGAAGGACGGCGGCTTGAGGAAGGCGAGCGCGAGCGCGTCCGCCTTGTCGGGCGAGGGGAGGCCGCGCTTGCGCATCTCCCGCTTGCCCTCCAGCCGCACCTGGCCGGAGCTGGATACGTCGTAGCGCAGGGAGACGAGCTGACCGGCGAGCTCCTCGTCCGGCGGGAGGACCATCAGCCCGTCGTTCAGCAGCATCCGCACCTCCCAGAAGATCTCGGAGCGCGTGTTGAAGAAGCGGGTACGGTGGGGCGCGCGTCCGCCGAAGTGGACGCCGTAGACCGGCTCGCCGAGTTCGCGCAGGCGGTCGATGACGCCGCCGCCGAGTCCGCCCTCGTCGACGAATATGGCCTCCGCGCCGGTCTCCTCCCGCGTCCGGATGATCTCGTAGACGAGGCGCATCGTGTCCATGCGCGAGAAGGAGGTGAGGCTGTGGACGCGCTGCCCCTGCCGCACGCAGATGGCGGACTTGTCCGCGCCGAACCGCCCGACGTCGACGCCGAGGTAGACGGGCTCATTGGGGTCCGGGTTGGGCTGTCCCGTCATTCCTGCGGAGGCAGGAATCTCGCCCCCGAGGTCCCCAGGCTGCGAGGTTCCTGCCTCCGCAGGAACGACAGCGCCGCGCTCCATGGCGTGTTCGACGGCGTCGCGGCCGACGAGGGAGTCCTCTTGGGCGTTCGGGAACTCGGCGAGGACGCCCGCGACGTAGGAGGGGTGGTCCTCGGACCAGTCGAGGGCGAGCTCCTCGGCGTCCTCGGGAGTGATCATGCCGGGCACGCCGCCGCTCTCGCCGGTGAAGTTGGGGGTGTCGTAGGCGGATATCTTGATGCGGTGGTAGCGCGCGCGGCGGGAGTTGTGGGACTCGTAGAACTCGCCTTCCAGCGTCATGGCGTTGCCGACGAGGAGGAGCCGGTTGGGGTGGAGGCGCTTGATGGCGTCGATATGGTCCTGGGGCATGGCGTGGGCCTCGGTGACGACGACGAGCAGGTTGGGCGAGTGGAAGCCCTGGATGTTGCACGCCTTGTTGGTGGAGAAGCCGATGGCGAACCGCTTCTCGTCGATGCGGTACTTCGAGGCGAGCATCTTCCCGCCGAGGCGCTCCTCCGCCACGGCGAACGCCTCGCGCATCTCCTGCCAGACGATCTCTTCGACCTGCCGCTGCGTGGGTCCCGTGACGACGACCTTGGACTCCGGCCGGGTCTCGATCCACCAGAGGATGGCGCGCGCGGCTGCCCAGTCCTTGCCGCAGCCGTTCGCCCCGACGACCGAGACGCGGCGGTGCTCCACGACCGCCTCCAGCATCTCGACCTGCTTCGAGTACGGCATCCCCGCCTCGCCGAGCACGTCTGCCACGAACCCGACGGGGTCGTCCACGTATCGTGTGAGATCTTCTGTCACGGGTCCACCTTCCCCACCCGGATAAGGGCGGTTCGCGAACCGCCCCTACGCCGGTTAACACAAAAAGCCCCCTCGCTCTTTCGCTGAGGGGGCAGCGGTCTTCCTGCGGCTTGTCCGTCAGGGTCAGTTGCGCTCTATGTGCGCTGTGCAGCCATTATGCGGCGGGTGAGTCGGTTTTGCAAGCGGTGCGTGTCACAATGGCGACGGAAGCGGAGGCATTCGCCACTGGGTGACCTCCAGCGACCTTCCGCCGAACTTGTGAACCGCCCGGTAGCCTACCCGCAGAGACCAGACGTCGATAGCGTCCGGGCACTGCGCTCGCAGACGGTCCACCGCTTCGAGGATGCTGCTTCCGATGGCCCAATTGCCGCTTTCCACGTCGATGGAGACGATCTCCCCGTGGTGGTCGGCTTCGACCTGCGACCGTATGTCCCGCTCGTAGATCTCGTCGCCCAGGCGGGCGATCTCATCCTTCGGGCGGGTTGGCGCGATAGGTCTGGGTGATTGCATGGGCCCCAGAGTGTCGTTGCTCATCTGTTCACCTTCCGCAAGCGTGCCGGAGGGGGTAGTGCGCCCGTCCCCCAGCATCGTGCGGCAGGGGCGGACGTTCGCGCAAGGGGCGCGTGTCACAGCGGGCGCTGGGGGAGTGTGGCGCGGGGTGTTCGTCATTGCCGCGAAGGCGGCGCGCGGGCAGTCGTAGGGGCGGTTCGCGAACCGCCCCTACAGGGGCAGGGGAGACACACCCCCGTGGCAAAGGGCAGGGCGTGCGGGTAGCATCGCGGCATGGTTGAGGAGCAGCAGCCCGCCCGGAACGGGGAGCAGGGGGACGAGGGTCCCTAAGTTCACAAACGAAGTGCAACACCAGATTAAGGTGTTGCCATGGGGAAATGCTATACGCAGCTCGGGATTGAGGAACGCTGTGCGATTGCCCGCCTACGTACCGAGGGGCGCTCGATCCGGCAAATCGCAGCAACTCTGGATCGCCCGCCACCGACGATTGCTCGGGAGTTGAAGCG
>MPMJ01000005.1 GCA_002238425.1 SAR202 cluster bacterium bin16 | reverse complement strand
CCGATCGAATACGGAGACGGCGACCTGGTGCGCAAGGTGATGGCAGAAGGGTGGGTGAGCTTCAAGGGCTACGCGTTCAAGGTGGGCCGGGCGCTCCGGGGGTATCCGGTAGCGCTCCGGCCAACAGAAGACGACGGCATATGGGGTGTCTGGTTCATGACACACCCCATCGCCGACGTGGATCTGCGCGGCCCTGAACCGCAGGTCACAAGGTGCCCGGATGTGTAAAGTATGTCTCCGAACACCCGTAAACCATGTCTCCGGTCTATACAGATGGGAAGGCTGGGATGGGGTGAATGGGCAATGACCACGCGCACCGCATCCGCATGGAGCCTCCCACGAACGGCAGCCGCCGCGCTGCTCGTCCTCGCGCTCGCCGCCTGCGCCAGTGAGCCGCCCACGGCAACGCCAACCAGCCCGCCCCCTCCGGCCCCGACGAACACCCCCACGCCGGAACCACAGCCTACCGACACACCCGCGCCCACCAACACGCCAACACCGGCCCCCGAGCCGACCGACACCCCTGCTCCAACTCCGACGCCTGCGCCGTCTACGGGAACGCAGCCCGCCAACACTCCGACGCCGGAGCCGCAACCAACCGACACGCCTACTCCCACGCCGCAACCGACGAACACCCCGACACCAAGGCCGGCTCCCACCAACACACCAACACCGGCGCCCGAGCCGACCGACACCCCGACCCCGGAGCCCGCGCCCGCTACCGGCTGGCGCACGGACGTCGCCACCGGCTCCGGCATCGGCGAACGCGCAACCGACGCCTCCCTGACCCTCCCGGACGGCTCCACTACGACCATCGAGTCCGCAGCCGGAGGAAGGGGGCTCATCCTCTACTTCTTCGCCACGTGGTGACCGTCCTGTAACGCCGAGTTACGGACGTTAACCAGCCTCTACAACGATTACAGCAGCGATGTCGAAGTCGTGGCTGTCGCCTTCAACCAGAACGCCGACCAGCTCGGCGCGCACGCCGGGCGGCAGGGCTACGCCGGAGTGTTCGCCGAGGGTCCTGCATCGCTCGTCCGCGACTACAACGTCCGCCAGCAATCGTCGTGGGTCGGCATCGGGCGCGACGGCGCCATCCTCAACAGGCGCGGCTACGGCGCGGATGGCGCGTCCTTCTGGCGCGGCGTCCTGGACACGCTGCAGTCCTCGTCCTAGCACTTCCGCCATTCCCAACTTGCCCGTCGTTCCTGCCCCTTTCTGCCGTTCCTGCGAAAAAGGCGCCACGCCGACGGTCCGTCATTCCCGCACCGGCGGGAATCCAGAGTGGCCGGGCAGGCCACACGGGGCGGGGGGAAGGGTGGGGCGCGTCCTGCCGTCTACTGCGTTACGCGGCTGGCAAGTACAGGGCGAGCGTGGCCTGGGCCATTCCTGCGCAGGCAGGAATCCCGCCCCCTGCCCGGTGTAGGGGCACCCCTTGTGGGTGCCCTTGCCTGATCCCCTCTCCCTACAGGAGACCCTTGCGTAACTCTCATCCCGCTCAAGGTTGAGCATACTCTCGGAGATAAACCGCTCATGGTGAGCTTGTCGAACCACGGGGCGGCCTGCGAATTGAAGGGAGTGCAGAGGGGGATCCCCTCTGCCGGGGGCGTGGGGGTGTCCCCCAAGCCTGTCCTGAGCCTGCCGAAGGGCGTACGTGCGGGTGGGTGGGATATAACCGCGTGCGCTGAAGGCAGTTGCGTAAAGGTCCCCTCAAGGGCAGAGGGCAACGCGCTTCAGCGCGCGGTGAGGTACTGAGGGCGCTGGCAAAGGGTCGACATCCGATTCGTGGTGAGCCCATCGGACCACGAACCCTTGATCCCATCCTGCGCATCCCTGTGAGTGTCCCCCCACCGCATTGACACCCCCTCCGCACACCGCCTAGCCTTAACGAGAGTGAGCGGCATGACCATGCGCAGCGCATCCATATCACGCCTCGTAAAGGCGGGGGCAGCCCTGCTCCTGCTGCTGGCGACGCTCACCGCGTGCGGCTCGGACCCCACCGCAACGCCGGTGCCGCAGCCAACCCCGACCCCTGAACCGGAACCGACCGCCACCCCGGTGCCCGCCGCCTCGGACGGCACGGCCGCCGGAGGCTGGCGCACCGACATCGCCGTCGGCTCTGACCACGGCGACCGGGCAACCAACGCGTCGATATCGCTCCCGGACGGCTCCACCGGCACCCTCGAATCGGCAGCCGCAGGCCGCGCCGTCCTCCTCTACTTCTTCGCCACGTGGTGACCGACGTGCCGCGGCGAGTCTCGCACGCTGGACACCCTCTACGACAACTACAAGGATGACGTCGAGATCATCCATGTCGCCTTCAACGAGAACGCTGCCGCGCTGGACTCGTTCGCCAGGAACGAAGGCTACGACTGGATCTTCGCCGAGGCCGAGCAGGGCACGCAGCAGGCCTTCAACATCCGCTCACAGGCGACCTACGTCGGCATCGCCCGCGACGGCACCATCGTTGCCAGCAGCGGCGGCGGCTCCGGCAAGGACTGGCCCAGCATCCTAGATCAGTTGACCTCTTCGTAGGCCCCCCGTCGTTCCTGCGGAGGCAGGAACCCGGGTGACCGACAGGTCACGCATCCCTTTCTCTGACACCAGCCCCTTACGCGAACGCCCCATCCCCGCGTACGCTGGTTGCATGACCGTCGTCCCGGCAGCACCCATAGATTGCGTCTATAGCTCACGGCGCAGCTATAGATTCGCTCTATGGCTCCGGCACGAAAAAAGTGATTCCGATGGACATCTTGAACACCTTGGTCGCGGGAAGCAGGCCATGGCCTTGGAAACACCCCCGACCAAGGCGTTCAAGATGTCCAGATCGCCATGTCGATTCACTCCTGCGGCGACGACCAAGGGGTTCAGAATCCCGGCAGGTTGGACACCTTGGTCGCACCTCTTCCCCGCTCCGGCGACAGCCGGTCTACGCCCTCTCTCCTCGGGAGAGGGCGGGTGAGGGTGAAAGGTTGGCGAACGAGGCGCATCTGCGATAGCATCCGCCGAGCAGGACGCGGCCGGCGCGGGCCGCGAGGGAGGCTCTATGACCACAACACCAGTCAGGCAGACCGTCACGGTCACCGTCAACGGCCAGGAATACACCCGCGAGGTGCCTACCTACCGCACCCTCGTCGACTTCATCCGCTACGACCTCGGCCTCACCGGCACCAAGGAGGCGTGTAGCGTCGGCGTTTGCGGCGCGTGCACCATCGAACTGGACGGCAGGATCGCCGCGTCGTGCATCACGCTCGCGGTGCGGGCCGACGGCGCAAACATCACCACCATCGAAGGTGTCGCCGACGGCGACACGCTCCACCCCGTGCAGGAAGCGTTCATCAACTACGGCGGCTTCCAGTGCGGCGCGTGCACCCCCGGCCAAATCATGGCCGCCAAGGCGCTGCTGGAGCACAACTCCAGCCCCACCGAGGCAGAGATCAAAGAGTGGATGATGGGTAACCTCTGCCGCTGCACCGGCTACTACCAGATCATCGAGTCCATCCAGGCCGCTGCGGAGGCGAAGTAGCCATGCACGACTTCACCTTCCACGCACCAGACTCCCTCTCCGGCGCGCTCGAACTGCTCGCCGAGCACGACGGCGACGCCAAGCTGCTGGCGGGCGGCACCTCGCTCACCACGCTCCTGAAGCAGTCGCTCATCGCGCCCGACCACATCGTCAGCCTCCACCGCGTGCCCGGTCTCGACTCCATCGAGGCGTCGAACGGCGAACTCCGCATCGGCGGGCTCACCACCCAGCGCGACATGGAGACGTCGTCCGTCGTGAAAGAGCATGCGCCGCTGCTCGCAGAGGCTTACCGCCGCGTCGCCACCGTCCGCATCCGGAACGTCGCCACGGTCGGCGGCGGAATCGCCCAGGCCGACCCCGCGATGGACCCGCCCCCGTCGCTGCTCATCCTCGGCGCGAGCGTCGTTGCCACGTCCACGCGCGGCGAGCGCGTCATCCCCATCAGCGAGGTCTACGCCGACTACTACGAGACGACGCTGGAGCCGGACGAAATCGTGACGGAGCTGCGCGTCCCCGCGCAGCCCTCCGGCGCAGGGTGGACGTACATCAAGTACCTCCCCCGCACCGAGGACGACTACGCCACCGTCTCCGTCGCCGCCATCGGCAGCGTCGAGGGCGGCAGCATCGCCGACGTACGCGTCGCGCTCGGAGCGGTCGCGCCGACCGCGGTGCGCGCCTCGGTCGTCGAGGAGGCGCTGGCTGGCCAGGCTCCGACGCTCGATGCACTGCGTGAGGCGTCGCAGGCCATCGCCGACATCGTCGACCCGACCGACGACCCGCGCGGCTCCGCGTGGTACAAGCGGGACATGTCCGTCGTCTTCACCCGCCGCGCCCTGGAGCAGGTTCTCGGCGTCTCCTGATTCTCCCTCCCTACAAGGAGGCCCTCGCTAGGAGGGCGGAGACACGACTTGGGGGTGGGGGTCTTCATCCCCTCTCCTGAGGGAGAGGGCTAGGGTGAGGGCCCTGCGTGCGTGGAGCGGGGTAGTGGTACGCCACCCTCGCTACCACCAGTGCACCTCGTCGAGCGCCTCGGCGTCCGCACCCGTGGCATCCCACGGACGCGACGGGAGGTACTTCCACGCCCCGTCCGAGAACATCATGACGATGTTCCCGCTCTCCATCCCCTCGGCGACGCGCAAGGCCGTATGCAGCGCCGCCCCGGACGACACCCCCGCGAAGACGCCCTCAGCCCGCATCACGTCCCGCGCCGCCGCGATGGCGCTCGCGCTGTCGACGAGGAACCGCCGGTTCAGCAGGCCGAGGTCGAGCAGCGGCGGGATGTAGCCCTCTGAGAGGCTCCGCAGCCCCTGCAGGCGCTCCCCCAGCTTTGGCTCGACGCCGACGACCTGCACGTCCGGCCACCGCTCTCGCAGGCGCCGCGCAACCCCGGTGATCGTGCCGCCCGTGCCGATGCCGGCGATGAACACGTCCACGCGCTCCATCGCCAGAGCGATCTCCTCTCCCGTCGTGGAGTAGTGGCACCTCACGTTGGCCGGATCGCTGAACTGGCCGACCGCGTGGAAGCCCGGCTGCTCAGCCAGCTCCTGCACCCGCCTGATCGCGCCGCGCATCCCGGCCTCCGGCTCGCACCACTCAATCTCAGCCCCGTAGAGGTCCAGGATGTCCGCGATGCTGGGGACGATGCCCTTCGGCAGCACGACGCGCACGCGGTAGCCCCTGCGAGGCGCGAGCGCCGCAAGCGCGATGGCGGTGTTCCCCGTGCTCGCCTCCACCAGCGTTGCTCCGGGTTGGAGGACGCCGCTCTCTTCCGCCGCGTCCAGCATCGCCACTGCTATCCGGTCCTTCACGCTGCCGCTGGGGTTCTGCCCTTCCAGTTTGGCGAAGAGCCGAACGCCGGGGCGGGGGCTGAGGTTGCGCAGCTCGATGAGCGGCGTTCTCCCCACGAGTGCAGCCAGCGTTCCTCGTCCATCCTGCGCCATGCGCCGATTCTATCGCGGCGGGTGACGGACGATGCGCGCTACCCCGCAGCCAGGAGCCGTTGACTCGCCTCTGACGCCTGCTAGAATTTCCTATGCCGTTGCTGCAAGCGGCTGGAGTTCGCTACGCACACCTCCAACCCAGTCCCCTCGGCGCTCATCGAGGACTTGAGATGAGACGCAACAACTGGCGTCTCCGTCCGGGCGACCGTGTCGTCAGGCGCCCCCGCCAGAGTGAAACCGCGCCCGTGCGCATCCGCACGCATGACCGGCGCCGCCGCTTCGTCCTGCCTTCGTCGTCCTCTGCACTGCTCACGCTCGCCGGAGGGTTCGCCGTCCTCATCCTGGCGGGCACCGCACTCCTCATGCTGCCGTTCGCGGCAGCCGGGCAGGAGAGCGCAGGCCTCGTCACCGCGCTTTTCACCGCCACTTCAGCCGTCTGCGTGACAGGTCTGGTCGTCGTCTCGAGCGGCGACTACTGGAGCGTGTTCGGGCAGGTGGTGATAGCCGCGCTCATGCTCATGGGCGGGTTGGGCATCATGAGCGCGGGCATCGTCGTCCTAGCGGTGCTGGGGAAGCGCGTAACCCTCAACCAGCGACTCCTCGTGCGGGAGACGCTGGGCGGCGAGGCGCTGGGCAGCGCCGTACGGCTCGTGCGCTACATCATCTGCTTCGCACTGGGAGCGCAACTCGTAACATTCCTGCTGCTCTTCGTGCGACTCGTGTTCAAGTACCCGGCCATCGAGGCGTTCTGGCAGAGCCTTTTCCACAGCATCTCCGCGTTCAATAACGCGGGGTTCACCATCTTCCCGGACTCCCACAGCCTGTCCGCCTTCCAGTCCGATCCCGCCGTGCTCTGGACCATAGGCCTGAGCATCCTGCTCGGCGCGATGAGCTACCCCGTGATGAACGAGCTGGCGCGGCGCAAGGGGTTCAGCCGCTGGACACTGGACACGCGCCTGGTCGTGCTCGGAACGCTCGGCCTGTGGGCCACGGGTGCCGTTACGGTGCTCCTCTTCGAGGTCGCGAACCCTCTGACGCTCGGTGGTATGAGCGTGGGAGACAAGATCAGCAACGGTGCGTTCCAGGCGTTCACGTCGCGCACGGCAGGCTTCAGCTCCATCGACTTCGGCCACGTGGAGGCCGGCACGAGTTACCTCTACATGGTGATGATGTTCGTCGGCGGAGCGTCCGGGTCGGTGGCGGGAGGCATCAAGGTCAACACGGCGATGGTCATCATCGTGGCGACCATCGCAGCGGTGCGAGGGCGGCCCAACGTCGAGTTCGCGAGACGTGAGATCGCATTCTCCCAGGTGAGCCGCGCGCTGGGCGTGCTCGTGTTGGGAGTGATCGGCGTATCGCTGTTCATCATCGCGCTCATGGTCTCCGAGCGGTCGAACCTCGAAGCAGGCGTCTTCGAGTTCGGTGACACGATGTTCGAGACGATGTCCGCCTTCGGCACGGTGGGGTTGTCGCACGGAATCACGCCTGACCTTTCCACACCCGGGAAGCTCATCATCACGCTGGCGATGTACGTGGGCCGGCTGGGCCCGCTGACGATCGCGCTCGGACTGGCGCTTCGCCAACGCCGGGCGCTGTACCGATACGCAGAGGAACGCGTTAGAATCGGTTGAGAGGTACCCTATGGCTCACCAGGTAGCCGTCATCGGCATGGGCAGGTTCGGTATAAGCCTGGCACATGAACTGTACCGCATCGGTCACGACGTGCTCGCCGTTGACCGCGACGAGTCGCTCACCCAGATGATGATGGGCCAGGTGACCTATTCCGTCACGGGCGACTCCACCTCCATGGAATTCCTGGAGGAAGTGGGCATCCGCAACTTCGACACCGCGGCCGTCGCCATCGGCACGGACATCCAGTCGAGCGTCCTCACCACCGTTCTCCTGAAGCAGACCTTCGAAGTGCCCCAGGTGATGGCGCGCGCCATCAGCGACATCCACGGCAAGACGCTCTCAGCGGTGGGAGCAGACCGCGTCGTGTACCCGGAGCAGGAGACTGGAGTGCGTTCGGCGCACAGCCTCTTCCAGCGCGACGTGCTGGAGTATATGGAGCTCGCCGGCGGCTTCGGGTTCAGCAAGGTGAACGTGCCTCCGGAGATGACCGGCCTGTCGCTGGAACGAGCGGGACTGAGCACTGCTCGCGACAAGTACGGCGCGGCGGTCGTCGCCATACGCAGGGGGCGCGAACCTATCCTCTCGCCGTCCAAGGACGAGGTGCTGCAGGAAGGCGACCTGCTCATCCTTGCGGGCAGGGAAGACACGCTCGAACGTTTCGGGCTTCAATAGGCATGGCAAAGATCGAACGCGCCCTCGCTCTCGTCACCGGCACTCCGATGGACAAGGCCGTCGTCTCCATCGCTTGCGATCTCGTACGTCCCTACAAGGGGCAGGTCTGGGCGCTCTACGTCATCGAGGTCGGACGCAAGCTGCCGCTGGACGCGGAGTTGCCGAACGAGACCGCACGCGGCGAGCACTTGCTGCAGCGCATGGAGGCGTTCGGCAAGACCCTCAAGTGCAGAGTGGAGGGCGACATCCTGCAGGCCAGGGACACAGGCGCAGCCATCGTGCGGGAGGCAGCAGACCGCCAGACCGACGTCATCGTTGCGGGCATGCCGTACACCGAGCACTACGGCAGCCCATCGCTCGGTGACATGGTGCCCTACGTGCTGCGCCACAGTCACTGCCGTGTCGTCGTCTACCGGGAGCAGCAGCCCGACCCCATATCGGAAGGCTCCTCATGACGCGCCACGTGATGATCGTCGGCTGCGGCAGGCTTGGGGCGACGGCAGCGACCGCGCTGCTCGACCGCGGCGACCGTGTCACGATACTCGACACGGACGCCGAGAACTTCCGGCGCCTGCGCCCCCGCGTCCGGCTCAGCATGTACGTCGGCGACGGTACTTCCCACGAGGTGCTGCGGCGCACCGGCATCGAGTCCGTCGGGGCGTTCATCGCCGCCACCGGGCGGGATACGACCAACGCGCTCGCAGCGCAGTCGGCCCGCACCACATTCGGCATCGAACACGTCGTGTGCCGCATCAACGATCCGACCCGGAGCGAGATGTACGAGCGGCTGGGGCTCACCACTGTGAACCCGAACCAGTTGCTCATCGAACTCGTTTTGAACGCGATGGAGCAGTTGTAGATGTACGTCATCGTCGTCGGCGCAGGCAAGATAGGCTTCTACCTCACACGGGAACTCCTCGCAGCGAGCCATGAGGTTGCGCTCATCGAACGCGATGCCTACGTGAGCGCCACCGCGGCGGAGGAGTTCGGCTCCATCCTCATCACCAGCGACGGCACCGAACCGACCGTGCTCGGCGAGGCCGGCGCGGAACGGTGCGACATCCTCATCTCCACGACCGGTCAGGACGCGACGAATCTCACCGCCTGCCAGGTGGCCAAGTACTCGTTTAACGTCGCGAAGACGATGGCCGTGGTCACCGACCCCGATCACGTGCCGCTCTTCCGCGCGCTGGGTGTTGACGTAACGATCAGCACCACGGAACTCATCCTCTCGCATGTCGAGGAGGAGCTCACCGGCGGGCCGTTCGTACACGTGCTCCCGCTCCGTGGGGCAGCGAGCGGTATCGTCTCCATGCGTGTCCCGAGCGGGTCTCCGGTGGTGGGCCAGCCGGTATCTCGCATCAAACTGCCGCAGGGCACGCTGCTGACCGCGGTGATCCACAAGAGCGGCGAACTCAAGCCGGCCGTCAACGACCCTGAACTGGCGGCGGACGACGCCATCGTGGCCATCACGCCCCCGGAGAAGGAAGACGAGCTGTGGCACGCGCTTACCGGAGAGGCACGCCGATGAGGATCGCCTACCTGGGGCCACAGGGCACGTTCTCTGAGCAGGCCGCACTTGATTACGCGGGCAGTACCGAACTCATCCCATTTCCCTCCATCACCGCCGCTGCGATGTCCGTCCTGCACGGTGAAGCAGATGAGGCTGTCTGTCCCATCGAGAATAGTCTGCAGGGTTCGGTCACGGATACGCTCGATGTGCTGCTGCACGAGGAAGGCCTGCACATCCGGCAAGAGTTGAGCCTGGACATCGTGCACGACCTGATGGTGAAGCCCGGAGTGGTGCTGGCTGCGGTGAAGCGCGTCTACTCCCACCCTCAGGCCCTCGGCCAATGCCGCAGATACCTGGAACAGCACCTTCCGAATGCAGAGCTCGCGGCGGCGCTCAGCACCGCCGGAGCTGTCGAGCAGGCGATGGCCTCGGACGTACCTGCCGCCGCCATCGCGCCGAGCAGGGCAGCCGAATTGTACGGCGCACAGGTGCTCGCCCCCGGCATCCAGGACGACGACAACAATGTCACACGCTTCCTCGTGCTGGGGAGGAGCGACCACCCCCGCACCGGTAACGACCTGACGTCCATGGCAATGGCATTCTCCCAGGACCGGCCGGGGCAGCTGTTCGGGGTGCTCAAGGAGTTCGCTGAGCGCAACATCAACCTCACCAAGATCGAGTCCCGTCCTACCCGGCTCGGGCTCGGCAAGTACTACTTCCTCATGGACATCGAAGGGCACAGGGATGACCCGCTGCTGGAGGAAGTGCTCGGAAATGTCAGGAAGAGGGCGTCGCTGCTCAAGGTGTTCGGCTCTTTCCCTCGAATGACCATCACTTCGTATCTTTCGGCGCTGGTGCGGGAGATCGCCGCGCTGCGGGGCTACCGCTCGCAGGAGCAGGTGCTGCACGTGGGTGTACAGGTGGACGTGCTCCTGCAATCCGGGGGCGCAGAGATAGGGGTGGAGGGGGGAGGGGGGGGGGGAAGAGAGGGGGGGGGGGCCCCCCGTATCGTCGTCCGTTGAGGACGTTCGCTCGACGGCAGAATCGTTCCGCGAGGCTGGTCTGGCACAGGCCATCTTCGTCTTCGCCGACCCTACGGTCGCGGAGAAAGCGCGCGCCGCAGCCGCTGAATGGCCGGAAGAACTCGCTGCGGCGGCCGCTTTCACGACCACCGAGCACATAGGCGAACTGTTGTAACCGCCGGCGCTACTTCGCCTTGCCGCGTAACCCGCCTACGAAGTTGATCAGTATACCCAGCCCGTTTGCGAGCGATGCAGTGCTTCCCTCAGCAGACGGAGAAGACATGTACTTCAACGCAGCCCCGGACGCTTTGTTGACGTTGTCCAACGCATCGTTGACGTTATCGACCGTCCTGGTCATGGAGCCGATCAGGCGACGGACCGCCTTGACCAGCAGGAAGGCGGCCACCAGCAGTACGAGCAGGACGAGGATCCCCACCAACAGGTAGGCGCTGACGAGGATGTCGCGTATCAGCGTCACCGTCTCTTGATCAAACAAGGCAATTCTCCAAGCCTCTTCGGGCTGTTCTATCGCTGCGTCTATCCACTCGCAGATGCGCCATTCTACCGTTGCCGGCCGCGCATCCGCACCGCCATGTCACGCCCCAGCCTCCAGAACACGATAGACCGTAACCTCCTGGTTGGCAAAGAAGACCTCCAGCGACGAACCGACCATCGTGTCGAACTTCTCCAGTCCCGGACCCGGGAAATACACGCGCTCGGACGGCCCGACGTAGACGTACTCGACGCCGTATTCCGAAGCGAGGTCGAGGAAGAGCTGTTCGCTCTCGGTCTCGTACATCAGGCTCACATCGTAGATTCGTCCGCGCACGGCTGCCGGTTCCGCTCCGCCTGCGCCCCGTTGCTGTATCTGGTGCCATTGCCAGCCGACCACTACCGGCAGCCCTGTGTACTTGGCCACGCGCGGAGGCCAGCGGTACGCATGCGCGGTGACGCCTTCCAGGAACACCGGGGACCCTTCTACATTCGCCCGGATGAAGTCGATGGCCTCCGCGTCGTAGCTCAACGCGTATCTCGCTTCAGGCAGCCCCTTGTTCGGCTCAGCCGGATCACCGTAGACGGTCGTCCACTGGTATGCGCGCCCGTCCAGGGTCACGCCCACCGACGTATCGAACCTGTCGGCGAGACGCGCCCGCGTACCGAGCACGGGGAAGACGGCGCCCGCAAGCACGAGGAGCGCCAGCACACCCAGCCAGACCTTCCCTCCCCTGCTGCTGAAACGGACCGCCCCTGACGCCCACACGTGCCACAGCCCAACGCCTCCCGCGATGCCGAACAGCACCCACGCATTCAGGTACAGCTTGAACACGGTGTTCATCCGGTCTATGTCGTTCTCGACGGTTACGACGTCCACGCCGACGCCGATGCCCAGCGCAAGGACGAGCATGACCAGCAGGAGGAGGTGCACCGGGGCAGCGCGCTCGTTGCTCCGGAAGAGCCAGCCCAATGCAACCGCCGACGCCCACAGGATGACCAGCAACAGCAGCGCCGCCGTCAGCCACTCCCGCAATGTGTCCGACCACACGAAGGCTCCGCCCGCGAGCGCCAGCAGCAGCAGACCGATTGCCAGCGGGACCCATCTTCGCGATCCGCTTCCACCCGTGACTTCGTTCTCCAGCGCGGGCCGCTTGAACATCTGAAGGGTCTCGAACACAAGCCAGGAGAGCACGGAGAACAACAGCAGGGCGTGTATGGCGAGGTACTGCCAGAGTACCGTGCGCCACTCGCTCAACTTCACGCCCGCGGCAGGGATCTCGTAGTTCTGGTGGAACGGCAGCCACGCGGCGTAGAGCACTCCCCAGAACAGCGCGGCCAGTAGCACGCCTTTCGCGATCGTCATCGGTTCCGGAGGGCCGCCACGCGCGAGCAGCACGATGGCTATCGCCGCGAGGCCCAGCAGTCCGTACGCGGGTACTTCCCACGTGTTGATTGCGGCAAACGACCCCACGACGAACGCAAGCCCCGCGAGCGCAGGCAGCAGTTTTCGCAGCGGGTTCGCCTTGCGCGCCCCCAGCACGAGGTTCGCTGCCAGCCCGACGGCGAGCACCTGGAACGGGAGCGATATGAGATGCGCATGGAGGTCGCCGAAGAGGAACGTCCAGAACGGGAACTCGTTGATCGCTATCTGGTCCGGCATCAGCCGGCTGCTGCGCCAGAAGTCGAAGCGTCCGAACGACTCGTCTGTGAATGTGCGCCACGCGCCCTGCAGCAACTGCGCCGCGCCGTCCACGTTCGCCAGCACCGTCACGAGCAGTGCAGCGCCCACGCCCGCCCAGACAGGGCTCCAGCGACGCACCATCCGCGCCCCACGCTGCCGCACTGCTTCCGCGAGGTTGTGCCCGACGCTGAACGCACCCGTGAGCGTGAACGCGAACAGCATGGGCAGCGCGAGGTTGTACGCAACCTCCGGCACTATGCCGGTGAGCCGTATCAGAGCCGCGACGGGCACGAACCCGTAGTAGTAGTAGTTGATGAAGCCTCCGGCGTACCACGGGTCGTAGGGCGGGAAGGTGGACGACTTCACGACGGCGATGAGGTAGGTGAGGTCCATCGGCTTCTCGCCGCCGCGCCACGCGTGCCAGAGGTCCGGGTTCGCGGCGCGGACCAGCACGAACACGAGGTAGGCTGCGATGAACAGCGCCTCCACGCTCGCGATGTACTTCCAGTGACGCTTCGCCAGCGCGATGAGCCAGCGGTTGCGATAGAGCAGCACGCCCGAGACCGCGGCCAGCAGCAGTATCGAGAGCGCCACGCTGGTGCGGGAGAACGTCCACACGCCGAGATTCGCTCCCATCCACACCAGCCACGAGACCAGCAGCAGCGCCAGTGGTTTCGCGAGCACGACTCCTCTGTCCGGCAGCCAGCGCATGAGTCGCACGGCGAGGGGTAGTCCAGCAAGGAAGACGACTTCGATAGCGATCAGCCAGACGAGCCACGGCGCCCAGTCGTTCAGCCCACCCTCACTGAAGATGTCGGTCCAGGTGCCGCCCGCCTGCTGGACGGCGCGGTCCTCATCGCTCAGTAGCGCCCGTTCGGGTGGCGGGTCGAAGTCCCCCAGGAACATGATGGCGCTGATCTCGTGCTCGCCGAGGCGCTCCACGTTCTCCCACACGAGCACGAGGGGGTGGTCGTAGTTCGTAACGTTCTCGTCCGCGTAGCCCAGATTCAGCGCGAGCGCACCGGTCTCCACACCGGGCACGCTCTCCGGGCGCTCCATCTCCGCCGCCGTGAACGGGTCGTGCACGAACGACACACCCGCGAGGGTGGGGTAGCGGGCGAAACCCCGCACGAGTTCGAAGCCGAGTTCACCGGAGAAGAGCGCGCGATAGTACGCCGCGCTGTAGGGATAGCGCTCCGGCACCCGGGAGATGCTTCCCCAGGGCCGGTTGCTGTAGGACATGATGTAGTCGGCATCAGCAACCTGTGCGGCCACCTCCAAGGCCTTGTCGAAGGTGTCGCCCTCGTACATGCGCAACTGGTCGACGTTGAACCGGCCCAGGTTCGGGAAGCCCTCGTCCCAGTGGTTGTCGGTAACGACGTTCGCGCGCGCCGGGACGTTCTCGTTCATCCAGGCAGACGCCTGTAAGCCCGGGTGGTCCGTGAAGTAGATCGAGGCGAACGCGAGCGCGTAGAAGGCGGTCGATGCCACGACGAACGCCATCACAGCCTGGACGAGACGTTCCCACGCAACCCCTCGCGTTCGCGCGAACCGGTACGCCTCCATCAGCCAGTGGCTTCCGAACAGGACGAGCACGAGCAACGTGGGGGCCACGTAACGCAGGAACTTCACCTCGAAGAGCGGCACGATGCCCGCGAGGAGGACGACGACCCACGAGATGAGCAGCCACTCGCCGATGCGCGGGCGCCGCAGCCCCGCTATCACGGCCGCCGCCAGTCCTCCCCACGCAACGACGCCCAGCGGCAGGCCCAGGCCCCAGAGCGCCGTCTGCCGCAGTTCGTAGAGCCCGTTGCGCGGTATGCCCACGTACTGGAGCGTGTACGGCACGAGCCCGGCGGTGCGCGCGACCATCCCCTCCCAGCCAAGGTCCGCCACGTACTTCCGGTAGTCGATAAGCGCGTATGGCTGCAGCACGATGAAGGTGAGGAGGGCGGCGCCGAACGCGAGCACGGCGGGTCGTACCAGGGGTTGCAGGAGCGGCCAGCCCCTTTCGCCGGTCTCCCACTGTCGCCACAGGAGTGCGGCATAGGTGAGCGCGACGGGCGCGAGTATCGGCAGGCTGCTGCCCCTGAACGCGAAGGTCATCCCGATGACGAAGCCAAGGACAGCATGGTCGCGGAGGCGCCCGCGCTCCAGCACGTTCAGCATCCACCAGAAGGCGACGAGCGCCAGCAAGACCACGAATGACTCGGGGCGGTAGAAATGTGTGACCTGGATGTTGAAGACGGTGAAGGCGCCGAGCGCAGCGGCGAGCAGGCCCGCTCCCTGCCCGAAGAGCCGCCGTCCCAGGAAGAACAGCAACAGCACGGAGGCGGTATCGGCGAACGCGGCCAACGCCCGTCCCGCCGATGCCAGGTCCTCCAGCCGCACCTGGTCCATGAACGGTTCCAGGACGAAGCGGATGCCTACCAGCAGGTAGATGATGATGGTGCCGAGGGGGAACCAGTGCGGATTGAGTGGACTGGCGTCTTTATCGAAGAATGTGCCGATGCCGGGGAAGCCCGGCGTGTCCTGCGGGAAATCGCGGTTCTGGCAGGAGTCCCAGCCGGGCGCTTCGGTCAGCACCCGGTACATGCAGTCCGCGCGGAGGTAGATGGAGCGCTCGTCGGGGTGGTAGAAGCTGCCGCCGTCCCAGTCGAGGCCGTGCAGCCGCAGGCCAAGCGCGGCGGCGGCGAGCAGTACGAGGATGAAGACCCACGCCGGCGTGGCCCTGAGCCATCCGCGCACCAGCGCGAGTTCGGCTGCCACGCTCGACGGTCGCTCCTGCGGCTCAGTCTCCGTGGCGCTGGGCGGTGAGGGCAGCGCGTCGGTTGACATATCGCTCACGAACGGCAGGCCGCAGACCTACGGCGTGGGTGGGGGGCTGCGCGTATGCGATGCGGGGGGCCGCAACGAAGGGGCGCGGCCTGTGCGGCCCCGCATCGAAGTGCCGTGCCTTAGACGCCCCTCTCCGCAATCATCGCCGTGAGGTCGGATGTGCGGCAGGAGTAGCCCCACTCGTTGTCGTACCAGCCGAGCACCTTCACCATGTTGCCCTCCATCACCATGGTGGAGTCGGCGTCGAAGATGCAGCTGGCCGGGTTCATCTTGATGTCGCTGCTGACGATGGGGTCCTCGGTGTACTCGAGGATGCCGTTGAGTGGGCCCTCGGCGGCATTCCGGAACGCCTCGTTCACCTCTTCCTTCGTCACGTCGCGCCCGACGTCGGCAACGAAGTCGGTGATGGAGCCCGTGGGCACCGGCACGCGCAGCGCCATGCCGTGCAGCTTGCCGTTCAGCTCCGGGATCACCACGCCGACGACCTTCGCGGCGCCGGTGCTGGTGGGGATGATGTTGGACGCGGCGGCGCGGGCGCGGCGCATGTCCGAGTGCACCTGGTCGAGTATCTGCTGGTCGTTCGTGTAGGCGTGGACCGTGGTCATCAGACCGTGCTGGATGCCGAACTCGTCGTTGAGCACCTTGATGAGCTGCGCGACGCAGTTGGTCGTGCAGGATGCGTTGGAGAGGACGTGGTGCTCGCCGGGGTCGTACTCGTCCGCGTTCACGCCCAGAACGAGCGTTTTGTCCTCGCCGGTGGCGGGCGCGGAGATGATGACCTTCTTCGCTCCTGCCTCGATGTGGCCCGCGGCTTTCTCGCGCTGCGTGAAGATGCCGGTGGACTCGATGACGATGTCCACGCCCAGGTCTCCCCACGGCAGATCGGCCGGGTTGCGCTCCGAGAGCGACTTGATGAGGCGTCCATCGACCTCGATGCCGCCGTCCACTGCCTGCACCGTGCCAGGGTAACGCCCGTAGTTCGAGTCGTACTTGAAGAGGTGCGCGTTCGCCTGCGGGGCCGCGAGGTCGTTCACCGCGACCACTTCCAGTTCGTCCGGATGCCGTTCCAACGTTGCCCGGAGCACCTGCCTGCCGATGCGCCCAAAGCCGTTGATGCCAACTCTCGTGCTCATACGCCTCTTTCTCCTCCTTGCCTAGCCTCGTTCCTGAGGCTGTTCCATGCTATAGACCGTTCGCCTGGACAACAAGGCGCGGGTCAGGCCGTACGGCTGACCGCGTCACTCGCCGGTTGCCATGTCTCGTTGTGGATGCTGTCGCCGATCCACTCCCGCAGTTCTATGCCGATGCCGTTCGGGTCGAGGATCTCGGCGCGCCAGCCGTTGAAGGACGAGCCGGGTTTCGGCTGCTGCACGAACGTCACACCGCGCTCCCGGAGGGCGGCGGCGGTCGCCTCCATATCCTCCACGGTGAGGGCGATGGCCTTGACCCCCATGCGTCCGACGTCCACCTCTTCCGATGCCCGTGCCGGTGGCGCTGCGATCAGTTCAACCATCATGTCACCGAGGGTGATACACGCCTGCTCGTGCACCAGGCCGTCCTCCCTGTGCGCCGCAGTCGTGCGCAAGTGCCGGAAGCCAAGCACGTCCGTGTAGAACGCAAGCGACTCCTTCATGTCCTTCGCCCAGACTTCAACGTGGTCCATTCCCGTGATGCCCATGGTCTACCTCCGCAAACGTTCGAACGGCGAGCCGCCCGCATACTCCGCCGCACTGCCGAGCTCCGCCTCGATGCGCAGCAGCCGGTTGTACTTTGCAACCCGCTCGCTGCGCGCCGGAGCGCCCGTCTTGATCTGTCCCGCCGACACCGCAACCGCGAGGTCAGCGATGGTCGTGTCCTCAGTCTCACCGGAGCGGTGACTGATGACCGCGTTCCAGCCTGCATCGTGCGTCATGTCGATGGCGGAGCGCGTCTCCGTGAGCGAGCCTATCTGGTTCAACTTCACGAGCACCGAGTTGCCCGCGCCGTCCGCGATACCCCGGGCGATGCGCTCAGGGTTCGTGGTGAACAAGTCGTCGCCCACGAGTTGCACGCGGCTGCCCAAGCGCTCGGTGAGCAAGCCCCAGCCTTCCCAATCGTCCTCGACAAGGCCGTCCTCGATGCTGACGATGGGGTACTTCGACACCCACTCCTCGTAGTAGCCCACGAGCTCCGCGCCGGTGAGGGTGACGCCCTCGCGCGCGAGCACGTACTTCCCACCCTCGTAGAACTCGCTCGCCGCCACGTCCAGCGCCAGCGAGCAGTCCTCGCCGGGGCGGTAGCCGGCCTTCTCGATCGCCTCGACAAGAAGCTCGACCGCTGCTTCGTTCGTGGGGAGCGACGGCGCGACGCCACCCTCGTCCCCAACGTTCGTGGACATGCCGCGTGCGTGCACGATGCCGCGCAACGCCTGGTAGACCTCAGCGCCACAGCGCAGCCCTTCGGTGAAGCTGTCGAACCCCACCGGCATCACCATGAACTCCTGGAAATCCGTGGAGTTCACCGCGTGTCGCCCGCCGTTGAGCAGGTTCAACATGGGGGTGGGGAGCAACGCACCGCCGCCGAGGTAGCGGTAGAGCGGCAGGCCAGCAGACTGCGCCGCCGCGTGCGCGTTCGCCAGCGAGACCGCGAGTATCGCGTTCGCGCCGAGGCCAGACTTGTCCGGCGTGCCGTCCAGGTCCAGCATCGCCGCATCAATCGCCTGTTGGTCGCCCGCGTCGAGGCCGCGAATGCGAGGCGCGATCCTGTCGTTCACGTTCACAACGGCGGTGAGGGTGCCTTTGCCCCCGTAACGGGATGCGTCTCCGTCGCGCAGTTCCAGCGCCTCGTGCGTGCCGGTGCTCGCGCCGGAGGGCACGGCGGCCCAGCCGGTCGCGCCGTCGTCCAGGGTTACGGCCGCTTCCACGGTGGGAAGCCCACGCGAGTCGAGCATCTCGCTCGCTCGTACGGTCTCGATACGCGCCATCCTTCTCTCCTCCGTTCAGTGCGCCGCAGCGCGTTCCCGTGCGTCGCGCTCGTGCGCTGCGGCGATAGCCTTCTCAACAGCGTCCACCGGCGAGTCCGCGCGTGTGATCTCCAACTGGTAGCCGTCGCCGCTCGTCATCTCCCACGTTTCGAGGCCGATGACCGGCGTTCCGTCGCCCAGCGCGTGGGCCATCTCGGAGAGCGTGCCGTACGCGCCGTCCACAGCGATGGCTGCGCGCCCCGTCTTGACCACGATGACGTTCCGCGCGTAGCCCATGCCGGTCATCACCGGGTAGTCCACCCACGGGTTCGCGGCGCGCGGGTCACTCCCGGGCATCAGTCCTATCGTGACGCCGCCCGCGGACTTGGCGCCTTTGCACGCGGCTTCCATCACGCCACCGAGCCCTCCGCACACCACGACGGCGCCGCGCTGCGCGAGCTCGCGCCCCACGGCTTCCGCCAGTTCGTACGCACGGGCGGAGGGCGCACCGCCCCCTATGACCGAAATCAGCAGGGGGCGTTCAGAAGCGTCCAGCGGGTGCGAGGTGTTGGTCGTCGGGTTCGTCATTGCAGTGGCCGTGCGGCACGTTCGATTCTACCAGCCGAGCGCTTCCCATGACCCGCCGATGCGGGCTGCTCCCGGCCTCTCTGGAACAAGGATGTCAACTGGGGGCTCGATGAGATCCTTGTTCCCGATTCTCAGGAGTAAACGGGGATGCCGCTCTGACATTCTTGTTCCGTCCGTGACAGGCATTTTCATGGCCGTGGCCTGCTTCCCGTGAACAAGGCAACAACAATCTCATGCGTTTCAAAGTTCTGCGCCGCTGCGATGGGGTCCTGGGGGTAGGGCCGGGGGGATGCGCGGTTATGGGACCAGCGTAGCGGACGCGGGAGCGGCGGCGAAAGGGGCGGGTGTCAGAGAACCGGGGGCGGAGTTCCCGCGCAGGCGGGAACCCAGAGGTGGTCGTCAGGCTACGAGGGGGAGGGGGCTAGAGGAATGGCGCGAGGACGCCGACGGCGGCGCCTGCGGCGTCCATGAGCGGCGCGGGGTAGACGCCGACGAACACGGTGCCCGCGAAGAGGAACCATACGGGTATCGACGCCGCAATGGGCAGGCGCAGACGCCCCGTCTCGGCAGGTTCGCCCACGTACATCTCGCGCACGATGCGCAGGTAGTAGTAGAGCGAGACGAGGCTGTTCACGACGGCAATCACCATGAGCCAGAAGAGCCCGCCCTCGACCGCGGAGGTGAAGAGCAGGAACTTCGTGACGAATCCCGCGAAGATGGGCAGGCCAGCGAGAGAGAACATCGCCGACGCCATCACCATCGCGAGGAAGGGCGAACGGGACGCCAGTCCGGCGTAGTCCGCGATGCGCTCCTTGCCGGTCTTGGCCTCGACGGCGATCACCACCGCGAACGCGGCAAGGTTCGTGAACGAGTAGCCCGCGATGTGCAGCAGCGCGGCGCGTGCGCCCGATTCGTTGAGCGCGATGATGCCTATGAGCACGAATCCCACCTGGGCGACGCTGCTGTAGGCGAGCAGCCGCTTGATGTTGTCCTGCACCAGCGCAGTGAACGTGCCTACGGTCATCGTCAGCGCCGCGAGGATCGCGAGCGCCAGCTGCCACTCTTCCAGCGTCGCCCGTCCGGCCTCCGCGAGGAAGCGGAGCGTGAGCGCGAACGCGGCGGCCTTGGAGAGCACGGAGACCAGCGCGGTCACCGGCGTGGGGGCGCCCTCGTAGACGTCAGGCGCCCAGAGGTGGAACGGGGCCATCGACAGTTTGAAGCCGAGTCCGGCGACGAACATGGCCAGCCCCAATGCCACTGTGGGCCCGAAGACCGCCTCCAGGAGCAACTCGGAGCGGCGGAAGCCGGTCTCACCTATCGCGCCGTAGATGAGCGCGATGCCGAAGAGCATGACCGCGGAGGATATCGCGCCCAGCAGAATGTACTTCACCGCGGCCTCGCTCGAGCGCGAGTCGCCCCGGCTCAGCGCGACCAGCACGTAGAGGCAGAAGGCCAGCAGTTCGATGGCGATGTAGGCGGTCAGCAGCTCCGCTGCGCCCGCCATGAGGCTCGCGCCCAGCACCGCGAACACGATGAGGGTGTAGAACTCTCCCACATGCCGGATGCGCGTGTGCACGTACTCCATGGAGATGAGCACGATCACGGCCCCGATGGCCATCGCGAGCGCCTTGAACAGCAGCGCGTAGCGGTCCACGTAGATCAGATGCTCGTACAGGATCTCGTGCGTGTCCCACTGCATCCAGAGCGTGACGACGAACGTTACCGCCAGTCCCAGGACGGTGAGCGCGGCCAGCACGCCGTTCTTCGCGCCTCGCGACGCCCACGGGACAGCGAAGTCCGCCACGAGCACCAGCACGCCGAGTCCGGCGAGCATGAACTCTGGAATCAGGAGTGTGAAGTCTACCTGCATCGCTACGGGAGACCTCCGAGTATGGCGTCGACGCCGGGCCTGATGACGTCCAGGAAGGGCGCAGGCCAGACGCCTACGAGCACCAACGGGATCACGAGCGCGCCGGACGCCAGGATCTCACGCGGCGTGAGGTCGGGCAGGGCGTCCCACTGGGGGTCGCGCTGGCCGAAGAAGACACGCGCGACGAGTCTCAATATGTAGACCGCCGTGATCGCTGCGCCGAGGATACCGAGCGCCCCCAGCAAGGGCCCTGCGCGGAATGTCCCGGCCAACGTCACCTCCGAGCTGAACGCACCGATGAACACCAGCACCTCAGCGATGAAGCCGCTCAGCCCGGGCAGGCCGAGCGACGTGAGGCCCGCAATCACGAAGAAGGCCGTCGTCCAGCCCATCTTCGCCGCGAGACCGTTCAGGATGAGCGTGTCACGCGTGTGTGCGCGCTCGTAGATGGCTCCGACGACGGCGAAGAAGAGGGCGGTCATGATGCCGTGGGAGAACATCTGGAGCGTCGCTCCGGTGAGTCCGATGCTGTCCAGGGTTGCTATGCCCATGATGACGTAGCCCATGTGGCTCACGCTGGAGTAGCCGATGACGTACTTCAGGTCCGTCTGGGACATCGCCGATATCGCGCCGTAGACCACGTTGACCGTGCCCAGGATGAAGAGAACGACCGCCCACGCCTCCATACCCTCCGGCAGCAGCGTCATGCCGACACGGATGATGCCGAACGCGCCCAGTTTCATCAGCACGCCGGCGTGCAGCATGCTCACGGAGGTCGGCGCAGCGACGTGGCCGTCCGGCGACCACGTGTGGAACGGCCAGAGGCCGGCCAGCAGGCCGAAGCCCACCATCACGAGCGGGAACAGCGTCTTCTGCGCACCGGACGACAGCCCGCCGTCCTGCACCGCGTCGCGCAGCCGGAGGATGTCGAAGGTGCCTATGTCGACCCATACGTAGATGGCGATGATGGCTATCCAGACGAGCACGCTCGCCGCCACGATCATGAGCACGAGCTTCAGGGCGCCGTATTCCTTGGTCCGCACGAAGTCGGCGAAGGTGGAGCTGGAGCCCCACACCGCGATGAGGAGGAACATCGGCACGATGGCCAGTTCGTAGAAGAAGAAGAGGAAGAAGAGGTCTATGGACGCGAACGTCCCGTACACGCCCGCGATGAGCACGAAGAGGAGGATGTAGTAGTTCTTCGCGTCCCGGTCCACGTTCGCGGCGATCACCGAGCCGGTGAGCGCAACGATGCCCGTGAGCAGGATCATCGGGGCCGCGATGCCGTCGACCCCCAGCCGGAAATCTATCCCCACGGACTCGAGCCACGTGTAGACCTTGATCAGCTGGAAGGTCTCGGCGCCTGCCGAGTAGTCGAAGGCTATGAACACCCAGGCCGAGCCCACCATGAGGAGCGCACCGGACCCAATGCCGACCCAGCGGGCCGTCGTCCGCCATGCCGCCGGGATCGCGACCAGCACAGCCGCCGTCAGCATCGGCAGGTAGATGAGCCACTCGAGGACGTGCCGCTCCGCGAAACTCATCCGGTCACACCCCGAACCACAGCAGCGCTCCCAGCACGGCAACGCCTACGACTATGCCGAGGCCGTAGTCCGCGAAGAGGCCGGTAACGTGGTACCGCAGACGCCGCCCCGCTTCCACCGCGCCCAGACCGGGGCCGTTCACGCCAACGTCGTTCACCACCTTGCGGTCGAACCGGGCCAGGAGCCCGCTCACCTTGAGCACGACGCGGTCGATCGTCCACTGGTAGGCGTGGTCCATGTAGAACCGGTTCGCGACGATGTCGTGCGCACGGGCGAACCGCTCACGGAGCGCGTCGACGCGCGAGGTGTCTTCCTTTCCATACAGGAGGTACGCCAGCGCCAGCCCACCAAGCGCCAGCACGACGCTCGCCACGAGCCAGATGGGGACGACCTCGAAGGCGTGGGGTTTGTCGCCCGGAGCGACGAGGAACGTGCCGATGCCCTCGTAGCCGATGGGCAGCGCGATGAATCCGGTCACGACGGCAAGCCCTGCGAGGAGCGCGAGCGGCCAGGCCATGATGCGCGGCGATTCGTGGATGTCCAGGTTCTCCGGTTTCAGCTTTCCGAAGAAGACGACGAGCACGGCGCGCCCCATATAGAGCGCGCTCAGCACGATGGCGATGAGGAAGAGCACGACGAACACAGGGTTCAGGCCGTCGGCGACAGCCAGCAGTATCTCGTCCTTGCTCCAGAACGCGTTCAGCGGCGGTATGCCCGCCAGCGCGAGCGCGCCGATGGTGAACGCGGCTGAAGTGATGGGCATCCGCTTCCGTAGGCCACCCATCTTGCGGATGTCCGTCTCCTCGTGGGCCGCGTGCATGATCGAGCCCGCGGAGAGGAAGAGCATGGCCTTCGCGATGCCGTGCATCAGCA
Organism: SAR202 cluster bacterium bin16; assembly: GCA_002238425.1. Taxonomy (GTDB): domain Bacteria; phylum Chloroflexota; class Dehalococcoidia; order Lucifugimonadales; family Australimonadaceae; genus Bin16. Next base: position 91,387 of record MPMJ01000005.1, on the reverse strand, counting down.
GGTGGAAGATGGCCGCCGTGTAGCCTCCTGCACCGAGCGCCAGCATCATGAAGCCCAGGTGGCTCATCGTGGAGTAGGCGAGGATGCGCTTCAGGTCCGTCATCACCAGGGCCATCGCGGCGCCCATGAGCGCGGTCACGAGGCCGATGGAGGCGATCGCCATCTGCGCGCTGTCGGTCGCATCGAACAGCGGGAAGAGCCGGGCCACGAGGAACACGCCCGCGGTCACCATCGTGGCAGCGTGGATCAGCGCGCTCACGGGCGTCGGGCCTTCCATGGCGTCGGGCAGCCACACATGCAGGGGGAACTGCGCCGACTTGCCCATTGCGCCGAAGAAGACGAGGAACGCGCTTGCGGTCACCACCGCCTGGTTCACGCCCGGGTCACCGAGCGAACCCATGATCTCGATGATGTCGACCGTACCGAACTCGACGATGAGCAGCACGACGCCGATGAGGAGGCCGACGTCGCCTATCCGCGTGGTAACGAACGCCTTCTTCGCGGCCTCAGCAGCCGAGCGTCGCTCGAACCAGAAGCCGATGAGCAGGTAAGAGCAGAGCCCCACGAGTTCCCACGCCACGTAGAGCAGGAGCAGGTTGTCCGCCAGCACGAGCATCAACATGCTCGCGCTGAACAGGGAGTGCACCGCGAAGTACCAGCCGATGCGGGAGTCGTCCGTGCCGTTGTGGCGCATGTACCCGAGCGAGTACACCTGCACGATGACCGACACGAACGTGATGAGCGCAAGCATCGCCACCGTCAGCGGGTCGACGATGATGCCCCAGCCCACTTCGAGCGGACCGGCGCTGAACCAGTCCCTGGGGAAGTGGTGCTCGCCCACACCCTTGTCCAGCATGTCGAACAGCACCGGCCAGACCGCGACGAACGCAGCGATGATCGCCAGCACCGCGAGGTGCTTGCCCTGGCCGGGCAGGTACTTCCGGAAGAGGGCAAGGAACGCGAACGCTCCGAAACCGAATACGGGGATGAGCCAAGCCTGTTCCACGCCTAGCCCCTCATCACGTCGATCTCATCCATATTCACGCCGCCCCTGCTCCTGAACAGCCGCATCACGATGGCCAGCGCGAGACCGACCTCCGCCGCAGCGATGGTGATGACGAACACGGCTATCACCTGTCCCGTAGAGGTGCCGAACCCGCTGAACGCTCCGAATGCCACGAGCTGGAGGTTCACCGCGTTGAGCATCAGTTCGATGGACATGAGCACGAGGACAGCGCTGCGCCTCGCCAGCACGCCGTACAGGCCGATGCAGAAGATGGCCGCGCTGAGCAGTTGGAAGTGGAGCAGCGTCATACGCCCCTCCGTCGGCGCTCTGCACGCCTGCGGCTTCCGCGGCGCACGGGGCCTTCTGCATCGTCAGGCTCGTCGTCCTCCGGTAGCGTCTCGTCTTCCTCACGCCCTGCGCGGCCAATCACGACTGCTCCGATGAGGGCGACTAGGAGCACCAGCGACGCTATCTCGAACGGCACGGCCCAAGCCGCGAACAGGTCTTCCGCCAGCGTCCGGAACGGGATCGCCTGGCGCGTGTTGGTGTTGAACTGTTCCGCGTCGGCCACGAACACGGCGGTCATGAGACCGAAAAGGAGAGCGGCCGCCACCGCGGCGAACGGGCGGCGTCGCGTCTCGGTCTCGCCCTCGTATTCGCCTGAGCGGGTCAGCATCAGGGCGAACAGGATGACGATGATGATGGCGCCGCCGTAGATGAGCAGTTGCACAAGCGCCAGGAACTCTGCGTACAGCAGGACGAACAGGCCGGCGACCCCGGCCAGCGCCGCGAGCAGGAAGAGCGCAGCGTGGACGATGTTGCGCGTGGCGACGACTCCGAATGAGGCGAGGAGCGTCAGGAAGGCGGCAGCGTAGAAGAGAGCGAGACCCACGCCTACTCACCACCCTCGGTTGGTTCATCGGTTGAAGCGTCGTCGCCCGCAGAAGCGGCTTTTGCAGCCGCGGCCGCCGCCCTCTTCGCGAGCGCGACCTCAGCGACGTTCTTCTCAGCGTTCGCAGGGCTCCATCCGCTCATGTCCACGTACCGCCGCCCCAGGTCCAGCAACTGTGGCAGGTCGGCGCGCGAGCCGGTGCGCGCGTAACTCGCCAGCTCGTGTTCGTACGACATCTCGATGGCGTCGAACGAACAGACGTCCACGCAGATGCCGCAGAGGATGCAGCGGTTCAGGTTGATCTCGAACTCGTTGATGATCTTGCGGCGGTGGCTCGTGCCATCGGTGAAATTCGGGTTGTCGTGCATCTGGGCCGACATGCACTGTGTCGGGCACTCGCGCACGCACACCATGCAGCCGGTGCAGAACGGCTCGTCCGCCGTGTCGTCCATCAGGAGCGCAGGGAAGCCCATGTAGCGCTGCTGCACGGGCAGGTGCTGCTCCGGGTAGTGGGCGGTGACAGGCCGCTTGAGCAGCCAGCGCGCCGTCGTCAGTAGTCCTTTGAACGTTCCTATCATGCCTGCTGACTCTCCGGTCCCGGCCTGCGCCGACTCGGCTGAACCTCAACGGCGCGTTGTGCGTAACGCTGAGCAGTGGCGACCGCGTCCTTTCGCTGCATGCGCATCTGCACCCACGCGGCAACCACCAATGCCGCCAGCGACATCAGCGTCAGCGTCCACGTCGGCCATCCATAGAAGCGTTGCACCGCGATCAGGATGACGCTGGCGAACCCCAGCGGTATGAGCAGCCTCCAGCCCACGTTCATCAGCTGGTCTATCCGCAGACGCGGCAGCGTCGCGCGCACCCAGAAGATAACGACGGCGAGGAAGTACGTCTTGCCGAGGAAGATCGCCACAGAGGGGACCTGGCCCAGATCGCCGAACGGCCATACCCAGCCACCCAGGAAGAGCAGTGCGCCCAGCGCCGCGACGACGAACGTGTTGACGTACTCCGCCAGGAAGAATATCGCCCAGTGCGCGCCGCTGTACTCGACGAACGGCCCGCCGACGACCTCCGACTCCGCGAAGTAGATGTCGAACGGCGTCCTGCCGACCTCAGCGAGGCCCGATATGAAGAAGACCACGAACGCGAGCGGCAGCAGCGCGATGTACGGCACGGTCGCCTGCGCGTTCACCACGTCTGTGAAACGCATCGAGTCCGCGACCATCACGACGCTCAGCACGCCCAGGATGAGCGGTATCTCGTAGCTGACGAGCTGCGCCGCGGAGCGGAAGCCGCCGAGGATGGCGTACTTGCTGTTGGAGCTCCAGCCGGCCAGTATCAGCCCCACGATGCTGAGCACCGAAACCGCGATGAAGAAGAACACGCCGAGGTCCAGGCTCCGCACCACCAGGTCCTCGGACAGCGGGATGGTGAGCCAGACGACGAAGCTCGGCACGAACACGAGCAGGGGCGCCACGTAGAAGATGGCCTTCGACGAGGAGCTCGGCGAAACGTCTTCCTTCATCAGCAGCTTGATGCCGTCCGCCACCACCTGCAGCAGCCCGAATGGGCCAACGCGTGTCGGACCGACGCGCCCCTGCATCCGCCCCAACTGCTTGCGCTCCAGCCAGACCAGCGAGATGCCGAGCGTCGTGATGAGCGTCAGCAGTGCGAACAGCGCAATCACGAGCTTGCCCGCCGTGAGGGCTGTCACGTTGTCGTCAGGTTCGCCCAGCAGCGCCAGCGCGAGCGTGAAGACCGCGACGAGCACGCCAACTCCCACGAACAGCACCCCTGCTATCGCGAGCTGTACGGGCTTCGACCTCATCGGTCCACCTCGCCCAGCACGATGTCCAGCGAGCCCAGGATGGCGACCGCGTCCGCGATGTACGCGTCGCGCATCATCGGGCGCAGGGACACGAGGTTGCAGAAGGACGGCGGGCGCACCTTCACGCGGTACGGCTTGTCCGTGCCGTCGCTCACGAGGAAGACGCCGATGTCGCCGCGCGGGTTCTCGCCGTGCACGTACACCTCGCCCTTGGGCGGCCTGGCGATGCGCCGCATCTGCGCCATCACCGGCCCCTCCTCCATCTGGTCGAGGCACTGCCTGACCATGGAGAGAGACTCGTAGCACTCCAGCACGCGCATGTAGTACCTGTCCCAGCAGTCGCCGTTCTCCCCCACCGGCACTTTGTAGGAGAGGTAGGGGTAGACCTCGTACGGGTAATCCTTGCGGACGTCGTAGGCCATGCCGCTGGCGCGCAGGGATGGGCCAGTCAGGCCGCATGAGAGGGCCGTGGGGACATCAATCACGCCTACCCCGCGCGTTCGTGCAAGGAAGACCTCATTGAACGTCAGCAGGCGGTCGCATTCGTGCACGCCGCGCTCGACGTCGTCCAGCAGCGCCCGCACGCGCGGTACGAAGTCCGCCGGCACGTCTTCCTTCACCCCGCCGATGCGGATGAAGTTGTGCATCATGCGCGCGCCGGTGACGGACTCGAACATGTTCTGGATACGTTCGCGCTCGCGGAACCCGTACATGATGGGCGTCATCGCCCCCAGGTCGATGGCGTAGGTGCCGATGAAGAGGAGGTGGCTCGCCAGCCGATTCAACTCCGCGAGGATGACGCGGATGTACTGTCCGCGCTCCGGCGGCTCGATGCCCATGAGGCGTTCGGCGGCGCGGCAGAAGATGAGTTCGTTGTTCAGGTTGGCGACGTAGTCCAGCCGGTCGAACAGCGTTACGACCTGCCCGTAGCTCTCGTTCTCGGCGAGCTTCTCAGAGCCGCGATGCAGATAGCCGATGTGGGGCGTCACGTCCACGACGCGCTCGCCATCTATCGTCAGCACCATGCGGAACACGCCGTGGGTCGCCGGATGCTGCGGCCCCATGTTCAGCATCATGTCTACGGTGTCGTATGTCTGCTCCGCCGTCACAGGAACGCCTACCACTCCTCGTAGTCGTGCAGCGGGAAGCTCCGCAGGCCGGGGTAGCCCTCAAAGCCTTCGTACAGGATCAGCGGGGACATGTCCGGGTTCCCATCGAATTCCACGCCGAACAGGTCGTGCGTTTCGCGCTCGTACCAGCCCGCTGCCTCCCAGACGCCGGTGAGCGAGTCCACGCGCGCATCGTCAGGTGGAACGTCCACCTTCAGCAGCGACTTGTGCCCGTTCCCCAGCGAGAAGAGCACGTAGTTCAACTCGATGCGCTCCTCGTAGTCCACGGCGAACAGGCAGTGGAGCATGTCCATGCGGAGGTTGGGGCTTCGCACGCAGGACTCCACGGCGCGGATGAGGTGCTCCCGCCCGATGCGGACCCAAGGAACATCGTCGCGCCCGCCGGACTCGAGCGCCATATCGCGCAAGGCCAGCCGAAGCGCGCCCGCGGTGTGCTCGCCACGGGAGTCGAGCACCTCTTCGGCCACCTCGATGGGAGGCCCACGGTGCGCTGCCGGGCGAGGGGCAGCCTGCTCTTCGGGAGGCTGCTGCTCAGTCATCGTTCTCCTCGGCGCCGGACTCGGGAGCCGATTCAGGCTCCGACCCCACCGTTACCGGGGCGCTGCGGACGCCTTCTTTCGCGTCGCGCTTGATCTTCTGTTGCAGCTTGACGATGCCGTCCATCAGCGCCTCGGGACGGGGCGGGCAGCCGGGAACGTACACGTCCACCGGCACGAGATGGTCCACGCCCATGACCACGCTGTAGGAGCGGTAGTACGGGCCGCCGCTCGTGGCACAGGTGCCCATCGCGATCACCCACTTCGGGTCCGGCATCTGCTCGTAGAGCAGCTTGATGGGGTCGGCCATCTTCTTGACCACCGTCCCCGCCACGATCATCACGTCCGACTGACGGGGCGACGGCCAGGTGACGACGCCGAAGCGGTCCAGGTCGTGGTGCGCCATGTGCGTCGAGATCATCTCGATGGCGCAGCACGCGAGCCCGAAGGTGAGCGTCCAGAGCGAGTTGCTCCTGCCGAGCGCTGCGAGGTCGTCCAGCCTTGCGGTGACCACGCCCGGCGCGGCGTTCCTGATCAGGTTCGGGGCTGGGGAGTTGCCCTTGGCCGTGGAGATCGCGCCGCCTTCGTCCGAATCGAAGAAGCGCCCTTCCCTGGGCCGCTCCCACGAGGACGGCCGGAAGACCGGCAGTGCCTGTCCGCTCTCTATCTCCATCGCAGCACCCCCTTTCGCCAGGCGTAGACGACGCCCAGCAGCAGCACCGCGATGAAGAGCATCATCGCGTAGAAAACGTAGCCTGGAATCCCTTCGTCTGCGAAGACCAGCGCCCATGGGAAGAGGAACACGGCCTCGACATCGAAGATGAGGAAGAGGATGGCGAAGATGTAGTAGCGGACGTTGAACTGCGTCCAGTTCAGCGGCGTGGGGAGGATGCCTGACTCGTAGGCGATGCCCTTCGTCTTCGAGGGCCTGCGCGGAGAGAGTAACGCCGAAGCGGCAAGCATGAGGCCCATCGCCACGATGCCTACCACAGACGCCAGTACGACTGCCGTCCAGTTGACGACGTAACCCTCTGGGGCCATGCGCTCCTTGGGGTAAGGCTGCCTGCCATCCGCTCTCTACCCGCGCGGTGAAGCGCGAAAGAAGCGGTCTCCCGAGTTCCTATCTTCCCGTTCCTGCCCCTGAACTGTCAACGCCGACAGGCTCAGGAAGCAGCGTCGCGCTCCATGATCGTGCCCATGTCCTTGTCGCCGCGACCGCTCATGCAGACCAGCACGGCGCCGCCATTTCCGACGTCGGCGGCAAGCGACTGCACCGTGTACGCAACCGCGTGCGACGACTCCAGCGCAGGAATGATGCCTTCCAGTTCGCAGGTGAGCCGGAAGGCGGCGACTGCCTCTTCGTCCGTAATGCTCACGTATTCCGCTCTGCCACTCTCACGGAGCCACGCGTGCTCCGGCCCGACGCCCGGGTAATCCAGACCGGCGGAAATGCTGTGCGTCTCGTGGATCTGGCCGTCGCCGTCCTGAACGATGTACGACATTGAGCCGTGCAGCACTCCGACGCTCCCGCCGCCGATCGACGCGGCGTGCCTTCCCGTCTCCACGCCTTCTCCACCCGCTTCGACCCCGATGAGGCGAACGCCCTCGTCCGGGATGAACGAGTGGAACTGGCCCAGGGAGTTTGAGCCGCCGCCGACGCACGCTACGACCGCGTCTGGCAGGCGCCCTACTTGCGCCAACATCTGCTCCCGGGACTCCCGACCGATCACCGACTGCAGGTCGCGCACCATCATGGGATAGGGGTGCGGACCCACGACGCTGCCAATGATGTAGTGCGTGTCCCGGACGTTGGTGACCCAGTCACGGATGGTTTCGCTTATCGCCTCTTTCAGCGTGCGACTGCCCGCGGTGACGGGCCGGACCTCCGCGCCGAGCATCCCCATGCGGTAGACGTTCGGGGCCTGGCGGCGCATGTCCTCCTCGCCCATGTAGACCACGCAGTCGATGCCGAGCAGCGCGCAGACCGTGGCTGTCGCAACGCCATGCTGCCCTGCGCCGGTTTCCGCCACGATGCGCCGCTTCCCCATGCGTTTGGCCAGCAGTCCCTGCCCCAGCGCGTTGTTGATCTTGTGCGCGCCGGTGTGCGCCAGGTCTTCACGCTTCAGGTATATCTCTGCGCCGCCGGCGTACTCAGTGAGCCGCAGCGCATGATGCAGTGGGGTAGGGCGCCCCACGTAGTCCCGCAGCAGCCGGCCCAATTCAGCCTGGAACGCGTCGTCCTCGCGGGCCTCTTCCCATGCCTCGGTCAACTCTGCCAGCGCCGGCATCAGCGTCTCCGGCACATACTGGCCGCCGAACTGGCCGTACCGTCCCTTGTCGTCAGGAAGCGTCGTCACGTCAGCGCCTGCCCAACAGACGGGCAAGGCCGCCCTTCTTCTTGCGTGCGTCCACCGCCCGCACCGTCTCCACGAACGCCCGCACCTTGGTCAAGTCCTTCTCGCCGTCCGTCTCCACGCCGGTGGAGACGTCAACGCCCCACGGGCGCACCCGTTCGACTGCCTCCTGCACGTTATCGGGCGAGAGGCCTCCTGCAAGGCTCATCTCGAACGCACCCGCGAAGTCGGCCGCGAGGTCCCAGTCGAACTGCTGACCCGTGCCGCCGTACTCGCCGGGCACCTGCGCATCGAGCACGATCCGGTGGCCCGCCAGTGCGTGGCGCTGCTGTAACACCATGATGCGGGGCATCTGCGCGCTTATCGGCGTCTCAGCGTCGATGCTGATCACCTTGTACACCGGAACGCCGAGCTGTGACGCGTACTCCACACCCTCGCTCCCACACAGTTGCACCGCGTCCAGCCCCACCGACGTCACGGTCTCCCGAACCTCGTCCAGAGGTTGGTCCGCGAACAGTCCAACGATCGGGGGCAGCGTCCGTCCGGACGCGCGCGCCTCGTCGAGCACCGCGCGAGCCTCCGCCGACGTAAGGCGCCTCCGCGCCGACGGCACGAACACGAGCCCCACCGCGTCCACTCCCGCATCCACTGCCGCGAGCAACGGCTCGGCGGAGCGGAAGCCGCATATCTTCACGTGTGTCACGCCTGCACTCCTGACAGTTCCCGGACCTTCTCGCCGATGTCGGGCGCGGTCATCAGCGCCTCGCCCACCAGTATGCCATGGACACCCGCCTGCTGGAGGGAAACCACGTCCTCTCGCGAGTTGATCCCGCTCTCAGCAACCACCATCCGCCCGTGCGGGATGAGCGGGCGCAACCGGCCCGTGAGTGTGATGTCCACATTGAAGGTGCGGAGGTCTCGGTGGTTGACGCCGATGATCTCCGCGCCAGCGCTCAACGCGGTCTCAAGTTCGTGTTCGTCATGCACTTCCACGAGGCACTGCAGCCAGATGCGCTGCGCGGCGTCCAGCATCTCGCGCAACTGCTCCGGCGAGAGCGCTGCGACGATGAGGAGCGCCGCGTCCGCGCCGTGCACGCGGGCTTCGAGCAGCTGGTACGGGTCGAACAGGAAGTCCTTCCGGAGAACGGGGACCCCCTCCGGCCCGACAGCCGCCTTGACCGCCGCAAGGTGCGCCAGGCTCCCCTGGAAGTGGTCGACCTCCGTCAGCACGGATATGGCAGCCGCGCCGTTCGATGCATACGTCGACGCGAGAGCCGCAGGGTCGTACTCCGGCGCGAGCAGCCCCTTGGACGGCGACGCCTTCTTCGTCTCGGCGATGAGGCGCACGCGGTCGCCCCAGAGCGCGCCGGATAGATTGAGTGGGAAGGGGGACTCCCGCACCTGCGACTCCAGCGTCGAGAACGGTGTCTCCCGCTGATGGCGTACGAGTTCCGCGCGCTTCGCTTCCAGTATCTTGTCGAGGATCGTGCCAGTGGTGCTCATGGCTTCCGCTACGCGAGCGACTGGCTCAGTTCCGCCAGCTGCCGCAGTTTCTCCAATGCGCCGCCGGAGTCTATGGCGGCACGGGCCTTCGCCACGCCGGACGGCAGGTCCTCTGCCACGCCTCGCACGACGAGCGCCGCCGCCGAGTTCAGCAGCACCATGTCCTTCTCCGGCGAATCGCCCGCCGATAGCGCCCGGCTGAACTTTTCCCGCGCCTGTTCCACGCCGTCAATCTGCAGGTCGGCGAGTGTGCCTCGAGGCAGACCCGCATCCTCCGGCGTGAGCGTGAAGTGCCGCACGCCGTCAGCCGAGACTTCCCACACCTGCGACGCAGCCGTCGTCGTCAGTTCGTCGAGGCCATCGTCGCCCCGGACCACCCACGAACGTTCCGTGCCGAGCGCGCCGAGCACGTTCGCCATCAGTTCGGCTACGTCGTACGGGGCATCGGCGGGCTGCGCTACGCCAAGCAACTGGTAGAGCGCTCCCGCGGGATTCGTCAGCGGCCCGAGGAAGTTGAAGACGGTGCGCACTCCCAGCTCGCGGCGGGGCGGGCCCGCGAACCGCATCGCGGGATGGAACGCCTGCGCAAACATGAACCCTACGCCCACCTCTTCTATACAACGTCCCACGGCCTCCGGGCTCAGCTCCAACCTCACGCCGTTCGCATCGAGGATGTCCGCAGCGCCCACGCTGCCAGAGGCGGCGCGGTTCCCGTGTTTCGCCACTTTCGCGCCGGCCGCAGCGACTGTAAGCGCCGACGCAGTGGAGACGTTGAACGTCCGCAGGCCGTCGCCGCCGGTGCCTACCACGTCCACCAACTGCCCGTCGGTTTTGACGTGGAGCGCCTTCTCGCGCATCACGCGCGCCATGCCGGTGAGCGCTTCCACCGTCTCGCCGGTGAGGCGCAGGGCAACCAGGAACGCGCCGATCTGGGCAGGGGTTGCCTCGCCCGTCATGATGTCTTCCGCGACGGCGGCTGACTCCTCTACCGACAGCGGCTGCCGCGTCACCAGTTTCCCTATCGCTTCCTGAATCACAGCGCCTCCTCCGTGGCACCACGGTGCCCTTCCACCACGCGCATGTCCTCCGACAACGCTTCCCCAACCGCAGTCAGTTGTGCCTTCGTAGGTGGGTCGTCGGTGATGGCGAGCACGCCGAAGTCGAACTCCCCTTTCGCGAGCACGCAACAGCAGCCGTCGGGCAAGACAGTCACGGAAACGTCCATCGTTCTGCGCTGCGGGCGCAACGGCGTCCGCAGGCGATTCATCCCGAACCCACCAAGGAGCACTGCCACCAGCAGAGGCCCGGAGACGATCGCCCGTTCGCCTCCTATGTCGCGCGCCATCATCACCAGCAGCACCAGCGTGAGCGCGATCGCAAGGGCGAGCATGAGCTTGCCCTGTCTTCGCTGGCGCACGCCCAGGGTCCGTTCGTTGGTCATCACCACCCGGCAGCACCCGTCCTCGTTCTCCTCTACCGGCCCGCTGAGCCGGTAGCCGCGCGCTTCGAGCCGCAACTGAGCCCGCTCGCAAGCCTCACGAGCGGGAATGTCCATGGTCCATTCCGAGGATAGTGACGTGCCAATAGGCTCCGTGGTCGTCACGCAACAGCCTCCAGGAAGTTCCGCAGCAGGTCTTTGCCGTTCTGCGTCATGATGGACTCCGGATGGAACTGGATGCCTTCCACGGCGAACTCCTTGTGCCGTACACCCATGATGACCCCGCTGTCGCTCCGTGCCGTCACCTCGAGCACCTCAGGGGTAGCATCCGGCTGGATGGCGAGCGAATGGTAGCGGATGCCCTGGAACGGGCTGGGCAAGCCAGCGAAGACGCCCTTACCGTCGTGCGTTATCGCGCTCATTTTACCGTGGACTATCTCTCCGGCGCCGCTCACTGAACCGCCGTACGCCACGCCGATGCACTGGTGCCCCAGGCAAACGCCCAGGATGGGCATGCGGCCACCGAACCGCCTGATGACGTCCGTTGAGATGCCCGCCTCCTCCGGCGTGCACGGGCCCGGCGAGATGACGATGCGCTCCGGCCCCATCTGCTCTATCTCATCCAGCGTTATGGCGTCGTTCCGCACCACATGCACGTCGGCTCCCAGTTCGCACAGGAACTGGTAGAGGTTGTAGGTGAAACTGTCGTAGTTGTCGATGAGCAACAGCATCTGCGTTCTCCTGGCGCCCCGAGGGCTACCCGCGCCCTGTGTCCGCCTGCGTGATGGCCCGCAGCAGCGCGTTCATCTTGTAGAACGACTCCATCCGTTCCGCCTCCGGGTCCGAGTCGAATACCACGCCTCCGCCCGCCTGCAGGTACGCCTTACCGTCCTTCACGACCATCGTGCGGATGGCGATGGCGGTGTCCATGTTGCCGGAGAAACTGAAGTAGCCCACCGCGCCCGCATAGACACCCCGTCGCTCGCCCTCCAGGTCGGAGATGATCTGCATCGCACGTATCTTCGGCGCGCCCGATACTGTTCCCGCCGGGAAGCAGGCCCGCAACGCATCGAACACCGAGCGGTCATCACGCAGTTCACCCGTGACGTGGGAGACGAGGTGCATGACGTGGGAGTAGCGCTCCACCTCCAGCATCTGGGTCACCTGCACCGTGCCGGGTTTGCTCACCCGCCCGATGTCATTGCGCCCCAGGTCGAGCAGCATCACGTGCTCCGCGAGCTCCTTCTCGTCTGCGAGCAGTTCCCGTTCCAGCGCCGCATCCTCCCGGGTGTCCTTCCCTCGGCGGCGCGTACCCGCGATGGGATGCGTCTCGACGAGGCCGTCTTCCGCCCGGACAAGCATCTCCGGCGATGCACCCACGATGGCGAAGTCGTCCAGCCACAGGTAGTACATGTACGGCGACGGGTTGACCGCTCGAAGCGAGCGGTACAGGTCGAACGCACTCGATTCAACCGCCAACTCCACGCGCTGCGACGGCACCACCTGGATGATGTCGCCCGCCACGATGTACTCGCGGGCGCGCTCCACCATGCCGTGGTACTCGCCGGGTGTCTTGTTGGAGTGTTCGAGGAGCTCCGCGCCGGACCCGCCGGCGGCCGGCACCTCTGTGGGACCTCCAGCCAGCTGCGCCTGCCGCGGAAGCGGGCTCGCGAGGCGCTCCGCCAGTTCGTCCACGCGCTGCGTGGCGCGCGCGTACGCCTCGTCCGGCGAACCATCCACGTACGCCGTGGCGACGACCTGGATGCAGTGCCGCAGGTGATCGAAGACGAGCAGCGAGTCCGTGAAGAGGAAGATGGACTCCGGCAGCCCTTGCGGGTCCTGCCCGGCCATAGACGCCGACGGCTCGAAGTAGTGCACCGTCTCGTAGGAGAGATAGCCAACGGCCCCACCGACGAAGCGCGGGAGTCCATCCACCTGCGCAGGACGGAAACGCCCCAGCTCCGCCTCTATCGCAAGGAGCGGGTCGCCGGGGCCGTCCGGTTCGCCCTCGCCCGTCCGCAACACTCGATAGGGCTCCGTGCCGATGAAACTGAAGCGCGCCATCCGCTCGCCGCCTTCGACGCTCTCCAGCAGGAATGACACGCTTTCGCCGCCGCCTGTGATCTTCAGGTACGCGGACACAGGCGTCTCCATATCGGCCACGACCTCCCGGTAGACCGGGATCAGGTTGTAGCCCTGCTGCGCCAGACGCTTAAACTCTTCGATCGTCGGAACGTAGTCCGCCATCACTCTTCCTTCTTGGACACAAAAATAGCCCCGCTCCTCATACAAGGGGCGGGGCTACCGCGGTGCCACCCTTACTTCTCCCTCAGCGCTATGCGGAGGGACTCTTACCGGCACGGCCGCTGTGAAGCGGGTTATGCCGTCCACCTGTAACGGGGCGGTCCCGTCGGCGCCTACATCCTGCCATCGCAGGCTTCGGACCGAGGCTCAGGGGTCCATTCGGCCTTCGCGCAGGCGCCGGTTCTCACCAAATCCCGGCTCTCTGAAGCCCCGCCAGAAGGAGTACTACTCCCCATCCCAGCCTGTAACAGGAGTGATTATCCGGCAGCGCGCGAAAGACTGTCAATCGCGGCCGAGTGTCACTGGTGTACCGAACGCGTACCGCGCCTTTTACCGCGTGGCGGAATCTGCTATTCTTGGAAAGTACGTATCCCCGTTAGGTTGAGCAGCGTTCTCTTCCTCTAGGCTTCCAGGTCAGGCGGAGGAGAGGCGCACTGTTTGCGTTCAGCGCTGAGAGGCCGAGGAGTAATCCGTGGCAAAGGTTTGGAAAGGCGAGCCTTTTGGGCTGTACCGTCCCGAGTTCGAGCACAGCGCCTGTGGAGTAGGCGTCGTGGCGAACGTCCGAGGCGTGAAGTCCAATGAGATCGTTCGGAACGGGCTCGAGGTGCTGGCCAACCTGGCGCACCGCGGCGCGGCGGGTAGCGACCCCGAAACCGGCGACGGCGCCGGGATGCTGCTCCAGATGCCGCACGACTTCCTGCGCCGCGAAACGGCGAAACTCGGGATCGACCTTCCTGAACCCGGCGGCTACGCAGCCGGCGTCGTCTTTCTGCCGCAAGACAACACAGAGCGCGAGGCGTGCGAGGCAATCGTGGCGCGCGCCATCGAACAGGAGGGACAGCTGCTCCTCGGCTGGCGCGACGTCCCCCCTTACCCGTCTTTTTTTGGCTATGTCCCCCCGCGGGGCCCGACCCCCCCGTTGCCCCGGCTGTTATCGGCTATGTCGCCCGGGAGTGCCAGCCGGTCATCCGCCAGTTATTCATCGGTATGGGCCCCGGGTCGGACGCCGCGGCATTCGAGCGCAAGCTGTTCGTCATTCGGAAGGTCGCGGAGCGCGAAGTCCTCGACGCGGGCCTTTCCGAGGCAGGCGAGTTCTACGTGTGCAGCCTGTCCTCGAAGCTGGTTGTTTACAAGGGCCTGCTCATGGGCACTCAGATCGGGGGTTTCTACAAGGACCTAGCTGACCCCCTGGTGGCGAGTTCATTCGCGCTTGTGCATTCGCGCTTCAGCACCAACACCCTGGGGTCATGGAAGCTGGCACACCCCTACCGCTACCTCGTCCACAACGGCGAGATCAACACGCTGCGGGGCAACATCAACTGGATGGCGGCGCGCCAGAACGCCATGGCCTCGCCGGAATTCGGCGACGACCTCGAAAAGCTGTTCCCCATCATCTGGCCGGGCCAGAGCGACACCGCGTGCATCGACAACGCCTACGAGCTCATGCTCCACACCGGGCGCCCGTTGCACCACACGATGATGGCGCTGATCCCGGAGGCCACCGGGCCGAACGTCCAGATGTCACAGGACAAACGCGACTTCTACGACTACCACGCCTGCCTCGTTGAGCCCTGGGACGGCCCGGCCCTCATCGCCTTCACCGACGGAGACCGCGTCGGCGCGGTGCTCGACCGCAACGGACTCCGTCCCTTCCGTTACCTCGTCACGACCGATGACAAGTTGGTCATGGCCTCGGAGGTGGGCGTTCTCGACGTCCCGCCCGAGAAGGTGCTGTTCAAAGAACGCATCCACCCCGGACGCATGTTCCTGATGGACCCGGAGCGCGGCGGCATCGTCGACGACGCCACGATCAAGTCAGAGTTATCGGCACGACAGCCCTACGGAGAATGGCTGCGGGACAACCTGGTGCACCTGGACGCGCTTCCGGACCCCGAGCCCGGCCGCAACGGCCGCCATGAACTCAACGAGGAGTCGTTGGTCGACCTGCAGCAGGCATTCGGGTACACACAAGAGGACCTACGCATCCTGCTGGAGCCGATGGCAGTTAACGGCGCGGAGCCCACCGGCTCCATGGGCAACGACGCCGCCCTGGCCGTACTTTCCGATCGCCCGCAACTCCTGTTCACCTACTTCAAGCAGTTGTTCGCCCAAGTGAGCAATCCGCCGTTAGACGCGATCCGCGAGGAGCTCGTGACGTCGCTCAGCATCAGCCTCGGCGCTCAGCGCAATCTGTTCGAGGAGACGCCCCTTCACGCTCGCCAACTCCGGCTGCCCAGCCCTGTCCTCACGGAGCGCGACCTCGAGAAGATCAAGGCGGTCGACCGGCCCGGCATCAAGACGGCGACGCTGTCGCTCCTCTTTCCGGCCGACGAAGGGCCGGGCGCGATGGACCGCGCGATGGACGCTCTGCGCCGCGGCGCGTCGGAGGCTATCGAAGCCGGCTGTACGATCCTCGTCCTGTCGGACCGGGGCGTGGGTCCGCATCACGCGGCCATCCCCAGCCTGCTGGCGACCGCTGGTGTGCACCACCACCTCATCCGTGAGGGCGAGCGCACGAAGGTGGGAATCGTCGTAGAGAGCGCTGAGCCGCGCGAGATAGCCCATCTGGCCTTGCTGATCGGCTATGGCGCGGGGGCGGTCTGCCCGTATCTCACGTTGGAGACACTGGAGCACATGCACCGTCAGCGCCTCTTCCCCGAGGGGATGGACGCGGCGGAGGCGGTGTACAACTACGTCAAGGCGACAAACAAGGGTCTGCTGAAGGTGATCTCCAAGATGGGGATCTCCACGGTACACAGCTACCACGGGGCTCAGATCTTCGAGGCCGTCGGGTTGAGCCAACGGCTGGTGGACGAGTACTTCACGTGGACGGCTTCGCGGATCGGCGGCATCGACACCGATGTCATCGAGGCGGATGTGCTGGCCCGCCATGCGCGCGCCTTCCCCAAGGTCGCGATCGACGCGGCCCTCGACCTGGACCCCGGCGGGTTCTACTACTGGCGCCGCGACGGCGAATACCACATGTGGAACCCTGACACCATCGCGAAGCTGCAATACGCCAGCAGGACCAACGACGACCGCGCGTACCGCGACTTCGCGGAGCTCGCCAACAGCTACGAGCGCCGCCTCTGCACACTGCGGGGCTTGCTCGATTTCAAGACCCTGGACCAGCCCATCCCAATCGACGAGGTCGAGCCCGCAGACGAGATTGTCAAACGGTTCGCAACGGGCGCGATCTCCCTCGGCTCCATCAGCCGCGAGGCGCACGAATCGCTGGCAGTTGCTATGAACCGCATAGGCGCGCGCAGCAACAGCGGCGAGGGCGGCGAGGACTATCGCCGCTACACCCCCGACTCGAACGGAGACCGCCGGCACAGCGCCATCAAGCAGGTAGCGTCAGGCCGGTTCGGCGTCACGACGAACTACCTGGTCAACGCGTCTGACCTGCAGATCAAGATGGCGCAGGGGGCCAAGCCGGGCGAGGGTGGACAGTTGCCGGGTCACAAGGTGGACGAGTACATCGGCTGGATACGCCACTCCACGCCCGGCGTGGAGCTGATCTCGCCCCCACCTCACCACGACATCTACTCCATCGAGGACCTGGCACAGCTGATCCACGATCTGAAGAACGCCAACCAGCGCGCCCGCATCCACGTGAAGCTCGTCGCCGAAGTTGGCGTCGGAACCATCGCCGCGGGAGTATCGAAGGCGCACGGAGACGTCGTGCTCATCAGCGGCGATACCGGCGGCACCGGGGCATCGCCCGAGTCGTCGATCAAGCATGCCGGGTTGCCGTGGGAGCTTGGCATCGCCGAGACGCAGCAGGTGCTCGTCCAGAACAACCTCCGCGGCCGGATCGTGGTGCAGACCGACGGCCAGATAAAGACGGGCCGCGACGTCGCGATCGCCTGTCTCCTCGGGGCCGACGAATTCGGCATCGCAACCGCCTCCCTGGTGACGCAGGGCTGCATCATGTTGCGCAAGTGTCACCTCAACACCTGCTCGGTAGGCGTCGCGACGCAGGACCCAGAGCTGCGGAAGCGGTTCACGGGCCAACCCGAGCACCTCATCAACTACTTCTTCTTCGTGGCGGAGGACCTGCGCGAGATCATGGCCCAGCTTGGGTTCCGCACGGTCAATGCGATGGTGGGCCGAGTCGACAAGCTCGAGACCGGGCCCGTCATCGACCACTGGCAGAAGACGAAGAACATCGACCTCACCGACCTGCTCGCAAAGCCCGAGGCGCCGGACTCCGTCGCCCGTTTCCACTGCGAGGACCAGGACCACGGCCTTGAGCGGGCGCTGGACCACGAACTGATAGCGCGTTCGCAACGGGCGCTCTCGCACCGTGAGCCCATCACCTTCGAGTTGCCGATCAGCAACGCCAACCGGACAGTCGGCACGATGCTCAGCGGCGAGATAGCCCAGCGCTACGGTGAGGACGGGTTGCCCGACGATACCATCAACATCGCGTTCACCGGCTCTGCGGGCCAGAGCTTCGGGGCGTTCCTCGCCAAGGGCCTCGCGTTCACGCTGGAGGGCGACTCCAACGACTATTTCGGAAAGGGCATCTCCGGCGGGCGGCTGGTAGTGGTCCCTCCCCGGCAGTCGACGTTCGTGGCCGAGGAGAACATCATCGTCGGCAACGTGGCCCTCTACGGCGCAACCGGCGGTGAAGTGTTCATCCTCGGCCTGGCGGGCGAACGCTTCGGCGTCCGCAACAGCGGCGCCTACGCCGTCGTCGATGGCGTAGGCGACCACGGCTGCGAATACATGACCAACGGGCGCGTGGTGGTGCTGGGCCCGACAGGACGGAACTTCGCCGCCGGGATGAGCGGCGGCATCGCGTACGTCCTCGACGAGGCGGGCGACTTCGACATGCACTGCAATCAGGAGCTCGTGGACCTCGAACCGGTGGTCGAGCCAGAGGACATCGAGGAGCTCCGCGCGATGGTCCAACAGCACCTCACGCACACGGGCAGCGCCAACGCGGCGCGCGTTCTGGACGACTGGGACACGTTCCTGACGAAGTTCGTCAAGGTCTACCCGAAGGACTACCGTCGCGTGATCGAAGCGGGCAAGCAAGCGGCGCTCCAAGTGGTCGGCAGTGGGTAAGGCAACCGGATTTCTAGAATTCGAGCGCGTGCCCCCTGAGCGCCGGCCAGCCGGCGAGCGAACGAAGGACTACCGCGAGATCTACGAGGCTTGGCCCGAGGACAAGTCTCGGGCCCAGGCTGCGCGCTGCATGAACTGCGCGCTCCCTTTCTGCCACAAGGGCTGTCCACTGGGTAATCTCATCCCCGACTGGAACGACCTGGTGTACAAGGGGCGCTGGCAGGATGCACTGGCGGCGCTGCACGCAACCAACAACTTCCCCGAGTTCACGGGCAGGATATGCCCCGCGCCCTGCGAGGCCTCCTGCGTGCTCTCCATCAACGAGGAGCCTGTCACGATCGAATACATCGAGAAGGCCATCGTGGACCGCGGCTTCGACGAGGGATGGATGGAGCCGCACCCGCCCGAGAAGCGGACGGGCAAGCACGTCGCCGTCGTTGGGTCCGGTCCTGCCGGCCTGGCCGCCGCCGTCCAGCTGAACCGGGCCGGGCATCTGGTCACGGTATTCGAGCGTGACGAGTACGTGGGCGGGCTGCTCACGCTCGGCATCCCCGACTTCAAGCTGGAAAAGAGTGTTGTCGATCGACGCGTCGAATTGATGGCCGCGGAGGGAATCGAATTCCGCACGAGTTGCAACGTCGGCGTGGACGTTTCCGCGGACGACCTGCGGCGAGAGTACGACGCCGTTTGCCTCACCGGCGGCTCGACGATTGCTCGCCGGCTGAATGTCCCGGGCGAGGAGCTCGAGGGCGTACACCTGGCAGTTGACTACCTGATGCAACAGAACAGGATCAATCGTGGCTTGGAAGTGCCTCCCGAGCAGCGCATCACAGCCGAGGGCAAGCGGGTCATGATTCTGGGCGGAGGCGACACCGGCGCCGACTGCCTGGGGACCGCCCACCGCCAAGGTGCAGAGTCGGTCATGCAATGGGAGATCCTCCCGGAACCGCCCACATCGAGGTCGGAGAACAATCCGTGGCCCCTGTGGCCCCTCATCCTGCGCAGTTCCGCCGCCCACGAGGAAGGCGGCGTCCGCGACTACTCCATCCTCACGAAGCGTCTATCGGGCAGCAACGGTCATGTCGAGCGACTCCACGCAGCCCGCATCGAATGGGGTCCGCCGGATGACACGGGCCGGCCCACGATGACCGAGGTACCCGGCAGCGAGTTCGAGGTGGAGGCGTCGCTGGTGCTGCTCGCCATGGGTTTCCTGCACCCCCAGCACGAGGGGCTGTTGGAGCAGCTTGGCGTAGAGCTCGACGGACGAGGCAACGTCAAGACAGACGTGTCCAAGATGACCAGCGTGCCCGGAGTGTTCGCCGCAGGAGACATGGCACGAGGCCAGTCGCTCGTCGTGTGGGCAATTGCAGAGGGGCGGCAGGCCGCCCACGGCATCGACGCCTACCTCATGGGGGCCACGTCGCTCCCGTCCGTGGACCTGCGCAGCTGGGCGTAGCTTCGCCCTTCTCCCGTACCCAGGATGGGTCGTCCTTCGGTTACAGGATGGGCAGGTACCGCTTCATCTCGTAATCGGTCACCGCGAATCGGTACCCGTCCCATTCGATACGCTTGTTCTCGAGTAGCGAGTTGAACGTGTGCTCGCCAAGGGCCTCTCGCAGGAGCACGCTCCCCTCTGCCTCTGCCAGCGCCTCGTACAGGCTGCCAGGCAGACGGTGGATGCCAAGTTTCGAGCGCTCCACTTCTGAGAGTGCATCCACGTCCAGTTCCGTGGCACTCTCCAGCGGGTATTCGTGCTGTACTCCAGCCAGACCCGCCGTGAGGATCGCAGCGAACGCGAGGTACGGGTTGCATGCCGGATCAGGCAGGCGGAACTCGATGCGGACCGAGTCCTCCTTCCCAGGGCGATACGCCGGCACCCGCACGAGGTTGGAGCGGTTGACCGCCGCCCACGTCGCGTACACCGGGGCCTCGTACCCGGGAGTGAGCCGCTTGTAGGAGTTGACCCACTGGTTGCACACGCACGCTATCTCGCCCGCGTGCCGCAGCAGCCCTGCGATGAAGTGCTGACCCGTCGCGGAGAGCTTGTGCTCTGCCTCCGGGTCGTAGAACGCGTTCTCTCCACCCTGGAAGAGCGACATGTTGATGTGCATGCCGCTCCCGTTCTGGTTCTCGAACGGTTTGGGCATGAACGTGGCGTAGACCTGCTGGCCCATCGCCACTTCCTTCACCACCTGGCGGTAGGTCATCACCGCATCGGCCATCGTCAAAGCGTCTGTGTGGCGGAGGTCGATCTCGTGCTGGCCGTGCGCCACCTCGTGGTGGCTGTACTCCACGGGGATGCCCATCTCCTCCAGCGAAAGCACGGTCTGCCGACGCAGGTCGGCGCCCCTGTCCAACGTCGTGGTGAGGTCGAAGTAGCCGCCCGCATCGAGCGGCTCCGGGTCCTCCATCGACTTCAGGTAGAAGTGCTCCATCTCCGGCCCGACCTGGAATTCGTAGCCCTGCTGCGCCGCGCGCTCCAGCGCGACCTTCAGGACGTGGCGCGGGTCTCCCTCGAACGGCTCGCCCGAAGGGCGCAGCACGTCGCAGAACATGCGGGCGACTGCGTTCTGGCGCGGACGCCAGGGGAGAATCGAGAAGGTCGTCGGGTCCGGCATCGCCACCATGTCGCTCTCGTCCCGGCGCGCGAAACCCTGCACCGTGGAGCCGTCGAAGGCCATGCCGTATTCCAACGCCCCTTCGAGCTCCGCTTCGGTGATAGCGAAGCCCTTGAGCGTCCCCAGGATATCGGTGAACCAGAGACGGATGAACTTGACGTCGTTCTCTTTGGCCGTGCGGAGGACGTACTGTCGCGCCTCGTGGTCGCGGGCTATCGCCATTGCCCGCCTCCTCTCAGACCCAACGCCTGATGCGCGGGAAATACGAAACCGGGGTACGGTACCCCGGCGCGTGAGTCAATCGTAGTGTCTCTGGGTGCGAGCGTCAATCAATCCTAATCTGCGGCCGTTATCTGACCCAGCGCACTCTGCGCAGCAGCCAGACGCGCCACCGGAACGCGGAACGGCGATGCACTCACGTAGTTCAGCCCCAACTCGTTGCAGAATGCCACGCTCCGAGGGTCGCCTCCGTGCTCGCCGCAGATACCGATGGGGAAGTCGGGGTCGACCTGACGCGCTGCCTCCGTAGCCATCCGCATCAGCTTCCCCACACCTCGCGTATCGAGCGTGTTGAACGGGTTGCGCGGGAGTATCTCCGTCTCGACGTAGTGGTTCAGGAACTTGCTCTCCGCGTCGTCCCGGCTGAACGCGAACGTCATCTGCGTCAGGTCGTTCGAGCCGAAGGAGAAGAACTCCGCCTCGGTGGCTACTTCGTCCGCCGTCAGCGCCGCGCGAGGCACCTCGATCATCGTCCCGAACAGGTACGTCACGTATATCCCCAAGGCCTCTCGTGTCTTGCTGGCGACCGCCCGCAGCCGCGGGCGAAGCCACTTCAACTCGTTCACGTGGGAGACGATGGGGATCATGATCTCCGCCCGCACCGGGGAGCCTTCTTCAGCCAGGCGGCAGCCTGCCGTGACGATGGCCCGCACCTGCATCTCGTATATCTCGGGCATCGTCAGGCCCACGCGGCAACCGCGGTGCCCCAGCATCGGGTTCGACTCCCGCAAGTGAGCTACGAGCGCGAGTGTCCGCTCTTTCTCTTCCAGTTCCGCCCGTAACGCCTCTTCATCCTCCTGCTGCGGGAGGGACACGCGCTCCGAGAGCCAGTCCATCACGCGCTTGCCCACCGCGAGCTTCTCCAGCTCGGACGCCGAGCGGTTGGCCAGGTCCCGGCCCTTGTTCAACCACGCCTCCATCCGGCTGTCGCCCTCGATGCGGCGCGTCAGTTCCCCCACCTCCTGCACGAGCTCCCCGTAGTCCGGCAGGAACTCGTGCAGCGGTGCGTCCAGCAGGCGGATCACCACCGGGAGGCCTTCCATCGCCTTGAAGATGCCGTAGAAGTCCTCGGTCTGGAAGCGCTCGAGTTCGGCCAGTTCCGCGTGGAAGCCCTGGACCGCCTCGGACGAGTCGCACTGCGCTCTCGCCTCCTCGAGCCGGTGCCGCATCGCTTCGCGTTCGGAAGCGGGCGCGTTCTCCAGGGCCTCTTCCAATTCGCTTACCCGGCGTATCAACTGCGACGCCTCCGGCCCGATCGCCAGCAGGCGCCTGATGTGCCGCAAGCGCTCCTCCGCGAAGAACATGTGCTCCGTGCGGCACAGGCCGATCCCTTCGGCGCCGTTCGCTCGTGCACGGTGTGCGTCTTCCGGGGTGTCCGCGTTCGCCCACACCTGCAACCGTCGGACCCCGTCCGCCCAGCCGAGCAGGGTGTTCAATTCCGCCAGTTCATCGGGCCTTGGAGCAACCGCCTCAACGTCGCCGACGAATATCTCGCCCGTCGCGCCGTCGAGGCTGACGACGTCTCCTTCTGAGATGGACTTCCCGCGCGCCGTGGCCCGCCCGTCCGCCTCGAAGCGCAACTCCTCGCACCCGACTACGCACGGCTTGCCCAGCCCCCGCGTGACGACCGCCGCGTGGCTCGTCATCCCGCCCCGGCTCGTGAGCACTCCATTCGCCTTGATGATGCCGTGCACGTCGTCCGGGTTCGTCTCCTGGCGCACCAGGATCACCGGCTGGCCGCTGTCAGCGATCGCCGCAACGCGGTCCGGGTCCATCACCACGACACCGGACGCCGCACCGGGAGATGCTCCGACGCCTTCCGCCAGCAGACGCCCTTCCTTGATCGCCGCCGCTTTCGCCTCGGCCACGAAGTGCGGCATGAGGACAGCCGAGACTTCTCCCGCTTCCACGCGCCCGAGCGCCTGCTCCTGGGTGAGCACGCCCTCTCCCGCCAGTTCCACCGCTATCCGCACGGCCGCCGACGCCGTTCGCTTGGCGGAGCGCGTCTGCAGGATGTACAGCTTGCCGCGTTCCACCGTGAACTCGATGTCCTGCACGTCCTTGTAGTGCGCTTCCAGCTGGCGCGCCGTTTCGTCTATCTGGTCGTATATCTCCGGCCACGCCGTGCGCAGGGCCTGGATGCGCTGGGGAGTGCGTATGCCCGCGACTACGTCCTCGCCCTGCGCGTTCGGCAGGAACTCGCCGTACAGTCCGCGCTCGCCGCTGCCGGGGTTACGGGAGAAGAGCACGCCTGTGCCACTGTCGTCCCCCAGGTTGCCGAACACCATCGCCATGATGATGCACGCAGTGCCCATGTCGTGGGAGATACCCTGGAACTCGCGGTACGTGATGGCGCGCGGGTTGTTCCAGGAGTTGAACACCGCCTCCACCGCCGCCTGCAACAGCACCCACGGGTCGTCCGAGAGCTGCTCTCCGGTCGCCTCCTGGATGATCCCTTTGAAGTCCGTTATGAGTTCCTGCAGCGCATCCGGTTGCAGTTCGTAGTCGAACTCCGCGCCGGCGCGTTCCTTCGCTGCTTCCAGCACTGTTTCGAATCGGGCCTTGGGGATGCCCAACACCACGTCGCCGAAGCCCTGGATCAGCCGGCGGAAGGCGTCCAGCGCGGGGCGCTCGTCGCCCATCATCTTCGCCAGCCCACCCACCGTGGCGTCAGTCACGCCCATGTTGAGGATGGTGTCCATCATCCCCGGCATGGAGACCGGGGCGCCCGAACGGACCGAGACCACCAGCGGGTTGCCCGCATCTCCGAACCGGCGTCCTGTCTGTTCCTCCAGCACGTGAACGTGCCGGACGATCTCTTCCCACAGGCCGTCAGGTAAGCGCCGTCCCTGCCGGAAATACTCCAGCGAAGTCTCTGTCGTGATTACGAATCCCGGAGGCACCGGAACGCCGATGCGGGCCATCTCGCTCGCATGCGCTCCCTTCCCTCCGAGAAGACTCACCATGTCTGCTCCGCCTTCTGCGAGGCGGTACACCATCTTCCCGGAAACCGTCGCCGTCATTTACTGAAACCCCCATGCAGCCGGCCCGCGAGTATGCGGCTACAGCCGGTCACACCAACACTCGATGCTAGCACAAGGCCGATGGGCGGTCTATGCGCGCTCTCCCGTTTCGGTCCCATCAGCGCTCCCCGCATATGCCCCACGATACTCCGGCGGAAGCAGTTCCGCGATGCGCTTCATCACTTCGCCCGTCGCCGCCTGCAGCTGCGCCCTGTCCAGACGGCCCTCCCCCCGCAGGAGCGTGAACGGCTCACCGATCGTCACCCGCAGCCGCTGGAAGTGGAAGGCGATGCAGAACATGCCCCGGATGCGTTCCGTCCCCGTCATTGCGACCGGCAGGATTGGGGCGCCCGACGACAGCGCAAGGTACGCGAGGCCATCGGTTGCCTTGCGCAACGCGCCGGGGCTCCGGGTGCCTTCCGGGAAGATCAGCAGTGCCTTGCCACTGTCCAGCGTGCGTTGCGCCCACCTCAGCGCGTCCATGTCGCGGCCATCGCGGTCCACCGGGTAAACGTGCACCGACCGGAGCAGATACGAGATAACCGGCCCCCAGAACAGCGAACGCTTCGCCATGAAGAAGACCGCCCGCGGGATCGCGTACACCATCACCGGAGGGTCGGCGTTGCTCTGGTGGTTCGCCACGATGATCAGTGGCCCTGCCCGGGGAACGTGCTCCCGCCCCATGACCCTGATGCTCCCGAACGTCGGGATGAAGATGCGGGCAAGCACCTGCCCCAGCCGGTACCAACAGTCGAACGGAGAGCCTGTCACTCGGCCTCCTCCGTCCCCAGCACGGCAAGCACGCGCTCCACGACGCCCTCCACCTCCAACCCGTCCGTCACGATTCGAATGGCGTCGTCCGCCACGCGCAACGGGGAGTCCTCCCGCCCGGAGTCGATCGCGTCGCGCATCCTCAGGTTCCCCAGCACTTCGGCCTCGGAACGTGCCTGCGCAGTTCCCGCCAGTTCCTTGCTCCGCCGACGGGCTCGCTCTTCCGGCGATGCGTCCAGGTACACCTTCGCTGCGTCCGGCAGCACGTGCGTCCCGATGTCGCGCCCCACCATTACGACATCGCCCCCTTCCGCGGTCGCACGCTGCTGCGCGACCATTGCACTGCGGACGCCCCCCACCTTCGCGACCGGAGATACGGCCGCATCAACCTCGGGGGCACGCAGACGGGAGGTAACGTCGACGCCGTCAACCAACACGGTCAGGCCTCCATCGCCGAGGCGTACGTCCATCGCTTCCGCGAGCCGCGTGAGCGCGGCCTCGTCGTCGAGCGGGGTCGCCGTATCGAGCGCGGCGATGGTAGCGGCGCGGTAGTAGACGCCCGTATCCACGAAGGCGTAGCCCAACCGGCGCGCCAATTCCCTGCCAACGGTCGTCTTACCGGAGGCAACAGGCCCGTCAATCGCGATGACAGAGGGGTACCGCACGGGGAAAATAGTACAGTGGGCGGCAAGTGGGTGCATAATCGTCCCACAGGCGTGCAGCCAACTACAATATATTGTGCTTTACCTTTGACCGAAGTATCGCTATCTGGTAGAATTGGAGTGCTACGCACGCCTGCGGGAGACGCACGCACTACCCCGCAGCCACGGGAGCCTTGAACCACCATGGTCAAACAACAGGAAGCCCAGTACACCGCAAGCGACATCCAGGTCCTCGAAGGGCTGGAGGCTGTGCGCCGGCGGCCGGGCATGTACATCGGCAGCACTGACCAGCGCGGCCTCCACCACCTCGTCTACGAGATCGTGGACAACGCCATCGACGAAGCGATGGCCGATTACTGCGACCACGTCTACGTCATTCTGCACGACGACAACTCCGTCTCCGTCCGCGACGACGGGCGCGGCATCCCTACCGACCTGCACGCCACGACCGGCAGGCCCGCTTTGGAAACCATCATGACCACCCTCCACGCCGGCGGGAAGTTCGGTGGTGGGGCCTACAAGGTCTCCGGCGGACTCCACGGCGTCGGCGCTTCCGTCGTCAACGCGCTCTCGGAATGGATGCGTGTTGAGGTCAGACGGGACGGCCAGATCCACTCGCAGGAGTACCAGCGCGGCATCCCGATCAACGACGTTGTGGACGAGGGCCCCATCCCCGAGAACGCCGCTTTCCAGAACGGTACCCTCGTCCGGTTCATGGCAGACACCGACATCTTCGGTATCCCCAACTACGACCGTGACACCCTCGTCCAGCGCTTCCGGGAGATGGCCTACCTCAACAAGGGCATCTGGCTCTCCTTCGCCTCCGAGGCGCACCCGGACGCTGACCGCACCTTCTACTTCGAGGGCGGCATCGCCAGCTTCGTCAAGCAGCTCAACCAGAACCGCGAGGTACTCCAGGACGAGCCCTTCTACTACGAAGAGAAGACCGAGCACGCGATGGTGGAGGTAGCCCTCCAGTACAACACCGGCTTCTACGAGTCCACCCTCGCCTTCGCAAACTGCATCAACACCGCCGACGGCGGCACGCACCTCGTTGGGTTCCGGGCCGGACTCACCCGCGCCATCAACAACTACGCCAAGAAGAGCAAGCTCGTCAAAGACGACATCGCCAACTTCAGCGGCGACGATGTGCGCGAGGGCCTCACGGCCATCATCAGCGTCCGGCTCGAAGAACCCCAGTTCGAAGGCCAGACCAAGGGCAAGCTCGGCAACGCCGAGACCAAGACTGCTGTCGAACAAACCCTCGTACAGCATCTCGAGTTCTACCTTGAGGAGCACCCCCACGAGGCCCGTCGGATCGTCGACAAGTGCCTCACCTCCCAGCGCGCCCGCGAGGCCGCACGCAAGGCTCGGGACCTCGTCATCCGCAAGAACGCCATGGACGGTGGCTCCCTCCCCGGCAAACTCGCTGACTGCGCCGAGCGGAACCCTGAGTTGTGCGAGATCTACGTCGTCGAGGGCGACTCCGCCGGCGGCTCCGCCAAGATGGGGCGCGACCGCCGCACGCAGGCCATCCTCCCGCTCCGGGGCAAGATCCTCAACGTGGAGAAGGCCCGCCCGGACAAGATGCTCGCGCACGAGGAGATACGCGCCCTCATCACCGCGCTCGGGGCTGGGCTCGGCGAGGACTTCAACCTCCCCAAGCTCCGCTACCACAAGGTCATCATCATGACCGACGCCGACGTGGACGGCGCGCACATCCGAACGCTGCTCCTCACGTTCTTCTTCCGCAACATGCGTGAACTGATCGACGCCGGCCACCTCTACATCGCCCAGCCGCCCCTCTACCGGACCTCGCGCGGCAGGTCAGTCGAGTACAAGTACTCCGAGGCTGAGAAGGACAGTTGGCTGGCGAAGCAGCTGTTCGGCAGGCTCGCCATCACGTCGAGCGACGGCGCGGTCTCGCTCTCCGGCGCTAAGATCCAGGGCCTCGTCAACCGCCTCAAGGAGTTCGAGAACTGGACGCGTCCGCTCTCCAGCCTCGGCCTCGCCCCTGAACTGGTCGGCCCCTTCCTGCAGGGCGCTGAGCACGGCGCATACCGCCTCTCCTTCGAAGGGGAGGAAACCGTGGACGCAGTCGTCGCCTGGCTGACCGCACAGGGCTTCGAGTGCAAGAAGGTCGTCAACAAGCGCAAGAAGGAGTACTTCATCGAGGTGCCCGGCTTCGGCACCATCAACGTCCCCCGCGTCCTCGAGTCCGCCATGGCCCACCGCGCCCAGCAGCTCTTCCCGCAGATGGCCGAGTGGGTGAACGGTCACACCTACATGGTTACCCGCCGCGACAACGAAGTCGCCGTGGGCGTGCCTTGGCACGACCTCGCGCAGGTGCTGGAGCGCAACTCGGAGCGACAGGGCATCGGCCTCCAGCGCTACAAGGGACTCGGCGAGATGAACCCGGACCAGCTCTGGGAGACCACGATGGACCCCTCCACCCGCACGCTCCTCCGCGTCACCGTGGAGGATGCCGCCGACGCCGACAACGCCTTCACCGAACTGATGGGAGACCTCGTCGGCCCGCGCAAGGAGTGGATCCAGACGCACGCCCGGCAGGTCAAGAACCTCGACGTCTAGCCCGCCACTGGGCGCGTTACGCTACGCCCACCCGCCCCTCATCGTCGCTCACCAGGACCGTGTGGAACTTGTAGCCGTCTGCAAGCAGACGGTCGCGGCCGCCCTGCCTTCGGTCGAGGATGCACGCCACCAGCGCAACTTCGTGGCCCGCGGCCTCCGCAGCCTCGATCGCCATGTAGAGCGAGCCTGCCGTCGAGCAGACGTCGTCCACGATCGCAACCCGGGAACCATCGGCCAGCGGCCCTTCTATCGCCTTCCCCGCCCCGTGGTCTTTCGCCTCCTTGCGCACGAAGAAGCCCGACACCGGGGCGCCGCCGTCCTGGCCGCTCAGCATCGCGATCTCCGTCACGAGAGGAACTGCCCCCACTGCGGGACCTCCCACTGCCGACGCGCCCGACTCCCGTATCGCCGGCAGCAGCGCGCGGGCCACGATGTCCGCGCCCTTGGGCGACAGCGTCAGCAGGCGGCCATCGAAGTAGTACGTACTCGTCTGCCCTGACGCCAGCACGAACTCCCCGTACAGGAGCGCTCCCAGCTCCTGCGCTACCTCCAGTATCTCCTCCCCCAGTCCGCTCTCCGTCTGCGTCATGCCGTGTCTCCTCCTGCAAGCGCGATTTGCCCCCGCACACCCCGGTACAGATGGTGTTGTTCGATATAGTCGCCGACCGCGTCTGGCACCAGGTATCGCACTGGTTCTCCCAGGCTCATTCGCCTCCGAAGCTCCGTGCCGCTGATCTCGATGAGCGGCATGTGCACAACCATCACCCGTTCCGCTGCCGCAGGGTCTATCGCTGTCAGCGCCTCGAGGTCCACCGTACCGTGCCCGGGGCGTAACGCAACCACCAGCCGCACCTGTTCCAGGATGCGCTTCGGGTCCTTCCACCTTGGCATCGTGTGTAACGTGTCCGCGCCCATGATGAACAGCAGCTCGTCGCCGGCCATCGGCCCGGCACGGAGCGCGTCGAGCGTATCCACGGTGTATGTCTCCCCCGGCCTGTCCATCTCGATGGTCGACAGCTGGAACGCAGGGTTCCCTGCTATCGCCAGTTCCACCATCGCGCGTCGATGCTCGCCGGAGGTGATCCGCTCATCGCGTTTCATCCACGGGAGCCCGGTCGGGATGAACCAGACCTCGTCCAGTCCCAGGCGCCACAGCACCTCCTGCGCGAGGATCAGATGCCCGGTGTGCACCGGATCGAACGTTCCGCCGAGGATGCCCCTGCGCACCGCCTTACTCCCACTCCATCTCGAATTCGCCGATGCGTACCGTATCACCCGGTGCAACGCCGGCGCGCTCCAATGCCTCGATCACCCCCAAGCGGTTCAGCTCCCGGTGGAACTGCAGCCGCGCCCGCCAGTTCCCAAGGTCTACGACGTCGAGCATGCGCTCGGCCAGCGCGCACGATACAGCGAACCCCGTCTCCTCCCGGCACACCGACGGTGTGGCGCCGCGCCGCTCCATCCGCGGGATCGGCGCCACATCCACTGGCTTCTCCTCATCCGCAGGCACCACCGACGCCACCCGGCGCATCAACTCCCGTACTCCTTCGCCTGTCACAGCCGCAATCCCCACGATCGCCGTGCCCGCCACCGATGCCAACCCTTCGCCCTGCGCCGCGTAACGCTCGCGTGCCTCCGGCACATCCATCTTCGTCACAGCTACAACGTGCGGCTTCTCCCCTAACCCTGCACCGTACGCCATGACTTCCCCCCGAACCATCTCATACTCGCCTGACAGGTCCTCCGCCATCCCGTCCACCAAGTGGATGAACGCCCGCGCCCTCTCGCAATGCCGCAGGAACTCCAACCCCAGCCCTCTCCCTTCATGCGCACCCTCGATCAGGCCCGGCACATCCAATGCCACCAGCACTCTGTCCCCTTCGTTCGCCACGCCGAACCCCGGCTCCAATGTTGTGAACGGGTAGTCCGCGATTTTCGGCTTCGCCCGGGATATCACGCTGAGCAGCGTCGATTTCCCGGCGTTCGGCGCACCCAGCAGCGCCACGTCGGCGAACAACTTAACCTCGAGCTCGATTACCCGTTCCTCGCCCGGCTCTCCTCCAAGCGCGATAAGCGGCTCCTGGTTCGTCGAACTCGCGAAGTGTACGTTCCCAAAGCCACCCCTACCTCCGTACGCAACCACCGCCTCAACTCCGTCCGCCGTCAACTCCGTCAACAGGCGCGTCTCTTCCTCAGCCACCTCCCAGACCACGGTTCCCACGGGCACGTCGATGTAGGTGCTTCGCCCTCTTCGGCCAATGCGCTCCTTGCCTCTCCCAGCAGCCCCACCGTTCCCAACGACTCGGTTCACTCCCTCCAGATGCCCCAATGTCCGTACATTTGCAGCTGCCCGGCAGATCAGTGCTCCGCCATCTCCACCATCTCCCCCGTCCGGGCCCCCGCGCGGACGGAACTTCTCACGGAGGAATGACACAGAGCCATTTCCCCCACGGCCACCGACGGCTATTAATGTCTTCTTATCAAGCATGATTAGTTAAGTATATGGAGATAGGGACAACGCCGCAGGTGGAGGGAAGTCTGTGGGGAGAGAAACGTGGAGAGCGAGTCTTCCGTGGCTTGATGACGTGCCTAAGCGGGAGTGGAAAGTTCTTGGGGCGTGTCCCCGTCGGCGAGGGAAGCCCGGATAGCTGCCATGGCTGTTGATGTTGTGGTGTCTACTTGCAACCGCTCTGCGGTGCGTCGCAGCCCATAGAGGATGGTCGTGCGTTCCCTCCCTCCAAGGCGCGCGCCGATTTCTTCGGCGGACAGGCCTAGGGAAGTATGGAGAAGGTGCATCGCTACCTGCCGCGCGGCTGAGGCGTCTCTGTCGCGCCGAGGTCCCTCGAGGGCGGACACGGGCAGGCCATAGTAGCGAGCCACGGCGGCGAGTGTGGAATCTGGGGAAAGCTGCATAGGCCTTGTGGAAAAGTGAGCGGAGAGCGCCTGCCGTGCGAGGTGAGGTGTGACGGTGCGCCCGGTGAGGTCCGCGAGAGCAAGGAGCCTGGTGAGAGCACCCTTGAGGACGTGGCCGTTGGGAGCCAGCCGTTCAGCGATGAACGACAGCACGTCGGGGGTCAGCTCTACGCCGACGCCTCGAGAGAACGCGCCCAGCAGGGCAGTGCGTGACTCGATACCTGGCGACTCCAAGTCGGCCTGTAGCCCGGCTGCAAGCCGCGACTGGAGGCGCTTCTCGACGGCTATCGACAGGGCAGGGCGGTCACTCGCCAGCACTATCTGACTGCCGCGGCTGCGGAGGGTGTCGAGTGTGTGAAGGAGCCCGTCGAGGATGCGCGTGCTCTTGCCTTCGAATCCGTGGACGTCGTCCAGGAGCAGGATGTCCACGGTCCAGAAGCGGCCGCGGAACGCCTTGGTCCGCTTCTCCCGCATGGCAGCGAGGTAAGCGTTCGTGAAGTCCTCTGCGGTGGTGTACTCGACGGAGAGCCCGGCGTTGTGGGCGTGGTGCCCGATCGCGTGCAGCAGGTGCGTCTTCCCCAGCCCAACGCCGCCGTAGATGAACAGCGGGTTATAGGCTGATCCCGGCGCCCGCGCGATAGCGAGCGCCGCCGCATGAGCGAGCTGGTTCTCCGGCAGAGCGACGAACGTATCGAAGGTCTCCGTCGACGAGAGCGTTGGGTTGACCGGGCGGCTGGGGGCAGAAGCTGCAGGCTCTGCCCCGGATGCCTGCGTCGGGACGCTGCCCTGCAGGACGAACCGCACGTTGACGGCGTGCGAGGCTATGGCCGATGCCGTGGTGTCCGCCAGCCCCTGCATCCGGCCTTCCAGCCACGCGACGGCGAAGGCGGTCGGGGCTGATACGGTCAAGGTGTCGTCTGCGAGGTGTTCACCGCTCGTGCCCGCGAGCCACGTGTCGAACGTCGCCTTGGGCGTCTGCAACTGCAGTCGGCCAAGGACGGCGTCCCATAGGCGGCGTGCTGAACTCTCCGTCAAGAGCGGCGGTCCTTCCCGGGGCTGGGTGTTGATACCGGCGGATGGGACTGCGGAACTCTGGGGAAAGAGCGGGGCACCGACCGGTGGGTTGACTCAAAGTACCATGTCGTCGGGCTTGCACCGCTGTGTGAAATCCGTGGGATTCCCGCCGGAATCGCACTTGCAAAAAAGTCGGCGAGCGCGCAACGGCATGATGGCCTAGTCCCCGGCTGACAGCCCGTCATGGCCTAGCAGGCTGCTAGTATTACTCCTATGGAGCCGGTGCGCATCGTTTTCATGGGAACCCCTCAACCTGCCGTTGGCGTGCTGGACAAAACAGTGGAGATCGCCGGGGAGAACGGGTGGTCGATCGTGGCCGCCTACACCGCACCGGACAGACCCGCGGGACGCGGGCGCCGTCTGTCGCCCTCGCCGGTGCGCGAACGGGCGGAAGCGTTGGGCATACCTGTGCTCACACCCCGGCGCGTCACGCTGCCCGAAGAGCAGGAACGCTTCCGCTCGCTGCGAGCCGACCTCGTGGTCCTCGCGGCCTACGGCCTGCTCCTCCCGCCACCCTTCCTGTTCGAACCGCGCCACGGCGCGGTGAACATCCATCCCTCGCTGCTGCCGCGCCACCGGGGCGCTGCGCCCGGCGCAGCGGCGATCCTCGCGGGCGATACGGAAACCGGTGTGGCGCTGATGACGATGGATGAGGGGCTGGACACGGGGCCCATCCTCGCAACGCGAACCATGCCCTTGAATGGCGAAGAACGCACACCCGCGCTGACGGAGCGGCTCTTCGCCCTCGGCTGCGGACTGCTCGCCGACGTGCTCCCCCGCTACATCGCGGGCGAGCTCAGTCCGGTGCCGCAACCCGAGGAAGGCGCTACGTATACGCCACGCATGACCAAGGCCGACGGCTTGATCGACTGGCGGGAGCCCGCGCTGCTCATCGAGCGCAAGGTGCGCGCTTACGACCCCTGGCCCGGTACGGCGACTCTCTGGGATGGCAGGCGGCTTGCTATAGCGGCCGTGGCAGTGGGCGGAGAGATGGGCGACCTCGCTCCCGGCGAAGTGCGGGCGGACGGGGACGACGTGCTCGTCGGAACAGGCGAGGGAGCCTTGCGGCTCCTCCGTGTGAAGATGGAAGGCCGCCAGGAGATGAGCGCAACCGAGTTCCTGCGCGGGCACCCGTCGTTCGGGAGTGCCCGCCTGGTGTCCTGAGCGTTCTGCCTACTCGGAGGAGCCGTCTGCCTCGGCAGCAGCGGGCTCTTCGGTGGCAGCCGGGGTTGCTGCTGCGCCCCCCTCAGTGACTTCCTCGCCTTCCTCGGTTACGGCGGCGTGCGTGATGATGCGCGCGACGTAGGTGCCCGGATCGGTGACCATCGTGACGCCGGTGGGCAGGTCGAGGTCGCCCGCGTGGATGACTGAGTCGGAGTCGCTGAGAGCGGCGAGGTCCACGACGATGGCGTGGGGGATGGCAGTCGGCAGCGCCTCGACCGCAAGCTCGTGCAGGTCTTCGGAGAGGGTTGCGCCTGCTGCGCGGGCGCCCGGCGCCTCGCCCTCGAAGTGCAGCGGCACCGAGGCGTGGATGCGCTCCGTTCGCGACACGCGGAGCAGGTCGACGTGCAACAGCCGCTCGCTCACGGGGTGTCGCTGGATGTGCTGGACCATAACGAAGTGTTCGTCGCTGCCCACCTGAACGGTCATCGGGCTCGTCTGCCCGACGACTCCCAGGGCGTGAACGAGGTCGTACGTGTCGGACTGCAGGGAGAGCGAGGGCCCGCCCGGTCCGTAGACGTGGATGGGGGTGATGCCGGAGCGCCGCAGCGCTTTCACCTTCTTGCCGAGCGCTACGCGCTCCTCTGCCGCGATCTGTACTTCGTCCATGATGCGCCTTCCATAAACGTGCCCCGTTCCTCAACGGGGCTAACGACAGATGATAGCAGACCGGCTTGTCTCCTGCTACCACTGGCCTCTCCCGAGAGGCCCATTGTCGACTGCCTAAGTGGACTTTACCCTTGAGGAGCGGGTATCATCAGCCTGTTGAGGCGGGCTGCTCGGGAAGGGGACGGCTATGCGGATCCCGATGAAAGTGGACTACGGAGTGAGGGCCCTGGTGGACCTCGCCGGACAGCCGGACGTTCACCGTCCTGTCCGCACCGCAGACATCGCCGGACGCCAGGGCATCCCCGAACCCTATCTCGACCAGGTGCTTACCACGCTCAACAAGTTCGGGCTCATCACGAGCCGGAGGGGCCCCCAGGGAGGCCACGTCCTTGCGCGTTCAGCCACCGACATCACCCTCGACGAGGTCGTCGCAACGCTCGACGGACGCAACCCTCCCCTCGAGTGTATCGACGACGCAACCGAATGCGCGCTGTCAGGCTGTTGCGCCCAGCGTGACATCTGGCGGGACGTCGAGGAAGCCATCCACGCCGTCCTGACCACGACCACCATCGCGGATCTGGCCCATCGCCAACACGCGCGAACGATAGCCCCGCTGACATTCGCATCCTGAACCCGCACGACTACAACTCGGCATGCAGCATGGCGCGGCGCCGGGTACGTTATGAACGAGAGGAGAAGAGATGACT
Source organism: SAR202 cluster bacterium bin16 (assembly GCA_002238425.1). Classification (GTDB taxonomy): domain Bacteria; phylum Chloroflexota; class Dehalococcoidia; order Lucifugimonadales; family Australimonadaceae; genus Bin16. The sequence goes on along the minus strand of MPMJ01000005.1, from coordinate 56,848 downwards.
ACCACCGCACCCCAGCTGACGCCTGAACAGGTCAAGCGTTACAGCAGGCACATCATCATGCCCCAGATAGGCAGCAACGGACAGCGCAAGCTGATGGACGCGAAAGTGCTCGTCGTTGGCGCCGGCGGTCTCGGCGGCCCGGTCGCGCTCTACCTCGCACTGGCGGGCGTCGGCACCATCGGGCTCGTGGACTTCGACGTGGTCGACCTCAGCAACCTGCAGCGCCAGGTCCTGCACAACAGCGAGACGGTCGGCATGCCGAAGGTCGAGTCCGCCATCCAGACGCTCAACCGCTACAACCCGGACGTCAACGTCGTTCCCCACGAGTTCCCCATCAACGCGGAGAACGCCATGGACCTCATCGCGCAGTACGACATCGTCGTGAACGGCGCGGACAACTTCGCCACCCGCTACCTCGTGAACGACGCCGCCTACCTCAGCGGGAAGCCCATCGTGGACGGCAGCATCCTCATCTTCGACGGCCAGGTCTCCGTCTATGAGCCGGGCAAGGGCTGCTACCGCTGCCTCTTCCCGGAGCCTCCGCCGCCCGGCCTCGTCCCCAACTGCGCAGAGGCCGGAGTGCTCGGCGCGCTCACCGGCACCATCGGCAGCATCCAGGCGACCGAGACGGTCAAGCTCATCCTCGGCGTCGGCGAAACGCTCACCGGACGCCTGCTGCTCGTGGACGCGCTCAACATGGAGTTCCGTGTCGTCCGTGCGCGCCGCAACCCCTCGTGCCCGCTCTGCGGCGACGAGCCCACCGTGACCGAGCTCATCGACTACGAGGTGTTCTGCGGCCTCGCCCCAGCGCCTGACCAGGAGGGTGTCGCAGCGGCTCACTAGCGGCGGCCCCCACGCGGGGCCGCGCCTGCATGTAGAGACCGCCTACGGCTATGCGCAGCGGCAACCTCATCGAGGCCATCGGCAACACCCCGCTCGTCGAACTGCCAACCTTCAGCCCTACGCCCTCCGTCCGCATCTACGCGAAGTTGGAGGGCAATAACCCCACGGGCTCCGTGAAGGACAGGATCGCGCGCGCCATGGTGCAGGCCGCCCTGAGCGATGGCATCCTCTCCCGGGACAGGATCCTGCTGGAGCCCACCAGCGGCAACACCGGCATCTCCCTCGCGATGGTGACGCACCGCCTCGGCTACCGCTTCACCGCCGTCATGCCGGATAACGTCAGCGTGGAGCGCAGCCAGCTCCTTTCCGCATACGGCGCGGAGATCGTCTACTCCCCCGGCGATGGCGGCTCCAACGGCTCCATCGCCCTTGCGCAGGAGATGGCCGCTGCGGACGAGCGGTACCTGATGCTCTACCAGTACGGCAACCCCGCGAACCCGCAGGCCCACTATGAGACCACAGCGCCGGAGATCATCCGCGACCTACCCGAGGTAACGCACTTCGTCGCCGGACTCGGCACCGGCGGCACGCTCATGGGCGTGGGACGCCGCCTCAAGGAGTACAACTCTGCCATAGAAGTCATCGCCGCCGCGCCGGAGATAGACGACCGCATCCAGGGACTCCGCAGCCTCGAGGAAGGGTTCGTCCCTCCCATTCTCGACCTCTCGCTGCTCGACGGCCGCATCATGGTCGGCGGCGAGGAGAGCTTCCAGAAGACTGCCGAGGTGCTGCACAAGGAGGGCGTCTTCGCTGGCGTCTCGTCCGGTGCCGTCCTCGCGGCGGCACAGCGGGTTGCCGCGCGCGTTTCGGACGCGAACATCGTCTGCCTCTTCGCCGATGGCGGGTGGAAGTACCTCAGCACCGGCCTCTGGACGGACGAAGACGCTGCCGGGCTTCGGGAGAAAGTGCAGGGCAAGGTCTGGTGGTAGACACGAGCGCATTCCGGGACCATGCCGCCGCCTGGCGCGCTGACCTCACCGTCGGCATCCTCTACGACGCCCGCACACCGAACGCCGACCTGTTGGACAGCCTTCGCAAGGAGGGAGTCCGCTTCGGCCCCGCGGACGAAATGGAGGAGCCGCACGCCTTCGTCCTCGACCTCGTGGACGCTGACCGCCATCGTGCCGAATCGCTCTCCCGGAGCTACGCCAAGAGCCCGTGCCCGGTCATCGCGGTCCTCTCCCGGAGCCACCTGCAGGCCCCCGACCTCAGCATCTCCGCGGACGACTTCATCGTTGCACCCTGGGAGACCGGCGAACTCGCCCTCCGCATCAACAAGCAACTGGAACGCAAGGCGCCCCCTGATGAGCCGGGCGTGATCCGCGTGGGCGACCTCGTCATCAACCCCAGCCGTTACGACGTCTACCTCGCAGGTAAGCCCGTCGTCCTCGCCTTCAAGGAGTACGAGCTCCTCAAGCTCATGGCCGCCAATCCCGGCCGTGTCTACAGCCGCGAAACGCTGCTGGAGCAGGTGTGGGGCTACCAGTACTTCGGCGGCACCCGGACCGTGGACGTCCACATCCGCCGCCTCCGCAGCAAGATCGAGGACGCCTCACACACGTTCATCGACACGGTCTGGAACGTCGGCTACCGCTTCCGCGGCTAACCGCCGTTCCCGCCCCTCTCCGCCGTTCCCACCCCTTTCCCGTCATAACCCCCGCAGGCGGGAATCTCGCAGCCCGGATGGGCTTGGTGTACCATGCCGCTGTTGGCAAGGAGGGAGCCATGCCCCTGTACGAATACCTCTGCGACGACTGCGACACCCGCTTCGAGCGGCTGCAGCCCATGTCCGCGGCCCACGTGAGCGACTGCCCGGACTGCGGCGAGGAAGCCAGGCGCGTTCTGTCGCTCTTTGCCGCTCCCGTCGCCGTGGGCGCCGGCGCAGGACCCTCACCTGTCGGCCCGCTCAGCAGCGCGTGTTGCGGCGGCTCCTGCGGCTGCGGCTAGCAGATCCCTTCCAGCAGCGCCCGTGCCTCCTCCACCTGCGTTTCCAGAACCCAGAGCCCGTGTGCTGAGAATTGGTTCTGCCCCCATAGCCCGTAGCCTCCGAACTCCGGGCGCACTACCGCTCTGATCCCGGCGTCCTGTAGCACGCCCTCCGCCAGGCGTGCCTCCAACTCGTTCGGGTAGATGCGCACCCGCGCGATCCCCTCACCCATCCCCATAACCGCCCCTGCCCGGGCTGCCGTACCTGCGCAGCGCGCCGCCCACGCCCCACAGCACCGCCGCCCCCAGCAGGATGAACGCTCCGATGAACAGCGTGATGTCCCGCCAGAAACCGAAAGGGAACACCTGCACGAGATACTCCGTCCGCGGGTCGAACACCCAGTTCCCCTGCGGGAACCCGATGTAGTGGAACACGATGAACACCTGCCGGAAGGCCACCACGCTCAGCAGTCCCAACACCAGGATGACCGCCGCCGTCAGCGCCCCGCCGCACCGCAGCCACGATGCGACGGCGGGATACGCCTCCCTGCGCAGGCGCCATGCTGCCACCAGCGTGAGCGCGACAAGCAGGACCGCCGAGATCCACTGCACGCGGTAGACGCGCAGGAAGAGCGCCTTCACGTCCGCCATGTGCGACACCTCGTTCTCGTTGAACAGCGTGCGCGGCACACCGTGGACCGGGACGGTCACGTCCAGGGGGTCGTCGCTGCTGCTCGCGAAGTACGCCTGCACCTCCCGCCCCACGTGCGTCAGCCCTTCCGGCGTGATGCCCGTACGCTCCGACACCGAGTGCCGTTCGAACAGCGCCTCGTACAACGTCAGGCTCTCCGCGGCGCAGCGCACCGTCGTCGTCACCAGCAACAACCCCAGCGCCACCGCTGCCACCCACCCCGCGATGCGCCACCGTTCTTTGAAGACACGCTCCATCATCCGATTCTATCCCGCCGAGCCTCCGCTATAATCCGCGCACCCACTCCCTGCGGAGCGCTTCCCTTGTCCGATACCTTCAACGCCCTCCTGGAAACGATGCGCCGCCTGCGCGACCCCGTCGCCGGCTGTCCGTGGGACCTCGAGCAGACCCACGACTCGCTCCGGGGCTCGCTGCTGGAGGAGACCTACGAGGCCCTCGACGCCATGGCCTCCGGCGAGCGCTCCGCGCTCGTCGAGGAGCTCGGCGATCTCCTCCTCCACGTCATCTTCCACGCCCAGATCGGCGCGGACGAGGGCGCGTTCACCATGGACGACGTCTCCGCCCAACTCAACGAGAAGCTCATCCGCCGTCACCCCCACGTCTTCGAGGACGCTGCGGCCCGCACCGCGACCGAGGTCACCGGCCAGTGGGAGCGCCTCAAGGCTGAGGAACGCTCGAAGAAGGGCGAGGGCGACCGCTCCATGCTCTCCGGCGTCTCCCGCGCCATGCCCGCCCTTGCGTACGCCCAGTCCGTCCTCAGCCGCGCCCGCAGGGCCGGTTTCGACTGGGACGACCCGGACGCGGTCTTCGACAAGGTCGCCGAAGAAGCCGGAGAACTCCGCGACAGCGAAACCCCTCAGCGCCGCGAAGAAGAGTTCGGCGACCTCCTCCTGGCGCTCGTCGCCGCTGCGCACCGCATGGATATCGACGCGGAGCAGGCCCTGCGCGGCGCGAACGACCGCTTCGCCACGCGCTTCAAGCATGTCGAGGATGCCCTGCGCAGTGATGCCCGCACGCTCGCCGAGATGCCGGTCGACGCCAAACTCGCACTCTGGGAAGAGGCAAAGGCCGCAGAGTGAAGAGAACCGTCAACGCCCGTCGGACGTATACCACACGGGGAGACTGCCACCGTTCGCGGCACGCATCTCTCCCATCCTGCGCACACGCGGTATAATTGGGAGTTGGACGCTCGTTTCGGAGCGCCCCGTAGCACAACAACATCGTGAGGTAACCGGAAGTATGCGTATCGGTCGACTGCTATTGGTGCTTACCACGCTCGCCTTCGCCTTTGGCCTGCTCTCCGCTACGGCGTATGCCCAGGAGCCCAGCGATGTGCGGCTCGACTCCGCCGTGCGCTCGCTGGAGATGGGTCCCCGTGAGACTCGAACCGACCTCACCGTCGATCTCTATAACACCACCTCGGATAGGCGGGTTGTCAGGATCGAGCTCGAAGACATCCCGGACGGCTGGGACATCGCCGTGTGGGACCGCTTCTTCGACTTCAAGATCGGCGAGATAGTCGTCGAACCGCCCGCTGCCGATGACACCGGCCCGAGCCAGAGTCTCCGCCTCCGCGTCGACCTGCCGGACGTGCGTCCGCCTTCGGGGAGCTACTCCTTCGGCCTGCGCATCACCTCGCCGGACGGCAGCATCGAGTACGACAGCGCCCGCTACACGATCATGGTGCCCGAGCCGCCTGCCAGCACGGACAGCGGCGTGGCCATCACCGTGACCTACCCCGCCCTGAGCGGTCCTTCCACTAGCGAGTTCGAGTTCGAGATCGTCATCGACAACGACACCGGCGCGGACACCTCATTCAACCTCACCGCGGCGGCGCTCGATCAGAGCGGCCAGGTGCTCCCCGGTTGGGATATCACCTTCTCTCCCTCCTTCGGACAGGAGCGCGTCATCTCCAGCATCAGCGTGGGCGACGCCCTCAACGAGCGTGTCGACGTGCGCGTCACCCCGCCGCGCAACACGGCGCCGGGCGACTACCTCATCCCGGTCCAGGTACAGGACGACGCAGGGTTCGAGGCGGATGCGCTGCTGCTCGTAACCATCCGTGGACGCGGGGAGGTGTTCCTCGGCACAGACACCGGCCTGCTCAACCTGGACGCTACGGCAGGCGAGGAGGCCTCCACCAAGCTCAGGCTTACCAACTTCGGCACCGGAAACCTCGCCGGCATCGGCCTCCTCGCGGACGCCCCCTCAGGTTGGGAGATCAACTTTGAGGTGGACTCCGTCGCGGACCTGCCTGTCAACAACCAGATAGACATCACCACCACCGTCCTGCCGGCGGCGGATGCCATCCCCGGCGACTACCTCGTGACCCTGCGCGCCAACCACCCCGACACGAACGCCTCCCTCGAGCTGCGCGTGACCGTGGCCCAGTCCACCATCTGGGGCTGGCTCGGCATCGTTCTCGTTGTGCTGGTCATCGTCATCCTCGGCGCGCTCTTCGTGAGGCTTGGCAGGCGATGAGCACCGCCGGTCCGCTCATAGAAGCCCAGGGCCTCACCAAGCGCTACGGCGCGTTCACCGCCGTGGACGGCATCGACCTGACCATCGGCGAAGGTGAGGTGTTTGGCTTCCTCGGCCCCAACGGCTCCGGCAAGAGCACCAGCATCCTCATGATGCTCGGCCTCACCGAGCCCACGGACGGTACTGTCCGCGTCTGCGGCCACGACCCCTCGCGCAACCCGCTCGCCGTCAAGCGCCAGGTCGGCTACCTCCCGGAGTCGGTCGGTTTCTACGGCGACATGACCGGCGCGCAGAACCTCCGCTTCACCGCCGAACTCAACGGCATCCCACGCAGGGACGCCGAGCCGCGCATCGCCGAACTCCTTGATACCGTTGAACTCGAGGACGCAGCCAACCAGCCGGTCGGTCAGTACTCGCGCGGCATGCGCCAGCGCCTTGGCCTCGCAGACGTGCTGCTCAAGCAACCCCGGCTCGTCATACTGGACGACCCCACGCTCGGACTCGACCCCGCCGGCATCGTCTGGCTGCTCGGGATCATCGAGGAGCTGAGCGCCCGGCAGGGCATCGCCGTCTTCCTCTCGTCGCACCAGTTGCAGGAGGTGCAACGCGTCTGCCACCGCGTCGGCATCATGTCCCACGGCAAGCTCGTGCTGGAAGGCACCGTCGCGGCGCTCACCGCACAGACGGACGCCGGGGGCTTCCGCATCACCCTGAAGGTCGAGGGCGCGAACGCTGCGCTGGACACCGCGCTCGCCGCGCTCCCCTCGGTACGGGAGGCCACGCGCTCCGGCATCGACGTCGTCATTGAGAGCGACGAGGACGTGCGCGCCGCTGCCGCAGCCGCAGTCCACGAGCACGGCTCCCGGCTGCTGGAGATGCGCGCCAACGACCGCACGCTCGAGGACATCTACCTCCGCTACTTCCAGGAGGCCGTCGCGTGACCGCCCTGTTCTTTAAGGAACTCTCAGACCACTTCGGACGGCGCAGGTTCGCACTGCTCCTCGGCCTCGTAGCCCTCGGCCTCGTCTGGGGCGCGTTCGTAGACCTCGGTCAGCTCGCCAGCTCGGGCCGCCAGTTCTTCTTCCTGGACGTCTTCAGGACCACCGCGGGCGTCCCCATCTCCCTGCTGTCGTTCCTCAGCTTCTTCGGCCCGGTCATCGGCATCGCGCTCGGGTTCGACGCCATCAACGGCGAGCGCACGCAGGGCACGCTGGCGCGCCTCTTGGCGCAGCCGCTCCACCGGGACTCCGTTTACAACGCCAAGTTCCTCGCCGCGATCCTCACGCTCGCACTCGTGGTCGCGAGCATGATGATCGTCGTCATTGGCCTCACCATGTTCCGCATGGGCATCGCCCCCACTGGCGAGGAGGTGATTCGCCTCGTCGGCCTCGGCCTCGTGACCACGGCCTACCTTGCCTTCTGGCTCGCGCTCGCCATCACCGCATCCGTACTCTTCCGGAACACGGTCACCTCCGCCCTTGCCTCCATCGGCCTGTGGTTCGCGCTCGGCTTCCTCATCACGCTCTTGGGCGGCGTCCTGGCCGACCGCGTCGTCCCCGACATCGAGACCGCTGACGACGCCGTGCGTCACGTCAACATCGAGTCGTGGGCCAACCGCGTTTCACCCTCTGGCCTCTACTCCGAGGCGACCTCCATCCTCCTCGACCCCATCGGAGGGCGGGCGCTCAATCTCTTCACCATCGAGCAGGGACGCCTGGAAGGACTGCTCTCGACGCCGGTATCGGCTGCTCAGAGCCTTCAGCTCGTCTGGCCGCACATCGTCGTGCTCGTCGGGATGATCGCCATCCTCCTCGCCGCGTCCTACGTCCGCTTCATGCGCGAGGAGATCAGGGCGTAGCCCGGCCTGAATAGGCCTTCGTTGGCTGTCGTTCCTGCGCAGGCAGGAACCTCGTAGCCCGGCGGGGCTGGTGGGAGTGGCGGCCTGTCATGTTGAGCGAAGCCGGAGGCGGAGCCGAAACATCTCTCGGGGGCGCTCGCGTGGAAAGGCCCCACGCAACCCACAGAGCGCCTTCTTACCAACCGCTGCCGCCCCATTTGGATCCTCTTCCACGGCTTGGCAAGGCTCCGCGGGACTCGTGCAATCCGGAACGCCTCATTCCCGCCGCCGCCACCCGTAGACGATCAGCGCCACCCCCGGCACGCCGAAGATGATGGCCGAGAGCACGGCTACCAGCACCTGCCCGCTCTGCGGCTCCGCGATGATGCCATCGGCTGCGGCGTCCGACGCTCCCCGGAACAGCGCGAGCGTAAGCCACAGCGTCACCACCACCCACAGCACCCCGCCCGCTATCGAGACGCGCCACATCAGGCGGAGTGCCTCACGACCGGGTCGATGGGGACGTTGCCTGCGAGCTCACACGCCTCCTCGAAGAGCGCCGCCGCTGAAAGCAGCGCCGCCTCGTCCGCGCGCGGCGCCATCAACTGCAATCCCACCGGCAGCCCGGACGACGTGAACCCGCACGGCACCGAGATCGACGGGCACGACGTGAGCGTCAGCGCGAACGACATCACCAGCCAGCTCACGTACGTCTCGAACCGTACGCCGCCCGCCTCCTCCACGTACCGCTGGTCGACGTCGAACGGCGGCACGAGCACCGTTGGCGACACGAGGATGTCGTACTGCTCGAAGAACGCCGCTGTGCGGTAGTAGAGCGCACCGCGCGCCGCCTCCGCCCGGTTCACGTCCTCCGACGACAGCGCCAGCCCCGCCTCGACGTTCCAGATGACCTCCGGCTTCAGCAGGTGCCGGTTCGTCTCCATGTGCTTGCCGTACAGCGCCGCGAACTGTGCCGCCCGCAGTGCCTGGAATATCGGCTCCGCGTCGTGCAGGTCCGGCGCATCCTCGTCCACCGACGCTCCGGCTCCCTCGAACAGCCGCACGGCGCGCTCGCATATCTCCCGCACCTCCGCATCCACCGGCGCGATGCCGAGGTCCGGCGAGTACGCGACGCGCTTCGGTGCGCGTGGCGCATCAACCGCGTCGACGAACGGACGCTCCGGGCGCGGCAGGCTGATCGGGTCGACCGCCTGGAATCCGCTCGCCTGCGTGTCGAGGAACATCGCCACGTCGCCCACCGTACGTCCCATCGGCCCCTCGACCGACAACCCCGCGAACGGCAACTCCTTCGGCCCGTGCGGCACCCGCCCCGGCGAGGGACGCAGCCCGACCACCGAGCAGAAGCTCGCCGGGATGCGTAGGCTCCCGCCGAGGTCGCTCCCCGTCGCGAGCCACACCTGCCCCGTCGCAAGCGAGACCGCCGCACCGCCCGACGATCCCCCGCACGTCATTCGCGTGTCCCACGGGTTGCGCGTCTTGCCGAACACCTCGTTGAACGTATTGGCGCCGGCCCCGAACTCCGGCGTGTTCGACTTCGCCAGCACCACGCCGCCCTGCGCCTCGATGTTCTCGACGAGGTAGTCGGAACGCTCCGGCACGTGCTCCGCGTAGATGGGCGACCCCTTCGTGGAGCGCACGCCCGCCACGTCCTTCAGGTCCTTCACCGCGAACGGGAGCCCGTGCAGGTACCCCGGCGGCGCGTCGTCGGGCGCCCCGGATGCCATCAACCGCGCCGCGTGCTCGCGCGCCCGCTCCACCGCCAGCGTCGGCAGCGCGTTCACCGCCCCGTCGACCTCCGAGATGCGCTCGACCGCCGCGTCGATCATCTCCAGCGGCGACACCTCCCGCGCGGCGAGCCGCCCCACCGCCTCCCGCGCCGTCATCTGCACCAGGTCATTCATGCCTGACTCCCGTCGTTCCTGCGAAGGCAGGAACCTCGCAGCCGAACAACCTCGTCATTCCCGCTTTCCCTCGTCATTCCCGTGAAAACGGGAATCCAGGGAGCGGCGAGTGAGCCGCTCGCAACGCGCACCACCCTCACTCGCGCACCTCTATCCCTGCGCGCTCCTCCGCCAGCATGAACGTCGCCAGGTTGTCCCACTCCCCCCAGCCGCGCGCGATGCCCTCCTCCATCACCCGCTTCGCCATCGCCGCCAGCTCCATCGGTGCGCCCGTCTCCTGCGCGAGGTCCTGGCCGAGGCTCATGTCCTTGTACGCGAGCCGCAGCGAGAAGCGCGGGGTCTCGAAGTCGCCCTTGAACACCACGTCCGGTATCTGCCTGAGCAGCGTCTGCTTCCCGAAAGCCGCGTCCCACAGCACCTGCAGCATCACGCCCGGCGCGACGCCCGCCTTCACCGCGAGCGTCATCCCCTCCTGCACGACCACGCGCGTCGCCAGCGAGATGGAGTTGTGCACCAGCTTAGCCACCGTCCCCGAGCCGATAGGCCCGACGTAGCTCACGCCCGTGCCGATCGCCTCGAACACGGGGCGCATCGCCTCGAACACCTCCTCGTCCCCGCCGACCATCACCGCGAGCGTGCCCTGCTCCGCGCCGATGGTGCCGCCGCTCACCGGGGCGTCCAGCATGTGCGCGCCCAGCGCCTCGATGCGCTCCGCCACCTGCCGGATCCGCGTCGGCGAACCCGTCGACAGGTCCGCGTACACCGACCCCGGCGACAGCCCCATCGAGAGCCCTTGGGGCCCGAGCGCGACCTCCTCCACCTCTGCTGGCCCCGGCAGCGACGTCAGCACGATCGGCGCCTGCCGCGCGACCTCCTCGGGCGTGTCTGCCCACGTAGCGCCCCGCTCCCGGTGCGGCGCTGTCTTCGCTTCGTCGATGTCGTTGACGATGAGCTCGTGCCCTGCCTTCTGCAGGTTCGTGGCCATAGGCCCACCCATGTTCCCGAGGCCGATGAATCCGATGCGCATGCCCGCTCTCCTCTCCGCCGCCTGACGGCGTACAACGCCGCGCAGTCTAGGCCGCCCCTGTGGAAGGGTCAACGCGCCCCACGGCATGGGGAGTGGCATGGGGAGTGCAGAGGGGCGTGCCCCTCTGCTTAGTGACATCCGCCCCTTACCCGATTGCCCCTGCCTCCGCTACGCTGGTTGCATGACTGGCGTACAGGCCCCACCCATAGACCACGCTTATAACTCAGGGCGCAACCTGTAGACAGGGCCCATGGCTCCGGCGGCAGAACTTTGTTCTCCATGGCCGCCTTGCCCCCTTAATCGCGGGAAGCAGGCCACGGCCTTGGAAACGCCTCGAATTAAGGTGGCCAAGTGGCCAGATTGGACATGTGGCTTACTCGTAGTCGCAGGTTAACATGGCCAGGCTCCGGGGGCCGGTTGGCCACCTTTATCCGGACCGGTTGCCCCGGCAGCCGCGCCCCGCATAGCATGGCCGGGTTCAGGAGAATCGAAGGAGCGGAGCGAAGACATGGCAGACAACATCAGGGTCGGCATCATCGGCGGCAACGTGAACGGCTGGGCGGGGCGTGCCCACATGCCCGCGATGGCCGCAGGCATCCCCGGCGTCGAACTCGTCGCCGTCTCCACCACGCGACAGGAATCGGCGGACGAGGCTGCTGCGAAGTTCGGAGCGAAGTTCGCCTACGACAACCACCACGACCTCCTCGCGAACCCGGAGGTCGACGTCGCTGCCGTGGCTGTCAAACTGCCCACCCACTACGAGCTGACGAAAGACATCATCGCGGCGGGCAAGCACGTCTACACCGAGTGGCCGCTCGGCACGACGACCGCCCAGGCTGAGGAGATGACGGACCTCGCCGCTGCCGCAGGCGTCTACACCTGCGTCGGCTTGCAGTCGCGCCACTCCGCCCAGTACGCGGAGATACGCAGGCTCATCGACGGCGGCTCGATCGGCGACGTGCTCAGCGTCAGCCTCGTCCAGTTCGCCAGCGGTGCGCTCTCCCGCCCTTCCGGCCGGATCTGGATGCGCGACGCCGACGCCCATGCCAACACCCTCAGCATCACCTTCGGCCACGCGATGGACGGCCTCATCGCCATGCTCGGCCCCGCGCGGACCATCGCCTCCGCCGTCAGCACGCAGACGAGGGAATGGACTGCCTCCGACACCGGCGAAAGCTTCTCCGTGACCTCACCCGATAACGTCCTCGTCAGCGGCACGCTGGCGAACGGAGCCGCTTTCTCGGTGCACGTCGCGTCCGTCGCAGCGATCGGCACCGGCCACAGCATGCAGATACACGGCTCGAAGGGAACGATAACGCTGGACTCCCCCAGCTCCACGCACATCAGCGCGGGCGAACTGCGCGTGGCCCTGGACGGCGAGACCGAACTTCACACCGTGGTGCCTCCGCAGGACGAATGGGTAACCGCTGCTGGGCTGAAGGAATCCCCCGTGAACATCGGCAAACTCTGGGCCTCCTACGCCGACGCCATCCTCAACGACCGCGAATTCCACCCCGGCTTCGCCGACGCCGTCGAACACCACCGCCTCATGGACGCCGTCCAGCGCGCCTCGGACACGGGACGGATGCAAGAGGTGTAGCGCTCCGTTTACCCTGTGCCTGTGACGACGAAACGCAGCGATAGAGTAGGCGCATCACAGGTGCGGGCCCTGCGGAACATCCTCGACATGGAGGCGGCCAGCGGCTTCCCGGACAAGGCCGTCGCCGGAGGGCTCGACCGCTTCCTCGAAACGCTGCGCGGGCAGGCGGGCGCGGATCCGGCGCTCAAGTCGTTGGACGAGCGCGGCCTCCTCTCCGTCGCCTACGCCGAACTCGACGCTGCCCGGCGTGAGCGCTGGGCCGACGAGGCCCGCCGCTTCCTCGGCGACTCCCGTCCAGCCCCTCGCGCCCCGAGGCGCCCCGCCCCGCCACCTGAACCTGCGGCCTCACCGGCCCGCAACCCGCTCGAAACGCCGCTGGACGCCCTGCGCTCCGTCAACCGCACGCAGGCCGCAGCCATCAAGCGGATGCTCATCCGGCGGCGCATGCTCACGACCCCGGACCCCACCGTCCGCGACCTCCTCTACCTCTTCCCGCTGCGGCACGTCGATCGCCGGGAGCGGACCTCCGTCGGCAAACTGCGCGTGGGCGAGGAGCAGACCATCGAAGCCGTGCTCTGGGAGGCGTACGAGGTGCGCCTGGGGCGCGGCGGACGCATCCGCGCCACCGAGGCCGTCGTCGGTGACGACACCGGCAACATCCGCGTCATCTGGTGGGGCAACCCGTGGATCGCGCAGCAACTCAGGAAAGCCATCGCCGCGACGGCGCACATGCCCAACGGCGTTCCCCGCATCGTGCTCAGCGGCAAGGTGACGTTCTTCAAGTCCAAGAAGCAGATGGAGTCGCCGGAGTGGGAGTTACAGGGCGCGATGGCGGCCTCCGGCCTGCACACAGCCGGCCTCGTGCCGTTCTATCCATCGGCTGCGACGACGAAAGGCAAGCGCATACCACCCCGGAGGATGCGCGAGATCGTGCGGGAGGCGCTGGACAGCACGAAGATCGGCGGCGCCAGCCTCGGCCTACTCGACCCGTTGCCTGACGCCGTGCGCGAGGATGTTGGCCTGCTCTCCCTCGCGGAAGCCATCGAGCAGGCGCACTATCCCCCCTCCGAGGATGCGAAGGAGGAGGCGCGACGGCGGCTCGCCTTCGACGAATTCCTCGCCATCCAGCTCCGAGTGGGCATGGAGCGCAACTATACGTCCAGCCAGGAAGGCATCGTCCTGCCGTCATTCCCGCCGATGGTCGAGGCGTTCATCGCGTCCCTGCCGTTCGAGCTGACGCAGGGCCAGCGCGGCGCGCTCGACGAGGCGATGCAGGACGTATCGACCGGCGGCAGGCCTATGAGCCGTCTGCTGCAGGGAGACGTCGGCTCCGGCAAGACCGTGGTCGCCGTCGCGATGCTGCTCGCTGCCGTCGCGGGCGGTTACCAGGGCGCGATGATGGCCCCCACCGAGGTGCTGGCGGAGCAGCACTTCCTCAACGTGCGGCGCCTGCTCAGTGGCGGGGAGCCCTCGCTGGAGAACCCGGACTGGTTTGCCGCGACGTTGGAGGGCAGGGAAGAGCCGGTGACCGTTGCGCTGCTCACCGGCAGCACGCGCGCCCAGCCGCGCCGCGAGATACTCAGGATGACGGAGGACGGCTCCCTGGACCTGCTCATCGGCACCCATGCGCTGATCCAGCAGCAGGTAGCCCTGCCGAACCTCGCCCTCGCCGTGGGCGACGAGCAGCACCGGTTCGGCGTTCTCCAACGGGAGGCGCTGCGCGGCAAGAGCGCCGTCGGCGAACCGCACCTGCTGCTCATGTCTGCCACGCCCATACCCCGCACGCTGGCGCTCACGCTCTACGGCGGCCTGGAGATATCCACGATGCGCGAACTCCCTGCGGGGCGGCAGGAGATACTGACGCGCAGCGTCGAGCTCGCCCGTGCCGCGGATGCCGAGAACTACCTGCTGACCCAGGTGCGCGAGGGCCGCCAGTGCTTCATCGTCTACCCCCGCATCGACGACGCGGACGACCGCTACAGCGGAGTCGATGACGACGACGATGCCACGGACGAGGACTCCGACCTCATCCCCGAGTCGGCGGCACTGCCGCCGCTCACCGCCGTTGCGGAGTACGAACGTCTGCGCACCACAACTCTCGCCGAAGCGCGCGTCGGCCTGCTCCACGGGCGGATGCCGCTTCCAGAGAAGCAGGCCGTCATGGACGCCTTCCGCAGCGGTGAATTGGACGTGCTCGTCTCGACCCCGGTCATCGAGGTCGGCATCGACGTGCCGAACGCCACCGTGATGATGATTCAGAGCCCCACGCGGTTCGGCCTTGCCCAGCTCCACCAGTTGAGAGGACGCGTCGGGCGCGGCGCGCACCGGAGCTACTGCTTCCTCGTTTCGGAATCGGAGGACGAGACGTTCCAACGCCTGAGCGAGGTACGTCAGCGCCGCGTCGCGAACGGCGACGACTGGCGGGAGGTAGAGCAGTGGTTCCGCGCTGCCCTTGCGCAGGCTGAATCGAGCAGAGAGCGCCTGAACGTGCTCGTCCGCACCAATGACGGGTTCGAGATCGCGGAAGCAGACCTGGAGATGCGGAGCCAGGGCGACTTCTTCGGCACGCGCCAGTCCGGCGTCGCCCCCGTCAGGATGGCGCGCCCCGACGACCGCGACCTGCTGGACGCGTCACGGGAGCACGCCGGCCGCATCCTCGAAGCCGACCCGGAGCTGAGCACTCTTTCAGGGCTGCGTGCCGCCGTTGACCGGCTCACCGCGGCCGTGACAGACGAGATGGCCTGATGCACGCCGAGACGCGTAACTGGTCCAGGGTTGATGAGAACCCGAGGGCTCAAACGGGCTCAAGAAGGCTCAGGAAATGCCCCGGATGAGCCCTTCTAAGCTCCGAAGGGCTCATCCGGGGAAGCCCGATTTACGAACGCAGGAGCACGCGATGAGCCTTAATGAGCCGGTTTTCAGCGAATTTTCGCCGGGGATCAGGGCGCAGGTCGTCCGCCTCGTCACCGGCCATCCCGAACCGGTTACCGAGACGCGAACTCGCTTGCCCCACCATCCTCACGCGCCCATAATGCGCCGCATGCGTGTCAGCAAGCTGGAATGGCGGGGCGTCCGCGTCCCCCTGCGGCAGCCCGAGCTTGCCCTGGACCCCTCCAAGGCAGGGCGCAACGCGCTGCTCATCTGGATGCACATGGACAACGGCCTCGTGGGCGTCGGCGAGGCGGCCACCGCCGGGCCGGGCCGTCCTCCCCGCATCGCCGACCTCGCCTCGCTGCTGCACGACCTCGCCCCCTCCGCGCTCGGCCTGCACCCCGCCGTCGCATTCGACATCCTCTCCGCGCTCGCCCCTCCCGGCGGGACCGGCAATGCCCTCCGCTTTGGATTGGAGACAGCCGCGTTCGACGCCATGGGCAAGAATGCCGGACGCCCCGTGACCGACCTGCTCGGCGGAGTCATCGACTGGACGCCCATCGTGGGCCTCCTCGACTTCCTGCCTCCGGACGGGGCTGCAGAGCAGGCCCGGGCAGCGGTGGAGGACGGCTACGAGTGCGTCAAGGCATCACTCGGCGCCCGCGACGCCGCCACGGACATCGAAATCATCCGCGCCATCCGCCAGGCCATCGGCGACGACATCATCCTCCGTGCCGACGCGGACGAAGGCTGGACTGCGGAGCGCGCCATCCACACGGTTGAGCGGCTCGCTCCCTTCGCTCTCGACTTCGTGGAGCAGCCGGTCATCGCGGAGGACATGAGCGGGCTCGCGCGCATCCGCAGCGTGTCGCCCGTCCCCATCGCAGCGGACGAGGCTGTCGGCGTGATGAGAGATGCGGTCAAGGTGGTGGAGGCGGAGGCCGCGGACGTGCTTGTAGTGAAAGCCGCGCAGGCGGGCGGCATCCGCGCGGCGCAGGCCATCATGGCCTACGCGGCAAAGAATGGGCTGCGGAGCACCGTCTCCGCGTCGCTGGAGACGGGGGTCGGAATCGCGGCGGGCATCCACCTGGCCGCCTCGCTGGGCAAGGCTGCCCCGGCGAGCCTCGGCGGAGGCGCACGGCTCGAGAGCGACCTCCTCATGAAGCCGCTCGTCCCGGTGCGCGGGCACATCACCGTCCCGCACCTGCCCGGTCTCGGCGTTGAGGTCGATCAGGATGCGGTGGACCATTACGCCACGGAGGTCGCCGGGGTCATCGCGGGCTAGGCTAGTCGGGCCACGGGCTCCCGCTCCTCTGCTATCATCCTCCACGGCCCGCCCGAACCCTCCGGTTGGGCCAGTCTACCGAGAGGGCAGCGATGAAACTCCACGAATACCAGGCCAAGCAACTGCTGGCCGCGTACGGCGTGCCCGTGCCGGAGAACTACGTCGCGGCGTCCGGCGCCGAAGCAGCGGCAGCGGCGGAGCGGCTCGGAGGCACGGGCGTCGTGAAGGCGCAGGTGCACGCGGGTGGCCGGGGCAAGGCGGGCGGCGTAAAGGTTGCGGCCAGCCCGGCTGAGGCCGCGCAGATCGCCGAGTCGCTCATCGGCTCGACGCTCGTCACCTTCCAGACCGGCCCGCAGGGCGTGCCCGTCCACCAGGTGCTCGTCGAGCAGACGATGGATATAGAGCGCGAGCTCTACCTCAGCATCACCACGGACGGAGGCCGCCGGCGCCCCGTCGTCATCGCATCGGCTGCCGGCGGCATGGAGATCGAGGAGGTCGCACAGACCGAACCGGAGAAGGTGCTCACGGAACCCATAGACCCCGCCATCGGCTTCCAGCCGTTCCAGGCACGCAGGCTGGCGGCAGGTCTCGGCCTTCCCCTCGCCCAGATACGCCCCTTCTCCGCCCTCGTGGACGCGTGCTACCGCGCCTACATCGAGAAGGACTCAGGGATGATCGAGATCAACCCGCTCGTCCTCACGAGTGACGGCCAGCTGCTTGCGCTCGACGCCAAGATGGACCTCGACGATGACGCGCTCTTCCGCCACAAGGCTGAAGCCGAACTGCGCGACACCACCCAGGACGACCAGCTCGAAGTCGCGGCGTCGGAGGCCGGCATCGCCTACGTGAAGCTGGACGGCAACGTTGGCTGCATGGTCAACGGTGCCGGGCTCGCGATGGCGACGATGGACATCGTCAAGTTCGCGGGTGCCGAGCCTGCCAACTTCCTCGATGTCGGTGGGGGAGCGGCGGAAGACAAGATCAGCCACGCCATCCTCCTCATGCTCTCTGACAGGAACGTCGAGAAGGTGCTCGTCAACATCTTCGGCGGCATCCTGCGGTGCGACATCGCCGCGCGGGGCATCGTCGACGCCTACGGCAAGGCCGACCGCCAGCCGCAGCTCGTTGTGCGGATGCTCGGCACCAACGTGGACGAAGGCAAACAGATCCTTGCCGACTCCGGACTGACCGCGACGATGGTGGACACACTGGAAGAGGCGGCGGCGGCCATCAAGGAATAGCGGAGCAACATCGATGAGTATCCTGGTGAACGAGAACACGCGCCTGCTGGTGCAGGGCATCACGGGACGTGAAGGCAGCTTCCACGCGGAGCGCTGCAAGGCGTACGGGACCAATCTCGTGGCAGGGGTGACGCCGGGCAAGGGCGGCGAGACTGTCCTGGACGGTGTCCCTGTCTTCGACAGCGTGCGCGAGGCCGTAGAGAACACGGGCGCGAACGTCTCCCTGATCTTCGTGCCCCCGCCTTTCGCGGCAGACGCCATCCTGGAATCGGCGGACGCGGGCGTCCCGCTCGTCGTCTGCATCACGGAGGGCGTCCCCGTGCGGGATTCCACGATGGTGATGCGGTACCTTGAGGGCAAGCCGGTTCGCCTGCTCGGCCCGAACTGCCCCGGCCTGATCACCCCCGGCGCCAAGGCGAAGATCGGCATCATGCCCGGCAACATCCATCTGCCGGGCAAGGTCGGTGTGGTCTCTCGCAGTGGGACGCTGACCTACGAGGGCGTTGACCAACTCACGAAGCGAGGCATCGGACAGTCCACGTGCGTCGGCATTGGCGGCGACCCCGTCTCCGGCACCGGATTCGTGGACGTCCTCGCGATGTTCAACGACGACCCGGAGACCGAAGCCATCGTGATGATCGGCGAGATCGGCGGCATCAAGGAACAGGAGGCCGCCGCCTTCATCAAGGAGAGCGTCCGCAAGCCCGTCGCGGCACTCATCGTGGGCCAGACCGCTCCGCCGGGCCGCCGCATGGGGCATGCAGGAGCTGTCATCACCGGTAAGGCGGCGCTCGCGTCGGAGAAGATGCGCGCGCTGGAGGAGGCGGGCTGCCGGGTTATCCCGACGCCTGCCGACATCGGCGCTACCGTCGCCGACATGCTCGCCTGACCTCCTGAGCCCTGAACAACAGGAAAGGCGCATTCCTTCTGGAGCGCGCCTTTGCTGTCGAAGTGGCGAGACCAGATGGCTACTCTTCGTTCTCGGCTTCTTCCTCGGATCCCTCGGCCTCTTCTTCGTCGGCGGACTCCTCGGTCTCTTCGCCTTCGATCTGTTCGGTAGCGGACTCTTCAGCCTCCTCCTCTTCGTCGTCAGGTCCTTCAAGTGTGGTGCTTTCGTAACCGGCGATAGTGCTCAGCATCGGCTGTTCCTCCTGAGGGTGATGTCGCCAGCCTACGGTGTGCGTCGCCGCTGCGGTGTAACCGGGGCTTAAGCGTTGGCGCCGGTTCCTTTAATGCCCGGTTAGGATTCCGCTGCGGTGTACTATAGGGGGACGAAGCAAGGGTGGCAGACGTGATCGTGCAGGAACGACAGACGGTGAACTGCGGCGCGACGCTCGCGGAGGAGCGCCGCCAGTACGGTGCACGTCGGCGGAAGGATCGTCCGGGCGCCTTGTTGCCGGAACACCTGCTTGCCCGGTTGTGGCGCGCGAAGGAAGGCCGTTCGCTTCGCACGGTGGACGGTCGACGGGTGAGAGTGCTGTATGCAGGCCGCCCTGCGCCTGGCCACGGCCCCGACTTCCAGGATGCAGTCGTGCGTATGGACGGCGAGCGCGCATCGGGCAACGTGGAATTGCACCGGCGACCTTCGGACTGGCATGCGCATGGCCACGACGCAGACCCGGCTTATGACGACGTCATGCTGCACGTCGTCGCGGAGGCGGATGGAACAGGCCCCGGCCTTCCACTTGCGGAACTCAATCGTGCGGGGCCCCGGGAGGCGTTGGAACCACCGCTCATGGCCCGGCTCTCCCGCGCCTCGTCCTCCGAGCTTCGCGAGATGCTCGTGGGCTCCGGCATGGCCCGCTTCCGCGAACGCATCAAGATCGCCCGTCGCAGCATCGAAGAAACCGGAACCGACCAGGCCCTGCACGAGGCCGTCTTCGATGCGCTCGGCTATGCGGAGAACCGTGCCCCTTTCCACCGGCTCGCGCGGGCCATTCCTGAATCGAAGCTGCGATGGCTGGCGAACAGCCTTCCTCCTGACGAGCGCCCTGCAGCCTTGGAGCGCGTACTGCTCGATGCCTCGGGACTCGACGACGGGCCGCATACCTCCGGAGGAGAGCATCCTTCCTGGAAGACCGCGGGTGTGCGCCCCGTGAATCAGCCTCGTCGGCGCATCCGCGGAGCGGCAGTGCTCCTTGCCCGCGTCTCGAACGAAGGACTGCTCGCCGCCTGTGAGCGAGCGGTTGCCGAAGGGAGGACGTCCCTGGAGCGGCTGTTCGTCGTGGATGACGCCGCTGGAGCGCTCATCGGCGCCGGTCGTGCGCGGGAGATCGTGGTCAACGCGGTGCTGCCGCTGCTCGCGGCGACGGGCAACGCCGGGGCTGAGGAGTTGTTCCTGCGGTACCCTTCGCTGCCGGAGAACGCGCTCACCCGGGAGGCGCGGCGCCTTACGGGAGCGCAGGGGATGCGGCTGTCCGCGTGCGAGCAGCTGGGGCTCTTGCGGCTCTATCGGGGTAGCATCGCCGGAGATTGATCGCTCGGCTGCTAAGCCGCGTACACGAGCCGCAGCCAGCGCAACGCATAGCTCGGCACGAATGCGAACAAGCGGAACAGTGTGGCTGCGAGAAGAGCTCCCATGATGCCGACGCCTGCCCCCGCGAGTATGTCGGTGGGGTAGTGGACCCCGGCGTAGACCCGTGCGAATCCCCAGCAGAACGCCAGTACATATAAGGCGCCGCCCAGACGGCGGTGCCGCAGGAAGACGGCGGTGGCCAGCGCAAAGCCGACCGACGCCGTGTTCGATGGGAACGACGGGTCGGTTGGTGCGTAGAAGAGCAGTGTCAGGTCGTTGTCCACGAACGGCCGTGGCCGATCGACGATACCGTTGATGATCGTCGTGATGGCGTTGGCGCCGCCGATCGCTCCAGCGGTGATCATCGTCGTGACCTGATTCAGCGGACGCGTCTCGTGCGTGCCCGTCATCCAGAGGGCGACGAGCAACAGGCTCCCCGTGACCGGCACAAAGTAATCGCTGACCAGCACGTTCATCAACCAGTCGAACAGTGCGACGTTTCCCACGCCCGAGTTCAGGAACCGAACGACGGCGCCGTCCATCAGCGCGAGCCTCCGAACACCGCCCGCATGCGTGCCGCAAGTGCTCGTGCGAACGTCGTGCGCTCCAACCACGCAAGTCCTGCAGGTGGCCAACGCTCTTCAGTGGGATCCCAGCCGTGGGAAGCGCCCCAGCGGTGGTTGACGATGGACGAGACCCCGATCTGAACGAGGAGGGATGCCGTCGCCGCTACTGCGAACCACCGCGCCTGTTCGACGCCATCCAGACCGTAGCCCGTATCCGGCTGGTTGCGGTCCTCGCTGATGAAGAACCAGGCGAACGCCCCGACCACGATGAGCGCGGAGCAGACCTTGGTGGCGTTCGGCCACCGCCGCAGTACCACGATGCCCCATAGCCCGTTGGCGACGGCAGCGTACTGCGCCACCCCAAGCGTACCGAGGGCGACCCACAGGGCGTACGCGGCCTCGAAGTCGGTCATCCCGGAAGTTATGCCCCGAGCAGTGCCTTCGGTTGCACGGGAGTGCACTCGTGCAGATAGGAGGGATTCTGTCCGCGCACGATGGGGAAATAGAGCTCCTGGAGGCGCTGCGTCACCGGACCCACGCCACCGTTACCGACCGGGCGGTGGTCCACCGAGCCGACGCCCTGCACATGCGCAGCAGTGCCGGAGAGGAACACCTCGTCCGCCGTGTACAGCTCGCTGCGGTCCACGAGCCTCTCCTCTACCTTCATCCCCAGTTCGTCCTGCAGCAGCGTTATCACCGTGTCGCGGGTGATGCCCGGGAGCACGTTGCTTTCCAGTGTAGGCGTCGCGACAGTGTTGCCGTGCACGAAGAAGATGTTCTCGCCGGTGCCTTCGCACACGTGGCCGTCCATGTTCAGCATGATGGCTTCGTCGAACCCGGCGGCGATCGCGTCGGTCTTGGCGAGGATGGAGTTCAGGTAGAGGCCGCTTAACTTGAAGCGGGGCGGCACCATCGTGTCGTCGATGCGGCGGTATGACGCGACGCAGCAGCTGATGGCACCGCTGGCGTCCAAATAGTTGCCGAACGGCACCGCCAGGCAGAAGAAGCCGTCACCCAACGACCGGAGATTGAGGTTCGCCACCATTTCCTGGGACTTGTAGGCGACGGGGCGGATGTAGAGGTCTTCCGTGTAGCCGGAACGTTCAACGAGCCCCGCCGTGACCTCGCACAACTCGTCGAGGCTGTACGGCACGTCTATCCAGAGCATCTTGCAGCCGCGCAGGAGTCGCTCGTAGTGCTCACGCAGCTTGTAGATGTACATCGTCTCGTGTTCCGGGTTCCAGTTGCCGCGGATCCCCTCGAACACAGCTGTGCCGTAGTGCAGCGCATGCGTCATGATGCCGACCTTCGCCTCTTCCAGAGGCACGTAGTCGCCGTTCATGAACGCAGTGGGGGTCGCCATGGGGTCCGCCTGACTTTCTGTGGGGTAAGCCCCGGAGCAAGAGTGCTTAGAAACGAACGCGATTATAGGAATCCGCCTCTGAGAGTGTCAATCGCAGCCAGTCGAAGTCCACCAGCGATCACCGTCGCTCGCAAAGCTGATGCAGCCATCCTCAGCGGTGGTGAACAGTTGCTCCTGCCCGACCGCGTCAGCCAGCCGCTCCATCACTTCCGCCGAAGGGTGGCCGAAGTGGTTCCCCGCCCCTACGGGGACTGCGGCGGCAGCAGGGCCCACGGCAGCAAGCAGCTCCGGCGACGTGGAGGTAGCGCTGCCGTGATGGCCCACCTTCAGCACGTCTGCCGTGAGGTCGATGCCGGTGTCGAGGAGCGCGTACTCGGCCTCGGTGAACAGGTCGGCCATCAGTAATGCCGATGCTTCGCCGTACGTCAGGCGAAGTGCGATGCTGTTGTTGTTCAGGTCCGAGGAAGTGCCGGCAAGCAGCGGGAGGGGCGGGTTCAGTATCTCGAGAACGACATCCTCGCCTAGCGCCAGCGTCATGCCGCGAACACCCTCTTGCATGCCCACGCCTGACGCATCGAGCTCGGTGTGCCAGGAGGCGTCCTCGCCGGGGAGCGATGGTGGAGCGAGCACGTGTTCGAACCGCCCCTGGCGCGCCAGCCCCAGCAGCCCTGTTGCATGATCCGCGTGTCCGTGGGTGATCACGCCCAGGTCCATCCGCAATCCTTCCAACGGAAGGAGCGCATCCACGAGACTCCCGGTCTGTCGCGGGTCGGGGCCTCCGTCAACCAGCACGGTTGCTCCGTCCGGCGTCACGATGAGCAGTGCGTCGCCCTGCCCCACGTCGAGGATGTGCAGGTGGAGCAGGTCACTGTCGGGAGTGAGTGCAGCGATCCAGACCACTCCCATCAGGGTGGCTGCTACGCCGAGCATCGCCAGGCGCTCTAGGGAGTGAGGCGGTCCTTCCCAGACGATTCGAGCAGCATTCGAGACATCGGGTATCCATGTCCGATAGGTCGCGGCGGCCCCTGCGCACGCCATGAGCGCGTACGCGACCCACACCCAGACCGCGCTCATCCCGTCTACCGTGAGGCCGGCGCCCGGAACCGCTGCGAAGAGCCCAGCCAGTTCGGTGAGCGCTGTTCCTCCCAGCCACGTCACGAGTCCCAGCGCCTCTCCCAGCGGAGCGAAGGCGAGTCCAACGGCAGCGGTGAGTGCGGAAGCGATCAGGAAGGAGGGCATCACCAGCATCGCCAGGAGCGTCGCAGGCGCGCCCAGCAGTGGCACCTGGCCGAAATTGAACGCCACCACCGGCAGTGACCCCACGAATGCGCCCAGGGAGACAACGAGGCTAGCGGTAGCCGCTCCCAGCGCCCGTCCCGCCGTTTCCGGCAGCCGCTCGCGCAGTGCGGCCATCCGTTCCAGCGCCCAGGCGCTCCCCGGTAGTCCAAGCAGCAGGACGCCGGCCATCGCCGTGAAACTCAACTGGAACGAGCGGTTCCAGAGGGAGAGCGGCTCTACGAGGAGCACGAGGAAGGCCGAGAGGCCGAGTGCGTTGACCGCCGCCGGCATCCGGCCCACGGCAAGCGCAAGCAGGAAGGCCGAACCCATGATGCCGGCACGCACCGCAGACGGCGGAGCGCCTGCGAGCAGGATGTATCCCCACAGCAGTGCCAGCGGAGTGATGAGATACAGACCGTACCGGCGCCCCAGCAACGCCCGCGAGACCAGCAACGAAAGTCCCAGCACCAGCCCGACGTGCAGCCCCGACACTGCCAGGAGATGCGCAAGGCCGGCCTCCCGGAAGTCATCGTAGGTCGCCGGCGGTGTCCCTGCCCGCAACCCCAGAAGGACAGCCGATGCCACCGGCGCGACCGGCTCCGGCACGGAGCGTTGGAGCACGTCTTCCAACCTCGATCGGGTGCGGTGCAGCAGAGAGGCGCCGCCACCTTGTCCGGGCGTTACCGAGACGACCTCCGCTCCCGACACCACTGTTCGGGTGCCCCGGACGGCGAGATGCTCCCGGTAATCGAACGGGCCGATGTTGCGGGGAGCGTCGAGGGACCCTTGGATGACGACCTCGTCGTCGTGCTGCAGGAAGGGATAACCGCGCCCTTCTACTGCAGGCGGCTCCGGGTCGGCCCAGACCAGCGCCTTACCGGAAACCGGCGTCCAGCCGTCCGGTGTCAGCGCCTGCGCGTTCTCGATGCTCAGCCGTAGTGAACCGCCCGCCAGTTCCGGCACACCGGCCACTTCCGCCCGCAGTGTGGCTTCTGCCCCGTGCAGCGTAGTGAGGCCGTCGGGGGCCGTCAGATCGGGCAGGGGGCGTGCAAGGCCAAGCAGACCCCCGGCAAGGAAGACGATGGCCATGCCAACGTGCAGTCCTGCGAGCCGCAACCTCAGGCTTCCTGCTCCAAGCGCAACCGCAGCCAGCACCGCTCCCCAGAGGGGTATGCCCGCGCTGGGCTGCGCGAACAGCCCCAGCGCATACCCGAGCCCAAGCCACGCGAGCGGCATCGCCTAGCTGCGCCTCTCGCTCGCGGCGAGTGCTGTCTGCCGCTCTACCAGCCGGATGCGTGCGCTCAGGCGACGGGGCGAACCCATCGCGAATGCCGTCGGGACCATCAGTGCGCCTATGAACGCCAGCACCCAGATGGACGCTCGGTAGTCGCCCGTCACGTCGAACACCCAGGCCATGAATATCGGCCCGACGACTCCTGCCGCGACCGAGCCTCCCTGTAGCAGCCCCACGATCGAGCCGAGGGAACGCCCGCCGAACATCATGCTTCCGAGCGTGCCTCGCGTGGGGATGACGCTGCCGAACCCGATGCCGAACAGGGCGACGAACGGCATCGCGAGCAAGATGGAGGTCACCGTCACGAACTGCAGGTAGAGCATTGATGCCGTGAGCATGCAGGCAACCACTGCGAGCACGAGCCGGTAGTCTGCCTTGTCCAGCATGTAGCCTGCCCCCAGGCGGCCGATGCCGCTGAGGAGGAAGACGAGAGTGAACGTCACCGCCGCTTCGCTCTTCGTGAGCCCGGTGTCCTCCACGAAATAGAAGATCTGGTGCACCTGGAACGCGGAGTTCACCATGAACATGCCAGAGAGGTAGCCCATGAACAGCCAGAACTCCTTGGTGCGGGCCGCCGCGCGAGCGGTCATGCCCCAGGGTGTGGCGAGCGTTCTTACAGCAACGCCCTGTGCGTCGCGCTCCGGCGGGTCGCCATCGGGGCGCAGGCCGTAAGGCTCCGGCCGGTCGCGGGCGATCGCGCTGAGGAGCGTCAGGAATACGAGGACGATGACCCCGTAGGCGATGATGATATTCCGCCAGCCGAATGTCTCCTCGAGCGAGGTGTTCAGGATGACGAACGGCGAGCCGAAGATCGGCCCCATCACGGCCCATCCCGTCGCGGTTCCCAGCTTGCGCCGGAACCAGCGCGCGATGAGCACCGGCCACGTCACGGCGTGGCTCATCCCCGACGTGCCGATGGAGATGACGAAGATCGCGAGGTAGAACGTGAGGATGCCGTTGATCAGCCCCAGCCCGACCATGCCGAGGCCGGTGATGATGGCGCTCCAGAAGAGGAGCGTGCGCGGTTTCACCTTGTCCAGCAGGATGCCCACGAGCGGGCTGGTGATGCCGGACTCCATCTGCCGCATGGACATCGCCCCACCGACCACGGAACGGGACCAGCCGAAGTGTCCCTCGATGGAGACGGCGAAGGCGCTCATCCCCTGGAAGTAGGCTGCCGAGAGGACGGTGTTCGTGAGAATGCTTCCGGCAACGAGGTACCAGCCGTAGAAGATGCGCGGTTGGCGCGGTGTGCCGGAGGCCGGGGTCTGGGGTTCCAAGGAGGCGTCTCCACGCGGCCCGGTGCAGGCCGCTATCGCCGCATGGTAGCCGGGTGCGGCCCTGAGGGGAACCGCGCGGCGCTTTGACAGCGGGCGTCGGAGCCTTCTATCGTGGGCATCCCACCCCACCTGCGGAGGCTGTTCGATGGCAATGCTCGACGACCTGGACGGACTGCTGGCTCAGAACAACGTCGTCGTGTTCACGACGTTCCGGCGCGACGGGATGCCGCAGCAGAGCCTCGTCACTGTTGGGAAGATGGACGGCGGGCTCGCCTTCACGACGCGCTCGCGCAACGCGAAGGCGTACAACCTGGCGCGCGACCCACGGTGCGCGATCATGCTCGTCAAGCCCGACAACCGGGGGTTCGCCGTGCTCGACGGCAGGGCCGAAGTGCTGGGCCGGGACAACTCGGACGCGGATGGGCTCCGGCTCCGGCTGCGGGAGGTGTATCGCGTCGCGGCGGGGAAAGAGCATCCCGACTGGGACGAGTACGACCGCGTGATGCTGGAGGAGGGGCGTGTCGCCGTGCTGCTGAAGCCCGACCGCATCTTCGCGAGGAACGCCTAAGGCCCGTCCTCGCCGTTCTCGTCCTCGGACTCTTCCTCCCTGAAGTTGACCTCTTCCAGCGTGAGTTCGAAGGTGAAGCGTACCGCCGCGCGTACGATCTCGACGCTGATGGTGTCTCCGACGCGGTAGTCGGTCAGGAGCATCAGCACCAGCTGGCTCGTGCCGATGATGGGAACCCCGTCCACCTGCACGATGACGTCGTCCACCTCTATACCCGCCCGCGATGCCGGGCTGTCCTCAGCGACAGAGATGACCAGCGCGCCTTCGTCCACGGTCAGGCCGCGCTCCGTAACGGCGGTGGGGCTGACGTCCTGCACGGTGATGCCCATGCGCGGGCGCACCACGCGCCCGAACTCGATGAGATGCTGGGCGACGGGGATGACCGTGTCGGCGCTGATGGCGAAGCCCATGCCGTCGATGGAGACGCCGCCGCTCAGGGATTCGCGGATGACGCGGGTGTTGATGCCGACAACCTCGCCGTCCAGGTTCAGGAGCGGGCCGCCGCTGTTGCCGGGGTTGATGACCGCGTCCGTCTGAAGGAGGTTGTCCAGCCTGTCTTCGCCGGTCCCGAGCGACCGTCCCTTGGCGCTGAGGATGCCCAGGGTCACTGAGCCCTGGAACCCGAGCGGGCTGCCGATCGCCAGCACCCAGCTGCCGATGCGCAGCGCTTCGATATCGCCCAACTCCACGACGACGAGGTCTTCAACCTCAGCGGGATCGACCTTGAGCACTGCGAGGTCGGTGGCCTTGTCCGTGCCTATGAGCTCGGCGGGCAGCCGTTGGCGGTTCGAGAGCACCACCTCCACCTCGACCGCACCGTCTATGACGTGATCGTTGGTTAGGATGTGGCCGTCCTCACGGAAGAACACGCCCGAGCCCTGAGCGACACCCGGCGTCGTCTGCCCGAAGACGTTGGTCTCTTCCACCGTGGCGAGCACCTGCACCACAGCAGGCAAGACCATCTCCACGGTATCGGCGACGTGGTTATCCGCGACGTGATAGGCCGCGGCCAGGATCTGGTCCAGGCCGAGGGCTTCTCCCCCCGGCGCCGGAGTGGCCGTGGGCGGGGAGTCCGGGGTCGCAGTTGGCGTGGGGGCGGCGGTGCTCGTGCAAGCGGCAAGCAGGCCGGCGGCGAGTGCGGCAGCGAGCGCTGCGTGGAGAAGGGTGGTTAGTTTGCGCAATCGGGGCCTCCGCACTGCAGACATCGGGCGTACAGGGATGAGTACATTCCTACACTTAACATGATACGGCGTGCCGAGCGGATTGGATTCGCCGTGCCGGGGTCGACGTCTCCTTTACCCGGTGGTGAGCCGCTGTACGGCATCTTCCTGCGCCGCCGAGAGTTCGCGTATGCCGCCTGCCGCGAGGTCCAGCATCTCGTCGAGCGTTGCACGGGAGAAGGGGTGCTCCTCGCCGGTGCCCTGCACCTCCACGAACTCGCCGCCGTTCGTCATCACGACGTTCAGGTCGACGGCTGCGCGGGAGTCTTCCTCGTAGCAGAGGTCGAGCATCGTCTCGCCGCCGACGAGGCCCACGCTCGTGGCCGCGACGCTGCCCGCGAGCGGGACGCGGAGCATCACGCCGTGCCGCACGAGGCCGAGCAGGGCCTGGTAGAGCGCGACGTAGGCGCCCGTAATAGCGGCGGTGCGGGTGCCGCCGTCGGCCTGCAGCACGTCGCAGTCGATGGTGATGGTGCGCTCGCCCAGCCTCTCGAGCTGGGTGACGGAGCGGAGGGAGCGGCCGATGAGGCGCTGTATCTCGTGGGTGCGCCCGCTGCCGGAGGAGCGTTCACGGGAGGTGCGGGTGAGGGTGGAGCGCGGGAGCATGCCGTACTCAGCGGTCACCCAGCCCTTGCCCTGACCGCGCAGGAAGAAGGGGGCCTTCTCCTCGATGGAGGCGGCGCAGACGACGCGCGTCATGCCGGTCTCCACGAGCACGGAGCCTTCCGCGAATTCCTGGAAGCCGAGGGTGATCTTCGTGGGGCGCAGTTCGTCGTTGCGTCTGCCGTCGATGCGGGGCACGGGTCCTCCTTGCGTTACGTGCCCAGCCGGACGGGGTCGGCTTCCTGCTGGAGCGTGCGGATGATGGACATGGCGGTGAGCCGCCCGGTCTTCGGGTTCTCGCCGGGGATGTTCTCCAAGTGGAGGCGCATCAGCCCGAACTCGCCCTCGACCTCGATGTCGTGGCAGTTCCGCTGGAGGCCGGGCGTCGCAATCATCTTGACGGTCGTCTGGTCGGGGCCGATGCCGGCGAAGCTGACCGCCGCCGATACGTTGAGGTTGGCGGGGAAGCCGATGCAGGCTTCCCGGGCCGAGCCTTCGAAGATGACCTCTTCCTCTTCCATCGCCCAGAGGTCTATGCCATTCCTGACGACGTGAGGCGCGCCGTCCAACGCCGCCGGGCCCTTGCGGGACTCCATGACGACGCGGTCTATGCGGCCCACGGAGGCGGACTTGATGCCGTCCAGCCCGATGATGGCGCCGGACGGCATGAGGAGGCGGCAGCCGGTCTCTCGCGCCCTGTCCAGCAGCTCCGGGTGGGCGATGAGCGCGCCGACGCTGATGACCATCGCGCCCTTGCCCGCGGTGAACGCGGCCTCGACGAGGCCGGGCACGATGGGGGCGCCCGCGGCTTCGACGAGCAGGTCAGCCTGCTCGATGAGTTCGCCGGTACTCATGTACGGCGGGGGGGTGCGGAGCGTGCCCAGGAACTCGCGGGCACTGCCTTCCGTGCGGCTCGCGACGCCAGCGACCTCCATGCCGCCGAGTGTGCCGTCGTCAGCGGCGCGCAGGATGGCCTTGCCTATCGCGCCGCATCCGACGATGCCGATGGTGGGAGCGGCCATCGCTACCTACTTCTCGTTGCCTTCTTCCAGCCAGGCGATGTAGTCGGCCATGGCGGATTCGGGCGTGAAAGCGTTCTCGAAGCCGAGCTCGTCACGGGCGCGGCTCATGTCCAGATAGTTCTCTTCCTTGTAGGCGGGGCCCTTGCCGTCCTGCAGCGCCAGGTTGGCGTCCGGCCTGACGGCCTTCACGGCGTCGACGAGGCGCTGGTTGGAGACGGCGATGCCTGAGCTGACGTTATAGATGCGGTTCGGCAGGTCCTCCGTGAGCTGGACGCGCCGGATGCCCTGCGCGCAGTCCTTCACGTAACAGACGTCGCCGGTGTCCTCGGCGAAGGGGACGCCGCGGGAGTAGTCCGGCTCCGTGCCGTTGACGGCGGCGTGGGCGAGCCTGCTGGGGAGGTTCATCATGGAGTGGTAGAGCGGTCCCCAGATGCCGCCGATACGCATGGAGACGACGTCCAGGCCGGTGCGGCCGGCGTAGTGGAAGGCGAGGATCTCCCATGCCTTCTTGAACGTCTCGGTGGGGTTCGAGGACTCGACGGGGAGCCTGTCGGTCTCGCGGTAGGGGCCGTTGGGGATGCTGTGGTAGACGGCGATGGAGCTGGCGAGCGAGAGGCGCTTGACCTCCGCGTTACGGGCCGCCTCCAGCACGCCGATGAGGCCGTTCATGTTGACGCGGTAGTCGTCGTAGGGGCCGAGGGCCATGACGCCGGGGACGGCGAGGTGCACGATGTGCTCCGCCTTGTGCTTCTTCGCCACTTCCTCGATGACGCTCGGCTCCGAGACGTCCGCCTTCTCGACGATGACGCGCTTGCCGTACTCGTCCTTGATGAACGAGGGCTCGCGCCAGGTCTGGTAGTACGTGATGACGACGTCTTCGCCTGCGTCGACGAACGCCCTGGCCGTGTGCAGGCCGATGAATCCCATTCCGCCTGTGATGAGGACTGTCACCGTCCACCTCCGCTGTTGACTAGTGCTGTGGGCGCGCGCCGCGCCGCAGTCGGTAAGGGTACCCCATCGCGCCCGGATGCGCGAGCGACCACCCTGCGGGGGAACTGCCGGACAAGGTGTTCAACCCAGCCCCAATTTGAGCACCTTGTTCCAAGCCCTACGAGTAAATCGTCCTTCCCGTCTGAGCACCTTGTCCGGGACGTTTCCTTGGCCGTGGCCTGCTTCCCGGCATTGAAAGCATCAAGGTGCTCAAGATGTTCAATGTTTTTGAAAAGTTGGGGCCGGAGCCATAGATCCTGTTGATGGCTGGGGCTGCGAGCCATAGACACAACTTATAGGTGTTGCCTGTGCGACGGTGATGCATCCAGCGTAGCGGATGCAGGGGCGACGGCGTAAGGGGCGGGTGTCACAGTGGGCCAGCGTGGGGCGGTTTATCCTAGAGTCCTGCTGCCACGTTCTCATGGTCGGAGGCCGCGTATGCCGATAGCACCAGCAATCATCAGGGAGTGCCGCCGGGAAGACGTGCCCAAGGTTTTACGCCTGTGGGTTACATCCGGCGCATCGCGTACGCCAACGGACACACCCGAAGACGTCGAGCGCGCGGTTTCCGAACCCGGGCTGGAGTTCCTCGTTGCGGAAGCGGACGGTCTGGTTGTCGGCACCATCATGGGCGGCTTCGACGGGTGGCGCGGCGCTATCTCCCGGCTCGCGGTTGCGGAGAGTCACCGGCGGCAAGGCATCGGGCGCGCGCTGCTGGACGAGGCGATGGCTCGCCTCGCGAGCAACGGGGTCAAGGTGGTCGGCGCGTTGGTCGAGAAGGACCATCCGTGGGCGATGGCGTACTGGGGGTCGGTGGGGTTCGAGCTCGACGAGCGGTTCGTGTTGTTCAAGCACGGGATGTAGGGTCGGGGCCCCGAACCTACATCCCGGCAGTCCACCTCACCCTTTGCTCCGGGGCCTGTTCGCGCGGGTAATGAGCTGGAGCGCGAATATGACCGTGAAGCAGAAGCCAGCCAGCAGCACTCCGGGGAAGGGGAGCGTCATCGCGCCGACCCCGGGCGGGAGAAAGTCACTGAACAGGTTTTCCACTAATGGCTCGAAGAGGTAGAAGTAAGAGGAGAAACAGACGAGCCAGCCTGCGACGGCGGCGACCGCCACGACAGCACGGGGCAGGACGACCGAGGCGGCGCACAACAGCCCCAGCACGAGGAGGATGCCGAAGAACACGTACGGTACGGAGCTCTCCAGCTCGCCGGCTGCACCCAGGAGGGTGTAACCCATGCCCTGCCACTCCTCCTCTACGCCTCCCCACACCTCCTGGTCGAAGACCACCAGGAGATAGACCCAGGGTATGAAGGTGCTCAGGAGGACGAGCGCGCCGAGGACCGAGCTTCCGATGCCGGCGGGGGTTCCCCGCACGAATGTGGGGAGGTCATTGGCGACCGGGGCGCTCCCGCCGTCTTCCGCTTCCCCGGCGCCGGCTGCGACCCCTTCACCACTGCCTGCCGGGTTGCGGGCCGCCATGGACCGTCGCTGCAGCAGTGCGTTCACCCACTCGATGGTGGCGGGAGAGCGTTGCAACGTGTGGCGGTGCGGGAACTGCAGGGCGGCGATGGCCCCGAAGGCCATGAGGGTGAGCCAGAAGGCCGTGGAGGTAATGATGAGGAGGATGACGAGGCCCAGCACGGCTATGACTATCCGCGTCTCCACCTGCACGGCGTGAGGCACGAACCAGGTGCCGACCGCTCCGAGTCCGAGCAGCATCAGGAGGAGTTTGTAGACCAGCGGCACGCCAAGTATGAAAGCGGAGAGCAGGATAACAACGCCGAGGCCGGGGACGATGAGCCGTTCTTGTATCTGCATCGGACCACCTCCTGGCAGAAGGCGGCAGCGACATGGTCGTTGCCGCTCCAAGGACTGGCCGTGCCGACGGATGCAGGGGAGGCCCCGTTCGACCGTTTCGATACCGGGCTACCTTATCACGATAGACCCGGTTACCGCCAGGATTCGTAAGCCAGAGGGGTGGCAGCGCCTAGAATTCTTCGCCGGAGTCGAGCCAGGCGACGTAGTCGGCGATGGCGGCGGGGATGGTGTAGGCGGGGGGCCAGCCGGGCTCGGTGGGGGTGCGTTCGCTGGAGGGGGGGGGGGGTGGGGGAGGCGGGGCGCCAGCCGGTCTCGGTGGTGATGCGTTCGTTGTCGAGGTGGGCGTTGGGGCGGTAGCGGGCGCTGCGTCCCTCCTGGAGGGTTGCGTCGAAGCCGGGCTTGGCGGCGCGAACGGCGTCGAGGAGGTCGGCGGCGGTGACGGTGTCGGCGCGGCCTATGTTGTAGACGGTGTGCGCGAGTGAGGGCGCCTGTTGGAGGGAGCGGATCGCCTCGGCGACGTCGGGCGCGTAGGTGATGTCGAAGGTGTCCCCGGCGAACGGGACACCGCCGAAGCGCTCCGAGAAGTCCGGCTCGTGGCCCCTGGACGCGGCGTGGCAGAGGCGGCTCGGCAGGTTCAGCATCGAGCGGTAGGTGGGGCCGAAGACGCCGCTGATGCGCATGGAGACGACCTCCATGTCACCCCCGTAGTTGTTGGCGTAGTTGTGGACCAGCACTTCCCACGCCTTCTTGAACGCGCCGGGTTTCACGCCCCCGGTGAGCAGGACCGGCGTCTCCTCGTGGAACGGCCCTTCCGGCAGCTCCGCGAACATCGCGCCGTTGGACCCCCAGTAGAAGCGGCGCACGCCTGCGGCAGTCGCGCCGTCGAAGAGGTGGGAGAGCTTGTCCATGTTGATGCGGAGGTCCTCGCCGGGATCGGCGGAGGCGCGCCGGTGGAGGGCGAGGTGGACGATGCCATCCGCGCCGTGCTTGCGGGCGACGGTCTCGATCGAGCCGGGCTCATCGAGGTCGCATCGCTCGATGGTGACGGTCTTGCCGACGTGCGACTCCAGGAACGACGGCACGCGGGTGTTCTCGTACGACGTGGCGACGACCTGCTCTCCGGCCTCGGCGAAGGCTCGGACGGTGTGTGAGCCGATGAAGCCCAGGCCGCCGGTGACGATGGTGGTCATGGGGTGCTCCTTTCCAAACGTGCGACGCCCAGCGCCTCCTGCCTGGTGGGGGCGTCGGGGAGGGCGGACGTTTCACCCTCACCCCAACCCTCTCCCATCAAGGGAGAGGGGGAAAACCTTGTGACGATGGTCGTCATGGGTCAACTCCTCTCCGTGCGTGCGACGCCTACGGTGAGTGTTGCGCCGTCTATGTCGTGCTCCTCGGTGTAGGCGCCGTCCGGCGGGGTGGCGGCGTGGAGAGCATCGCTGAGGGTTTCCTGGCGGATGTAGGCCTCCTGCGCGGTGAGGGAGGCGGGGAGAGCGGACGTTTCACCCTCACCCTGGCCCTCTCCCCTCAAGGGAGAGGGGAGAATATAGGTGACGATGCGCTCCTCGATCTCGAAACCGGCGGACTTGCGCATGTTCTGGACGCGGTGGACGAACTCGCGCGCCGTGCCCTCCGCTTCGAGTTCAGGCGTGAGCGTGGTGTCGATGCCGACGAGCAGCGGGCCCTCGGACGCGGCGGTGACGCCGGGCTTATCTTCCACTTCGACGAGGAAGTCGCCCGGATCGAACGTGAAGCCGCCGATCTCGATGCTGCCGTACCCGCCGGAGCGGATGGCGGCGGCGACCGCAGCGGCGTCCGCGCCGGCGATGGCCTGCCGCGCCGCGCCCATGTTCGCGCCAAGCTTCGGGCCGAGCACGGGGAGGTTGGGCTTGAGCGAGAACGTAGCGAAGGACTCCGCCTCCGCGATCTCCATCGCCTTGACGTTCAGTTCGTCGAGCACCTGCGACTCGATGAGCGGCAGCAGTTCCTCGTCCCCCGCCCGTGGGCTGACGAGGACGCGAGCGAGAGGCTGGCGCACCTTGACGCCGCTCCTGCTGCGCGCGTTGCGCCCGAGGCTGGCGATGCGCATGGCGAGCCGCACGGCGCGGTCGAGGGTGTCGTCGGTGAGGGCGGGATCGGTGTCCGGGTAGGTCTCGAGGTGGACGCTGCGCGGCTCGTCGCCGGAGGCGTCGGCGCGGGGGGCAAGGTTGCCGAAGATAGCGTCGGCGACGAACGGGGTCATCGGCGCGATGAGCTTGTCGAGCGTGAGCAGGCAAGAGTAGAGCGTCACGTACGCCCAGGTCTTGTCGTCGTCGTTCTCGGCCTTCCAGAAGCGCCGCCGGCTGCGGCGGACGTACCAGTTGGAGAGGAGGTTGACGAAGTCCTGGATGCGGCGTCCCGCTCCGGTGGGATTGAGTGAATCGAGGTCGTCCGCGACCTGCGCGACGAGGCCGTTCAACTCGGAGACGATCCAGCGGTCGAGCTCGTTGGGCGGGGGCGCGGCGAGCGTCGGCTCTCCCACGCGCCCGTCCTTCCAGTACTCGGCGTGGGCGTCGGGGTCGAAGCCGTCGATGTTGGCGTAGGTGACGTAGAAGCTGTAGGTGTTCCAGAGGGTGAGCAGGAACTGGCGGAGCGTCTCCTTGACGAGGTCTGGCGAGAAGCGGCGTGCGTCGCCCGCAGGCGCGGCGGTGAAGAGGTACCAGCGCAGAGCGTCCGCGCCGTGCTCGTTCATCACGGTCCAGGGGTCGACGACGTTGCCCTTCGATTTGGACATCTTCTCGCCCTTGCCGTCCAGGATGAGACCGAGGACGAGGCAACTCTCGTAGGAGGGCTTCCCCGTGATGAGGGTGGAGAGGGCGAGCAGGCTGTAGAACCAGCCGCGCGTCTGGTCGACCGCCTCGGTGATGTAGTTGGCCGGGAAGAGCGGGCTGGCGATGAGGTCGTCCACGCTGTTGAGCGTGACCTCCTCGCCGTGTGGTCCGGGCACGGTGACGGGGTACTCCCACTGCGCGAACGGCATCGCACCGGAGTCGTACCAGGCGTCGGCGACCTCCGTGACGCGCTGCATCGTTCCTCCGCAGCCGGGCTCGTCGCAGCGGAGCGTGACGCGGTCGACGTACGGGCGGTGCAGGTCGAGGCCGCCGAGCAGGCCGCGCGTCTCGTTGGTGACGCGCTCGGCGAGGTCGGCGGTCGAGCCCGCGACGACGATGTGCCGGGGGTCTTCGGCGCAGCGCCAGATGGGGATGGGCGTGCCCCAGTAGCGCTCACGCGAGACGGACCAGTCGACGTTGTTGCGCAGCCACTCCCCGAAGCGGCCCTCCTTGATGTGTTCCGGCACCCACTCGATGCCGCGGTTGCCCGCGAGCATCTCGTCCTTCATCGCGGTCGTGCGGATGTACCAGGACGTCTTGGCGTAGTAGAGGAGGGGGGTGCCGCAGCGCCAGCAGAAGGGGTAGGTATGCTTGTAGGGCGAGGCGTCGTGGAAGAGCAGGCCGCGCTCGTCGAGGTCGCGGATCAATTGCTTGTCGGCGTCCTTCACGAACGTGCCGCCGCCGGGGAAGTCGTCCGCGAGCACGCCGTGGACGTCGACGGTGTGGACGGTCTCGATGCCGTGCGCCTTGCCGAGCTCGGCGTCTTCTGCGCCGTAGGCGACCGCGCTGTGCACGATGCCTGTGCCGTCGGCGGTCGAGACGTAGTCGGCGGGGAGGACACGGTGGGCGTGGCCTCTCTGGGAGAGAAACGCGCCGTAAGGGGCGTCGTACTCGATGCCGACGAGGTCGGCGCCGGTGCAGCGCGCGACCTCGCGCCAGCCGTCGCCGAGGACGGACGCCGCGAGGGCTTCGGCGACGATGGCGCGTTCCCCGTCGTCGTTCTCCGACAGGACGTAAGTCACGTCCGGTCCGACGGCGAGCGCGCAGTTCGCGGTGAGCGTCCAGGGTGTGGTCGTCCATGCGATGAAGGCGGGGCGGGGCGCGGTCCAACGTCCGCCGTCGTAGCTGAGAGCCGCGAGAGCAGGGGATGACGCACCGTAGGACATGGACTGCGCTTCCTTCGCGGGGAAGCGGATGTAGATGCTGGGGTCGGGAGTGTCCTCCTGGTAGCCAAGGGCGACCTCGTGGGAGCTGAGGCTCGTGACGCAACGGGGGCAGTGGGGCGTCACCTTGTAGCCCTCGTAGACGAGGCCCTTGTCCCAGAGGCGCTTGAACACCCACCAGGCCGACTCGATGTACGAATTGTGGTAGGTGACGTAGGCGTTCTCCATGTCCAGCCAGACGCCGGCGCGATCGGTCATCGCCTCCCATTCGCCGACGTAGCGGAAGACGCTTTCGCGGCAGCGTCGGTTGAACTCCTCGATGCCGAACTCCTCGATCTCCTGTTTGCTGGAGATGCCGAGCTCCTTCTCGATCTCCAGCTCGACGGGCAGGCCGTGCGTGTCCCATCCGCCGCGGCGCAGAGGCCGGAAGCCGCGCATGGTCTTGTAGCGGAGGATGACGTCCTTGAACGAGCGGGAGAGGACGTGGTGGATGCCCGGGCTGCCGTTCGCCGTCGGTGGTCCCTCGTAGAAGACGAACAGCGGGGCATCCGCGCGCTCGCGGTCGACGCGGTGTGTCAGGTCAGCCTCGCGCCATGCTTCGAGGACCGAGGTCTCCAACTGCGGGAAGTCCACCTTGCTGGAGACGGGTTCATACCGTTTCTTCGCGTTGCCAGTCATGCTCCTCCGTTCTGCAAAAAGAAAACGCCCATCCGCTCACCGGCGGACGGACGTTGCCGTGGTACCACCACCATTCCCTATGCGCCTTGAGGCGCACGGGCACTCATCACCTCGCGCCGCACGGATGCGGGCGGAAGGCTGCCGCTGTAACGGGCGGGCGGCCCGTCCGCGCCTACTGGTTCCCCGTGCGGGGAAGGTTCGGGCGGCGGCTCGGGAGGGATGTTCGGCAGGTCGCTCGCACCGGCTCGCACCGTACCCGGCTCGCTCTGCGCGCGGTGGCCTGCGTACTCGTCTCCGTCGCAGCCTGTCGTTCGATGGTAGCGGGAGGGGCACGCAAGCGTCAAACGGGTACGGAAGCACCAGAAGGAGATGTTTGCTCCGCACCCCCGTTACGTTGACGCTCCTCTTGGCCGCCCGTAGAATCGCAAGAGTGCCGTACCGCTGCTGCCGCGGGAACAGGTGCAGGGAGAGGGGTCCAGCCTTGGATATCGGTAATGCGCTCACGCGCTATCTGTCGGAACGCGCACACAAACTCGATTCTTACGCACACCAGGAGCTCCACCGCTTCGCGCGCGCCATGCGCGATCAGAGCGGGTCGGAACGCTCCGTCGACCAACTGAGAGCTCCACATGTCGCGGGGTACGCCGAGCGGGAGGTCGCCAACGGCGGCGACGTACACGCCCGCCTGCGCCCGGTGAAGGAGTTCCTCACGTATCTCAGCAAGAAGGGGCTCCACACGGAGAACCTCTCCACGCACGTGAAGATCCCGAGGCCGAGCATCAGAGGCGGAACCGCCGTCGCTTCCACTCGCCTGGCGTTCCAGACGATGGAGATGACGGAAAGCGGACTGGAAGCGCGCAAGAAGGAGCTGGCGGAGCTGAAGGGCCAGCGCCCCGAGATCGTTGAGGCCATCCGGATCGCTGCCGCGGACAAAGACTTCCGTGAGAACGCTCCGCTCGACGCTGCCCGCGAGGAGCAGGGCAAGATCGAAGCCCGCATCCGCGACCTCGAAGAGGAGATACGCCGAGCCGAGATCATCGACAGGAGAGTCGGCTCCGGCGTCGGCGTCGGCGCTGCCGTTACCCTGCACGATCTGGATAGCGGCAAGGACGTTACCTACACCATCGTCGACACGATGGAGGCAGACCCGATCTCCTTCAAGATATCGGTCTCTTCGCCTGTCGGCGCTGCCATCGCGGGCCGGGGCGAGGGCGCCCAGGTGAGCGTCCAGACTCCCAAGGGCGCGCGCCGCTACAAGATCAGCAAGGTCAAGTTCTAGGTCACAGCACTGTTCGGTTCCGTACGCAAGCGCGTTCGCCGGCTCCTCTGGGGAGCCGCGTACCGCCGTGTCGTCAGGCCGCTTCTCTTCATGCTCCCTCCCGAAACCGCTATCAACGCCAGCACGCGCGCGTTGGGTGTGCGTCCCGCTTGGCGTGCGCTCGGGCCGTCGTCCGACGAGGTGAGCCTGCCCGCTTCGGTCGGCGGCATCGCGCTGCGCAACCCGGTGGGGCTGGCTGCGGGCCTCGACAAGCACTGCGCCAGCATGGACAGCCTCGCTGCGCTCGGGTTCGGGTACGTGGTCGGCGGCACGGTGACGGCGCAGGCACGCCCCGGTAATGCCAAGCCGCGCGTCCTGCGGATCACGGAGCAAGAGTCCGTGATCAACGCGCTGGGTTTCCCCGGCGACGGCCTGGACGCCGCACTCGCACGGCTCGAACGGCTGCACCGGATGCCCGCCCGCGTCCTCGTGAGCATCGCCGCGCTCGACGAGCAGGAAACGGCGGAGGGCGCCGAGCGGCTGCAGCCGCTCGTGGGCGGGGGGGGGGTCAACATCAGCCGACCCAACACGGCGGGGGGGCGCCCGGAGCGCTTGCAGCCGCTCGTGGACGGAGTCGAGGTCAACATCAGTTCACCGAACACGGCGGGGCTGCGCCGCTTCCACGAGCCGGCGGCGCTGCGCGGCCTGCTGGGCGTGCTCAACGCGGTCCGGCTGAAGCCGCTCTTCGTGAAGATCCCGCCGTGGACGAACGACGAGGAGCGCGAGCAGATCCTCGCGCTCGTGCGCGTCTGCCGCGAGGACGGCGTGGACGCAGTGACGGCGGCGAACACGATTCCCGTGGAGGACGAGCGCCTCGCGACCGGACGCGGCGGCCTGAGTGGGCGTGCGATACTGGAGAATATGCTGGCGATGCTGCCCGACATACGCGCCGAGCTGGGAAGCGGCGTGGGACTGAACGCCTGCGGCGGCATCGCCTCCGCGGACGACGCCCGCGCGGCGCTCGAGGCCGGGGCCGACACGGTGCAGCTCTACACGGCGCTCGTGTTCCAGGGGCCGGGGCTCGTCGAGGAGATATGCAGCGGCCTGCGTACGCGGCCACCGGAGGGCTGGCGATGACGCAGGACGAACGCGTTCGCGCAGCAGAGGACGTGCTCGCGGCGACAGGCCCGCTGCGCAACCTCGCCGACGAGGTGCGCTCCTACCCGCTGCGCCTGCTGCGCCTCGTTGCCGAACAGCACACCGCCCGCAACGCGCCGGTGTCCGACCACCTGCTGCGGCTGCCGCCGTACCTCGGCGAGACCGCGCTGCGCGGTCTGCTGGATGGCGGGTTCGTGGAGCGCGTGACGGCTGCATACGCCGTGTACGCGTACGCGCCGACACAGGAAGGGCTGGCGTTGCTGGCGTCCTTGGAGGGGAGCAAGGACGCTCCGAAGGGGCGCAAGCCTCGCAAGCGGGGTTAGCCCGAAGGGCACCCACAAGGGGCGCCCCTACATCAGACAACGGCCCATGCGTAGACCTCAGCGCTCGCGGCCGCGTGCCCAGTTGAGTTCGACGAAGCCCTGGCCGACGACCTCGCCGGACGGGTCGAGCACGTCGACGCCCGCTTCCCAGTAGGTGACGCCTATCGTCTCGCTGCGGTACTCGGACTCCTCTTCCAGGGGGCGCAGCGTCAGGGAGAGCCCCTCGCCGGGGACTTCGACGTTCCAGTGCGTGCGGTAGGCCGTCGCGGTGACGGGGCTGCGCCAGACGGGTTCGCCGGGGGTGAACGAGACCTCGTCCGCTTGGAGGGTTCGCGCGGGCTGGCCCGGCAGTCGGACCGTCCCATAGCGTTCGATGAGTGGGCCTCTGCGTTCGTAGAGGCTGGAGATCATGAGGTCCGTGCCGTCGTCTAGTTGGATGCTGGCCCAGTCCCACTCGACGGCGACGGGCTGGAAGTCGCCCCACTGCTTGTCGAGCCACGCCAGGCCGGTGACGCTCGAAGTCGAGCCGTCGGGGAGTGTCAGCGTCCCGCTCAGAGCGAGGCGCGGGCGCGTGTAGTAGTAGGTGACGCCGGCGTAGTCGAAGTCCACGAGCCCGCCCTGGTGCAGGATCGGTTCCGTCGTTGCACGGAGCGTGAGGTCGTACGCATAGCCGTCCGCCTCGGCGCGCAGCGTGTAGGCCTCCCCGCCGACCCCCGCCATGAGCGTGTTCCCCACCGCGAATTCGAAGTCTCCTGGAGCAGTCTCAACGGGAGCGGCGACTTCGAACAGTTCATCGTGGACATAGCCCGTCGCGGTGCCTAGCCCGATATGGCGGACGTGGCCGGCAAGCCCGCTGGTCGGTTCGCGTACGCGAAAGATGACGTCGTGCAGGGCGTAACGCTCCTGTTCCTCCGACGTGAGGTGGGCGTTGAAGTACCACCACTCGACGAGGTACGCGTGCGGCGACTCGTCGGCGGGCAGGGTGAGGGGCGGGTGATCGCTCAGGGGTACGGGCGTGGGCAGTGGGAACGGCGTTGCGGTGGCAGTCGGAGTGGGCGTCGGCACAGGAGTAGCGGTTGGGGTAGGCGTGGGGGTCGGGGAGGCGCACGCGGCCAGCAGGCCGATGGCGAGCCCGAAGGAGGTGATAGCGCGTGTTGCCCGGTTCATCGGCTTCCCTGCAAACCAGCGTACCGAATCCGTGACGCTTTGGGGAGTGGTTGACCTAGAATAGCCCGCACTATGCGACCCGCCCTCCCCACCACCCCGCGCGGCAGAGCCCTGCTCGCCGGAGCCGTCGTCGTTGTTCTCGGGCTGCTGTACCTGCTCGTCTCGCTCTACATCGTCAACACCGCGCTCGTGGCGGAGCGGAACGAGATCGAGGAGTTCCCCGAGGACTTTGGACTCCGCTACGAGGAGGTCGAGTTCTCCCCTCGAGACTGGCCGGACCTCACGCTGCGCGGCTGGTGGATGCCTGCACAGGACGCGAAGGGCGTCGTTGTCAAGATCCACGGGTTGGACAGCACGCGGGACTCGTCACTGGGACTCTCGAAGGCGTTGGTGGACGGAGGTTACTCGGTGTTCGCGTTCGATCTGCGCGGGCACGGCGAATCCGACCCCGCCCAGATGGGCGCGGGCATCCACGAGCAGGACGACCTGCGCGGCGCGATCGACTACGTGCTGACGCATCGCGGCGCGGAGCCGGGTCGCGTGCTGCTGTACGGCGACTCCTTCGGAGGCGCCATCGCGCTGATGACGGCGGTGGACGAACCCGCGGTTGTGGGCTTGTTCTCCGATTCGTCGTTCACCAGCGTGTCCGATCTGCTGATCCAGGAGATCGCGGACCGCACGAGAGCGGCGCGTTGGAGCGCCACCGCGCTGCGGCCCGGCATCCTGTTCGTCGCCCGGACTGCGAAGGGGCTGGACATCAACGAGGTGCGACCCGTCGATGCGGCAGCGCTCTACGAGTACCCGCTGGGGCTGGTGCACTGCTCCGCCGACGAACGTGTTCCGCTCTCCCACCTGGCGCAGCTGCGGGCGCAGGTCCAGGCACCGCCCCACATGACCATCTACGAGCGCTGCGAGCACAGCGAGGGGTGGGAAGACTACACGGACCACTACGAGGCGTACCTGCTGAACTACTTTGACGAACGCCTCGGGTTGTGAGGGCAGCGGGTAGAGCCGTGCTATAAGCGTGCGTAGCGTAGGGGCGGTTCGCGAACCGCCCTTACGGGTGAGAGGGCGAGGCGGCGCGGGCGCGTCAGGCGCCGACGGGGACCGCGCCGTCGAGCGGGGGCGCGTCGGAGGCGAAGAGCTGCTCCAGGTCCGGGCCCTCGATGCTCTCGTTGAGCATGAGGTAACGCGCGATCTGGACGAGCTTGGGGTAGTTCTCCAGCAGGAGCCGCTTCGCGGAGTGGTACGCGTCCACAACGATGGACTGCACCTCTTCGTCGATCTCCTGCGCGACCTTCTCCGAGTAGTCCCGCATCTCGGAGATCTCCCGTCCGAGGAATACCATCTCCTCGCGCTTGCCGAACGTGCGGGGCAGGAGGCTCTCGCTCATCCCGTAGCGCGTGACCATCGCGCGCGCTATCTGCGTCACCTGCTCGAGGTCGTTGCTCGCGCCGGTCGTCACTTCGTTGAAGGTGATCTCCTCGGCGACGCGCCCGCCCAGGGCCATCGTGATGCGGTCGATGAGTTGCGGGCGGGAGAAGAACATCCTGTCCTCTTCGGGGAGGGACTTGGTGTAGCCCGCGGCCATGCCGCGCGAGACGATGGATATCTTCTGCACGGGGTCTCCGTGCTCCAGCAGGTGCCCCACGAGCGCGTGTCCGCCCTCGTGGTAGGCGACGATCTCCTTCTCCTTCTGGGAGATGACCCGCGTGCGGCGCTCCGGCCCCATCGTCACGCGGTCGATGGACTCCAGCATGTCGGACATGGCGACGGTCTTCTGGTCCCGCCGCGCCGCGAGAATAGCGGCCTCGTTCACGAGGTTCGCAAGGTCGGCGCCGCTGAAGCCCGGCGTCTGGCGAGCGAGGCGCTCGAGGTCGACGTCGTCTCCGAGCGGCTTCCCCTTGCAGTGCACGTCCAGGATGGCGACGCGCCCGTTGATGTCCGGTAGGTCCAGCACGACGCGGCGGTCGAAGCGGCCGGGCCGCAGCAGCGCCGGGTCGAGGATGTCGGGGCGGTTCGTGGCGGCGATGACGATAACGTTCGTGCTCGTCTCGAAGCCGTCCATCTCGACGAGGATCTGGTTGAGCGTCTGCTCACGCTCGTCGTGGCCTCCGCCGAGCCCCGCGCCGCGGTGGCGTCCCACGGCGTCGATCTCGTCGACGAAGACGATGGACGGCGCGTTGCGCTTCGCCTGGTCGAAGAGGTCGCGGACGCGGGACGCACCCACGCCGACGAACATCTCCACGAACTCGGAGCCGCTGATGGAGAAGAACGGCACGCCCGCCTCTCCCGCGACGGCCTTGCTCAGCAGCGTCTTGCCGATGCCGGGCGGGCCGACCATCAGTACGCCCTTCGGGATGTGCGCTCCGAGCGCCAGGAAGCGCTCCGGGTACTTGAGGAACTCCACGACCTCCTGCAGCTCGGTCTTGGATTCCTCCACGCCCGCAACGTCCGAGAACATCACGGTCGGACGGTTGCCGGTGTTCATGCGCGCGCGGCTCTTGCCGAACCCGAGCGCCTGATTGTTGCTCCCCTGCGCCTGGCGCATCATGAAGAGCAGGATCGCGCCGAAGAAGATGAGCGGCAGGAACTGCAGGAGTATCCCG
Source organism: SAR202 cluster bacterium bin16 (assembly GCA_002238425.1). Lineage (GTDB taxonomy): Bacteria > Chloroflexota > Dehalococcoidia > Lucifugimonadales > Australimonadaceae > Bin16. The sequence continues at coordinate 13,297 of MPMJ01000005.1, read as the reverse complement.
AACAGGTTGCCGAGCCCTCCGCTGCGGTGCACCTCCACCTGGATCCCGCGCTCGACGGGGTCGATCTCCGCGGACTGGAGTATCTCGAAGATACTGGTGCCCGGCTCCTTGGCGGCGACGAGCTGCTGGTTGGCATTTCGCGAGGTCGCCACGATGCGGTCGCCGTCAACGACGATGCTCGATATCTGTCCGTTCTTCGCCAACGCCAGGATGGAGGTGAGGTCGCTCTCCTCGCCTTCCTGCCCGGGCGAGAACAGCATGAAGAAGACGGCGATGACCGCCACGAAGATGATCAGGTAGATGAACGTGTTGCCGATCCAGCGGTTACCCATCGAACTCGTCGCTCCAGGAGCGCACTCTGCGCCTGAATCTAGCTTACCGCACTACGAGTGCAACCGGCAAAGCTCGCGTGTCATTCACGCCTCTGCAAACCGTTCTGCATAGCCCGAGCCGGGTCCAGCGCTACGCAGATGCTAGTCCTGCGGTTCCAGTTCAAGGGGCCTGAAGTAGAGCCCCCACTTCTCCATCAGCCGGGAGACCTCCGGCGATTCCATCTTCATGAGGTCCGTGAAGAACCCGGCGATGGCGTGCGCGTGCAACTGGTCCGGGGTCGCCACCCAACTGGCCTCCGCCGGCACCGCGTAGAGCAGCCCCGCCTGGTTCTGGGAGCGCACCTCGACGCGCGTCCCGCCGTTGTCCATCTTCACCGTGATGCCGTTCGGCATGGCCAGCCTCCTGAAACCTCTGTCATAGTATACCGAGCCTCAGGGCGCGGAGCCGTGCGCCGTATAATCGGGTTTCGGACAGCCACAGCTTCGGAGAAGAGACGACGATGGAGATACCCGCCGAGATTCGTGACGCCATGGTGCAGCATGCGCTGGAGGAAGACCCCAACGAGTGCTGCGGGATACTCGCCGGAGCGGGCAGGATCGTGCTGCAGCACTACCGCATCACCAACACGGAGAAGAGTCCCTACCGGTACAGCATGGACGGGCGGGAGCTCAACCAGGTGCTCCGCGAACTCGACGACAACGGCTGGGAGATGCAGGTGATCTACCACTCGCACACCCACAGCCCCGCCTACCCATCCGACACCGACGTGCGCCTCGCCGCGAACTGGCCGGACCCGTACTACCTGCTGGTCTCGCTCATGGACAAGCAGTCGCCGGACGTGCGGCTCTTCACTATTTGGGACGGGACGGTGGCGGAGGAGCCGGTCGTCATCGTCTAGGGCGCCTACGCGCCCCGCTCGCGCAGGTGCTCGACGCGCTCCACGAACCCCGCTGTGTGCAGCTCGCGCTCTAGCACGTAGCGCACAGACGCCCCCAGTGCCGTCTCCAGTTCGTCGCGAACCGCGCCGCTCAGCGCGACCTGCGAGGCCTCTGCGACGCCGCGCTCGGCGAAGTGCCGCAGCACCTTGAGCGAGTCCACGGAGAGCGGAAGGACGCTCGAAGCCGGGGCGGGGCACTTATCGCAGACGACACCACCCAACGCGGCGACGTAGCGATGGCGCTCAGGCTCGATCTCGCGGCGGCACATGATGCACGAGTGCAACTCCGGCATGTAGCCCGTGTCGCCCAGCAGTCCCAGTTCCGTGTGGCGGGCCACCGAGGCGGGATTTCGCCCGGCTGCGAGCGCGCGCAGGGCGTTCAGCAGGAGGTGATACGCGGCAGGGTGCGGCGCAGCCTCCGGCATGAGCAGATCGGCCAGCTCCATCAGGTAGAGCGCTTCAGCGAGCCGCGAGAGATCTGCCTTCACCTCGGCGAACGACTCTGCCGACTCCGCGCCTGTGACCACGTCGAACGTGTGGCCGATTGCGATGGCGAGATGAGTGCGGTTCAGCACGTCCAGGTGTCCGCCGAGCTTGCTCGTGAGCCTTCGCGCTCCTCGCACGGTGAGCTTGAGCTTGCCCAGCGACGGCGTCAGCACGGTCACGAGGCGGTCGGCGTCGCGCATCCGGTAGGCGCGCAGCACGAGTCCGTCCGTCTTGTAGGCGCGGGGGGGCCCTCCCGGCCGGGGGGGGGGGGGGTGGGCGCCGCGCATCCGGTAGGCGCGCAGCACGAGTCCGTCCGTCTTGTAGGCGCGGGGGCGCCCTCCCGGCGGAGGGCGATTGAGGCCATCGTGGTACGCCTGCGCTGTCACGAGCGTAGTGTACGACGCGCGCTCTTCGGGACGTTTGCCGTGCTACTCGCCACCGTGCACGGGAATGACGATGCCGTCCACGAAGCCTGCGGCGTCCGAACAGAGGAAGAGCGCCACGCTGCCGATGTCGTCGCCGACGCCCACCCTGCCGACGGCGATGCGCTCGGCTGCGCTCGACATCTCCGGGCGCACGGTTCCCGCAGGGCGGGGTGTGTTGATGGTGCCCGGAGCGATGCAATTCACTCGCACCTCCGGCTTCCACTGGTGCGCCATGTGGAACGTGAGGCTATGGATGGCAGCCTTCGCCGTGCCGTAGGCCGCGATGTCGGGCGCATTCGGGTGACGGTCGAGGCCGGAGGTGGAACCGATGTTTACGATGGCCCCCTTGCCAACCGCCTTCATGTGCGGCACGACGGCCCTGGAGACGAGGAACGTCGTCATGACGTTGCCGATGTACGCGCCCACGAAGTCGTCGCCGCTGATCTCCAGCAGCGACGCGCGGCTGTACTGGGGCATGTCCGGGTTGCGGCTGTACGAGCCGCCCGCGACGTTCACGAGCGCGTCGATGCGTCCGAACCGATCGAGCGTCTGCGCGACCATGGCGTCGATCTCGTCGGGCTCGGCGACGTTCACGGCAACGCCGAGCGCCTGCACTCCGAGAGACTCAGCCTCCTCGACCGCGGGCGGGATGGTGTCCGCGGGCACCGATGCCACTACGACGTTCGCGCCCGCCTGCGCAAACGCACGCACACAGCCTCGTCCGATTCCGCCGCTGCCGCCGGTGATGATGACGGTGCGCCCTTCCATGGAGAAACGCGACAGGTCCATGAACCCTCCCCTTGTGTCCGAATCTTGTCCTTACGTGCCGCCGTGCAGGTCGAGGTAGGAGCCATTGAAGAACGCTCCGGCGTCCGACGCGATGAATACCGCCGCTCCGGCGATGTCCTCCGGTCTGCCGAAGCGGTCGATCTCGATCTCGGCGAGGCTGCGCGCCCGACGGTCCGGGTGCTCCGTCCGGGCGCGGCGCGGCGTGATGAAATGTCCGGCGTTGATGCAGTTCACCCGTATGGTGGGCGCCCACTCCTTCGCCATGCTGCGCGTGAGGTGCATCACCGACGCCTTGGTCATGTTGTAGACGCTCATGCCGGGCTCCGGCAGGCGGTAGTCCCGCGCCCCTATCGACGCCATGTTGATGATGACGCCACCCCCGCGCTCCAGCATGTGCGGAACGACGGCCTGGCTGCACAGGAACGCGCTCGTGACGTTGATATTGAACGCCTCGTTGAAGTCGTGCTTGGTCAGCTCCAGGAGCGGCCCGCGCTTGAACGTCGGCCCCTGCGAGCCGCCGACCACGTTCATCAGGATGTCGACCTGACCGAAGCGTTCGATGGCGCGTTCGACGAGCGCGCGCACCGCGTCAGGGTCGGTCACGTCGGTGGGAACGCCGAGGGCCGTGTGCCCCTTGTCCTCAATCTCCGCGACGACGCTCTCGATCTTCTCCGGTCCGCGCGCCGCGACGACAACATTCGCACCCGCGTCAGCGAACCCGTGCGCGATCATCCTGCCGATGCCGTCGCTGCCGCCTGACACGATCGCCGTGCGTCCTGCGAGGGAGAAGGCGTCGAGGCTGAACTGCGGGATGGCCGTCTCTTCGGGGAGGCGCTCGGTCATGCTTAGAACCACCCCTGCTCGCGGAGGACACCGCGGAAGTACGTCACCTGACCGACGTGCTGGATGTTGTCGTTCAGGATGGCCCCGAGCCGCGAGCCCACCGACTGCGGCGGCCTGTCCGGCGACGCCGGAGGGAGGAGCCGGTCCAGGTCTTCCGGTGTGAAGCCCCGGACGGTGGCTGCCGTCTTCTCGGCGACAGCCTCGAAATAGCCGGTGAGCGTCTCGATGTCCTTCGGGTCGAACGTGTGCACGTTCTCCGGAGTGAAGCGGGGAGGGGGCGCCTCCATGCCGAAACGGTCCGCCCAGCCGTCCGTCTCCCACAGCGGCCGCTCGCCGGTCACGCCTGCGGTAATGAAGTCGCGCACCCACGTCATGTGCCAGACGATCCAGCCGATTGGGTTGCTGCCTTCGCCTCCGGGCTGGTGGCGCAGCTCGTCGTAGGTCAGGCCTTCCAGGGCGCGGCGCGTGTAGCCGTCCGCCCGGTTCAGCGCGTCGAAATAGAGGTCAACTGCATTCATGGGTGTCCTTTCGTGCGGCGCGGCTTAGCGCCGCTGCCATCCGAACCCGTCGAAGTAGCCACGCAGGTACATGGCCTGTCCCGCGTGCTGCGTGTTGTCGGAGATGATGCTGACGAGTCGCACCCCCAGGGTGGGGAGCGGCGTGTACTGCGGCTCGTTCAGTTCCTTGTCCAGGTCTGCCGAGGTCACGCCCGCCAGGTAGCGTTTCGAACGCTCGTACACTGCGTCGTTATAGCCCAGTAGCACGTCTGCCGAGTCCACCTGTACGGCTGCCGCCTGCTCCAGCGTGTGGCCGCCGCCGGTGATGGAATCGTCCGCGGGCATCCCGAACCGCTCGTGCCAGCCTTCGCTCGTCCAGAGCTGCGGCTCGCCCGCGAGGCTGGCGAAATGGTCGTCCTGGATGCGCGTGAGGTGCCACGCGAGCCAGGCCATTGAGTTCGAATGGCCGTTCGGCATCCGGTTCAGGGTTTCTGCGGACACGCCGGTCAGCGCGCGGTGCAGCAGCTGGTTGACTCGGCCGAGGCCGTCCGCGATCAACTCGTGGGCTTCCATGGTGTGCTCCCCTGCGGTGGTGGTTGCGTCCGGCGCGCCGCCGGACCGTGCTGCATCATACCCGCGCCGCACAGACCGGGTCGAGGGATGCCGGTCCTCTGCCGATCACTGGGTGCCGCACGGCATTCCGCCCTGTTACCATCCGCTGGTTCCGGGGAGGCGGAACCGCATGGCCACACGACCCAAGAGACGGCGCGTTGACGTTCGCGTATTCCCTTCGTTCCGAGGGGCGGCGCCTGCTGCGTCGGTGCGCCGCGCCGCTACCGCCGCGCTCGCCGTCGCGGACCCGGACGGGTGCTCCGGCGCAAGCGTCGTCGTTGCAGACGACGAGACGCTCCACGACCTCAACATGCGCTTCCGCGGCTTCGACGAAGTGACCGACGTCCTCTCGTTCGGTGAGTACGGCGCGCCCGCGGAGGACACTGCGCTCCCTGCGGTCGAACCACTCCCCGACGCCGGGTTTCCGGCTGTCCCTGGCGAAGAGCCGAACCTCGGCGAAGTGGTCCTGTCCTACCCGATGGCAGAGCGGCAGGCGCGCGAGCACAATGTGCCGGTGGAGCGGGAGGCTGCGCTGCTCGTCGTGCACGGCATCCTGCACCTGCTCGGGCACGACCACGCGGAACCGGAGGAGGAAGCGGCGATGCGCGCGATAGAACAGCAGGCACTGAGCGCGCTGTTTCCCTCCGGGAATGGTGTGGGAGCGTCCTGATGGCGGGCGAAGTGCTCTACAGGAAGTGGCGGCCCCCGCGCTTCTCCGACATCGTCGGGCAGGGCCCCATCACGCAGACGCTCACCCAGGCCGTCGCGCACGGACGCACCGCACACGCCTACCTCTTCTGCGGCCCGCGTGGCACTGGCAAGACCAGCACCGCGCGCGTGCTGGCGAAATCGCTCAACTGCACTATGCGTCCGCCGTCCATCGGCGACCCGTGCGGCGCGTGCGACAACTGCCGCGCCATAGACAACGGCAGCTTCATAGACCTCATCGAGGTCGACGCCGCGAGCAACCGCGGGATCGACGAGATACGCGACCTGCGGGAGAAGGTGCGCTTCGCCCCCACCGTCGGCAGGAACAAGGTCTACATCATCGACGAGGCGCACGCGCTCACCAACGATGCCTTCAACGCGTTCCTCAAGACGCTGGAGGAGCCTCCTCCCCATAGCGTGTTCGTCCTCGCCACCACGGAGCCTGAGCGCCTCCCGCCCACCATCGTCTCCCGGTGCCAGCGGTTCGACTTCCACCGCATCGCCATGCAGGACATGACGGAACGGCTCGCGGGCATCGCCCAGGAGGAAGGCGTGGAGGTCTCGCCGGAGGTGCTGCGCCTCATCGGCCGGGCGTCCGGCGGAAGCCTGCGCGACGGAACGAACCTGCTTGACCAGCTCATCACCTCGTTCGGTTCGCGTGTGACTGTCGAGCAGGCGCGTGAGTTGCTCGGCATCAGCGGGGAGGAGAGCGCGCTGGCGCTCGTCAAACACCTGCTCACCGGCAACACGGCGCAGTCGCTCGAGGTCATCAACGGCGTTGCGAACGAGGGGGTTGACCTGCGCCCGCTCCACCGCATGACGGTGGAACTCCTGCGCGCCGCCCTGCTCATCAAGAGCGGCGCGACGTCCGCGCTGGACCTCTCCAAGGACACTGAGTCGCAGCTCGCGTTCGTGGCGAGCAGCGTGCCGCTGGAGCAGATCATGCGCGCGCTGCGGCTGTTCGGCCACGTCTCATTCCGGTTCGACCAGCCGTCGCCGCTACCACTGGAGCTCGCCGCGGTCGAACTCGGCCTGCCGCCCGAGACCGCCGCCGCGCCCGTGCCGCCCGTCGCGGCCCCTGCACCGGCTGCTGCCGCGCCGCGCCCTGTGCAGCCCCAAGCGGCAGCTTCTCCTCCCCGCCCGGCGGCGCCCGCGCCGCCGCCGCCCGAGCAGCGGCGTCCTCCTTCGCCCTCCGCTCCACCCCTGGACCCGTCGGCGCCCATCGATCAGCGTCTCGCCGCGCAGTGGCCGAGCATCCTCAGATCGCTCACCGGCGTGCCCAAGCGCAAGTTCGATGTCGCCGCGCTGCTCCGCAGTTCGGGACACAGGGAGATACGGGGCTCCGACCTCATCGTCACCTTCGTGCACCAGTCCAACAGCGAGCGGCTGACGGGAGAGTTGGAGGACCCGCGCTGCCGGATGGAGGTGGAGCGCCGGTTGCAGGAGGCGCTCGGCCAGCAACTGAACATCGTCGTGAGCATGGGCGAACAGCGTTCCAACGGCGAACGCTCCGGCGAGGCGGGCGGCGGACACCTCATCCGGGCCGCCGTCGGCTACGGAGGGCAGGTCGTCAACGAAGCGCCCCCGCCCGCGCCAACCCCGGCCTCCGCCCCGTATGCGGCCGATGTGCCTTCCGCACCCGAGCGGGCTCCGGATGTCGACGAAGCGCCCGCGACACCCGCTCCGGCTCCCGATCTCGACGATACGCCGCCTGCGCCTGCCCCGGCGCCATACGCCGGTGACGCTCCTGCCGTCCCGTCCCCCGCTGCCGACGCTGTCCCGAACGGCGCGACGCACATAGCCGGACCCGAACCTGAACCTGCCGTCGTCCCCGTGTCGCCCGATGATTCCAACGAACCGCCCAAGGAATGGAACGATGAATAGGAACATGATCAAACAGGCCCAGCAGCTCCAGGCCCGCCTCATGAAGGCCCAGGAGGACCTGGAGAACGAGACCGTCGAGGCATCTGCGGGCGGGGGGGCCGTCAAGGTCGTCGCCACCGGCAAGCAGACGGTCCAGTCCATCGTTATAGCCCCCGCCGCTGTCGACCCGGACGACGTGGAACTGCTGCAGGACATGGTGCTCGCGGCGGTGAACGAGGCGCTCGCGAAGTCCCAGGCGCTCGCGGCGGAGCGGCTCGGCGCGCTCACCGGTGGACTGAAGATACCGGGGATGTAGCGCACATGACCTCGTCCTCCCAGGGCGGCTATGGCGGCGGCCCTGCGCTTGCGCCACCCGTCGCCCGGCTCATCGAACAGCTCCACAAACTGCCCGGCATCGGCCCCAAGTCCGCCCAACGGCTCGCCTACTACCTCATCCGCATGCCGGAGCGTGAGGCGCGGCAACTGACCGACGCCATCAGCGCGGTCAAGGACTCGCTCGGCTTCTGTTCCCGCTGCCAGAACATCACCGAACCGGACGTATGCGGCATCTGCTCGGACCCCGCGCGTGACCAGACGCGCCTCTGCGTCGTGCAGGAGCCGCTGGACGTGCTCGCACTTGAGCGCACCGGCGTCTTTCGTGGTCTCTACCACGTCCTGCATGGCCTCATCGACCCCATGGGCAACGTCGGCCCGGACGATCTGCGCATACGCGAGCTCCTGCGCCGGATAGGCGAAGAGCCGGTCAGCGAGGTGATCATCGCCACGAACCCCACCGTCGAGGGCGAGGCCACTGCGATGTACCTGCATCAGTTACTGGTCCCGCTCGGCCCGCGCGTGACCCGGCTCGCTCGCGGCCTCCCCGTAGGCGGCGACCTCGAATATGCCGACGACCTCACGCTCACCCGCGCCTTCGAAGGCCGCCAGGACTTCTAAGATTGCCGCTCACCAGTGAGAGGCGCCCGGCATGGCCGTACGCCCGTTCGTACGAACCTGTCGAACCACGGAAACAGGGGATGTGGGGGCCAGGTGGATGGCCCGCGCCGGTATCGATTCACTCCTAGCGCAGTATCAGTTTCCGCAGTTGTTGATACAAAGTATTGACAACGTGCAGGCGCCGCGATACTGTGCTGGCATGACGACGATTTCGACGAAATCGGCCAGTGCGGTCACGCAGACCGAGTCCAACATCCTCGCAGCGTTGGAGGAGCACGGCAGCCGCATGACCTGGCCGCGCCGTGAACTGGCTGCGATGCTCGCTCGCCGGACCGACGCGTTCAGCGCCGAGGAGATCGTCGCGGGACTGCCGGGCCTGGGCCGCGCGACCATCTACCGCACACTGCGGCTGCTGGTGGAGGTGGGCATTCTCTGCAAGACCGCCATGCCGGACGGCTCGCCGCGCTACTCGCTGGACGACGCCCACCATCACCATCACCTCGTCTGTGTCGCCTGCGGGCGCATAGACGAGTTCCGCCATCCCTCTGTCGAACGGATGCTTCGCGCAATGAAAGCTCACGTCGGGAGCGACCTGATCGGGCACCGGCTGGAGCTGTACCACCGCTGCGCGGGCTGCCGGGAGATTGGCCAGGGCGGCGCAGATATCCACATGCACGGTACCCACGTGCACGCCCACTGAGATTCAACGGAAAGTTCCTGGAGGCTGAATTAGATGAGACTTAATCTCACTAAACCATACATGCTGCTCATCGCCGCGGCCATGGCCTTGGCGATCACCGCCTGCTCGGATGACCCCACTCCCACGGCGACGCCCGCGCCGACCGTCCCTGCGGCCACTCCTACCGAAGCGCCGGCCGAGCCGCTGAGCGTGGTCGCGAGCATCTACCCCATGCAGTACTTCGCCGAACGCGTCGGCGGCGACCGCGTGGTAGTGACGCCTCTCGTGCCGCCCGGCGCAGAAGGGCACACGTTCGAACTCACGGCGCGCGATCTGCTCACGATTGCTGATGCTGACGTCATCGCGATGAACGGTGTCGAACTGGAGCCGTGGCTGGAGCGCGCGCTCGAATCGCTGGGCAACGACGTCTCCGGCATCGTCGTCGAGGCCGCCGATGCTGAAGCAGCGCTTGAGTTCGAGGATCACGAGGCCGAGGCGGGAGGCCACGAAGAGGATGAGGGCGAAGACCACGACGAGGACGAACCCGGAGAGGGTGAAGACCACGACGAGGGAGACGAGGCCGAACAGGAAGAGGACGACCACGGAGACGAAGCCGACGAGGACGAAGGCGAAGACCATGGCGGCGTCGACGAGGACCAGGACAAGGAGCACGAAGGCGAGGACGCGGACGCAGCGGAAGAAGAGGACGACCACGCCGGCGAAGAGGGCGATCACGGCCACGGCGAACTCGACCCCCACTTCTGGCTCGACCCGCTGCGCGCCATCACCCAGGCGGAGCGCATCGCTGACGCGCTGATCGAGGCCGACCCCGCTGGCGCCGACGTCTACCGGGCGAACCTCGCGACGCTCTCGTCCGAGCTCCGGGCGCTGCACGCCGAGTTCGAGGCGGGCCTCAGCTCGTGTGTCCACCGCGAGTTCGTCACGTCGCACTCGGCCTACGGCTACCTCGCGCTGGCCTACGACTTGGAGCAGGTGAGCGTCTCCGGCCTCTCACCCGGCTTCGATCCTTCTCCCCAGCGTCTCGCCGGCATCGCAGACCGCATCAAGGACCTCGGCATCGAAGCCGTGCTGGTGGAGCCCGTCCTTTCCGGCTCCAACGAGCAGGTGCTCGCTGACGAGACCGGCGCAGGCATCTACCAGATCCATCCGATGGACGGCATAACGCTGGACGAACTGGCCGAGCACGGCGACTACTTCGGTCTGATGCGCGACAACCTGAACAGCCTGCGTGCCGCGATGGACTGCTCGTAACCGAACACACGCCTGCAGGCGGGGCCGCGCTATCCTCCCAGCGCGACCCCGCCGTATCCTGTCGGTGCGGCTGAAGGAGAGAATGGATATGGACGACACACCGGCAGTTGAACTGGAAGATGTCTCCTTCACCTACGCGGGGTCGCCTGCGGTGCACGGCGTGACGCTGCGCATCGAGCGTGGCGATTTCACCGCGATCGTCGGTCCCAACGGCAGCGGCAAGAGCACGCTCCTCAAGATCATCCTCGGGCTGATCAAACCGGACAACGGACAGGTGCGCGTGTTCGGCACCGACATCGAGCGGTTCAAGGACTGGCGCCGCATCGGCTACGTCCCGCAGGTCGCCACCGGCATCCATGCGATGTTCCCCATCACGGTCAGCGAGGTGGTCGCACACGGACGCTATTCCGGCTTCTCACCGTTCGATTTCTGGCGCCGGGGGAACGGCGCGGACGTGGACGGCGTCCTGCAGATGGTCGATATGGCGGACTTCAAGCGCCGGCGCATCGGCGAGCTCTCCACCGGCCAGCAGCAGCGCGCCCTCATCGCACGGGCGCTCATCCGCAAGCCTGAGTTGCTCGTGATGGACGAGCCTATCGCGGGAGTGGACGTCCAGGGCGGAGAAGAACTGTACATGCTGCTCCGCCAGCTTCGCGCGCAAGGGGTCACTATCCTCATCATCTCCCACGACGTCGGCGCGGTCATGCGAGAGGCCGGCACCGTTGCATGCATGAACTGCACGCTCCTGTGCCACTGCCCCCCGCAGGAGTTGACCGAGGACGACCTCGTGCGGCTCTACGGCTTCCCGGTCGAAGTGCTGCATCACGGCCGGCACCACGACCATCATGCGCACGGCGAAGAGGCCGTCCGTCACGACGAGTTCGACCAGGTCACGCCGCACGTACACCGGCACTGATCCCATGCCTGCCATACTGCAATACGAGTTCATGATCCGGGCGCTCATCGGGGGCCTCCTCGTCGGCGCGCTTGCGCCTGTGCTCGGGACTTTCCTCGTGCTGCGCCGCTTCTCGCTGCTCTCCGACACACTCGCCCACGTTGCGCTGCTCGGCGTCGCCGTCGGGTTCGCAGTGAACGTCTACCCGACGCTCACCACGTTCATCGCCGTCACCATCGCCGCAGTCGTCATGGAAGTGCTGCGCTCGCGCGGCAGGCTCCCCGGCGACGCCGTCCTCGCGGTCGCGCTCTACTCCTCGCTCGCCGCGGCGGTCGTCGTCATCAGCGCCGCGCAGGGATTCAACGTGGACCTGCTCGGGTTCCTGTTCGGCTCCATCCTCACCATCACGGAGCTGGACCTCTGGCTCCTGGCAGGACTAGCGGTCTTCGTCGTCATCGGCGTAACCGCATTCTTCACGGAGCTCGCGCAGGCCTCGTTCGACGATTCCCTCGCCCGCGTCTCCGGCATCAAGGTGGACTGGGTCAACCTCGGCCTGGCGGTGCTCGCCGCGGCCACCATCACCCTCGCCATGCGGATCATGGGCGTCCTGCTCGTCGGTGCGCTCATCGTCATCCCCGTCCTCGTGGGGCAGGGAGTCACGAACAGCCTGCGCACCGCGTTCATCGTCGCGTCGCTCGTGGGTATGTTCAGCGCCGTCACCGGCCTTACGATCGCCTTCTACCAGGACATCCCGGGCGGTGGCGCCATCGTGCTCGTCGCCGTGGCCATGCTCGGCGTTTCCATGGCCTGGCGCAGGCTCCGCCGGCGCTCCTCGTAGTCCGCGCGAGCGGTTACACTCTCTCCCGCACAACATTCGACTGAACGGAGGAACACGCATGGGCGCAGGAACCATCGGCCTTGCCGTCATGGGCGGCGACAGCAACGCGGTGCTCGCACGTATCGAGGAGAGCGAGGAGCGCGGCATCGACGCCGCCTGGCTCACCGTCGGCGGCGCGAGCCTGGACGGCATCACGCTCATGGCCGCCGCCGGAGCCCGCACCGAGCGCATCCTGCTCGGCACCTGCATCGTGCCGACGTGGGGGCGGCATCCAGTCGCCGCTGCGCAGCAGGTGCAGGTCGCGGCGCAACTCTCGGGCAACCGGTTCCGGTTCGGCATCGGGCCCAGCCACATCCGCCCCATGACCACCGTCTTCGGCGCGGACTACCGGACGCCGCTCACCGCGCTGCGCGAGTACCTCACCGTCACGCGCACGCTGCTGCACACCGGCGCGGTCGAGTTCGAGGGCAGCATCTACCGCGCGAACGTCAGCCTCCCCGCGCCCGTACCGGACGTGCCCGTGATGGCGTCCGCGCTCCGCCCGAAGTCGTACGAACTGTGCGGCGAGGCCGCCGATGGCGCGATCAGCTGGGTGTCGCCCGGCGTCTACCTGCGCGACGTCGCCCTCCCAGCGCTGCAGCGCGGCGCCGAACGCGCGGGGCGTCCGTGCCCGCCGCTCATCGTCCACGCACCGATGTGCGTCCACGACGACGACGGCGAGGTCCGGGCCGCCGCCCGGGAGCAGCTTGCCAACTACCCTCGCATGCCCTTCTACCAGGCGATGTTCGCCGAGGCCGGATACCCCGAGGCTGCACAGCTCGAGGGCTGGAGCGACGGCATGATCGAGAGCGTCGTGCTCTCCGGCAGCGAGGAGCGCGTCAGCGAGCGCGTCGCCGAACTCTTCGACTTCGGCGCGAGCGAGATCATCGTCTCCATCGTCGCCGCCGGGCCGGACGCCGCCGCATCCCGCCAGCGCACGCTCGCCCTGCTCTCCGAACTGGCGGGGTAGGGTGGGTGGTCGTTCCTGCGGAGGCAGGAAGGTGAATTCACATTCGAAGTGCAACACCTGTTCTCGTAGCACTTCGGCCGGGGTCAGGTAGCCGAGGCACTTGCGCGGCGTATTGTTATACACCCTCAACAGCGCCGTGAACTCCCTCTCCGAAAGC